>CAMDKK010000021.1 GCA_945901045.1 Limnohabitans sp. Rim8
GGTGAGATTTATTAACAGTCTTTCACACACCAAACGCAGCTGCCAATTGCAGTGGCTGCGGTGAAAGTTTTGGAGAAAACAATGAGTCTTAGCAACTCCCTCGGGTTGCTGGGTCGCAAGGTGGGCATGATGCGTCTGTTCACTGATGATGGGGATTCCGTTCCTGTCACAGTGTTGGATGTGTCTAACAACCGTGTATCCCAGGTCAAAACCCAAGAGAACGATGGCTATGTCGCTTTGCAAGTGACATTTGGTGCCCGCAAGGCATCGCGCGTGACCAAGCCCATCGCTGGTCACCTGGCCAAAGCCGGTGTTGAAGCCGGTGAAATTATTCAAGAATTTAAAGTGACTGCTGAAGCTGCAGCCCAGTACGCCGCTGGCGCTGCTGTGCCTGCGTCGGCTGTGTTTGCTGTGGGCCAGAAAGTGGACGTGCAAGGCACTTCCATCGGTAAAGGCTTCGCCGGCACGATCAAACGTCACAACTTCAAATCGCAGCGCGCATCGCACGGTAACAGCCGTTCGCACAACGTGCCCGGTTCGATTTCGATGGCGCAAGATCCAGGTCGCGTGTTTCCAGGTAAGCGCATGTCCGGTCACCTCGGTGATGTGACTTGCACCACCCAGAACCTCGACATCGTACGCATCGATGAAGTCCGTGGTTTGCTCCTGATCAAAGGCGCTATTCCTGGTTCCAAAGGTGGTTTCGTGACTGTGCGTCACGCCATCAAAGTCAAAGGAGCGAACTGATGCAAATCGAACTCCTGAACGACCAAGGTCAAGCCGCATCGAAATTCGATGCGCCTGAGACTGTCTTCGGTCGTGAATACAACGAAGACCTGATCCATCAGATCGTGGTGGCTTATCAAGCCAATGCACGTCAAGGCACCCGCGCCCAAAAGGACCGTGAACAAGTTCACCACTCCACCAAAAAGCCCTTTAAACAAAAAGGCACAGGTCGCGCACGTGCGGGTATGACTTCCTCGCCTTTGTGGCGTGGCGGTGGTCGGATTTTCCCGAACATGCCTGACGAGAATTTCACACAAAAGATCAACAAAAAGATGTACCGCGCCGGTATGGCTTCGATCTTGTCGCAGCTGGCCCGCGAAGGCCGTTTGGCGGTGGTGGACTCGCTCACAGTGGAATCTCCAAAGACCAAGCAATTGGCAGCTAAATTCAAGGCGATGAACCTTGAAAACGTGTTGGTGATCACTGAAGAAATTGACGAAAACCTTTACTTGGCTTCGCGTAACCTGGTCAACATCCTGATCGTTGAGCCCCGTTATGCCGATCCCGTGTCCTTGGTTCACTTCAAGAAAGTGATCGTCACCAAAGGTGCTATCGAAAAACTCAAGGAGATGTTCGCATGAGCGCGCAGAAAAAAGGGTTTGACGAAGGTCGCCTGATGGCTGTGTTGGTGGCCCCCATCGTGTCTGAAAAAGCCACGATGGTTGCTGAAAAATCCAATGCAGTGACTTTCAAAGTGCTGCAGGACGCAACCAAGCCTGAAATCAAAGCCGCAGTGGAATTGATGTTCAAGGTTGAGGTTAAAGGCGTGTCTGTGGTGAACACCAAAGGCAAGACCAAGCGTTTTGGCAAAACCATCGGCCGCCGCGACAACATTCGCAAGGCCTATGTCACGTTGCAACCAGGTCAAGAGCTGAATCTGTCTGGGGAGGCCGCATAACATGGCAGTCATCAAGATGAAACCCACTTCACCAGGCCAACGTGGCGTGGTGAAAGTGACCCGGGACCACCTGTACAAAGGTGATGGCCACGCGCCATTGTTGGAACCACAGCACCAAAAAGCAGGTCGTAACAACAATGGCCATATCACCACCCGTCACAAAGGCGGTGGTCATAAGCATCACTACCGCGTGGTGGATTTCGTTCGAAACAAAGACGCGATCCCTGCAAAAGTGGAACGCATTGAGTACGATCCGAACCGGACTGCGCACATCGCTTTGGTGTGCTATGCAGACGGCGAGCGTCGTTACATCATCGCACCACGTGGCCTGGAAGTCGGGGCAACGCTCTTGAGCGGCGCAGAAGCACCGATCCGCGCTGGTAACACACTGCCAATTCGCAACATCCCTGTGGGCTCGACCATTCACTGTATCGAGCTCAAGCCCGGTGCGGGAGCTCAGATCGCCCGCTCGGCGGGGACGTCAGCAACTTTGCTGGCACGCGAAGGCATCTACGCTCAAGTGCGTATGCGCTCCGGCGAAGTTCGCAAGGTACACATTGAGTGCCGTGCGACCATCGGCGAAGTCGCCAACGAAGAACACAGCCTGCGTCGCCTCGGTAAAGCCGGTGTCAAGCGCTGGATGGGTATTCGTCCAACGGTGCGTGGCGTGGCCATGAACCCAGTGGATCACCCACACGGTGGTGGCGAAGGCCGTACCGGTGAAGGCCGTCATGCAGTTGACCCATGGGGTAACCTGACCAAAGGCTACCGTACCCGTAACAACAAGCGCACACAGGTCATGATCGTGTCGCGTCGTAAGAAGTAAGGGGTAGCCAATGACTCGCTCTCTGAAAAAAGGTCCATTCGTTGACCACCATTTGTTGGCCAAGGTTGAAAAAGCCGTTGCCACTAAAGATAAAAAGCCTGTGAAGACATGGTCGCGTCGCTCCATGGTCCTGCCCGATTTCATCGGCTTGACCATTGCCGTTCATAACGGCAAGCAACACATTCCCGTCTACGTGACTGACCAAATGGTTGGCCACAAATTGGGCGAATTCGCATTGACCCGGACATTCAAGGGTCATCCTGCGGATAAAAAAGTCCAAAAGAAATAAGGAAAGACCATGGAAACACGTGCAGTCCTCCGGGGCGTCCGTTTGTCGGTCGATAAAGGCCGTCTGGTCGCCGATTTGATTCGCGGCAAAAAAGTGGATCAAGCGCTGAACATTTTGACCTTTACGCAGAAAAAAGCTGCCGGTATTGTCAAAAAGGTTCTCGAGTCCGCTATTGCCAACGCTGAACATAACGATGGCGCCGACATCGACGAATTGAAAGTGAAAACGATCTACGTCGAACAAGGCGCAACGCTCAAGCGTTTCACCGCCCGCGCCAAGGGGCGTGGCAACCGCATCAGCAAGCCCACATGCCATGTGTATGTGACGGTCGGCAATTAATCAGGAAGAACTATGGGACAGAAAATCCATCCTACCGGTTTCCGCCTGTCAGTTAGCCGTAACTGGGCAAGCCGTTGGTACGCAAGCAACAAAGACTTCGCTGGCATGCTGGCCGAAGACATTAAAGTTCGCGAATACCTCAAAGCCAAACTCAAGAATGCGTCCGTATCGCGCATCTTGATTGAGCGTCCTGCCAAAAATGCACGCATCACCATTTTCTCGTCTCGTCCGGGCGTGGTGATCGGCAAAAAAGGTGAAGACATTGAGAACCTCAAAAAGGAACTCGCTCAGCGCTTGGGCGTGCCCGTGGCCGTGAACATCGAAGAAGTGCGCAAGCCCGAAATCGATGCGCAACTGATCGCTGACAGCATCACACAACAGCTCGAAAAGCGGATCATGTTCCGCCGCGCCATGAAGCGTGCCATGCAAAACGCCATGCGTCTGGGTGCCTTGGGCATCAAGATCATGTCGGCAGGTCGCTTGAACGGCATCGAGATCGCACGTACCGAGTGGTACCGTGAAGGCCGCGTGCCTTTGCACACTCTGCGCGCTGACATTGACTACGGCACATCCGAAGCCAAAACAACGTACGGCATTATTGGCGTCAAAGTGTGGGTCTACAAAGGCGACACACTGGGCCGCAATGATGCGCCAGCGTTGTCTGAGCCTCGTGCCGAAGAAGAGCGTCGCCCACGTGGTCCCCGCCGTGATGCCCGCCCAGGCGAGCGACCAGGTGGTGACCGCCGCGGTGCGCCAGGTGCACCACGCCGTGCCGGTGGCACGAACACAGCACCCACTGACGGCAGCGATAAGCCCGCCGAAGCAGGGGGTGATAAACCCGCCGTTAAGCGCGTACGTAAAGTCCCCGCGCCAGCTGCAGCAGCTGACGGTGCTAAAGGAGAGTAAATATGCTGCAACCCGCTCGCAGAAAGTTCCGTAAGGAGCAAAAGGGCCGCAACACAGGTATCGCTACACGTGGCAACACAGTAGCTTTCGGTGATTTCGGTCTGAAGTCTACAGATCGAGGCCGTCTAACGGCCCGCCAGATCGAATCCGCTCGCCGTGCGATTTCTCGTCACGTCAAACGGGGCGGTCGAATCTGGATTCGTGTGTTCCCTGACAAACCGATTTCCACCAAGCCTGCTGAAGTGCGTATGGGTAACGGAAAAGGTAACCCCGAGTACTACGTGGCTGAAATTCAGCCCGGTAAGGTGCTGTATGAAATCGTCGGTGTGCCAGAAGAGTTGGCTCGTCAGGCGTTCAAATTGGCCGCCGCAAAGCTGCCTCTGCGTACGACCTTCGTGTCCCGCATGATTGGCCAGTAATTCAGGAGAAACAAGAAATGAATACGACTGAACTGCGCCAAAAAGACGCCAACGGCATCAAAGCCGAAATCAAGGCCTTGCAAAAGGCCCATTTTGGACTGCGCATGCAAAAAGCAACTCAACAATTGGGTAACACGAACCAACTGCACGAAACCCGCCGCAGTGTGGCCCGTGCCAAGACCATTCTTGCTGAAAAGCAAGCCGCCAAATAAGGAGCGACCATGACGGAAGCTAAGACATCCCTCAAGCGCACCTTGATCGGCAAGGTGGTCAGCGACAAGCGTGCCAAAACCGTGACGGTTTTGGTGGAGCGTCGCGTGAAACATGCTTTGTACGGCAAGATTGTTGCCAAATCGAGCAAGTACCACGCACATGACGAAACAGGTCATTTCAATCTCGGCGACGTGATTGAAATTACCGAAAGCAGGCCTATCTCCAAAACCAAGAATTGGGTTGCGACCCGTTTGGTGACAAAGGCTGCGGTGATTTAAGCCCATAAGGCTTTCACGCTGCACAGCTTGCAAAAACGACTCACAATAGTGAGTCGTTTTTTTTCGACTGTACCGGGTACAGTTATTTTTTAAAACTTTTGGAAGGATATTTTCATGATCAAAGTCGGAGACACATTGCCAGCTGGCACCCTGATGGAGTTTGTTGAGGTGGAGGGCAATGGTTGCAGCATTGGCCCCAACCCCGTGGATGTGACCCAAGCCTCTGCGGGCAAAACCATTGCCTTGTTTGCGCTGCCAGGTGCGTTCACGCCCACTTGCTCGGCCAGGCATGTGCCCAGTTACGTTGAACAGCACGACGCACTGAAAGCGGCCGGTGTCGACGAAATCTGGTGTGTCAGTGTGAATGATGCGTTTGTAATGGGTGCTTGGGCACGTGAACTGAAGACCGGCGCCAAGGTGCGCATGCTGGGCGACGGCAGCGCAGATTTCAGCAAGGCCACTGGCCTGACCTTGGACCTGACTGCGCGTGGCATGGGTGTGCGAAGCAACCGTTATTCCATGTTGGTCAAGGACGGCAAAGTGGCGGTCTTGAACAATGAAGGTCCCGGTAAATTTGAAGTGAGTGACGCGGCCACCTTGTTGGCCCAAGCCAAGGCTTGATTCAGTCCTTGCGTAGCAGACAAAAAAAGAGGGCTTCGGCCCTCTTTTTTTGTAGCGCATGAAGAGTAGAGCGTTTACAGCTCAACTTTCAGGTAGTGAGCTCCCGCGTGCGGGTTGTGATAATAGGGCGGGATCTCATCAAAGCCCAAGTCTTCGTAAAGCGCGCGGGCAGACTCCATTTCGTCCAAGGTGTCGAGCAGAACGCAGCTGTAATCCGCCAATCTTGCCGCATCCAAAATGGCTTCAGCCAGCATGCGGCCCAGGCCAAAACGGCGAAATGCCTTTCGCACGAAAAGCCGCTTCATTTCCGCCGCGTTCGAGTAGTCCACATTGTCTATTGGGCGCAACGCGCAGCAACCGGCCACTTCGCCATCCACCAAGACCAACAGCAAGGCGCCGCGTGGAGCAGCATAATCGCCTGGCAGTGCCGTCAACTCAGCGTCAAAATCCTGAAAACACAGATCCACGCTGAGAGAGTCGGCGTAGTCTTGGAAAATGTGTTTAACGGCATCCATCTCTTCGGCAGAAGACGGCACCAGCAATGAAACGACAGGTGGAGACAAAATAAAAATTCAGAATGAAATCAGGACCAAGTTTACAGTCTTGGCAAGAGTCAGGAAACCCTGAAAACCCCAGTGTAGACCTTCATGGCGCCTGTTGCGAGAGAGCAAACACAAGCCCGGCGCAAACGCAAAACAAAAGCAAAGCAAGCAGCCGAGAAGAAGCATCATCCCTGGAAGGGGTGGGTGAACCGGAAAGCAACTGATCACCCCGTACCATGGCTTGTGTGAGCGCTTGTTTCTTGAACCGACGGTAAAACCATATGGCGGCCAGATGCAAAGCAATCAGCAACAACAAAATCGGTTTGCCTTTGGAGGTATGCCAATGGGTTGCCAAAGCGGACAACGAAGACGAAACCCATGGCACAAAGGGTCCTGAAGTGGCAATTTCATCGTCGCTGATCAAACCCGAGGCAACTTGAAAAAGCAACATCAAAAGCAACGCCAAGACGGACAGTGAACCCAAGGGGTTGTGACCTGCCTGCACGGAAGCGGGAGGTGAACGCAGGTAGGCTAAAACCGTTTTCGGGTGAATAGGCAAATGCGACCAACGTGACCAATGGCCGCCGCAAAACCCCCAAACCAAACGAAACAACAACAAAGACAAGACTGTAAAACCTAAACGGAAATGCCAAACCATGACCTCACCTCCGATATTGCCTGTGATCACCAGTGCCAAAACACAAAACGCCAGAGCCCAGTGAAACAGCCGAGTGGGTAAATCCCATATCCGTACATTGGTCATACATATTCCAAATCCGCATGCCTATGCGGGTGAATTAAAAACGTGAGACACTTCATCAGTGAATGATTTTGAACTACCAAGGAAACCCATGAAAACATCGATTGCTTTGATCTTAGCCGCTCTGGCAGCGGCAATAGCGCTTCCAGCTTCTGCACAGTTTGCCAAACCTGAAGATGCTGTCAAGTACCGTAAAGCCAGTTTGACCGTTATGGGCGCGCACTTTTCCCGTGTGGGTGCCATGGCGAGCGGGCGTGTCCCGTTTGATGCCAAAGTGGCGGCTGAAAATGCAGACCTGGTCGCCACCTTGGCGAAATTGCCGTGGGCCGCTTTTCCAGAGGGGACAGACAAAGGCGACACCCGCGCCAAGGCAGAAATCTGGAAAGACGCGGACAAGTTCAAAGAGGCTGCTGACAGGCTACAGGCTGAGTCGGTCAAGCTTCAAGCCGCTGCCAAATCCGGTAACCTGGATGCCATCAAAACAGCATTTGGCGCGACTGGGGCAAGTTGCAAAGCTTGCCACGACACTTTCCGCAAAGACTGAGGGCATTCCCAGCGGGCTGGCCGCTCATGAAGTCACACTTCATGCCGTTCAGGTAGCCGCCAGCAGCTTCTCGATCAACTGATTCATTTCCTTGAAGTCAGGCGTGCCCACGTACCTTTTGACAATGGCCCCTTGCTTGTCAACGAGGTAAGTAGTGGGTGTGAGTTTGGTGTCCCCCCAAGCCTTGGCGACTGCGCCTGTGTTGTCTATCGCCACCTTGAAAGGCAGTTTGCGAGTCTGGGCAAAGTTAACCACATAACTGGGTGGGTCATAACTCATGGCGACGGCCACCGTCTCAAATCCCCGAGACTGGTATTGGTTGTAAGTTGAGATGATTTGGGGCATTTCAGCCACGCACGCGGTGCAACTGGTGGCCCAAAAATTGATCAGCGTTACTTTTCCTCGCAATTGAGTTGTACTGGTTTGAGAGCCATCGAGTAAAACGAAGTTAGATTCAGGGGCGGATTGCGAAGTGCAAGCCCACAAAAGGCCGTACAGTGGAACGCACAACAGCCATCGCAAATGTGTCAAAACAAGTGTCATGAATTAAAAGGAAGAAAAAAAATGCTCAAACGACAGTTCAGTGCCTTCACCCTGATCTCTGCAGTATCGCTCATGGCACATTTTCGCGACGCGCAAGCGATATCCTGGGCCGATGTGACGGGAAACGACGCGTCATCAGGACTGCAATTGGTGCTTGAAAAAGGCGCTGCCGCAGCGGTGGGCATGCTCGGCGCACAAGATGGTTTCATGGGCAATGACAAAGTGCGCATAGCCTTGCCGGGGCATTTGAATGAAGTCGCCAAATGGTTCAAGAAGATGGGCCAAGGCCAAAAAGTGGACGAATTGATCTTGGGTATGAACCGCGCGGCAGAGTCGGCCATGCCGATGGCAAAAGACATGCTGGTGGGCGCGGTCAAGTCGATGAGTCTGAGTGACGCAAAAACCATTTTGCTGGGTGGGGTCACTTCGGCCACGGACTACTTCAACAGCAAAACCCGAGAGCCACTGGGTGTTAAATTTCTGCCAGTGATCACGCAAGCCACGGCCAAAGTGGGCTTGACAGAGAAATACAACGCGGTGGCAGGCAAAGCCGCCAGCTTAGGCATGCTCAAGCCGCAACAAGCCAGTGTAGAAGCCTACGTTACAGGCAAGGCATTGGACGGCTTGTACCTGATGATTGCCGAAGAAGAAAAGAAAATCCGGCAAAATCCGATGGCCTCAGGCAGCGCTTTATTGGCCAAGGTCTTTGGCGCCAGCAAGTAAGCGCGGCTCAAATCACGCCTTGCCCACGCATTTGGGCCAGTTGCGTGGCCGAGTAACCCAGCAACTGAGTCAACACCTCATCGGTATGTTGGCCCAACAAGGGGGGCGGCAAATCCGTGCGAACAGGCGTTTCGCTGAGTTTGAGCGGGCTGGCCATCAAACGCAGTTTGGGCTCGATGGGGTGATTCCAGGACGTGATCATGTGACGCGCTTGCACATGCGGATCGGCCACCACCTCGGCCAAATTGTTGATGGCGCCGCAAGGCACTTTGGCCGCTTCCAACGCGGTTAACCATTCGGCTTTGCTGCGTGTTTTTAAGATAGCCTCAAGCAAAGGGACCAGCTCAGCACGGTTGATCACCCGGCCTGAGTTTTTGGCATAACGCGGGTCGGCGGCAATCTCGGGGTGACCAGCGACAGCGCAAAACTTGACAAACTGGCCATCGTTGCCCACGGCCAAGATCAAATGGTCCTTGACTCCGGGTGCCGCGTTGGGTGGTGCTTGGACCTCAAACACCTGGTAAGGCACGATGTTTTGGTGCGCATTGCCCGCACGACCTGGCACTTTGCCACTCACCAGGTAGTTGGCACCCAGATTGGCGAGCATCGCCACTTGGGTGTCCAACAGAGACATGTCCACCCATTGCCCTTGGCCGGTTTGATCGGCATGACGCAGCGCCGCCAAAATACCCACCGTGGCGTACATGCCGGTGAATAAATCGGCTACTGCGACCCCTACTTTCTGCGGGCCGCCGCCCAAATCGTCGCGCTCGCCGGTGATGCTCATCAAGCCGCCTATGCCTTGCACCGCATAGTCGTAGCCTGCGCGGTCGGCATAGGGGCCTGTTTGGCCAAAACCAGTCACGCTGCAATACACCAACTTGGGGTTGAGTATTTTCAGACTGTCGTAATCCAGTCCGTACCGCGCCATGTCCCCAACCTTGAAGTTTTCAATGAACACATTGCAATGCAGCACCAATTCACGAATCAAGGCTTGGCCCACAGGCGAGGCAATGTCGCAGGTCAGTGAGCGTTTATTCCGGTTGGTGCCCAAGAAGTAGGCTGCTTCGGCGGTGTCACGCCCTTGCGCGTCTTTCAAAAAAGGCGGCCCCCAGGTGCGTGTGTCGTCGCCCGTGACGGGGCGTTCGATTTTGATGACATCGGCGCCCAGATCCGCCAGGGTCTGGGTACACCATGGACCGGCCAATACGCGGGACAGGTCAAGAACGCGAATACCATGCAAAGAGTTCATGCTGTCATTGTCGCGAAATTCCGAAGCGCAGATGGACACGATAATGACAGCCATGCGAATATTTATTGGGCTCTGGGTGTGCTTGCTCACCGCCTGCCAACCCACACACAACTGGCGGGACGTCACTTTCGAGGGCACACAGCTCAAGGCCCAGTTGCCATGCAAGCCAGATCGAGCCACCCGCGAAGTCACCATCGGGCAAGCCCAGGTGAAGTTGCAAGTTGCTGGCTGCGAGGCGGGCAATGGCATGTGGGTTGTCATGACCACACGGATGAATCAAGGCCTAGACCCCTCTCAGGTGTTGCAAGGATGGCAGGCCGCCACTTGGCGTACCCTGCAAGCGGTGTCTCTTCAATCCAGGCCATGGCCTGCACCCCAGGCCGTGCCCGGCGCGGTGCGGGTCAGTGCAAACGGCAGTCAAGCCAACGGACAGCCCACGCAAGCGCAAGGGGTCTGGGTGGCCTGGCCTGAGGGCGATGGTGTGCAATGGGTTAACGCCATGGTCTACCAAACCCACATTCAGGCTGAGACGGCCGACACATTTTTTGAAGGCATCCGACGACCATGACTCTTTCCAAGGCGCACCCCTTGCTGTCACGCCGTTCTGCGATCACGGTATTTCTGGCCTTTGCCAGTGCTTATTTTCTTTCGACGTTGATTCGGGGCATCACGGCCACCTTATCCCCCACATTGACGGTCGAAATGGGCTTGAACGCCCGCGACCTGGGCTTGTTAGCCGGGGGCTATTTTCTGGGGTTTTCGTTCACCCAATTGCCATTGGGGTCGTGGCTTGATCGATTTGGGCCGAAAAAAGTTAATTTGGCATTTTTGGCCGTGGCCGTTTTGGGGTGTCTTGCTTTCGCCACAGCCACCAGCTTCATAGGTTTGCTGGCCGCACGCATGTTGTGCGGCGTGGGCTTGAGTGCTTGCTTGATGGCGCCCTTGACCGGATACCGCCGATGGTTTGACGCCTCAGCCCAACTGCGTACCAACTCATGGATGCTGATGACCGGTTCGTTGGGCATGCTGATGTCAACTTTGCCAGTGCAATGGTTAATGCCCTTGTTCGGATGGCGCGCTTTGTTCGTTGGATTGGCCGTATTCGTCATGTTGACCATGTTGCTGATCGCCTGGCTGGTCCCTGCTTGGCAGAATGCCACACCTGCAACAGATTCAGAAAAGTCTGTGACAGATTCTGGTTACAGCGAGGTCTGGCGAAACCGGTACTTCTGGCGCATGACGCCAGTGGGTTTCTTTTCTTATGGAGGCATGGTGGCCATTCAGACCTTGTGGGCGGGGCCTTGGCTGACCGAAGTCGCGGGCTGGACATCGGTCGAGGCCGCGACGGGTTTGTTTGGCATCAACTTCATCATGTTGTTGACGTTTTGGACATGGGGTTTGATCACACCCAAGCTTTCTCGGAACGGTATTCATCCTGATCTGCTGATCACCTGGGGCCTGCCTTTGAGCTTGGGGGTGATGTGCCTCTTGATCATTGGAGCAGATCAATTGGCAGGATGGACGGCCGTGGTTTTGGCCTTGTTTTGTCTGACCAGCAGTTTTGTGTCTTTGGCCCAGCCGGCCGTCGGGCAGGCCTTTCCTGCCGCCTTGGCAGGACGTGCATTGTCTGCCTACAACCTGGTGATATTTTCTGGCATCTTTGTTGTGCAATGGGGAATTGGTTTGGCGGTAGACCTTTTCAAAAGCTTGGGGTGGGGTACCGTGGCTTCATTCCAAGCGGCCATGACCGGCTTTTTGATCTGTTCCGTCATTTCCTACGGCTATTTCTTGTGGTCTAAGCCTGATAATCAGCAACCATGATCGGCATCCTCATCATCGCTCACGCTCCGCTGGCCAGTGCCCTGCGCGATTGCGCTCTGCACGTGTTTCCTGACTGTGGCTCGGGTGTGTTGGCCATTGATGTTCTGCCGAACGATGCCCCTGAAGACACCTTGGAGTCCGCAGCACACGCCTTAAACAGCTTAGGGACGCAAGAGGTTCTTTTGTTGACCGATGTCTTTGGCGCTACACCCTGCAACATTGCGCAAAAATTGACCGATGGCGTGCAAACCCGCTTGCTAGCAGGCGCCAACTTGCCAATGCTTTTGCGCAGTGTGTGCTACAGACACGAAAGCTTGGACGCCTTGACTGCGCGTGCCCAAGCGGGCGGTATTCAGGGCGTGATGCCGGTAGGCAGCACCGCACCACACCACCAATCTGGAAGATTAAATGCCACAAGCCAGCACGATCATCAGCAATAAATTAGGACTGCACGCGCGTGCATCGGCCAAGCTCACCAAACTGGCAGGGAGTTTTCCTTGCGAAGTCTGGATCGCCAAAGGCGAGCGCCGTGTGAATGCCAAAAGCATCATGGGGGTCATGATGTTGGCCGCAGGCTTTGGCAGTGAAGTCAGCATCGATACAGATGGCGAACAAGCCCAAGAAGCGCTGGACGCCCTGCTGGCGCAGATGGCCGACAAGTTCGGTGAGAGCGAATGACATTCAGCATTCACGGTCTGGCAGTGGCACGCGGCATCGCTATCGGGCGGGCGGTGCTGGTGGCATCGAGCCGGCTGGATGTGGCCCACTACTTCATCACACCAGCACAAATTCCGACCGAGATTGAGCGTCTACGCCAAGCACGCGATGCGGTGGTGCAAGAGTTGCAGCGACTGCAGCACGACATGCCCAAGGATGCGCCACATGAACTGGCCGCGCTGCTCGACGTGCATTTGATGCTGTTGCAAGATGAATTGCTGGCCAAGAGCGTCAAGCATTGGATTGAAGACCGCCTGTACAACGCCGAATGGGCACTGACCAGCCAACTGGAAGTCATTGCAAGGCAGTTCGATGAAATGGAAGACCCCTACTTGCGCGAGCGCAAGGCCGATTTGGAGCAAGTGACCGAGCGGGTATTGCATTGCATGAAGGGCGGAGTTTCTCCTATTGCACAAACTCGGCCGACATCGCGGCCGCAACAAGAATTGCAATTGGGCGACACCATGGATGTGCCGCTGGTTTTGGTCGCGCATGATCTGTCGCCCGCCGACATGATCCAGTTCAAACAAAGTGTGTTTGTCGGCTTTGTCACCGATGTGGGTGGTAAAACGTCGCACACCGCCATAGTTGCCCGCAGCATGGACATTCCGGCCGTTGTCGGCGCACGCACGGCCAGTCAGTTGGTGCGACAGGATGATTGGGTCATCATCGACGGTGATGCGGGCGTGATCATTGTCGATCCCTCCCCCATCATCCTGGCCGAATACGGCTTCAAGCAACGCCAAGGCGACCTGGAGCGAGAACGTCTGACCCGCTTGCGGCACACCCCCGCCATCACGATGGACGGTCAAAAAATAGAATTGCTGGCCAACATCGAAATGCCCGAAGACACTAAAGCCGCCATGCAAGTGGGTGCGGTGGGCGTGGGCTTGTTCAGGAGTGAATTTTTATTCATGGGTCGCCAAGGGCACTTGCCTGACGAGGAAGAGCAGTTCGATGCCTACCGCCGCGCTGTGGAAGGCATGGCCGGCTTGCCCGTGACCATCCGCACCGTGGATGTGGGTGCAGACAAGCCCCTGGACGAAGCCCGTCACGATGCGGCGCACCTGAACCCAGCATTGGGATTGCGGGCGATTCGCTGGAGCCTGGCCGATCCGGCCATGTTCCTCAATCAGCTGCGCGCCATATTGCGTGCCGCCGCACACGGTCAGGTTAACTTGCTGATTCCTATGCTGGCACACGCCAGTGAAATCCGGCAAACCGTGGCCCTGGTTGAGCAAGCCAAGCGCGATCTGGACCAACGGGGCCTTGCCTATGGCGCTGTGCGCTTGGGCGCCATGATCGAAATTCCAGCCGCTGCCTTGTCGCTGCGCCTGTTCCTGAAACACTTTGACTATTTGTCCATAGGCACCAACGACCTGATCCAGTACACCTTGGCCATTGACCGTGCCGACGAGTCGGTGGCGCATCTGTATGACCCGCTGCATCCAGCAGTGCTCAAGCTGGTGGCCGACACCATTACCGAATGCCAACGCCAAGGCAAGGGCGTGACGGTGTGCGGTGAAATGGCTGGCGACGTGACCATGACCCGTTTGCTGTTGGGCTTGGGTCTGCGCAGTTTCTCTATGCACCCTTCGCAGGTGCTGGCCGTCAAACAACAAATCTTGCGTTCAGACACGGCCAAACTCAAAATTTGGGCTCAACGCATATTGGAGTCTGAAGACCCCGCCCAGTTGATGGGCTGATTGCGCGGCTTTTTGCGGATAAGTTATGCCTTGCGAGTACCCACCCAAGCTGCACCCACAATCAAAGCCGCAGACAACGCCAACGACAGACTGGGCCTCTCGCCTCGAACCCACAACAACAGCATGGTTGAGCCCAGCGGTGTCAAAAAACTGAGTACACCAATTTGGCGCGCATCGCCCAATTTGAGCGCTGCATCCCACAAGTAAAACGCCGCACCCAAGGGGCCGAGGCCCATGGCGATCAGGTACAGCCAGTCAATTGAGCTCAAGGCCGTGGCCGGCTCCAGCGCCACATGGCATAAGAGTGCCAGCAAGCCAGACACCAGACCGAACAGGCCCAAAGCGGCCGTAGTAAAGCCGGCCACCCGCTGAGTCATCAAGGAATAACTGGCCCAGACAAAAGCGGCACCTAACGCCCAGACATAACCCCAGCTCGGGACGACCGCCAAGCTTTGCCCTGCGGTGATGGCCAGGGCGGCACCGGCAAAACCTATCAGGCCTGCCATCAGGTGTTGGGGCGTCGCCTTCGTGCCGGGTAAAAACCGGGGCGCCATCACCACCATGCCCAAAGGCCACAGGTAGTTGATCAAATTAGCTTGAACCGGTGGCGCATCACGCAGCGCCATGAACAGCAAAAAGTGGTAACCAAACAAGCCGTAAACACCCAGCGCCAAGGTGCTCAAAGGCACGCGCAAAACGCGCCAGTCAAAACGCGACAGCGGCAAAGACACCAAACTGCCAATCAAGAGTGCAACGCCGGTCAGCAAAAAAGGGGGGATGTGTTGCAACGCAACTCCCAGTGTGGCAAGGCTGACCCACAAGGCCATGGCGCTCAAGGCCAATACATTTGCACGTGTGAAGATCATGATGTCGGAAGAAAAAGCAAAGGTGGGCAATCATGTACAGCGCCCGCCAAGCACGGCGTCTTCAACAGATTCATTGAAGATCAGCTTCGCTATGGACAATAAGAGGAGAGCATTGCAAAAGTTTTTTTCATAAAACCATTTGCATAATAAGTCATTCTTGCAGCAAAACGGCCAAGCGGTTTTGAGCCCGCTTGGCCGTGATGTGGAAGTCCAACCGGCCACTTGGCCGGATTTTTAGATGGCGGGCGCTTTGAGCGAGCCCCAAACGCCTTCGATGCCCATGCCAATAGCAAGCAAATTAGCGTCGCTTCCTAAGGGGCCGTCAATCTGCATGCCCACGGGCAAGCCACCAGCCGTTAGACCCGCAGGGATTGACAGGCTGGGGATGCCGGCATTAGTGCAAGGATCGGTATTGCGGATGCAAGTGCCAAAGGTGTCGCCCGTTTTCGCAACGCCACCGACTGTGTACTTGACTTCGCTGGAACCTTTGGCTGCATCGATCTTGGGCGCTGCCAAGAGAGTCGTTGGGAACAAAACACACTCTACGCCTGCCGCAGCAAAGTAGTCTTTGTAGAGTTTTTGCAGTTGTGCGCGGCCACCTGACGTGGGGACCATGGCCGCGTCATAAGCGGCGGCAAACACATCACCCGCAATCGCGCCAAAAGCACCGATCACGTCAGGGCTGGCCAATCCGGCTTGCACTTGTGCAACGGTGGTAACGGGCGCGCTGTTGGCGCTCAAGTAAGCAGGAATCGCTGCGACGGGTTCGTGCAATGCAATTGGGAAAGAGATCGCGTCGTTGAGCGCCATAATGCCGTTCAAATCAGCCGTGCTGGCCTCCACAAAAACCACGCCAGCATCTGCCAGCTTTTTCTTCGCTGCATCAGCCACAGTCTTCACGCTGTCATCCAGATCCTTCCAGAAGGCAGAGGGAAGACCGATCTTCAGACCTTTAAGCGCTTTGGCTGTTGGCACAGTACCGCCCGTGATGACGGCATCGAGCAAAGCAATGTCGGCAACGGTGCGGGCCATGGGGCCAACGGTGTCGCGCGTAGTGCTGATCGGCAGCGCGTCATTGACGCCATCGGCGTAACGGCGGCCTTTGCCGGCGCCATCGCCAACGGAGGGGCGAAAGCCCGCAATGCCAGAAAAAGATGCAGGCTCTCTTGTCGAGCCACCTGTATCCGTGCCCAAACCTGCGGGTGCAAAGCGTGCGGCCAAAGCGACGGCAGTGCCACCGGATGAGCCCCCCGGAATGCGACTGGTGTCGTAGGGGTTTTTACAAGGACGTGTGGCCATCTTGCTGATGGGGTCGATGCCCAAAGTGAAGTTGGTGCTGGTGATACCAAAAGCCCACTCATGCAAATTGGATTTGCCCAACACAATGGCGCCGGCATCGATCAGTTTTTGCAGCGAAGGCGCGTTGGTCGTGGGCTGGAAGTTGCGCAGTGAATAAGTGCCGCCGGTGGTCTTCATACCTTTGGTGTTGATGTTGTCTTTAACGACAATGGGCAAACCGGCCAAGGCCCCCAGTGCTTTGCCGGCAGCGCGGTCGGCATCGAACTGTTTGGCAGCAGCCATGGCGCCGACTTCGTCGAGTGTGATCATGGCGTTCAAGTCGGACACCGCTTTGGCGCGGGAGATCAAGGTGCTCACATAGGTTGTTGCGCTCAGGTTGCCTGACCTGAGAGCCGCTACTGCTTGCGTAGCGGTCAAGGCCAGTTGCTCATCCGAAGATAGGAATGGCGTCGAATCGCCGCCGCAGGCCACCAAGGCGGTGCTGCCGAGCAAGCTCGAGGCTGAAATGGCGCCCGATGTTTTGAAAAAGTTTCGTCGTGAGGGTGAATGTTGCATGCGGTGTCTCCTGAATGAAATCGTGCACAAGGCTTTGTGCAAATTTCATACTAAGGAGAGATGGCGCAACACGGTATCCCTCAAATTGAGGAGGGTGAAAACCACTTAATTCAAAATTTTGTGGGCCAGACCCGCCCGATTGCTGGCGCCTGTTTTTTTGAAAGCGTGCTCCAAATGCGTACGCACTGTGGTGGCCGAAATATTTAAGCGTCGGGCAATCTCTTTGTCGGACAAACCTTGGGCCACCAACTGGGCTGCCTCTTGCTCTCTCGGGCTGAGTTTGATGATGAGAGATGACGTTGTCTTGCGTATGCCGCTCTGGTTGTGGGCTCTGGCCAATGCGCTGGTGAAAGCCGGTTGGATCATGTCAAGCATGCGCAAATCGTCTTCCGAGAAATTTTCTCTTCTGCGGTCGCGCCAGATGCGCATGTCGCCCAAGTTGTTCCCTTGGTGCCAAGCGTACAAATTGACGCCCCAGTACAGGCCATCTCTATACAAGAAATCATTGAAAAACTCGGTTTTTCGCAGCGCATCGTGCTTGAGTACGTCCGTAGCCCTGACGGCGACTTCATAGCGCTTCATCAAAGGCGTGATCGGGTCATTGAATTGAAAGTAAGTTTCATACTGCTTGATGTTGGCAGGGTCCATGTTGATCTGAACCGACTGACCGAATGAAGCGCTTTCTGGCTGCCAGACAAAACTGGCATAAAACTGCGCTTGCAGTAACTGCATGACCAGATCGCCCACAATTTCGCGGATCTCATGCTCATGATGAGACTCGGCAAAAGCCTGCATGATTTTGGCCATCAGGCCCATTTGTTTGCCCGTCAAATACACGAAGGAACTCCGCCTTGGATATTGGGCTTAAATAATGAGCGCATAGCCAGATTACATCCCGTCAGAATGCTGGCACCAATCGGGTTTTCCCCCTCCTCAATTTAGAGGAGGGTTCGCATTTTTCAACTGGCGTTGAGCTTCATGGCCGAATGTGCTTGCTGATCCGCGTGGTAACTCGATCGCACCATGGCACCTACCGCGGCATGGTTAAAACCCATTTCATACGCTTTGGCTTCGAACATTTTGAAAGTGTCCGGATGCACGTAGCGGCGCACCGGCAAGTGGCTGGTGGACGGGGCCAGGTACTGGCCGATGGTCAACATGTCGATGTTGTGCGCACGCATGTCGCGCATCACTGCCAAGATTTCTTCGTCAGTCTCGCCCAAGCCCACCATCAAGCCACTTTTGGTCGGTACCTTGGGAAACAGTGCTTTGAACTTTTTGAGCAAATTCAACGAGAACGCATAGTCCGAACCGGGGCGAGCTTCCTTGTACAGGCGCGGCACAGTTTCCATGTTGTGGTTCATGACGTCGGGTGGCGCGGCTTTCAAAATGTCCAAGGCACGGTCATCGCGCCCACGGAAATCGGGCACCAAGATTTCGATTTGTGTGAGGGGCGACAGCGCGCGCGTGCGGCTGATGCAATCCACAAAATGCTGGCTGCCGCCGTCGCGCAAATCGTCACGGTCCACGCTGGTGATCACCACGTACTTCAGTTTGAGTTGTGCAATGGTCTTGGCCAGGTTCTCCGGCTCGTTCACGTCAAGCGGATCGGGGCGGCCGTGACCCACGTCGCAAAACGGGCAGCGGCGGGTGCATTTGTCGCCCATGATCATGAAGGTGGCCGTGCCTTTGCCAAAGCATTCACCAATGTTGGGGCAGCTGGCTTCTTCGCACACGGTGACCAGTTTATTGGCCCGCAGAACATCTTTGATTTCGTAAAATCGGGTCGTCGGTGAGCCGGCCTTGACGCGAATCCAGTCGGGTTTTTTGAGCACTTCGCCCGCTTGGACCTTGATCGGAATGCGCGAGAGTTTGGCCCCAGCCTTTTGTTTGGCTGTCGGGTCGTAGTTCTCGACCGATTGTGCTTCGCGCACCACGTTAGGAGTCGTCATGATGGATTTCTCAAGGGGCTAAAAGGGCCATGAGCTTTTGGCTCAAAAGGTGCGCAGCTTCTGACCACGGCACCTGGACTCCGATTGTAGAAAGGTCTACGGCCCGCAAA
Source organism: Limnohabitans sp. Rim8 (assembly GCA_945901045.1). Taxonomy (GTDB): domain Bacteria; phylum Pseudomonadota; class Gammaproteobacteria; order Burkholderiales; family Burkholderiaceae_C; genus Limnohabitans_A. The sequence goes on from CAMDKK010000021.1 coordinate 18,966, forward strand.
CCGACATAACCACATGGATTGATGCATTCAAACGGCGACAAGTCCATGGCCACGTTCAGCGCCAGCCCGTGGTAGGTGCAATGGCGGCTGACCTTGATGCCCAGGGCGCTGATTTTGCCCAGGCCTTTGAAGGGGTCGCTTGGGTCGGCTGGCCCCACCAGGGCTGTGTGGGCAAACGGGTCTTCCAGCCGCACATAAATACCAGGTGCCCCCGCCACGCGGTGACCCGTCACGCCCACATGGGCCAGGGTGCGGATCACGGCTTCTTCGAGTTTGTAGACGTATTCTTTGACGTAATAGCCGGCTCGCTTGAGGTCGATCAGCGGGTAGGCCATGACTTGGCCCGGTCCGTGGTAAGTCACTTGTCCGCCGCGGTTGGTGGCCATCACGGGAATGTCGCCCGCGTTCAGCACATGGCCGGCCAGACCGGCCAGACCCTGCGTAAAGACGGGGGGGTGCTCGGCCAGCCAAAGGGCATCCGGGGTGGTTTCACCGCGCTCAGCGGTGAAAATTTGCATGGCCGTATAGGTTTTCAGGTAGTCCACCTGTCCCCAGTTGCGCAAGTCCATACTCAATTCTTACAGGACGATTTTGACCATCGGGTGCGAGGACAGGGCGCGGTACAAATTGTCCAGCTGCTCACGGCTGGTGGCCGTTACCGACAAAGTCACGCCCAAATACTTGCCGCCTTTGCTGGGCCGCAATTCGACCGTGGCGGCATCAAAGCCGGGGTCAAATTGCTGCGCTACTTGCACCATGGCATGTACAAAACCATCGTACGATGCACCCATGACCTTGATCGGAAAGATGCTGGGGTACTCGATCAACGTGTCTTTGCGCGGGTCGTCGGATGCCGGCGGTAGGGCTGAAGCGCTCATGGCGGGTAGCAATACAAATTATCGCCAGATAATCACGGCGGCAACGGCCAGCCAGCCCAAACCAAAATTGGCCAGCACCAAAATATGAATTTGAGCCAATTGTTTGGCGGCCGCAGGCCAATCGCCCAGCGCGCTAGCGCGCTGTAAGCGGCGAAAAGGCACAAAGTACAAATGACCAAAAATCACGCACATTAAAAGTCCCAGGCCCAGCATGGCGTGCCAGCCAGTGGGGGCTACTTTCATGTCAACACCTGCAAACATCAGGCCGCCGGTCACCAAGAGCAGGACAACGCACACGGCCACCAAACCAAAAAACCTGGCCAAAACACCGGTCATTAAAGGAATGCGCACCGGCGGTTCGAGCTGGGCAGCAGCCGTCGGGCGAACGGCCCAAAGCAGCGTGGTCATGCCCCCGAGCCAGATCAAGCCGGCTGCCAAATGAAAAAATTTAGTCAATTCGTACATGCAAAGGCTTTCTTATTCAAGGTTGACGTGCCCATCAGATCCTCTAGATTGTGCCGTACGGCACAATCTAAGGCCTAAAGTAGTGCATGCAATCCAAAGGACTTTTCAGTCGTTTGGGTTATCCCTTATACTCGTTGGCTTTGGTGTTGAATGTTTCGGGTTTGTAAACTGGTTGTAATTGAACATGATGACAATCGTGACCCAGACCGAACATGAAGATGCACAAGACGCTGAGTCATTTCAGCCCCTGACCTCGCAAGAGGCGCAGTTGCTCAGGCAGAAATTGCCCCTGATCTCCGTTTGGAGGGTGGTGGCAGCGCAGGTTCTGGTGGGTGTGGTGGTGGCCTTGCTTGCAGGGTTGATGACTTCGAAATGGAATGTGGCCTGGTCAGCCGGTTACGGTGCCTTGGCAGTGACAGTGCCTGCTGCATTGTTTGCCAGGGGAATGACCAGCCCGGTGACGTCTGCCAGTGTGGGGGCGTCTGTAACGGGTTTCCTTTTGTGGGAAATCGTAAAAATTGGACTGACTTTGGCAATGCTTATGTTGGCGCCAAAGGTGGTACCGCAAGTCAGTTGGCCCGCCATGTTGGTGGGTCTGGTTTTAACAATGAAGGTTTATTGGATGGTATTGGGCGCAAGCTCCTTGTTTTATCCAAAAGTCAATTTCAAATCAGAACAAAAGAATGTCAGCTGAATCTGCTCCGAGCGCTGGTGCCTACATTGGCCATCACCTCACCCACTTGCAAAACAAGCCCATGAGTGGCGTTATCGACTTTTCAGTCTTCAACCTCGACTCCATGTTCTGGTCGCTCCTGTTGGGGGTGGTCGGCAGTTTGTTGCTCTGGAAAGCGGCGCGCAATGTGACCTCGGGCGTGCCTGGCCGCTTTCAGGCGGCTGTCGAGATCCTGGTCGAAATGGTAGACAACCAAGCCAAAGGCATCGTGCACAACGCAGAGAGCCGCAAGCTGGTGTCCCCTTTGGCCCTGACGGTGTTTGTTTGGATTTTCCTGCTCAATTCCATGGACTTTTTGCCCGTGGACTTGTTCCACAAAGTCTTTGAGTGGACGGGCCTTGACCACAGCATCCACTATTTCCGCGTCGTGCCCACGGCCGACTTGTCAAGCACTTTGGGTATGTCTACTTCGGTGTTGTTGATCTGCGTTTTCTACAACATCAAGATCAAAGGCATTGGCGGCTGGTTCCATGAACTCACCACGGCCCCCTTTGGCTCGCACCCCATTTTGTGGCCCTTCAATTTTGTCTTTCAGATGATTGAATTTGTAGCCAAGACTGTTTCGCATGGCATGCGACTGTTTGGCAACATGTACGCGGGCGAACTGATTTTCATGCTGATTGCCCTGATGGGTGGCGCTGCAGCCATGTCCTTGACAGGTATTTTGTTGCCCATCGGCCATGTGATTGCCGGCTCCATCTGGGCTGTTTTTCACATCATGATCGTTGCATTGCAAGCCTTTATTTTCATGATGTTGACCTTGGTCTACATCGGTCAAGCGCACGACGCGCACTGACCTCTTTTTTTTCTCAACCTTTCCATCAACATCCATAGGAGTAACAAAATGGAACACGTCCTCGGTTATGTAGCACTCGCATCTGGTCTGATCATTGGTCTGGGCGCTATTGGCGCTTGTATCGGTATCGGCATCATGGGCAGCAAGTACCTCGAAGCAGCTGCTCGTCAGCCTGAATTGATGAACGAATTGCAGACCAAAATGTTCTTGTTGGCTGGTTTGATCGACGCGGCTTTCCTGATTGGCGTCGGTATCGCCATGATGTTCGCCTTCGCGAACCCGTTTGTTCTGAAGTAATTCCTGCAACAACCAAAAGAAAGGTGTTGCCGTGAGTATCAATGCAACCCTGTTTTTCCAGGCCGTCGTTTTTGCAATTCTGGTGTGGTTCACGATGAAATTCGTGTGGCCGCCCATTGCCAACGCACTGGATGAACGCGCACACAAAATCGCCAACGGCCTTGCAGCAGCAGATAAAGCCAAATCCGAACTCGCCACGGCCTACCAGCGTGTTGAAGTCGAATTGAGCCAATCGCGCACTGAAACGGCCGCACGTTTGGCCGACGCCGAACGACGCGCCCAGGCCCTCATTGAGGATGCCAAAGCACGTGCCACTGAAGAAGGTCAAAAGATCATCGCTGCTGCCAAGGTGGAAGCCGAACAGCAAGTGGTCAAAGCCCGTGAAGAATTGCGTGAGCAAGTCGCGGTCTTGGCTGTCAAAGGCGCCGAACAGATTCTCCGCAAGGAAGTCAATGCCGGTGTCCACGCAGACCTCTTGAGCCGTCTGAAGACCGAGCTGTAATTACATCGCCAGAGAAGACCATGGCCGAACTTGCAACCATCGCCCGTCCATACGCCGAAGCGCTTTACAAAGCCCAAGCTGCAGACCTCGCAGGCACAGCATCCTGGCTGGACGAACTCGCAGCGATTGCACAAAATGCGCAACTGCTCGCGTTTTCCGACAGCCCCAAGGTGACCGATGCGCAGTTGTTTGATCTGATCTCTGGTGTGGTGAAAACTACGTTGCCAGAGGCCGGGAAAAACTTCTTGCGACTGGCGATTGAGAATCGCCGACTTGTTGCAGTGCCCGAAATTGCCAAGCAATTGCGGGTCCTGAAAAATGCACAGAGCGGCACTGCAGACGCCACCGTCTTCAGCGCCTTTGCGATCGATGCAACTGCATTGGCCGATCTGTCATCAACGCTCGAAAAACGCTTTGCCCGCAAACTCAACCTGCGTGTTGAGATCGATGCGTCACTCATTGGCGGCATTCGTGTGGTCGTGGGTGATGAAGTGCTCGACACTTCCGTCAAAGCCCGTCTGTAACAAATGAAAGCGGCTCTGACCGCTTAAGGCGGTGGGAGACCGGACCTATTTAAAGAAAGAAGGAAAGAGTCATGCAACTCAATCCCGCAGAAATTTCTGAGCTGATCAAGAGCCGTATTCAAGGCTTGTCTGCCGACGCAGACATCCGCAATCAAGGCACCGTGGTGTCAGTGACTGACGGTATCGTGCGCGTGCACGGCCTGTCGGACGTGATGCAAGGCGAGATGTTGGAATTCCCAGCAACCGCTGAAGGCGTGCCCACATTCGGTTTGGCATTGAACCTCGAGCGTGACTCGGTTGGCGCTGTGATCTTGGGTGAATACGAACACATCTCAGAAGGTGACACTGTCAAGTGCACAGGCCGTATTCTGGAAGTGCCCGTGGGCCCTGAGCTGATTGGCCGCGTGGTCAACGCCTTGGGTCAACCGATCGACGGCAAAGGCCCGATCAACGCCAAAATGACCGATGTGATCGAAAAAGTCGCCCCCGGCGTGATTGCACGTAAATCTGTCGACCAGCCGATGCAAACCGGCTTGAAGTCCATTGATTCCATGGTGCCGATTGGCCGTGGCCAGCGTGAATTGATCATTGGTGACCGTCAGACCGGTAAGACCGCTGTTGCGATCGACGCCATCATCAACCAAAAAGGTCAAAACATGACCTGCGTTTACGTCGCGATTGGCCAAAAAGCCTCTTCGATCAAAAACGTGGTTCGCGCTTTGGAACAAGCCGGTGCCATGGCCTACACCATCGTGGTGGCGGCATCCGCATCTGAGTCTGCCGCGATGCAATACGTATCGGCCTACTCCGGCTGTACCATGGGCGAATACTTCCGCGATCGCGGCGAAGACGCCTTGATCGTTTATGACGATTTGTCCAAGCAAGCTGTGGCCTACCGCCAAGTGTCTTTGCTTTTGCGTCGCCCACCAGGCCGTGAAGCCTACCCCGGCGATGTGTTCTATCTCCACAGCCGTCTGCTTGAGCGTGCAGCCCGCGTGAACGCCGACTATGTTGAGCACTTCACCAAAGGCGCTGTAAAAGGTAAAACAGGTTCCTTGACGGCACTGCCTATCATCGAAACCCAAGCCGGTGACGTGTCTGCCTTCGTGCCTACCAACGTGATTTCAATCACCGACGGTCAGATCTTCTTGGAAACCAGTCTGTTCAATGCCGGTATTCGCCCTGCGATCAACGCCGGTATTTCGGTGTCTCGCGTCGGTAGCGCTGCGCAAACCAAGATCATCAAAGGCCAATCTGGCGGTATCCGTACCGACTTGGCCCAGTACCGTGAATTGGCAGCCTTTGCCCAGTTTGCTTCTGACTTGGACGAATCCACTCGCAAGCAACTCGACCGCGGTGCCCGCGTGACCGAACTGCTCAAGCAAGCCCAATACAGCCCTCTGCCCATCAGCTTGATGGGCGCCACACTTTTTGCAGTGAACAAGGGCTTCATGGACGACATCCAAGTCAAACAAGTTTTGCCATTCGAGCATGGTCTGCACGCTTACCTCAAAGACAAGTGTGCTGCTTTGCTGGCCAAACTTGAAAGCTCACAAGCCCTGGACAAAGAAGCCGAAGCTGAATTGATCGCCGCTGTGACCGCTTTCAAGAAAAGCTTTGCTTAATTTCTACCTGACCCAAAGGAGCCTCTGATGGCATCAGGCAAGGAACTACGCACCAAGATCAAATCGGTGGAAAACACCAAGAAGATCACCAAGGCCATGGAGATGATTTCCGTCTCTAAAATGCGCAAAGCCCAGGAGCGTATGCGCTCGGCTCGTCCTTACAGCGAAAAAATTCGCAGTATTGCGAGCAATCTTGGTCAAGCCAATCCGGAGTATGTGCATCCTTACATGCAACATGTCGCTGGCAAGGCTGTGGGCTTTATCGTGGTCACAACAGACAAAGGTTTGTGCGGCGGCCTGAACACGAACTTGCTGCGCGCAGTCACAGCCAAGTTGCGTGATATTCTGGCGGCGGGTCAAACCGTGCAGGCGGTCGCTATCGGCGGTAAAGGCCTGGGTTTCTTGAACCGTGCCAATGCGAAAGTCGTGGCCCATGCGACGCACCTGGGCGACAAACCTCATCTTGAAAAACTCATCGGCCCTGTCAAGGTCTTGCTCGATGCGTATGCGAAAGGTGAGTTGAGCGCCGTGTACCTGTGCTACAACAAGTTCATCAGCACCATGGCGCAAGTGGCCACTTTGGACCCACTGCTCCCCTTGTCTGCGGACAAGATGGCGGCTGAAACCCAGGCCAGTGGTTCAGCCCTCGGCTGGGACTACATCTATGAACCCGATGCCCAGTCGGTGATCGACGACTTGTTGGTGCGTTACGCTGAAGCCTTGGTGTACCAAGCGGTTGCCGAAAACATGGCTTCCGAGCATGCCGCACGTATGGTGGCCATGAAGGCCGCAACTGACAACGCAGGCAATGTGATTGGCGAGCTCAAGCTTGTTTACAACAAAACCCGTCAAGCAGCGATTACCAAAGAACTGTCTGAAATCGTGTCCGGCGCAGCCGCGATCAGCGGTTGATCCCCAGTTCAGCAAATTCAAATTATTTGGAGCGAAAAATGCAAGCCCAAGGAAAAATAGTCCAGTGTATTGGCGCCGTGGTCGACGTGGAATTTCCACGTAACCAGATGCCCAAAATTTATGACGCGCTCAAGATGGACGGCTCCGCGCTGACCCTCGAAGTGCAGCAACAACTCGGCGACGGCGTGGTGCGTACCATTGCGCTCGGTTCTTCTGACGGTTTACGCCGCGGTTTGATCGTGTCTAACTCCGGTAAAGCCATCACGGTGCCTGTGGGCAAAGCCACATTGGGTCGCATCATGGACGTGTTGGGTGCGCCCATCGACGAACGTGGTCCTGTCAGCCAAGAGCTGACAGCGCCTATTCACCGCAAAGCCCCCGCTTACGAGGAACTGAGCCCTTCTCAAGAACTGCTGGAAACCGGCATCAAAGTGATTGATTTGGTCTGCCCTTTCGCCAAAGGCGGTAAGGTCGGCTTGTTCGGTGGTGCCGGTGTGGGCAAGACGGTCAATATGATGGAACTCATCAACAACATCGCCAAAGCGCACAGCGGTTTGTCCGTGTTCGCGGGTGTGGGTGAGCGTACCCGTGAAGGTAACGACTTCTACCACGAGATGGCCGACTCCGGCGTGGTGAACCTTGAGCACTTGGAAGAATCCAAAGTGGCCATGGTTTACGGTCAAATGAATGAGCCCCCAGGCAACCGTTTGCGCGTGGCCTTGACCGGTTTGACCATCGCTGAATCTTTCCGTGATGAAGGCAAAGACGTGTTGTTCTTCGTCGACAACATCTACCGCTATACCTTGGCCGGTACCGAAGTGTCCGCATTGTTGGGCCGTATGCCTTCTGCTGTGGGTTACCAGCCTACGCTGGCCGAAGAAATGGGCCGTCTGCAAGAGCGCATCACGTCGACCAAAGTCGGCTCAATCACCTCCATCCAGGCCGTTTACGTGCCAGCGGACGACTTGACCGACCCATCGCCTGCGACCACCTTTGCGCACTTGGACTCCACCGTCGTGTTGTCCCGTGACATTGCCTCACTGGGTATCTACCCTGCGGTGGATCCACTGGACTCCACCAGCCGTCAGTTAGACCCCTTGGTGGTGGGCCAAGAACACTACGAAACCGCCCGCGCTGTGCAAGGCACATTGCAGCGTTACCGTGAACTGCGCGACATCATCGCCATCATGGGCATGGACGACTTGGCCCCTGAAGACAAACTGGCCGTAGCACGCGCCCGTAAGATCCAACGTTTCCTGTCGCAACCCTTCCACGTGGCTGAAGTGTTTACCGGCTCCCCTGGCAAATACGTGACCTTGGCCGAGACCATTCGCGGTTTCAAGATGATTGTGGCTGGCGAGTGCGATCACCTGCCAGAGCAAGCTTTCTACATGGTCGGCACCATCGACGAAGCCTTTGAAAAGGCCAAGAAAATGGCGTAAAGCGCATGGGGTTGAGCCTTAAAACGCCCAGCCCTTTGACTTCACATTCACCATTTTCAGGAGTTGATATGAACACCATCCACGTCAATGTGGTCAGCGCTGAAGAGTCCATCTTCTCGGGTGAAGCCCGATTTGTGGCCCTGCCCGGCGAGTCGGGTGAGTTGGGTATTTTCCCCCGCCACACCCCGCTGATCACACGCATCAAGCCCGGTTCGGTGCGCATCGAAATGGCTGACGGCAGCGAAGAATTTATATTCGTCGCCGGTGGCATTCTCGAAGTGCAACCCGACCGCGTGACCGTCTTGTCCGACACCGCTATTCGCGGTAAAGACCTGGACGAAGAAAAATCCAACGCTGCCAAGACCTTGGCCGAAGAGACTTTGCGCAACGCCAAAAGTGATTTTGACTTGGCCCACGCCCAGTCTGAACTGGCCGTTTTGGCCGCGCAGTTGTCTGCCCTGCGCAGATTCCGCGGCAACAAATAAACCCGCTTATTGCATCCTTTACAGTACCCAGCTTTTGCTGGGTATTTTTTTGGTTGCACAATAGAACTCCTGCGAATACTGCCAATACCCTATGACACAAGCCAAACTTCGAGCCGCGACCCTGGGAGGCAGCGCGGACGACATTGAGAATGCGTTCTATGAAGCATTGCACACTGCAGACATTCAAAAGCTCATGGGCTGCTGGGCAGATGAAGAAGACATTGTCTGCGTCCACCCCGGCGGGCCACGCCTGATTGGCGCGGGTGCGATCCGTGCAGCTTTTGAGGCCATGTTTGCCAATGGCAATATTCAAGCCTATCCAGAGCGCATTCACAAAATCGAATCATTGGCCAGTGCAGTTCACCATCTGGTGGAACGGGTTGAAGTCATGACCCCGCAAGGCCCGCAAAAGGCCTGGGTCATTGCCACCAACGTGTTTCATAAAACGCCGCAAGGCTGGCGCATGGTCGCCCACCACACCAGCCCTGGTACCGCCAACGAAGCAATCGACGTTGGCGTTAAGCCCATGGTGCTGCATTGAAACAACACACGGCACCTTGGTGGTTGCCTGGCGGACACATTCAAACCATCTGGCCCGCTTTGTATGCGCAACCCCTGCAAGGCCCTGCGCCCCGGTTTGAGCGCGAAAGGTGGGCAACGCCTGATGGCGACTTTATTGATGTCGATTTCTTGGCAACTTCCGCGCCACCGCACACGCCAACCTTGGTGCTTTTCCATGGGCTTGAAGGTTCTTCTGCAAGCCATTATGCGCAATCCTTTGCCAGTTGGGCTGACAACGCGCAGGTCCGATTTGCCTTGCCGCATTTCAGAGGATGCAGCGGGGAGTTGAATCTTGCCCCGCGGGCTTACCACTCAGGAGACCATCAAGAGATAGACTGGATCCTCAAACGCATCAAGCAACGGCAAGGCCCGCACGCCCCACTGGTGGCGGCGGGTGTGTCATTGGGCGGCAACGCCTTGATGCGCTGGGCGGGCGAACAAGGGCACTGTGCTGCGCAAACTCTCCAAGCCGTTGCGTCAATTTGTTCGCCTCTGGACTTGACCTCAAGCGGCCACGCCATAGGTCAAGGCATCAACCGACAGGTCTACACCCGCATGTTTTTGCGCAGCATGAAGCCCAAAGCCATGGCCAAGTTGAAACAACATCCCGGCCTGTTTGACCCCCAAGCCTTGTCAGCAGCAAAAGACCTCTTCACCTTTGACAATATTTTCACGGCGCCCTTGCACGGCTTCAAAGACACGCCCGACTACTGGGCCCGCGCTTCGGCTAAACCGCTGATGCACCAAATTGCTGTGCCCGCCTTGGCCTTGAATGCACAAAATGACCCGTTCATTCCTGTGCACAGTCTGCCGCAGAAGAAAGACATCAGTCGGCAAGTTGAGCTGTGGCGGCCAGCGCATGGCGGACATGTAGGTTTTGCGACCGGTCCCATGCCAGGCTATTTGGCCGAAATGCCTCGCGCTGTCGGAGCTTGGTTATTACAGAAAGTTGCAAATGGATGACATCGTCCAACAAGCCATGCGCAAATGGCCCAACGTACCCGACTGCTACGGTTGGTTGGGCCTCGATGAGCGCGGCCAATGGTTCATGCGCGACGAAACCGCGCAGGCCCAAGGCCACTTTCAAAGTGGTCGGCCAGGTGCCAAAGGCGCGCTGCTCACCCACAACAAACTGATCGATTTCATTGAGCGCAATTACGAAGCCGATGCGGCTGGCTGTTGGTACTTTCAAAACGGACCCCAGCGAGTGTATGTCGAGCTGCAAGCCACACCGTGGATATGGCGGCTCGAAGCCGATCTGCGCATCACAGCCCACACCGGACGGCCTGCGCAATTGCGTGAATGCCTGGTGGACGAAAATGGTCGCGTCTACCTGCACACTGACCTCGGCCTCGGCCTGGTCCACACCATGGACGTCAGCACCGTTGCCCAAGCACTGGAGATGGGCACATGGCGCTTGATTGAAATTCAGGGCGCAGAAATACCCCAAAAATACCATTACATCCCAAGTCCACAGGGCGCTCAGGCACAGGGCCAGCTGCAGCATCAATCACAGGCATAAAAAAACCGGCTCCAAGAGCCGGTTTGACAGTGTAAAAATTATTATCTTATTTGGCTTGTGCAACAGGCGCAGCAGCAGCGGCAGGTGCTTTTGCTTCTTCGAACTTGGCACCAGCTGCATTGGCCATGAAGGCAACCGCGCGGCCGATTTCAATGTCAGAGAAATCACCGCCACCTTGCGCACCCATGGCGCCCTTGCCCTTCAGGGACGAATTCATCAAAGCCGCATAACCTGTTTTGATGCGAGGACCCCAAGCAGCAGCATCGCCAAACTTGGGCGCTCCCGCAGCGCCTGCAGCGTGGCAGGCTGTACATTGTGCTTTGTACACTTCTTCGCCTAACTTGAGCGGACGGTTGGCGTCACGCACTTCCACCGAGCCGACTTTTTGAATCCGCATGGCCACTGCCTTTTGGGCATTTTCTGCACCAGGCGCTTCTTTGTTGGCAGATGTCACGAAATAAACCAAGCCAATGATCACAAAAATCGGAATTACAAAAGAAAAGAAACTTAACAGCAACATTTGCATGGGTGTTTTCACGGGACCCGTATGGTCTTCGTGAGCTTGTGCATGGTTTTTGTCGCTCATAGCGTCCTCAAATGGGTCAGGGTTCTTGAAACGAAAAAATACCTTTCGTTTCTTGCAAATTAGCCTTCGATTATAGCCAATCCCCATGAACAATCTGGCCAGCAAGAACGTCTGCATGCGATAATTATGGCTCCAAACTAATGACAAGCGGCTGTAGCTCAGTGGATAGAGTATTGGCCTCCGAAGCCAAGGGTCGTGGGTTCGATCCCCGCCAGCCGCACCATAAAAGGCGTTCAATCTATTTGAGCCGTCATGCCCAATTTTTGAGCACAAACTTTGAGGGTTGACGTGATACTCGGCTTGACCGGGTAGCCCTCAGCACACACGTTGGCGGGTGTGACAAACCCCTTTTGCTACGCGTAAAGCTGAATCCGAAAGGAAGAACTGTTGCGACGCAGGCCCCATCCGATTGGGGGTTAACGCGCACTGCTTGCGCTGTCAGCTAGCCAAGACAAACAGTCCTCAATTCATGCGCACGTCCGATTTATGGCGTGAAATACCGATCGGCGTAGGCGCCATCCCTTTTTGGACTGCGGCCACGTCTTCTTCGCTGGGATATTGGTTGAGCAGCCAATAATCAAACACGCGGCGGGCTATTGGGGCCGCATGGGCAGCACCAAAACCGGCATTTTCTACCAGCACGGCCAGCGCAATTTTGGGGTTTTCTGCGGGGGCAAAGGCCATGTACAGTGCATGGTCGCGTTGACTTTCTTCCAGTTTGCCTGCGTTGTATTTGTCTTTCTGGCCGATGGTCACTGCTTGTGCCGTGCCCGTTTTACCTGCGCTTTGGTAGCCTGCACCCGCAAACACGCGAGCCGAGGTGCCTTCGCGTGCGACGCCGATCAGCCCTTTATGAACCACGGCAACATGGTCAGGATTGAAGCCGAGGTCTGTTGGCTGGCTGGTTGCGACCGGTAAATTGGCATGGCTTAAAGCGTCTTGTGTGCCCATGACCAGCCGTGGGGTGTATTTGATGCCGCCTTTGGCCAATGTGGCGGTGGCGTGGGCCAGTTGCAACATGGTAAAGGCGTTGTAACCCTGACCAATGCCCAGGGAGATGGTTTCGCCTGCGAACCATTTTTGTTGCTCTGTTCGTTTGTAGTTGTTGCGCTTCCATTCGGTGCTGGGCAAGACGCCGCGGACTTCGCCAGGCAGGTCCAAGCCTGTTGATTGGCCAAAGCCCATCGGCTTCATGAAGTCGTGGATGGTATCTACGCCCAGGTCATTGGCCAAGGAGTAGTAGTACACGTTGCTCGACAAAACGATCGAACGCACCATGTCCACAGGCCCCAGTCCGGCATCGCCGTGACTGCGAAAGGTGTGGTTGCCAAAGGTCCACGAGCCGTTGTCGTTGATGAGGGTGTTGGCTGCGCGCTTGCCTGTGGAGAGCGCTGCCATGGCCATGAAGGGCTTGTAGGTGGAGCCTGGTGGGTAGGTGCCGCGCAGGGCGCGGTTGAGCAAGGGTTTGTCAATCGATTCACTCAAGGATTTCCAGTTCTCAACGTCAATGCCTTCCACAAACAAATTGGGGTCAAAAGTCGGTTTGCTGACAAAAGCCAGCACCTCGCCACTGTTCGGATCGATCGCGACCAGCGCACCGCGGCGGTTGCCAAACAGGTCTTCGACCATTTTTTGCAGTTTGATGTCGAGGGTCAGTACCACGTTTTGACCCGGCGTTGCGGGGTGACTGGCCAATCGGCGTACCGCTCTGCCGCCCGCCGAGGTCTCGATTTCTTGCACGCCTGTGATGCCATGCAAGGCATGTTCGTAGCGTTGCTCGATGCCCAGTTTGCCTATGTATTCGGTGCCCCGGTAGTTGCCTTCTTCGTCTTCATCTTGAAGACGTGCTTTTTCTTTGGGGCTGATGCGACCGATATAGCCGATGACGTGGCTGGCCAGATCGCCATAGGGGTATTGGCGGAACAGGCGGGCCTTGATGTCAACCCCAGGGAAGCGGTAGCGCTGGGCTGCAAATCGGGCCACTTCGGTGTCGGTCAAGCGGGTGCGGATGGGCAGCGAGTCAAAGCCTTTCGATTCTTCGCGCAGGCGTTTGAAACGGCGTTTATCACGGGCCTGGATGTCGATCAGTTGTGACAGTCCTTCGATCGTAGCTTCCACGTCCGGCACTTTGACAGGCGTGATCTCCAAGGTGTAGGCCGAGTAGTTGCTGGCCAGAATTTCGCCATTGCGGTCAAAAATAATGCCGCGCGTAGGGACCGTTGGAATGATGGCGGTGCGATTGTCTTCGGCTTGCTCTTGAAGGTCTTCGTGGCGAATGACTTGCAAATAAGCCAGTCGTGCAACCAACAAGCCAAAGCAGAAAATGATGAAAAATTGGGTGGCCACCACCCGGATGCGGAATTTGTGAATTTCCAACTGCGAGTTGCGAAGTTCGGCCAGCGAGGGCAACCAGGACGCCATGTCAGAGCGTGCGATTGAGCACAGAAGACCGGTCACGCCGCTGAGGAATCAGCAGCAAGGTGCTCAGGACGGGCCACAACACCGCTTGAATCAAGGGGGCTAACAACAAGCCCCAGTTGAAAAGGGCCTGGCCAACGAACGAGCGCGTGATCCATTCGGTCAAGGCTGCGAGCGCAAACAAGGGCAGTACTTGTATGGATTGCTGATGCACTGGAAACCACAACAGTCGCCGGTGAATGCTGATGGCGCCAAAACAGAGCAGGGTGTAGGCCAGTGCATTTTGTCCGAGCAGGGCGGATTCATGAACGTCCATCAACAGGCCGAACACAAAAGCAGCACCGATGCCCACCCGTCGCGGTTGGTGCACGCTCCAAAACACCAGGCTCATGGCCAGCAGGTCGGGCGTCCAAAAGTAGTTGCCCAATCCGATCAACATGTTCAAGATCAGGGTCAAAAACAAACTGAACCAGATGAAAGTGGGATCGACTGGGGACAACAAGGGCTTGCCGCGTTCCATGATCATGGTCGAACTCCTTGGGCACCAACGTCACTGGTGTCCAGGGCGGGTAGCTGGTCTTTAGCGCCACCGATTTTTTTGCTGCGAACGGGTTTGGGTGCTATTTCTACGGGCGGCGGGTCGAGTTCTTTGGATTGTTGCAGGACCAGTAAATGGCGCCCCTCTTTGTTGGACAGCGGCGTGGCGTGGATGCGTGCAAAAGCCGCATCGGTGCGCCTGTCGATGCGGCTGATCTTGGCCACATGCAAACCGGCGGGATAGACCCCGTCAATGCCGCTGGTAGAGAGCATGTCGCCAACTTCCACATCGGCCCCAGGGGGGACAAAACGCAGCTCAAGAGCGCCGCTGGCGTGTCCTGGATTGCCAAAAGCGATGTTGCGTTGCCCGGTGCGTACATTCATCACCGGAATGCTTTGATCGCGGTCGGTGAGCAAGGTGACTTCACTGACCAAAGGGTAGACGCGGGTGACCTGGCCCAGAACACCGGATTCGTCGATCACGGGTGAGCCCACAACGACGCCTTCTGTCATGCCCTTGTCGATCACAATGCGCTGGCTAAAGGGGTCGGGCGTTTCGTACAGCACCTGAACAGTTTTGGCACTCACTGACAATTGAGGGCGTAAATTCAGGAGCCTGCGCAAGTGCGCATTTTCAATTTGAAGTTGCTCAATTTTTTGCAGCTTCAAGCTGTCCAAGGACAGTTTTTTGTCGTTTTGGGCTGCCAGAGACCGGGCTTCCTGCAAAGACACAAAATAACCGCCCAAGTAGCCGATCGCATGACTGGGCTGGAGGATCAGCCACTGAAGCGGCGACATGACGGTCGCAATCGTCGAACGCAAAGGGTTGGTGATCTTGAAGCGTTCGTCCGACACCATCAAGAGCACAGCGAAAAGCCCAAACAGGGTGACCTTGGAAAATGCCGATATGCCTTGCCTGAAAAAAGGTGGGGGCGTGTGGTCAATCGACTCCAGAGACATAAAAGGGAGCGCAAACGTATGCGCGGGCTTATTCGCTGGTGAAAATGCTGCCCAGGCGGTCCATGCGCTCAAGCGCCATGCCGCAACCCCGTGCCACACAGGTCAGCGGGTCTTCGGCCACCAGCACGGGCAGGCCTGTTTCTTCGGCCAGCAGGCGGTCCAGATCGCGCAAGAGTGCGCCACCGCCGGTCAGCATCATGCCGCGTTCGGCAATGTCGGCGCCCAGTTCGGGCGGGGTTTGTTCCAGCGCGGTTTTGACGGCCGAGACGATGTTGTTCAGGGGGTCGGTCAGGGCTTCTAGGATCTCGTTGCTGCTGATGGTGAAACTGCGCGGCACGCCTTCTGAGAGGTTTCGACCTTTGACTTCCATCTCGCGCACTTCGCTGCCGGGAAAGGCCGAGCCGATTTTCTTTTTGATGGCCTCAGCGGTGGGCTCGCCAATCAACATGCCGTAGTTACGACGGATGTAGTTGATGATGGCTTCGTCAAACTTGTCGCCGCCCACGCGCACGCTGCCCTTGTAGACCATGCCGCCCAAGGAGATCACGCCCACTTCGGTGGTGCCGCCGCCAATGTCAACGACCATAGAGCCAGAAGCCTCGGAGACAGGCAAACCTGCGCCAATGGCGGCGGCCATGGGTTCTTCAATCAAAAACACTTCGGAGGCACCTGCGCCCAAGGCGGATTCTCGGATCGCTCGGCGCTCGACTTGGGTGGAGCCACAGGGTACGCAGATGATGATGCGCGGACTGGGTCGGAAGGTACCGCGGGGGTGCACCATGCGGATGAACTGCTTGAGCATTTGCTCGGTCACGGTGAAGTCGGCAATCACGCCGTCTTTCATAGGGCGAATGGCTTCAATGTTGCCGGGCACTTTGCCCAGCATGGCCTTGGCTTCGTGGCCCACAGCTTGCAAGGTTTTTTTGCCTTGCGGGCCACCTTCGTGGCGGATAGCAACAACCGAAGGTTCGTCCAGAACGATGCCCTTGTCGCGCACAAAAATAAGGGTGTTGGCGGTGCCCAGATCGATTGCCAGATCACTGGAAAAATACCGACGGAAAGAGGAAAACATGGCAAAAGTCCTTTGTGGCCGAGTCCATGTAAAAGCGACGCCAGCCGGGCAGAAAAAAGTCTAAAAGGTCAGCGGTAAGCCTGTTGCACGACGACTGCATTAGCGCATACGCTAAACACTGGATAATAACGCATCCCCTGTGAAAAGATGGTTAGACCACCCTTTAATTCACGGCTTAACAGGCTCATCACTTCATTTGTATACCTATGTCATTGACCTCTCAGGACATCGACCGGATCGCCAATTTGGCCCGGTTGGATCTCCAACCGGAAGAACGCGAGCGCATGCTGGCGCAAATCAATGGCTTTTTTGGCATCGTCGAAGCCATGCAGGCCGTGGACACCACCGGCATCGAGCCGATGGCCCACCCCGTGGCCGCCATCCAGGACATTACGCTGCGTCTTCGCCCCGACGTGGCCAGCGAGCCCAACCAACGCGAAGCCAACCAACGCAGCGCTCCCGCTGTTGAGCGTGGCCTGTTTTTGGTACCGAAAGTGATCGAGTAAGCCATGAGTGATCTGCACACCCTCAGTGTGAAAGCGTTGGCCAGCCTTTTACAAACCAAACAAGTCAGCGCCGTCGAAGTGGCCACCCGCTTTCTGGCCCGCTTGGGCGGCAATCCGCACAACGCCTTTTTGGACATCGACAGCGAAGTCACGCTGGCCCAGGCCCGCGCTTCGGACGCCAAATTGGCGGCCGCAACCGCCGGTCCGCTCGAAGGCGTGCCGGTGGCCCACAAAGACGTGTTTGTCACCCGCGACTTCGTCACCACCGCAGGCTCCAAAATTTTGCAAGGCTACCGCTCGCCGTTTGACGCGACTGTGGTGCAGCGCTTGGCGCAAGCCGGTATGGTCTCCCTGGGCAAGCTCAATTGCGACGAGTTCGCCATGGGCTCGGCCAACGAAAACTCGGCCTATGGCGCCGTGACCAACCCCTGGGACACGGCCCGCGTGCCCGGCGGTTCGTCGGGTGGCAGCGCCGCTGCCGTGGCTGCGCGACTGGTGCCCGCCGCCACCGGCACCGACACGGGCGGCTCAATCCGCCAACCGGCCAGCTTTTGCGGCATCACCGGCATCAAGCCGACCTATGGCCGCGCCAGCCGCTACGGCATGATCGCCTACGCCTCCAGCCTCGACCAAGCCGGCCCCATCGCCCGCAGCGCCGAAGACTGCGCCCTGTTGCTGAGCGCCATGTGCGGCCCCGACCTGGACCGCGACTCCACCTCGCTGGACATGCCCTGCGAGGACTTCAACGCTGGGTTGAACAACCCGATTGAAGGCCTGCGCATTGGCATTCCGAAAGAGTTTTTTGGCGAAGGCCTGCACGCCGATGTGCGCGCTGCCGTGGACGGCGCTTTGCGCGAATTCGAAAAGCTGGGCGCCCAACTGGTGCCCATCAGCCTGCCGCGCACCGAGTTGTCGATTCCGGTGTACTACATCATTGCCCCGGCCGAAGCCAGCTCCAACCTGAGCCGCTTTGACGGCGTGAAGTTCGGCCATCGCGCCAAGGACTATGTGGACCTGATAGACATGTACAAAAAGACCCGCGCCGAAGGCTTTGGCAACGAGGTCAAACGCCGCATCATGACCGGTGCCTATGTGCTGAGCCACGGCTACTACGATGCGTATTACCTGCAAGCGCAAAAGATCCGCCGCATGATTGCCGACGATTTCCAAAACGCCTTTAAAACATGCGATGTGATCGCTGGCCCTGTCGCCCCGTCTGTGGCCTGGAAGATGGGTGAGAACGCCAACGACCCGGTGGCCGACTATTTGGCCGACATCTTCACCCTGCCTGCATCGTTGGCCGGTCTGCCCGGTATGAGCTTGCCCGCAGGCTTTGGCGCGCATGGCATGCCCGTTGGCCTGCAATTGATTGGCAACTACTTCAAAGAAGCCCAGTTGCTGAACGCTGCGCACTGCTTGCAGCAAGCCACCGATTGGCACTCACAAAAGCCCAAGGAAATTTGACATGCAAAACGCATCTGATGAAGCCATTGCCCACCTTATCGCAGTTGGTGAGTCCTATCGATGCGAATTTAAAAGCAACTTCTCTAGCAAAGGAGATGGCAAGGAAAAAATATGTCGCACGATCTGTGCATTTGCAAACGACTTGAACGGAAAAGAAGAATTTGGTGTTATTGCCTTGGGTATAAATGACGATGGAACCCCAAGTGGCCTCACCATTGATGACGAGCTCGAGCAAAAGGTCATGTCCATTCGTGGCGATGGTAAGGTCATTCCTTTCCCCAGTTTTATTGCAGTTCGGCGCAAGCACAGAGGTCAAGTTTTTTTATCAATTGAGGTGCGCCCAAGCACTTCACCTCCTGTTAAATATGATCAGCGCATCTGGGTACGCCCAGGCAACACCACTCAGTTGGCAAATGGCCAAGAAGAGCTTCTTCTGAATGAGAAGCGTCGCAACAAAGATCAACCTGATGACACCCAAGTTCTTGAGGGTTTTTATCTCAATGACTTGAATCTCGACTATTTCAAAAGTCAATATTTGGTGCAAGCCTTTGCCACTGATGTGCTTCAAGCCAATGGACGTACCGATAATGAACGCCTTGCCAGCACAAAGATGATTGGCTATGGAAGGGACGGTGCGCTGTACCCCACCGTTCTGGGGATGCTGTGCCTTGGCCTTTCCCCCGCAGACGCTGTGCCAGGGGCCTATGTGCAATTTGTCCGCTTCGCAGGCGACGACGAAGCCTGCCCAGTGATGGATCAACAGGAAGTTCACGGCAACATCGCCGATGTCATTCAAAGCATCGAAGCGAAGTTCAATGCCCACAACCAGATACCAATTGACTTCACTTCACAAGACCGTGAACAGCAGTTTTCACAATACCCCAAAGTCGCGTTTCAACAATTATTTCGCAATGCTGTGATGCATCGAAGCTACTTTGGCAGCAACGCCCCCATTCGTGTGTATTGGTTCAATGACCGAATTCGCATTACCAATCCTGGTGGACCATTTGGAATGGGACTTGAAGAATTCGGCAGACCCTATGCTGTCGGATATCGCAACCCGAACTTGGCTGGTGCATTGAAAGACCTTGGCTTTGTGCAACGCTTTGGTGCTGGCATTGGTCTGGCACGCACCGAACTGCACAACAACGGCAATCCGCCCTTAGAGCCAGACCCCAGTGCAAACTACGTGAGCATGACCATGCGAAAACGACCATGACCAAACCCGTTTTTACTTTTTTCAATAACAAAGGTGGTGTCGGAAAAACCACTTTGGTCTATCACATCGCGCACATGTTTGCGCTGATGGGTGTAAGCGTCTTGGCAGTCGATTGCGATCCACAGGCGAACCTCAGTGCTGCATTTTTGCGAGATGAAGCACTCCAAGAGCTTTGGGACGACGCAGCGTGCGCTCAAACCATTTACCGCGCTGTGCGACCGATGGTTAGAAAAGGCGATTACGTTTCTCCAAAATTACTTGAGATCACACCGAATTTACACCTGATTGCTGGAGACTTGGGTCTGTCTTCGTTTGAAGATCAATTGTCTGAGCAATGGAGCAATGCCAATTCTGACAACCTAGACACCTATGGGCGGGCATTTGATATCTTGACCGCGTTTTGGCGCTGCGCCCAAGAAGCGGCCACAAACTGCCAAGCTGAGATCATCATCTTCGATATAGGGCCGAATTTGGGAGCTATCAATCGATCTGTTTTGTTGGGCACTGACCACGTCATAGTTCCGTTGGGTGCAGATTTATTTTCTTTGCGCGGCTTGCAAAACATAGGACCTGCTTTGCGTGAGTGGCATCGCTCTTGGGAAACCCGCAGTACCAAGCCGTTCAGTGACTACGACTTACCTAAAGGCGATATGCATGTTCTGGGCTATGTCGCCATGCAGCACCAAGAGCGCCTGTACCGTCCAGTCCAAGCCTACAAACAGTGGGTAGACCGCATTCCTTCTGATTACCGCAGGTACATTGAAGAAGTTTCAACAGACGATGTACCAAAAATTGAAGATGATCCCTTTGCACTGGCGCTACTACGCCACTACAAAAGCATTATCCCCATCGGACAAGAGGCCCGTAAACCCATTTTTTCTTTGAAAACCGCAGATGGCGTGAGTGGTTCGCAAATGGCTACTGTTAAAGCAGCTTATGACGACTTTCAAAGCCTTGCATTTCAAATATTGGCCAAATCCAATCTCAGTGATCTTGTTTTATGACATCCAAACTTGTCCAAGGCTACGAAGTCGTCATCGGCTTTGAAACGCACACCCAGCTCTCTACACAGAGCAAAATTTTCAGCCGCGCATCGGTGGCGTTTGGCGCCGAGCCCAACACCCAAGCCTGCGCGGTCGATATGGCTCTGCCAGGCGCCTTGCCGGTGATGAACGTGGGCGCGGTGGAACGCGCCATCGAGTTCGGCTTGGCGGTGAATTCGCACATTGCCGAACGCAGCATCTTTGCGCGCAAAAACTACTTCTACCCCGACCTGCCCAAGGGCTACCAGATCAGCCAATTTGAGATCCCGGTGGTGCAAGGCGGCGAGGTGTCGTTCTTCATGGATGAAGGCAAGGAAACCGTGCGCAAAACAGTCCGGCTGGAGCGTGCCCACCTCGAAGAAGACGCGGGCAAATCGCTGCACGAGGATTCGAGCTTGGGAGCCTCCACCGGAGATGGCCGGGGCCAATCTGGCATCGACTTGAACCGCGCCGGCACGCCGCTGCTGGAAATCGTGACCCAGCCCGACATGCGCTCCAGCGCCGAAGCTGTGGCCTATGCCAAAGAACTGCACAAGATCGTGACCTGGGTCGGCATCTGCGACGGCAACATGCAAGAAGGCAGTTTCCGTTGCGACGCCAATGTGTCAGTGCGCAAGCCCGGCGATCCGCTGGGCACGCGCCGCGAGATCAAGAACCTGAACAGTTTCAAGTTCATGCAGCAGGCCATCGACTACGAAGTGCGCTGGCAGATCGACCAGATCGAAGACGGCCACGCCATCCAGCAAGCCACGGTGCTGTTCGACCCCGACACGGGCGAGACGCGTGCCATGCGCACCAAGGAAGACGCCGCCGACTACCGCTACTTTCCTGATCCGGACCTGCCGCCGCTGGTGATAAGCCGCGACTGGGTCGAGCGCGTGCGCAGCGAAATGGCTGAGCTGCCCCGCGTGATGGCCGAGCGTTTTGTCAAAGACTACGCACTGCCCGAATACGATGCGACCCAGTTGACGCAAAGCAAAGCCGTTGCCGCCTACTTTGAGGCCACGGCCAAAGCCTGCGGCCAGGCCAAACTGGCCAGCAACTGGATCATGGGCGAAGTCTCACGCCGCCTGAACGCGAGTGAAATGGGTATCGAGCAAGCGCCGGTGAGCGCCGCGCAGCTGGCCGCCTTGATCGGCCGCATCAGCGACAACACCATCAGCAACAACGCGGCGCGCCAGGTGTTTGAAGGCCTTTGGAACAAAGAAGGCCCCTCTGGTAGCGAGGGCGATGTCGACGCCCTCATCGAAGCCAAAGGCCTCAAGCAGATGAACGACACCGGCGAGCTGGAAAAAATCATCGACGATGTGCTTGCCGCCAACCCCAAGAACGTGGAAGAGTTCAAGGCGGGCAACACCAAAGCACTGAACGGCCTGGTCGGCCCGATCATGAAGGCCAGCAAAGGCAAGGCCAATCCAGGTCAGGTGAATGCGCTGTTGATGAAGAAGCTGAGGTAAGCGTTAAAATTATGCGCATACCTACATGCGCATGCAGATCGCTATGCCCGCCACCTACACTGCCCGTCGCGTGCGCACCAGCGCATCTGGCAAACGCGCGACCAACCTGAGCTTGAGCAGCGATGTGCTTGACGCGGCAAAGCACCTCGAAATCAACATTTCGCAGGTCTGCGACAACCACCTGCGTGAAGTGGTGCGCCGCGAACAGGCGCGCAAATGGCGCGAGGATCACGCCGATTTCATCGCGGCGTACAACACGACCATCGAGTCTGAAGGCCTGCCACTGGACGAGTGGAAAAGTTTCTGATGGCACGCTTTGACGTCTACGCCAACCCTGGCAGTCAAGCAAGCACCACGCCCTACCTGCTGGAAACACCCAAAATGGGCGTGGTCCCAATGCGGGTTCTGAAGTCGCCCGTGACCTCGCTCGCTCAATTCCAAGACCAGATCACCGCTGCAATGGATTTTCTGTTCCAAGGCTACTGACAGGGCCTTCGTGACTTGCATTGCGCTCGCGCTTGAGGTGTTTCGACCTTCCAAGTCACCGAATCTGCAGCAGCGCCTTGATCTTGTCTTGAACTTCCTGCATCACCTCTTCAGACACCGCGCCTTTCTTTTGGCTTTTCGCACACGCCAGTCCAGTAACATGACCTGGTCAGACAAAACCACACTTGGCTTGGCGCTGATTTGAGTCTGGACTTCAAAGGGGTAGCCTTTGATTTGTGTGGGCAACTGGCAGCAGATCATCAGCGCCTTATTGACAAGCAATTTCAATGTCGTAACATACAAGCATTAAACATTTGGGGTTCCGATCATGTCCATTCACACCGTATCCAGCCGCGACTTCACGCGTGACGTGTCCGCTGCCAAACGCGCAGCCGTGGACGGCCCCGTGTTCATCACCGACAGGGGGCGACCTGCATTTGCCTTGCTAAAGATCGACGACTATTACCGCATGACCGGAAAACTGCCGCCATCCCTCTTAGATGTGATGGATGGCATTGCGGGCGGAGAGCACATCGATTTCGATCCGCCCCGGCTGAATATCCTGATCCAGGCGGCCTCACTGGATTGAGGGAGCCTTATGTTCATCTTGGACACCAACGTCATTTCCGAACTGCGCCAAGGCAAAACCGCGCAATCCATGGCTGTTCGCCAGTGGGCTTCGACACAACCCAGCAATCAGCTTTTCCTGTCCGCTATCACGCTTTTGGAACTGGAGTTGGGCATTCAAGCCTTACAGCGTAAAACGCCCCCGCAAGGCAGTGCTTTGCGGGCTTGGCTTACGGGTGTTCGCGCCGCTTTTGCAGGGCGCATTTTGCCGTTTGCGGAAAACACCGCACCCTTGTGTGCATCTCTGCACATTCCCAATCCACGCTCGGAACGCGACGCGATGATTGCCGCGACCGCCCTTGAGCACAAATTCACCGTGGTGACGCGCAACGTGTCGGACTTTGAGGCCACAGGTGTTGCGCTGTTGAATCCTTGGTTCGGTTAACAAAAGCCATTCTCAAAGGACTTCGTCAACAACCGTCACTTCAAAGTCCACGGCATCTTGTGCGTTGCCTTGGGTCATGCCTGCCAACATTTTCTTTGGTTTGTATTCCTGTTAGCCCTCACCATGACACACCCCTGTTTAATTTTGGTTCCCGGCCTGATGTGCGATGCCAGTTCCTGGGCGCCCATGCTGTCCTATTTGGACGGCCATGCAAGCTACACAGTGGTCGATCACGGGCAAGCTGATTCGTTCGAAAAAATGGCGTATCAAATTCTGGCTACCGCACCGCCGCAGTTTCATTTGGCGGGTCACTCCATGGGTGGCCGTGTAGCCCTGCAGGTGGTGCGTTTGGCGCCCGAGCGGGTGCAAGGTTTGGCATTGCTGGGCACAGGCCATCGCCCCAAAGAAGCCGGCGAGGCGGGCGAGAAAGAAGTGCAAGCTCGTCAAACCTTGCTGGATGTGGCCCGCCAACAAGGCATTCGCGCCATGGCCTTGAATTGGGTGCAGAACATGGTGGCACCTTCACGTTTGAAAGATGCTGCCTTCATAGAAGACATTGTGCAGATGTTCGAGCGCAAGTCCGAAGCGATTTTCAAATGCCAAATTCATGCCTTGTTGACGCGGCCCGATGCCACGCAGGTCTTGCAGCAAGTGCGTGTGCCCACCTTGGTCATGGCCGGTGAATTTGACGGCTGGGCACCGCCATCGCAGCACCAGGCCATGGCCGACTTGATTCCCGCACACCCGCTCATCGATGTGATCACCGGTTCCGGCCACATGATGATGATGGAAGCCCCAGAAGCCGTGGCCGAGTGCTTTGTGCGTTGGTTGAAGGCTTAGCGCCTTGATACCTCATTGCACGCCGTAACGCTCCCGGTAAGCTTGCGTGCGGGTCAGGTGCTCGCCCATGTCGTTGCCGGCTTGGGTGTTCAAAAAAGTCAACAGGTCAGACAACTCGGCAATCGCGCACACCTGCATGCCCAAGGTATTGCGCACGTACTGCACCGCGCTGTAGGGCACGTCTCGGGTGCTGCCATCGGCTTGTTTTTCGGTGGCCATTTCCTGGCGGTCCAGCGCAATCGCCACCGCGTGGGCCGTGGCACCAGCGGCTTGGATCAAGGCAATCGACTCGCGGGCAGCCGTGCCTGCGCTCATCACGTCGTCGACAATCAAGACACGCCCTTGGAGCGGTGCGCCCACCAGGCTGCCGCCTTCGCCGTGGTCTTTGGCCTCTTTGCGGTTGTAGGCAAAGGGCACATTCCGGCCCAAGCGGGCCAACTCGATGGACACAGCCGCACCCAGCGGGATGCCTTTGTAAGCGGGACCAAAAATCATGTCGAACTCGATACCACTGGCGACCAACGCTTTTGCATAGAATTGGGCCAGCTTGCCCAACTTGGCGCCGTCGTCAAACAAGCCTGCATTGAAAAAGTAAGGGCTCAGGCGGCCGGCTTTGGTTTTGAACTCGCCAAAGCGCAGCACGCCCGACGCGATTGCAAATTGCACAAATTCTTGCGCCAGCGCGCTTGTGGCTGGCGTGTTGCCTGACACCATGGGGAAATTCCTTGTTTAAATTAACCAGCCTGAACCTGAACGGCATTCGCTCTGCCACCACCAAGGGCGTCGAGGCCTGGATTGCGCAAACCATGCCTGATTGTATTTGCGTCCAAGAAGTCAAAGCCCAAGCCGCTGACATGGCCGGCAAGTTTGAGTCTTTGGCCGGCATGGCCGGGTACTTTCATTTTGCCGAAAAGAAAGGCTATTCCGGCGTGGGCGTGTATTCGCGCCACGAACCCTCGGATGTGGTGGTGGGTTTTGATGGCGGCGAGTTTGACACTGAGGGTCGTTATGTGGAGTTGCGCTTTGACACGCCGCAGCTCAAGCGCTCCATCATCAGCTGCTACTTTCCGAGCGGCTCGTCCGGGCCCGAGCGGCAAGAGGCGAAGTTCCGTTTTCTGGCGGGCATGGCCCCCCATTTGGCGGCGCTCAAAGCCGAGCGCGACTTTGTGCTGTGCGGTGATGTGAACATTGCCCACCAGCAGGCGGACTTGAAGAACTGGCGCAGCAACCAAAAAAATAGCGGCTTCTTGCCTGAAGAACGCGCTTGGATGACCGAGCTGACCACCCAGGGCGGCTTGGTCGATGTGTACCGCCGTCTGCAACCCGAGGCCACCGACGCTTGCTACACCTGGTGGAGCAACCGGGGCCAGGCCTACGCCAACAACGTGGGTTGGCGCTTGGACTACCACCTGGCGACCCCTGCCTTTGCCGAGAAAGCGCGTGCGGAGTCGATTTACAAAGCGCAGAAATTTTCCGACCACGCGCCCATCACCATTGAATACGAGGGCTTGCTGTAAAGCGCCTCAATGCCGGGTGTACGTCAGCATGCGCCCTTTGTAGGCGGCCTGGCTGAGGTGGCCCACACTGGCCTCAATGGCGGGGCGGTCCAGCAGCACCTCATCCAGTGCAAAGCCCAGAGCCGCCATGTTGCGGTTGAAGTGCGAGCGGTTGCCCCGGTTCGGGTCCACCACCCACACCTCAGCGCCGGGTGCTGCGTGGCTGTCGATGAAATGGGCCAACGTGCCCTGTTCATCGCGCTCATACAAAATATCGCTGCCCACAATCAAATTGAATTGACCGGTCAAAGCAATGTCGCTGTTTTGAATCACCGGTTGCGACCCCCATTGCCCATGGCGGTAGTCCATTGGTGCCAGGCCATTCAGGCGCAGGTTTTCCAATAAAAAACGGGCGGTCTCGGGGTGGCAATCGCTGGCGGTCATGTGGGCGCCGCGCCGGTGCCCAACCAGACTGGACAGGGCCAGGCCGCAGCCGATTTCCAAGATGCGCTCGAGGGGATTGACGGGTCTGAGCGCGATGCGCTCGGCCAAGCGAGAGCCCGAGGGCCACAACAAACCAAATATCGGCCAAGTGGCCGACGAAATACCCAGGTGCAGGGCCAGTCCCAAGGGATCGTGAAACTGTTGTTTGTCCAGCAGCGAGCGGATGACCAAGTCATCGACACCGTCAATGAGGAAATTCTCTTGCTTGGTTTGGTAGCCAAGGTCGCTGGCTACAGCCGATGGGGGAACGGGAGGGAACAAAAGAGCAATCGTGTCAGCGCAAGGGCGCTGGAATACACGGACTTTACGCTTTAAACGCTTGACCTCTGTCGCGTTGACTCAAAGAAACCCTTTTGCAATTGCTCACCCATGCTCACGCATCCCAAGGGTTGAAAACCGTGACGCCGGCGATGGCAAAGTCGGACGCATTGCACGTGACCACCGTAAAAACCATGCGCGATCGCTGTGGCTGGGGTCTTGGCACCACGCTCAGATCGTGGGTTGGCCACATGCAGCGAAGCACACAATGTCGCCGTGATATCGGTGAACGGCAAGATACGGCCAGGGAATGCTTTGCACAAGCCAAACAGCCAGGTGAATAAGGACCGAGCTGACGCAATGCGAGGCTGAATTTTGAAGCGAAAATTCTTCATCTGCTGGATGCTGCGGGGCCCAACTCGCTCAATGCGTGGGTGTACGGTAGTTGCCTAAACCAGCATCAGACGTTCCTACCATTTGCTCAAACGCTTCCTCCATGGCACGCGTGTGAGCGACCACGTCCCAGGCTGGGCGGCCTTGTTGCTGCTCACGCAAGCCACGCTTCAGGGCCAGTAGCGCGTTGCGGTCTTGCGCCATGTGTAAGGCCACACGCACATAGCCCGCATCGTCTTGCGCTACCCACTCGGGCAGGCCGGCGGCCGTCATAAAGCTCGCGCCCATGCGCGAGACAAAGTTGTGGCCGCGTTGCGTCACCACAGGCACACCCATCCACATCGCTTGTAAGCTGGTGGTGCCGCCGTTGTAGGGCACCGGGTCCAAGGCAATGTCTACATCGGCGTACTCGGCCATCATGTCACTCAAGCCCGAGGGGCCACGAAACTCCACGCGGGCCAAGTCCACCCCCAGTTTTTTCAAACGCTCGCCAAACAAGCGCACCGCGCCGTTGTCTGAAAAACTAGGCGCCTTGAGTAACAGGCGTGAGTCAGGGGTCGCGTGCAAAATTTGCGCCCACAGGGCCAAGGTGCGGGGTGTGAGTTTAGGCACGTTGTTGAACGAGCCAAAGGTCAAAGGTCGCTGAGCGACCGTGTCGGTAAACCTCGGGTACGGGTAATCCACCTCAGGCGAAAAACAAAACACCGTGCCCGACAAACGCGCAATGCGTTCGGAGTAAAGGCCATCGCTGCCCTCAGGGGTGACCACCGCATCGCCCAGTACCCAATCCATATTCGGCACGCCAGTCGAGCCGGGGTAACCCAGATAAGTGGCCTGCACGGGTGCGGCGCGCTTGCCAAACAAATTCATGCGCTGCTGGCCGGTGTGGCCCGCCAGGTCCAGCAGCAGGTCAATGGCGTCGGCGTCGATGCGCTTGGCCAGTTGCGTGTCGTTCAGCGTAGTCGACTCCACCCAATGCGCGGCACGCTCTTGCGCTAGGCGAGTCTGGTCGTCGTAGCTCACGCCGGTGAAGTACACAAACAACTCAAAGCGACTGCGGTCCAGCTCGCGCAACACCGGCTGCATAAAAATATTCACCGGATGCTGATGATGAAAATCTGCCGTCACCAGCCCCAGCCGAATGCGTCGCCCCGCCAAGGGCGCCCGCACAAAACTCTCTGGCGCACGCGCGCCCCGACCCAGCGGTGCAAACAGCTGCACATGCAAATTGGCCACCTCTTGCGCATTGAGTTGGTCGCTGTAAAGCGACGACATGGCCGAGCTGGACGCCAAGTTGCTCGGCGCATTGGACTCAGCAGCCAACTCTTGGTACAAGCGCAGCGCCGTGTCGGCATCGCCCTGGCGCCCGGCAATCGAGGCGCGCATGCTCTTGGCCCCTGGCATGGGGCCCATGGCCTCGGCCTCTTGCAGCACCTGCTCGGCTTCGTCCATTTGCCAGCTCTCTGCCAGTAAATGCGCCAAGTTCCAGCGCGCTGTAGGGCTTTGAGGGTACAGCGCCACGCACTTGCGCAGAACCATCAAAGCCTCTTGCCATAGGTTGTGCCTGAAAGACAAAGCGCCCAAACGCGCCAAGGTCAACTCCTCTGTCGCGGCCGAAGCCTCGGTCAGCGTCTGCAACGCTGCCGGCTGCTGGCCCAAGCGCAGCAAAGCCTCACCCAAGTCAATCTGCACTTCGGCCACGCGGTCTACATGGGCCTTCGCCCCCTCTGCGCCGTCGCCCTGGCTGGTCAGTCGATGCGCCTGTAAAGCCAAACGCAGCACCTGCACCGCGCCTAGGTTGTCGCCCAGCTCCAGCAGGTATTGGCCCATCCGGTGGGACACCTTGGCGCGCAGCGCTGCCGGGCCTGTGGCCTTGGCGTTTGACATGGCCTGTGTAAAGGCCTGGCTGGCCAACTCCTTTTGGTCCAACTGGTGCAGCACCCGCGCTATGGCCAAAGGTGCTTCATAACGCTCTGGCGCTGCATCCATTGCGCGCTGGTAAGCACCGGCCGCCTGCTGTAACTCGCCCATTTGGCGGCACAAATGCCCAGCCTCCAGCCAGCCGCTGAACTGCTGCGGGTAGGCGACCAGCAAACTGGTAAAGGCCTCCCGTGCGGGCATCCACTGGCCTAACTCTACCAAGGCGCGTGCGCGGCCGAGCAAGGCAAATTCAAAGGTGGGCTCCAAGGCCAAAGCCGCTTCGTATTCGGTCAAAGCCCGCACCCAGTTTTGCGTGCGCCCAGCGGCATTGCCGGCGTTAAAGCGTTCAACCAATGCTTCATGGTCACTTTTTTCAGTCAGTTCGAGCAGGGTGGGCGCTTCGATTCCGGGGTGTGTCGCATTGGCCTGCGCGGTAGGCTCCAATGCAAGAGGTGTGCTCTGTTTCTTTGACATTTTTTTACTTACGAAAATCAAGTTGTCAAAGTCGATGGGATCGCCAAAGCCAACGCGTTGTAGGAGTCCACCTGCAAGTGATGGGGATCTTTTTTAACTGGGCTCGGTAAAAAGCAACAGCTTGTCCGCTGGGAGTCTGGTTGACGAGGGTGTCTGCACTGAGATAGCCCAGGCGACCACTCAGACTTTTGCAGACCGAATAATCAAAGGCGTCTAACTGAATGGAGACCGGCAGGCCAATTTTCAGTTGGCCAATGTCGATGGGGTTCAGTTTGATTTCAAGCACCATGGCAACTTCGGTCGGAGAAATTTGCATGCGTTCATCTCCTGCGCGCAAAACGCCACCAATCGTATTGACCTTGAGAGTCTTGACACTGCCAGCCACTGGCGCAGTCAGCGCCGTATGCTTAGGTACGCTGCGTCGCTCCTCTAATTTGTATCTAACGGAATTGGCTCTGCCCTGTAATTCGTTCAGTTGACGTTTGGCGCGCACCACCTCGAGCCGGCTGGTGTCGCCTGTTTTGAGAAGCTTCTCGTTCATTTCAACTGGCATTTTGAGCCAGTACTGAAAGCAAAGGCCAAAATTGCCAATGTGCACTGGCCAGCTCTGCTTGAGCCGAAACCTGTTGGGATTGCGCAGAGCGGGTTACAGGGTGATCTCTCAATGCGGCGGCGATGAAGCCTTCCAGTGACTGCCCTTGTGCAATGAACGGCAACATGAGCACGAAAATTCGCAGTGCTAACCGAGCTGTTCTGCCACCGAATAGGTTTGCTCGATTGAGTGACATAGCAAACACCAAAAAAAAGATCTCACAGCTTATCGCGTGCATGTGACCTTATATTTCAAAATATTTCAAAAAATAATAATGACAACAAAGCCATGAAATAAGCTAAAGTAAATGAAATATTTGTCAAATTTGATATCTCTATCGGTGAAATAAAAATTTTCAGTTTCAGATCAACACCTCTTTTGTAACTGAACAAATCAGGGATTGCATTTATTTTTTTAACTCGGCTGATCAGTTTCTACGCGTTTATTTTCACTTACAGCAATCATGACTTTTGCGTATGACATCACTTAATCTGATCGCAGCTTTTGCGCGGTGTTGTCTGATCTGGGTTTTTGCCTCATTTCATTTACATGGCGTTGCATTGCCAGTGCCGCTCGCACAGGATCCGCTGGATCTGATCAGTTCGCGCGCCTGGCTTGATGATCCTTCCAACAGCCTCGGTCCTGATCAAGTCAAGGCGATGACGTGGACACCTTACAACGGACCGCTCAGGCGCGGATTCATGTCGTCCACAACTTGGTTGCGACTCAAAATTGACCCCCCCATCGATCAAAGTCGATTCCAGGCCCAACGTCAGACCAGGTTGATATTGCGCATCCAACCGGGTCAACTCGATGAACTTGCGCTTTTTGACCCCAGGTTTCCCGACCAACCGCCACAGTTAGCCGGGGATACGTATGACTGGCGGCTGAGCGAGTACCGATCGTTCAATCAAAACTTTGTGATTACGAGCCCCAGCGAGCCTATCGAGGTCCTGTTGCGTATGCGAACCACAAGCCATCACGGCATTCATGTCGAGGCCATGCATTGGGATGATGCCGAATCGAAAGATCGACTGAACCAACTGTTTAAAGACGGCGTTATTGCGTTCTTACTGATGATCCTGTTATGGTCAATGAACGCGTGGAAGGTGTCCCAAGATCGGGTGATCGGCGCCTTCATTGTTCACCAGACATTCTCGCTCCTTTTTACCCTTTCACTTTTTGGCTTTCCTCGGGTTTACTTATCAGACTGGTTGAGTGCGCCGATGATTGATCGCCTCACCTCAATGGTATTTTCGATGACTGTAACTGCCCTGGTTTGGTTTCACTGGCATTTTTTGCGCGAGTTCAATCCGCCACAAATCGGCATGCGTTTTTTGAAATTACTGGTGATGGCATCCCCACTGACGCTGGTCATGCAGTTGTTCGGTCTGGTGAGCCCATCCCTTCAGATCGTTTCAGTACTTTCCTCCCTGAGCCCGTTGCTGTTTCTGCTGCTGGCTTGGCGCATAGAAATGCCTGCACCCAACGCCCCCCTTCGACTGACGCGCCAGCGATTGATCTGGATCTATCTGTCCACGTCTTTCATTATGGCTTCCGCTGCACTGCCCGCTTTAGGCCTGCTGCCCAGCGCAACCTGGTCGATTTACAGCGCGACTACCTATGGCCTGGTGAGCGCTGCACTGCTGTTCAGCGCGATGAATTTAAGGCGCCAACATGCTGCGACTGTCAGCCGTCAGGTTGAGTCCGAGCTTGCCCTCAGCGCAGCCATGGTGAGCTATGAAAAGGAAAAGCGAAAAGAGCAAGAGCAATTTATGACCATGCTCATGCACGAACTGACCAACCCCCTGGCCACAGCCCATCTCGCCATTGGTAGTCTGGCCGCAAAATCGCCAATGCGTGGGCGCGGCTATCGAGCTATCGACAGCATGCGCGACATCATCCGGCGCTGCTCCCTCACTGGAGAGTTTGAGGTAAATGCTGCCGCGCCCCAATTCGCCCCAGTCAATGTTCAAGCCCTGTTGCAAGAGCTGATTGTCCAGTTACCTGCCGATTCCAAGATCATGCTGAGCACGGCACCAACGTTGCCTGAATGTGCTACCGATCGGCAATTGCTCAGGGTCATTCTGAACAACCTGCTTGACAACGCTTTGAAATACCGTGTGCAAAGCAGCCTCATTGAGGTGACGGCGAGCCCGCATATGCGGGGGGCCTTGGCCGGTCTGCAACTGTGCGTGATGAATGCATGCGGCGATGCGGACCTGCCAGACCCTCAATACCTGTTTACAAAATACTGGCGCGGCCTTGGCGCAAAACGCCTTGCCGGTTCGGGACTAGGCTTGTACCTGTCGTCGCTGATTGCCCAACGTATTGGTGGCGAACTGCGTTACCAACCTGAGAATTCCAATGTGAGGTTTGAACTGTGGCTGCCCATCTGAACATTGCAGTGGTGGAAGATAACGACGATCTGCGCGAAGCCATCGTCGAAGTACTCACCGCACTCGGTCATCGTGTGTTTGGACTCTCCTGCGCCGAAGAGCTCAGTGACGGGGATTCGCAGGCCATGATTGATCTGCTTGTGGTCGACTTGAACCTTCCCGGTGAAGACGGCGTCAGTCTTTCTCGCCGCTTGCGCGGTACCCAGCCCGGTTTGTCCATCCTGATGATGACTGCGCGAGACACGGTGCACGACAAAGTCGCAGGCTATGAGGCCGGGGCTGACATCTATCTGACCAAGCCGGTCAGCATTGAAGAACTGCAGGCGGCCGTCAAGTCACTTGCAAGGCGAATGGAAAAACTGCTGCTGGATAACCAGGCTTTACTGACCGTTCAAATCGCAGGCTTGAAAGCACAAGGCCCTGGAGGAAACATCTATTTGAACACTGTTGAGGTTGATATTCTCGCCGCACTGTCGCGCTCTCCGGATCGTCGACTGGCCTACTGGCAATTGCTGGAAATCTTGTCGCCGAGTATAGAAGGTGCAACCCAAAGCAATCTGTCGGTTCGCATGACGCGATTACGCAAGAAACTTCTTGATATCGGCTTTGATGGCACGACCTTGCAAGTGATTCGCAACGAGGGTTACCAACTTTGCCTGCCGGTGCAATTGGTATGAGACAGTCAAATCGATCGGGTGATTTGACCCCCGCCTCGCTGAATATCGCTGCGACGGCCTCTTTGTCGCGCTGGCTTAACGTGGGAAGCGGCGTTGCCGGCTCAGGGTTACGGCCGCCCGGCATGTGTGAGCCCAACTGGGTAGAGGTGCGCCTAGACGCAGACCCTGCTGTCCTTCCAGATATTGAGAGCGCGGCCAATGATTTGCATGGCGTTAGCAGCGCCTCCTTCGACGCTGTTTTTTCGTCTCACTGTATCGAGCATTTATACCTGGATCAAGCGCTGCCTGCGCTCTGCGAATGGCGCCGAGTTCTGCGTGAGCAAGGATTTTTGCTGTTGGTTTGCCCCGACTTGCAGGCTGCCGCAGAGATGATTGCCGATGACCGCTTGTTCGACGTTGCCTATGCGGGCATTACGCCATTCGATATCGTTTTTAGCCATCAAGGCCTCGTCTCTCAAGGGCGGGCTGCCGGCCATCACTGGATGGAGCATCGCAGCGGCTACACCTTGAGCAGTCTGACCCAACTGGTCTCGCAAGCTGGATTCGAGGGTTTTGCTGGATTGCGTTTGCGGCCACGTTTCGAACTATGGCTTGTTGCCACAGTCAACAAGCGCAGTGAAGAAGCGCTCAGGCAATTGGCTCAGCAGCATTTCTTACATGTCCAGCGGCAGCAGCAGGACCATTCACAAAAACCCAGACCATGACGCTGATCATTGTGACTGCCACCCGAGACAGTCAAGAAAATTTTGAGCTGAACTCGGCGCTGGCACCATCGCTTGCTGCAGTGCACCAGTTAACGCCTTTGCGCTTACGCTTGTTCGGTGAAAACCAACTGCCCCTGTCCCATTGCTATAACCAAGCCATCGAAGAGGCCAACGCCGACGATGTACTGATGTTCGTACACGACGATGTGAGACTCGATGACTGGATGATCGGTTGGCGTTTGCAAGAAGCTTTACTGCATTTCGATGTGGTCGGTGTTGCAGGAAACCGGCGACGCCAAGCAGAGCAAA
Organism: Limnohabitans sp. Rim8; assembly: GCA_945901045.1. Lineage (GTDB taxonomy): Bacteria > Pseudomonadota > Gammaproteobacteria > Burkholderiales > Burkholderiaceae_C > Limnohabitans_A. The sequence goes on from CAMDKK010000021.1 coordinate 53,034, forward strand.
TTATTTGGACCGTGCTGCCGCACACCCAGGAATGGGACCGTGCAGAGCTGAGCGGCGCCGTCAGGCATGGCCAAACGGGTTCGCAAAGCGTGACTTATTTTGGACAGACACCCTCACAGGTCATGTTGCTGGATGGCGTTTTGATTGCCGCCCGGGCGGGCAAATTGCATGAACATGACGTCAGGTTTGATACTCGGTTCGATTTCCATTTTTATGACCTGGACTTTTGTCGCAGCGCCATCCAAGGTGGTTTGAAAATTGGCACTTGGCCTTTGGCAATCACGCATACCAGCAAAGGCGGATTCGGCTCACCTGATTGGCATCGCAATGCAAACGAGTACTTGAAAAAATGGGGCTCTTGAAGTCAGCTTGGGAAAATCAGGTTTTGAAATTTTTTTAAACACGAGGTGCAGTGTTACGCCCCGCTCTGGCTTGCGTCTAAGCCCCATTTAAGTCAGGGCTAAGGCCTATTCTGCGCAATGGTCAGCCCACATTTGCTGAAGCAGCGTTTGGAAATGAATTGCGTATCCATCAAGATCGCAGATTGAAGAGGCTGCCAACTGCTTGCGCAAGAAAGCTCTTCCCAAGCGCAAAGCGGCAACATCACGCGCCAGGTTCACGGCCGCTGTCACATAGTCACTCTCGTTCTCAGTCACCCAGCCAGCTTGCCCCAGTGCGTGGAGCAAACTCGCCCCCAGCCTTGACGCCGCATGACCACCCTTCAGGGTGACGACGGGTACCCCCATCCACAACGCCTGAAGCGTCGTTGCGCAACCGTTGAAAGGCGTGGGGTCCAATGCGATATCCATCTGACCATGAGCTTGTGCCATTTCGGCTGGCTCGCTGTGACCTGAAAAGTAGATCCGTTCACTGACAACACCATGGGCAGCAAACTGAGTCTTAAAAACGGATTGAACTGCTGCCTCGCCAAATGATGAAGCGCTGAGGAGCAGTTGGGAGCCTGGCACTGCATTCAAAACTTTTGCCCACAGCGCGATACAGCGCGGCGTCAGGTGTATGGCCTGATTCAATGAACCAAATACCACGGCTGCTTTGACGTGGCGTGGCGGGGGTAAGGGATCGTCTCGTTCTGGTAACCAGGCAAACATACATCTGGGTAAATGGGCAATGGTCTCACTGAACAGGGGGGCATGCTCGAGAGGGCTCACAACCTCGTCGCCGACCCACCAATCCATCGACGCCATACCCGTAGAGTGGGGGTAACCTAAAAAACTGACCTGCACGGGCGCCACTCGGCGGGCGAAGAGTCCTAATCTGTTGCCTGGTTGGTGGCCAGCCAAGTCAACCAAAATGTCAACCCCATCGGCGACCACGACTTGATGCAATTGTGCATCGTCAAGGTCTGTCGTATCTAGCCATCTGTCCGCACAGGCTTTCAGCGCCTCACTGTGCGCTGAACCACTTTCATACACCATCACCTGCATCGCTGAGTGATTGAGCCGTGCAAGCCACGGAAGTAAAAAAGGCTCGACCACAGGGTTGTGTGCTGCAACCAGACCCACGCGCAATTGACGCACCATGCGGCGATCGTTGCCAAACTCGATTTTTTGAGGGACGGCCGCTTGCAACGCAGCGCACAAGCTGCGGTGCAGTGAGGCCAAATCGGCCGCATCCAATTCGCCTGCATACAACGAGCTCAATGCCACGCTTGAGCCGAGTATGCTTACCAGCCTTTGGGCCTGAACCTCAGCAAGGCTGGGGCCTGCGCCAGGCCTCATTGCTGGAGTCAATTTACGATGGGCCTTCATGCTCTGCTGAAGCGTCTCAAACTGTCCAGCTGCATCGCCCATCTGGCCCTGGAGATCGGCCTCAAACAGACGCAAGGCGGGAAGTGCCGATGCCAGACTGTGAGAGGTTTTTTCCCTCAGCAAACTACGTTCGGCACGGTCCACAGTTTCATCCACGTGACCCCTTGCTGACGCAGACCCGATTTTCAAGATCGCATGAGGTCTGCCAGAGACAGGCTCCAGAAGCTCCCCATGGCGAGTTGCAATGCCGGCCTGCCAATGCATGCCCTTTGTGGCATAGGCTTGCGCCAGCTCGAACCAAAGGTCGGCCTGGTCTGGAGTCAGTTGCAAACGCTGCCAAATCAATGTGATTTCGTTGCTATGCATGCGCCGCCCTTTGAAGGGGAGGGGCAACATGCAGGGCATCACACAAAGTAGAACGACAAGGACATGACGCCCCACTTTTTGCTTGGTGGCTCATTCGAAGGTGCTTCGTTGCCATATCAAGGTCCCAACGTTGGACCGTTTTGCAAAATCAGCAGCTGAGCCAGGCCTTGGTTGTAGACGTCGTATACATGCCCACTGTTGCTGACCGTCCCCACTGTGCTTCCCCAGCCCGAACTCATCACTTGGTCTGCCGCATCGCCATCGACCACCAATTGGTGACGCTGCTCTGGCAACACACCGTTCAAGCCACCTGTGGCGAGGTTGTAAGTGCCATCAAACCAGCCGTTGGCGTTATTGAAACTGTTCATGCCGGTCATATCGACCACATCCTGCAGTGTCAATTTGAGCGTGTTGTTGCCGCTGCCCGTCAAATCAATGCGTTCAATCGACTCGATGCGCGAGCTGCTGCCTGGTATGCCTGCGCCCTGGTTGACGATGGCCGTAAAGTCCAGCGTGATGCCCGCGCCGTCCAGCACCAAGGTGTCCATGCCACCACCGCCATCCACTCGTGCCAGTTGCGTGGTGTTGCCACCCGCGCCAAAACCCGCCTGCAGCGCATCCACGTTGCTTGCTTTGATGACGATGCGGTCATTGCCTGCACCGCCCAGCAGCACATCAGCGCCGCCAAAGCCGGTGAGGGTGTCATGGCCCGCTCCGCCGGCCAGGGTCTGGCCCATGCCGGTGCCGCTCAGGCTGTCATTGCCCACAGTGCCCAAGATGTCAACCTGGGACAACACAAAGGCGCCGCCAGTCGAGCCAAAGATCACATAGCCGCGTCCGGCGCTGGCGCCTGCGGTGGGGTCACTCAGGTCGGCGCCCACGATCAGGTCGGCCAGGCCATCGCCGTTGACGTCGCCCGCCGCTGCCACGCTGACGCCGCTGCCATCGCTGGCGCTCTGGCCGTTGATGACAAAACCGCCGCTGCCGTTGGCAACCGCACTGAGGTCCACCGACGCCGTGCCCGTCTTGCCAAACACCAGGTAGCTGCGCCCTGCATCCATGCCGGCGCTGGCATCAGCGCCCTTGGCGCCAATGATCAGGTCAGCCAGGCCGTCGCCGTTGATGTCGCCCGCGCTGGCCACGCTCCAACTGCTGTTGTCGCCGCTGCCGACACCGTTGATCACGAAGCCGCCCGTGCCTGCGGCCACCACGCTGAGCTCCACGGCCGCACTGCCGCCCTTGCCGAACACCACATAGCTGCGCCCCGCGTTGGCACCGGCTGCGAGGTCGCTGTTGGGCGCGCCGACAATCAGGTCGGCCAAGCCGTCACCGTTGACATCACCGGCACTGGCTACGCTCCAACCGCTGTTGTCGCCGCTGACGCCGCCGTTGATCACAAAGCCGCCCGTCCCGCCGGCCACCGCGCTGAGGTTGATGGCCGTGCCCGCCGTGGTGCCAAACACCACGTAGCTGCGCCCGGCATCGGCCCGGGCCGTGGTGCCCGGGTCGCTGTTCGGAGCGCCCACAATCAGGTCGGCCAGGCCGTCACCGTTGACGTCGCCTGCTCCCATCACACTGAAACCGCTCTGGTCCAGCGTGCACTGGCCGTTGAGGACAAAGCCGCCCGTTCCTGCGGCCACCGCACTGAGCTCGACCGCTGTGCTGCTGCCTTTGCCAAACACCACATAGCTGCGCCC
>CAMDKK010000022.1 GCA_945901045.1 Limnohabitans sp. Rim8
AAGGCAAGTATGGCGCAAGGTTTAAACATCACAGGCCAGCACACCGGGGTGCCCTGAACTTGGGTTGACTGGGGTGGGCATGAGTACTGTGCAAATACATAGCATTCTGCAGACTTCTCCTCAGCCGGTCTACGCAGCAAAACGGCCCCGAAGGGCCGTTTGTGCTTTTAACGAGGGACTGTCGTTTAAGCCGCCACACCCTTCGCGTTCTCCACGTACTCGTCAATCTGGTTGAAGTTGAGGTACTTGTAGATGGCCGCGCCATCGGCATTCACCACACCCATGGCTTCGTGGTACTCGGCCAAGGTGGGAATGTGGCCTAGCTTGGACGCAATCGCGGCCAACTCGGCGCTGGCCAAAAACACGTTGGCGTTCTTGCCCAAGCGGTTGGGGAAGTTGCGCGTGCTGGTGGACACCACGGTGGCACCTTCGCGCACCTGGGCCTGGTTGCCCATGCACAGCGAGCAGCCAGGCATTTCAGTGCGGGCACCGGCAGTGCCAAAGGCTGCGTAATGGCCTTCCTTGATCAGCTCGCTCTCGTCCATCTTGGTCGGTGGCGCAACCCACAGCTTGACCGGGATGTCGCGGCTGCCGCCCAGCAACTTGGCTGCAGCGCGGAAGTGACCGATGTTGGTCATGCACGAACCGATGAAGGCTTCGTCGATGTGCGTGCCTGCGACTTCGGACAAGAACTTGGCGTCGTCCGGGTCGTTGGGGCAGCACAAAATCGGCTCTTTGATCTCGTTCATGTCGATCTCAATGACATGCGCGTATTCGGCATCCTTGTCGGCTTCGAGCAGGTTAGGCGCGGCCAACCAGGCTTCGACTTTCTCGATGCGGCGCGCCAGCGTGCGGGCGTCGGCGTAACCATTGGCAATCATGTTCTTCATCAAGACGACGTTGGACTTCAGGTATTCCTCGACCGGCTCCTTGTTGAGTTTGATCGTGCAACCGGCGGCCGAACGCTCGGCGGACGCATCGGACAATTCAAACGCTTGCTCGACCTTGAGGTTGGGCAGGCCTTCGATTTCCAAGATGCGGCCCGAGAACTCGTTGATCTTGCCGGACTTGGCTACCGTCAACAAGCCTTGCTTGATGCCGTACAGCGGAATGGCATGCACCAGATCGCGCAGGGTCACGCCGGCTTGCATTTCGCCTTTGAAGCGCACCAAAACGGATTCAGGCATGTCCAAAGGCATCACGCCCGTGGCTGCACCAAAGGCCACCAAACCTGAGCCTGCAGGGAAAGAAATGCCGATGGGGAATCGGGTGTGCGAGTCACCGCCGGTGCCCACGGTGTCAGGCAACAACAAACGATTCAACCAAGAGTGGATGATGCCGTCACCAGGGCGCAGTGACACGCCGCCGCGGTTGCTGATGAAGGCGGGCAGTTCGCGGTGCGTCTTCACGTCCACCGACTTGGGGTAAGCCGCGGTGTGGCAAAACGATTGCATGACCATGTCGGCCGAGAAGCCGAGGCATGCCAGGTCTTTCAACTCGTCGCGGGTCATCGGGCCGGTGGTGTCTTGTGAACCGACGGTGGTCATCTTAGGCTCGCAGTAAGTGCCGGGGCGCACGCCTTGGCCTTCGGGCAAACCCACAGCGCGACCGACCATCTTCTGCGCCAGCGTGAAGCCAGCCTGGGTGATGATGGGCGCAGTAGGCAAACGGAACACGGTGGAGACGGGCAAGCCCAAGAAGTCACGGGCCTTGGCGGTCAGGCTGCGGCCGATGATCAGGTTGATACGGCCACCGGCGCGCACTTCGTCAAACAGCACATCGCTCTTGAGGTGGAAAGTGGTCACAGTTTCACCGTTGCGCACGATCTTGCCTTCGTAGGGCAAGACGTCGACCACGTCGCCCATATTGAGCGCGGTCACGTCCACTTCAATGGGCAAAGCGCCAGAGTCTTCTTGGGTGTTGAAGAAGATGGGGGCAATCTTGCCGCCCAAGGTCACGCCGCCAAAACGTTTGTTCGGCACAAACGGAATGTCTTCGCCAAAGCCCCAGATGATGCTGTTGGTGGCGGATTTGCGTGATGAACCCGTGCCGACCACGTCGCCCACATAAGACAACAAATTGCCTTTTTTCTTCAGCTCTTCAATCATGGCCATGGGGCCGCGCTTGCCATCATCTTCCGGCTTGAAAGGCGCGCCTTCGCGGGTGTTCTTCAGCATGGCCAGGTAGTGCAACGGGATGTCCGGGCGGCTCCATGCGTCAGGGGCTGGCGAGAGGTCATCGGTGTTGGTCTCACCGGGTACTTTGAAGACGGTGATGGTGATTTTTTTCTCGACTTCTGGACGCGAAGTGAACCACTCAGCCTCCGACCAGCTTTGAATCACGGCCTTAGCGAGCGCGTTGCCCGCTTTGGCTTTTTCAGCGACATCGTTGAAGAAGTCGAACATCAGCAAGGTTTTCTTCAAAGCTTGTGCGGCCACAGCGGCCACTTCAGCGTCGTCAAGCAACTCGATCAGCGGGTGCACGTTGTAGCCGCCCACCATGGTGCCCAAGAGCTCAGTGGCTTTGCGCTTAGAAATCAAGCCGACCTTGAGTTCGCCGTGGGCCACAGCCGCGAGGAAAGAGGCTTTGACTTTGGCCGCATCGTCCACACCCGGGGGCACGCGGTGGGTGAGAAGGTCCATCAGGAAGGTGTCTTCACCCGCAGGCGGGGCTTTAATCAACTCGATCAATTCAGCCGTTTGCTTGGCATCCAGTGGCAAAGGCGGGATGCCCAATGCAGCGCGTTGTGCAGCATGGTCTCGGTAGGCTATCAACATGTTTTACTCCAATCAGTCAAAGTGAAATTAAAAATCAGCGACCCATGCCTGTGGTATCGAACAAGGCTGGAGGCGGGTTATTGACCATGTCCTTGGCAAAAGCGACTTGGTCTGGGTGAGCGCATTCATCGGCCACGCGGCGGCCATTTTTTTGGTTCATCAGCATCGACTTGTTGGCCAGTTGCAACCAGACAGCGCCTGCTTTTTGATCTTCAAGACGGATGGCGCCGGTGGTGGTTGCAACCGTCTTCATCCGGTAGCGGAAACCTTTGCCACTCACATGAAAATAGCCTGGCGATGCAGGATCACGGCTCAAGTGAACTGTGGCACCCAATTCACAGGGCATAGAGCCCACATGCACTCGCTGCGCGATTTCCAAAGATTCTGGGGAGGCAGGTTCCTCACGCGCAGGAGGCTTTCCCAAAGGTTTTACCGGTGAAGCGACGGGTTTAACGGTCTTTGCAGGGGTCTGCCCCCAAGTGGCTGGGAAAGAAAATGCACAGAGCAAGAAAACCACTGGACTTATTTTCATGGTGTCTATTTTGAGTTGAACGCGCTTCAATGCAACTGGAAATACATTCTCATCTCGGGGCGCAGCTCGCGTCCCGTTCGATGTGCACGTTCAATCACCTGCCAAAAATAACGGTAACTGGCACGGTCATGCAGTTGGCCCTTGTGGCTGATGGGGGCCCAATCGGCAGCTTGTGCCGCCGCGATGATGTCGCTGGCCAGATCGATTTCTTGTGCTCGTGGGGCCATGGCCTCCAGGATCGGGCGAATTTGCGCAGGATGAATGCTCCACATCCTGGTGTAACCCAGTTCCCGTGCAGCCCGCTCAGCCGCCATCTGGATGGCGCGTACATCATTGAATTCCGTCACCACACAATGGGAAGGCACTTTGCCAAAAGCATGGCAGGCACTCGCGATTTCAAGCTTTGCACGCAGCACCAAGGGGTGCGTAAACTGACCTGCAGAGGACATGCCCTCAGAAGGAATGGCGCCGCCATGGGCTGACACAAAGTCCATCACGCCAAAACCAATGGACTGCACGCGGGGATGGGCCGCAATGTCAAAAGCACGATGGACGGCTGCGGGCGACTCGATCAACACATGCAAAGGCAGTTCTGAAGCGCCTGCGTGTTGCAGGGCTTGTTCGGCACGAATCACATCGGCAACAGACTCGACCTTCGGCACCATGATGTGCGTTAAACGGTGCCCGGCCTTGCCTGCAATGGCCGCCATGTCCGCCTCGAAACTGGGGTGATCGACGGGATGAACCCGCACAGCCACACGGGCTTCGGGTGCGGCGTGCAAAGCCAAATCAATCACCAACTCAGCGTGTTCAGGTTCGCCGCCAACAGGGGCGCCATCTTCACAATCCAAAGACACATCGAAGACGCAAGTCCCGAACTCTTGGGTCATTTCGGCTTGCAATTGCAAACTCTTACGCATCCGCATTTCAACGCCACTGTAGTGGTCGCAAACCGGCAGTTGCACAGCGCCGGCTTGGGCGCCGAGCAAGACATCTCTAGGGTGCACGGACACGGTCAAGTCCTGTCAGATCAAATGGGCCACGCCCGCTTGCTCATCGGTCAACTCTTTCAGCGTCTTGTCGATGCACCCTTGACTGAAGGCATCGATCTCCAGCCCTTCAACGACTTTGTATTCGCCGTTTTCGCAGGTGACTGGAAAGCCGAACATGACATCTTTGGGAATGCCATACCAGCCTTGTGATGGGATACCCATGGTGACCCACTTGCCGTGGGTGCCCAAGGCCCAATCGCGCATGTGGTCGATGGCTGCATTGGCAGCCGAGGCAGCCGAGGACAGGCCACGGGCTTCGATGATGGCGGCACCGCGCTTGCCGACGGTGGGCAAGAACACGTTGGCGTTCCATTCCTGGTCGTTGATCATCGTTTTGACAGACTCTCCCTGGATGGTGGCGAAGCGGTAGTCCGCGTACATGGTGGGTGAGTGGTTGCCCCAGACGCACAGTTTTTCGATGTCGGCCACGGCCTTGCCGGTCTTGGCGGCGATTTGCGACAGTGCGCGGTTGTGGTCCAAGCGCAGCATGGCGGTGAAGTTGGTTGGCTTCAGATCGGGTGCGGCCTTCATGGCGATGTAGGCGTTGGTGTTGGCGGGGTTGCCCACGACCAGCACTTTAACGTCGCGTGAAGCCACCGCATTCAGGGCCTTGCCTTGTGCCGTAAAAATAGCGCCGTTGATGGCGAGTAACTCGGCACGTTCCATGCCGGGGCCGCGTGGGCGCGAGCCGACCAGCAGGGCGTAGTCCACGTCCTTGAAGGCCGTCATCGGGTCGCCATGGGCTTGCATGCCGACCAGCAACGGGAAAGCGCAGTCTTCCAACTCCATCATCACGCCTTTGAGCGCTTTTTGCGGACCCTCGACAGGCACTTCCAGCAATTGCAAAATGACGGGCTGGTCTTTGCCCAGCATTTCACCGGAGGCGATGCGGAACAACAATGCGTATCCAATTTGGCCGGCAGCGCCGGTGACGGCAACGCGAACAGGTTTTTTGCTCATGGTCTGAACTCCAGAAGTGTTGTGAAAGAGGTATCGCAGCGCCCCTGGCACACTGCCACCAAGGGCTGTCGGGCAAACCGGCCCGAAGCGCAAAGTTATTTCTGTGCGTACTGCAATTAGCCGACGAGTGTAACTGCGAAAATCCTGATTCGTCAATTTGTCTTATGTCTTATATAAGATATGATGGCGTCGCAATCACATCTGTATGTCCGGCATTGGCATGCCCGACTGCCCAACCCGTTAATGAATACATCGCTCACCACCATTGAGAATTTTTCAGGTTCGCAAGAGACTTTGTCTTTGACGCCGGCCTTCAGCCCGCTTTATCAGCAAATCAAAGCTCTCATTCTGCAAAGTTTGCAGTCAGGTGAATGGAAGCCGGGCGAAGTCATTCCCAGCGAAAATGACTTGGCAGCGCGCTTTAAGGTCAGTCAAGGCACGGTTCGCAAAGCCATTGACGAATTGGCTTCGGACCATTTGCTGGTGCGCCGCCAAGGCAAAGGAACTTTTGTCGCCACACATTCGGAACAAAACGTTCAGTACCGCTTTCTCAAATTACAGCCGGACAAAGGCGATGTGAACAGCGAGGGCCCGGCGCAGCGGGAAATCATTGACTTCAAACGCTTGCGGGCCAGCGCCGAAGTGGCGCGGGCTTTGGCCTTGCGCTCGGGCGATGCTGTATTGCAAGTGCGACGCGTCCTTTCGTTTGCAGGCACGCCCACGATTTTGGAAGACTTGTGGCTGCCAGGAGGCCCGTTCAAAGGCCTCACTTCGGATCATCTGACCGAGTACCGCGGCCCGATGTACGCACTGTTTGAAACGCAATTTGGTGTTCGCATGGTTCGTGCAGACGAAAAAATACGCGCAGTAAACCCTGATGCGCGCCAGTGCGAATTGCTGCAAGTCGCCCTCGGGACGCCTCTGCTGAGCGTTGAGCGCGTGGCGTTTACCTACAACGACACGCCCATGGAGCTGCGCCGTGGCCTTTACCGCACAGACACACACCATTACCACAATAGATTGAGTTGATCGGGCATGAACTTTGTGAATTTACTCTGGACAAGTGAAATGCCCGCGTCAGTTTGTTGCGTTGCAATAGAATCCACCCAACCTTCTCTTCAAGTTACGACAGCGTTACCCCACAGGAAAAAAATATGACTGAACTCGCCCGCAAGCGGCCAGAATTTCGCAATATCAATGCCCTGACAGACCTTCCGTCTTACAACTTGCCTGCGGCGGGCTGGGTGTCCATCTTGCACCGCGTCAGCGGCGCACTGATGTTTGTGTTGATGCCCTTCATCATTTGGATGTTCGACAACTCAATCACTTCCGAGTTTTCCTATGCCAAATTCACCGCTCTCTTCAGTGTCGGTTTCGGCTTTGTGCCCGGCTGGATGATGAAGCTGGTGGTATTGGCCTTGCTCTGGGCTTACTTGCACCACTTCATTGCGGGCATTCGTCACCTGTACATGGACGCGAATCACGCTGTAAGCAAGGAATTTGGCAAGTCATCGGCATTGGTGACCTTGACCCTGAGCATCGGCCTCACTGTTGTGCTGGGTGCCAAGCTGTTCGGCCTGTATTAAATACTGAGAAAGAAAAAACCTATGTCCTCCGTCAATTACGGCTCCAAACGCATCGTCACTGGTGCTGGTTATGGTTTCCGCGACTGGCTGGCGCAACGCGTGACGGCCGTTCTCATGGCCCTGTTCACTGTCATTGTGTTGGCCCAGGTGATCTTCACTTCGGGTCCGATCGGCTACGAACAGTGGGCCGGCATTTTTGCCGCCCAGTGGATGAAAGTGCTGACATTCTGTGTGATTTTGGCCATGCTCATGCACGTATGGGTTGGCATTCGGGACATCTGGATGGATTACATCAAGCCCGTGGGTGTGCGCCTGGTTTTGCACATTGCTTCTATCGTCTGGCTGGTCGGCTGTGCCGGCTGGTCCATTCAAGCGTTGTGGCGGCTTTGATCTCCTCTGTCTCGTCGTCCCCGTTTCATCTAAATACTCACCATGACTTATTCCAAAGACAAGATCGCCAAACGCAAATTTGACGTGGTCATCGTCGGAGCCGGTGGCTCCGGCATGCGCGCCTCCTTGCAACTGGCCCGCGCTGGCCTGAATGTGGCGGTGCTCTCCAAAGTGTTCCCCACCCGCTCGCACACGGTGGCCGCGCAAGGGGGCATCGGCGCCTCGTTGGGCAACATGAACGAAGACAACTGGCACTACCACTTCTACGACACTGTCAAAGGCTCCGACTGGCTCGGCGACCAAGACGCGATTGAGTACATGTGCCGTGAAGCCCCCAAGGTCGTCTATGACCTTGAGCACATGGGCATGCCTTTCGACCGCAATCCGGACGGCACCATTTACCAACGCCCCTTTGGTGGTCACACCGCCAACTATGGCGAAAAAGCCGTGGAGCGCGCTTGTGCTGCTGCTGACCGTACCGGTCACGCCATGTTGCACACCCTGTACCAGCAAAACGTGGCCGCCAAGACCACCTTCTTTGTGGAATGGATGGCCCTTGACCTGATCCGCGATGCTGACGGCGACGTGGTCGGCGTGACGGCGCTGGAGATGGAAACCGGTGAGCTTTACATGCTCGAAGCCAAAACCACCATGCTGGCAACCGGCGGTGCAGGCCGTATTTTTGCCGCTTCCACCAACGCGTTCATCAACACCGGCGACGGTTTGGGGATGGCTGCACGCGCAGGCCTGGCACTTGAAGACATGGAGTTCTGGCAGTTCCACCCCACCGGCGTGGCCGGTGCCGGCGTGCTGCTCACCGAAGGCTGCCGCGGCGAAGGCGCTATTTTGCGCAACAGCAATGGTGAGCGTTTCATGGAGCGTTATGCCCCCGCCTACAAAGACTTGGCGCCACGCGATTACGTGTCTCGCTGCATGGACCAAGAGATCAAAGAAGGTCGCGGCTGCGGTCCGAACAAGGACTACATCAACCTGGACATGACCCACTTGGGCGCTGACACCATCATGAAGCGTTTGCCTTCGGTGTTCGAAATTGGCCACAACTTTGCCAACGTCGACATCACCAAAGAGCCCATCCCCGTGATCCCAACCATCCACTACCAGATGGGCGGCATTCCGACCAACATCAACGGCCAAGTGGTCACCCAAGACGCCAACAACCACAGCGTGGTGGTCAATGGTTTGTACGCCGTGGGCGAATGCTCTTGCGTCTCGGTGCACGGTGCCAACCGGCTGGGCACAAACTCTCTGCTCGACTTGCTGGTGTTTGGCCGCGCTGCGGGCAACCACATTGTGGATTTCCACAGCAAAGTCAAAACCCACAAACCGCTGCCTGACAACGCCGCCGACATGTCATTGGAACGGCTCAACCGCCTCGAGACCGTGACAGATGGCGAATACGCTCAGAACGTGGCCAACGACATCCGTGATGCCATGCAACAGCACGCCAGCGTGTTCCGCACGCAAGCCATGATGGATGAAGGTGTCAGCAAATTGGCTGAACTGCGCGAGCGCGTTACCAAAATAGGCCTTAAAGACAAGTCCATGGTGTTCAACACGGCCCGGATTGAAGCGCTGGAAGTCGAGAACTTGATCGAAGCCGCTCAGGCCACCATCGTGTCAGCTGCCGCCCGCCAGGAAAGTCGCGGCGCCCATACTGTGAACGATTATGGCGACTCGCCCGAGCATCCGAACGGCCGTAACGACCAAGACTGGCACAAACACACGCTTTGGCACAAAGAAGGCAACGCGCTGACTTACAAGCCGGTGCAAATGAAGCCATTGTCTGTTGAGAGCATTCCGCTCCAGACCCGTACATTCTGATCAGGCAAACACCATGACACAACGCACGTTTCAAATCTACCGTTACAACCCCGACGTTGACGCCAAGCCTTACATGCAGACCATCGAGGTCGAATTGGACGGTCATGAGCGCATGCTGCTCGACGCTTTGATGAAACTCAAAGCCGTGGACCCTTCGATTTCGTTCCGCCGCTCATGCCGCGAAGGCGTGTGCGGTTCAGACGCCATGAACATCAACGGCAAAAACGGTCTGGCCTGCTTGACGAATATGAACACGCTCAAGGGCACCATCGTGCTCAAGCCCCTGCCCGGCCTCCCGGTGGTGCGCGACGTGATCGTGGACATGACGCAGTTCTTCAAGCAATACCACTCGATCAAGCCTTACCTCGTCAACGACACGCAGCCTCCCGAAAAAGAGCGCCTGCAATCGCCCGAAGAGCGAGACGAGTTGAATGGCCTGTACGAATGCATCTTGTGCGCCAGCTGCTCAACCGCCTGCCCCAGCTTCTGGTGGAACCCTGACAAGTTCGTGGGCCCGGCGGGTTTGTTGCAAGCCTACCGATTCATCGCCGACAGCCGCGACCAAGACACCGCTGGCCGTCTGGACAACCTCGAAGACCCGTACCGTCTGTTCCGCTGCCACACCATCATGAACTGCGTCGATGTTTGCCCCAAGGGTTTGAATCCCACCAAGGCGATCGGCAAGATCAAAGAAATGATGGTTCGACGCGCGATCTGACCCCGTGTTTGATACCCCCTACATCGTGGGTGACGCCCAACTCGACGGTCTGCCCCCCCAGACACCGTTGAGCGAACGCGCTTTGAGTAAACTGCGCTGGCGAACTCGCCGTGGCCTGCTTGAAAACGATTTGTTCATCGAACGCTTTTTTACCAGGCATGCCTCCTGCTTGACAGTAGGTAATGCCCGAGGCATGTATGCTCTGATGGATTTGACAGACAACGATTTGTTGGATTTGTTTCTCAAGCGTAAAACCTTGTCGCCTGAGATTGCAAGGCCTGAAGTTTGCGAAGTGCTGGACATGTTGCTGGTTTGAAGGCCTGCAACCCATTGAATTGATTTTTGAGGAAACTAACCATGAAACTAGCTGACAACAAAGCCACCCTGTCGTTCAGTAATGGCAGCCCCAGTGTAGAAATGCCTGTATACCAAGGCAATATCGGCCCGGACGTGATTGACATCCGCAAGCTGTACGCCCAAACCGGGATGTTCACCTACGATCCGGGCTTCCTGTCCACGGCCTCTTGCCAGTCGGCGATCACCTACATCGATGGTGACAAGGGTGAATTGCTGTACCGCGGCTACCCCATTGAACAATTGGCCAACAGCATTGACTATTTGGACACTTGCCACCTCTTGCTCAAAGGCGAGCTGCCGAATGCGAAGGAAAGCCTTGACTTTCATAAGCTGGTCAACAACCACACCATGGTGAACGAGCAAATGCAGTTTTTCCTGCGTGGCTTTCGTCGTGATGCACACCCGATGGCCGTGTTGACCGGCTTGGTGGGTGCTTTGTCGGCTTTCTACCATGACAGCACCGACATCAACAACCCTCAACACCGAGAGATCTCCGCGATCCGTTTGATCGCCAAGATGCCTACCCTGGTGTCCATGGCCTACAAATACGGTGTGGGCCAGCCCTTCATGTACCCGCAAAACAACCTGACCTATTCGGGTAATTTCCTGCGCATGATGTTTGGCGTGCCCTGCGAAGATTATGTGGTCAACCCCGTACTCGAACGCGCCATGGACCGCATTTTCACACTGCACGCGGACCACGAGCAAAACGCCTCCACCTCTACGGTGCGTTTGTGCGGCTCGTCCGGCACCAACCCCTTTGCGGCCATTGCTGCCGGCGTGGCTTGCCTTTGGGGCCCTGCCCACGGCGGTGCCAACGAAGCTTGCTTGAACATGCTCGAAGACATCCAGAAAATGGGCGGCATCTCCAAAGTCGGCGAATTCATGAGTCAGGTGAAAGACAAAAACTCCGGCGTCAAGCTGATGGGTTTTGGTCACCGCGTTTACAAAAACTACGACCCACGCGCCAAGCTCATGCAGGAAACCTGCAACGAAGTGCTGGCCGAACTGGGCCTGGAAAACGACCCGCTGTTAAAGTTGGCCAAAGAAGTTGAAAAAATCGCTTTGGAAGACGACTACTTTGTCAGCCGCAAGCTCTACCCCAACGTGGACTTCTACTCGGGCATCGTGCAACGCGCTATTGGCATTCCAGTGAACCTGTTCACCGGTGTGTTCGCCTTGGCCCGCACTGTGGGCTGGATTGCCCAGCTGAACGAAATGATTGGCGACCCTGAATACAAAATCGGTCGTCCACGTCAGTTGTTCACCGGTTCGCCCCGACGCGACGTCCCCGCCAACCGCGGATAAGTCGCTTACGCAGCACATGCGCCACGTCGATCCTGAAAAGCCCGCCTTGCGCGGGTTTTTTGCATTCCAGAACGCATAAAATGCACAGTTCCGAAGGAAACCACCATGGCACGCACGCTTTACGACAAGATCTGGGACGAACATGTCGTCCATACGGAAGAAGATGGCACCTCGGTGCTTTACATCGATCGGCATCTGGTGCACGAAGTCACCAGCCCCCAAGCCTTTGAAGGTCTGCGCCAAGCCGGCCGCAAGGTCTGGCGCGTCAGCTCCATCGTGGCAACCGCCGACCACAACACCCCGACCACAGGGTGGGAGTTGGGCTACGACGGCATCACCGACCCGATCAGCAAAGAGCAAATCATCACCTTGAACAGCAACATGGCCGAGTTCGGTTCGGCTGCGTTCTTTCCGTTCATGTCCAAACGCCAAGGCATCGTGCATGTTATTGGTCCTGAAAACGGCGCCACACTGCCCGGAATGACCGTGGTCTGCGGCGACTCGCACACCTCCACCCATGGCGCTTTTGGTGCTTTAGCGCACGGCATCGGCACCAGCGAGGTGGAACACGTGATGGCCACCCAAACCCTGCTGGCCAAAAAAGCCAAGAACATGCAGATCTTGGTTGAAGGCCAAGCCGCCAAAGGCGTGACCGGTAAAGACATTGTTTTGGCCATCATCGGGAAAATTGGCACCGCCGGCGGCACGGGCTACACACTTGAATTTGGCGGCTCGGCCATTCGCGCCTTGTCCATGGAAGGGCGCATGACCCTGTGCAATATGGCCATCGAAGCCGGCGCCCGCTCGGGACTTGTGGCCGTAGACGACAAAACCATCGAGTACGTCAAAGGTCGGTTGCTTTCGCCAACGGGCGTGGAATGGGACCACGCCGTGGCTTACTGGAAAACATTGCAATCGGACGCCGGTGCGCATTTTGATACAGTGGTTGAACTCGATGCCGCCACGATCCTACCCCAAGTCACCTGGGGCACTTCACCCGAAATGGTGCTCGGCATCGATGGCTTGGTGCCCGACCCCGACAAGGAAAAAGACGCCAACAAACGCAATGCCATCGAGCGTGCATTGACGTACATGAACCTGCAGCCGGGCAAGGCGCTGAACGACTTGTTTGTCGATAAAGTCTTCATTGGCTCGTGCACCAACAGCCGCATTGAGGACATCCGCGAAGCCGCTGCCGTGGTTAAAAAGCTTGGCCAAAAAGTCGCTAAGAACATCAAGCTGGCGATGGTCGTGCCCGGCTCTGGCTTGGTCAAAGAACAGGCCGAACGCGAAGGCCTGCACGAGATTTTCAAAGCTGCAGGCTTCGAGTGGCGCGAGCCCGGTTGCTCCATGTGCCTGGCCATGAATGCCGATCGTTTGGAACCTGGCGAGCGCTGCGCCTCCACCAGCAACCGTAACTTTGAAGGCCGTCAAGGCGCCGGTGGCCGCACCCACCTGGTCAGCCCTGCCATGGCTGCTGCTGCGGCCATTCACGGTCATTTTGTGGACATCCGCAAGTTCGCCTGATCACGAGAACACACCATGCAAAAATTCAATGTGCACACAGGCCTCGTGGCCCCGATGGACCGCGAAAACGTGGACACCGACGCCATCATCCCCAAACAATTTCTGAAATCGATTCGCAAAACCGGCTTTGGACAGAACCTGTTTGACGCATGGCGCTATCTGGACCCAGGCGAGCCCGGTCAAGACCCAGCGAGCCGCAAGCCCAACCACGACTTCGTGCTGAACCAGCCGCGCTACCAGGGCGCCTCGGTGCTGCTGGCGCGCAAAAACTTTGGCTGTGGTTCATCCCGTGAACACGCGCCTTGGGCAATTGACCAATACGGCTTTCGCTGCGTGATCGCACCCAGCTTTGCCGACATTTTTTTCAACAACTGCTTCAAAAATGGCCTGCTGCCCATCGTGCTGCCTGAGGCCACCGTGGCCCAGTTGTTTGACGAAGTCTTGGCCTTCCCCGGTTACCAACTCACCATCGATCTGGAGCGCCAAGTCGTGGTGCGTGCACAAGGGGAAGAAATCCCTTTCGAGGTTCAAGCCTTCCGCAAGTATTGTTTGATCAATGGTCTCGACGACATCGGCCTGACCCTGCGCCACGCCGACAAAATCAAGGCCTTTGAAGCCGAGCGCTTGGCGACCAAGCCCTGGCTGGCGCGCACAGCCCAATAACCCCCTGTATAAGCTTGCCTGCAAGCGATTTTTGTTAAAAACCATCGTTTGCAGGCAAGCTCCTGCATCCTAATCAAAAGAAAACTCCCATGAAAATCGCAGTCCTCCCCGGTGACGGCATCGGTACCGAAATCGTCGCAGAAGCCGTCAAAGTCCTGAACGTTCTCGACTTGAAGTTTGAAATGGAAACCGCCTTGGTGGGTGGCGCGGCCTACGATGCGTTTGGCCACCCTCTGCCCGATGCCACGCTCAAGTTGGCGATGGCGTCTGACGCCGTGCTGTTCGGGGCTGTCGGCGACTGGAAGTACGATACCCTCGACCGCCCCTTGCGCCCCGAGCAAGCCATTTTGGGCCTGCGAAAAAACATGGGTCTGTTTGCCAACTTCCGCCCTGCGATTTGCTACGAACAATTGGTCGATGCCTCCAGCCTCAAGCCCGAGCTGATTTCAGGCCTGGACATTTTGATCATCCGCGAGTTGACTGGCGACATTTACTTTGGTCAGCCGCGCGGTCGCCGTGTGGCCACCGACGGTCACTTTCCGGGTGCCGAAGAAGCCTTTGACACCATGCGCTACAGCAAGCCCGAGATCGAGCGCATCGCGCATGTGGCTTTCCAAGCGGCGCGCAAACGCAAAGCGGCAGGCAAAGAAGGGCGCGTGACCAGCGTGGACAAAGCCAATGTGCTGGAGACCTTCCAGTTTTGGAAAGACGTGGTCACCGAAGTCGGCAAAGACTACCCCGACATTGCGCTGGACCACATGTACGTGGACAACGCCGCCATGCAACTGGTGAAAGAGCCCAAGCGCTTTGACGTGGTGGTGACCGGCAATATGTTTGGCGACATCCTCTCCGACGAAGCCTCCATGCTCACCGGCTCGATCGGCATGCTGCCCTCGGCCAGCCTGAACACCCGAAATCAAGGCCTGTACGAACCGAGCCACGGCAGCGCGCCCGACATTGCCGGCAAAGGCATTGCCAACCCGCTGGCGACTATTTTGTCGGCTGCGATGATGCTGCGTTTCAGCTTGAACCAAGAAGCCTCAGCCCAGCGCATCGAAGCCGCAGTGCAAGCCGTGCTGGCCCAAGGCCTGCGCACCAGCGACATCTACAGCGCAGGCACCACCCAAGTCAGCACCACGCAAATGGGTGATGCGGTGGTCAAAGCCTTGGGCTGATCAGCCCTGTCCCATGCGCACCAGGCGGCCGGGGCGGGCCTCGGTCACCACGCCCTGCGCTTGCACTTGTTCGCCCGCCACCCAGGTCGCCACATAGCCCTGCGCGCGCTGCACAAAGCGTTTCCCACCGGCGGGCAGATCACGTATCAACTCGGGCACGCCCACACTCAGCTTAACGGGGTCAATCGCATTCAAGTCGGCGCGCATGCCCGGTGCGATCACCCCCCGATCGGTCAAGCCCAGGTACTGGGCGTTGCGGCGCGTCAGCATCTCCACGGCAGTTTCCAGCGCGATCGGATCCTTGGCTCGGTCTCGCACCCAATGCGTGAGCATGAAGGTTGTGAAACTGGCATCACACACCGTGCCCACATGCGCACCGGCATCGCTCAAACTGCTGAGCGCGCGCGGGTGGTCCAACATGCGGCGCACCGTGTCCAGGGAGCCCTCGTTGTAGTTGAACAGTGGGAAATAAATCAAACCCGCACCGTCACCCGCGCTCAGATAGTCGTACATCGCCTCCAGCGGCGAGATGCCAGCTTGCTTGGCATGCACCAAAAAGCTCTGCATCACCGTAGGCTCGTAATTGAGCGTGTCTTGGAGCGCGAACATGCGACCACTGATCAGATCGATCTTGGCCAGCAAGATATCGACCAGCGGCGGGATGGCGCTGCCATCGCCCGCCAGACGTTCTGATTTTTCCGACAGGATGCAGGCCTTGCGTGTCGGATCGCGCAAAGCTTCAGCACGTTGCGCCAGGGGCAAATGCGCCACCTCTTTGTATGAGGGGAAACCCATGAAAGGATGGAAACTCGCCTCCAGGCCATTGAGCACCCCAATGCCGCGCACCGCGGTTTGCAAGTACAGAGGCAAGCCGGCCTTCACTGCCGCCTCCACCCTGGCCTGAATTTTCAGATACTGCTCACCGCCCGGGTCGCGTTGCAACCAAGTGAGTGAGACGGGTTTGCCACTCGCCTGGGCCAGCAACTCCACATAATCAAATTCGGCATCAAATTCGGCAGGCCCTTGCAACAGGTTGTAGTCACTGACAATTTGGATCACGCCGTGCCCGAGGCCCTCAAATGCCTGCGCCAGCGCACGCAATTCATCGGCCGTGGCGTTGGCCGCAGGGGTGTCTTTGCCTTCGGAGGTACGGTGGTTGTCGCTGCGCCCTGTGCTGAAACCGGCAGCCCCAGCCTGCAACGACTCACGCAGTAATACGGTCATGGCGCGAATATCGTCAGGGGTGGCTATTTCATGGGCCAGTGCACGATCCCCCATCACGTACATGCGCAGTGGATCGTGCGGCACTTGCACCAAATAATCCAAACTTCGTGGCGTGGCGGCCAGCGCGTCCATGTACTGTGGAAAGCTTTCCCAATTCCAGCGAATACCTTCGTGCAAAGCCGCCCCGGGAATGTCTTCCACCCCTTCCATGAGTTGGATCAAATCGTTTTCATGTCCAGGGCGCTTGGGCGCGAAACCAACACCACAATTGCCCATGACCAAGGTGGTTACGCCGTGATAAATGCTTGGGGTGAAACACGCATCCCAAGTGGCTTGTCCGTCGTAATGGGTATGAATGTCGACAAAACCAGGGGTGACCCACAAGCCGGTGGCATCCATGGTGTGATGCGCTGGCTCCGAGATGTGGCCCACCGCCACAATCCGCCCTGCGCGCACACCCACATCGGTGACGCGCGGCGCAGCCCCTGTGCCATCGACAACGGTGCCGTTTTTAATCAACCAATCGAGCATCTTTGCGTCTCCAGTACAGCGCCAAACCCATGCCGCTGATGATGTGCCAAATTCCCCACAAGCTGGCCAAAGTGACCATGCCCAAGTCGCTGTTGAATTGCACCGCAATGATGCCCAGTGCCAGCCCTGAGTTCTGCATTCCGCCCTCGATCATGACGGCTCTGCGATCGCGCTCACTCACGCGCATGACTTTGCTGGTGATCCAACCTAAAAATAAGCCGCTGGCATTGTGCAACACCACCAACAACAAAATAGGCAGTAAGCCCAGAGTCAATAGCTGTCGCTCTTTGATCAAGCCCACGACGATGAAAACAATCAAGGCCACCACCGCAAAATGGCCTAAGGGTTTGCGTATGCGTTCAGTCAACACGGGCAAGCGGTGCGACGCCCACAAACCCAAACCGAGTGGAATGCCCAGCAAGGCCACCAGACTGAGCCAAATGCCGGTGGGGTCCAGTGAGAGTTGCTGTAACCACGATGCGGTCTCTGGGTTGGCGGCGATCATCCAACTGAAGTTGAACGGCGTGGCCACCAAGGCAATCACACTGGCCACCGCCGAAATACTCACCGACAGCGCCGTGTTGCCTCGGCCCATGTGGGTCACCACATTGCTCAGGCTGCCGCCCGGGCAAGCGGCCACCAAAATCATGGCCGCCTCCATGTTGGCGGGCAAATCCAGGGCCAGGGTGGCGAGCCAAGTGCCCACGGGCAACAAAATAAATTGGGGAATCAAACCGCACAACACCGCCCAAGGGGTCTGTGCCACACGTTTGAAGTCGTCCAACTTCAATTCCAAAGCCACAGAAAATACCATGGTCGCTAGGACCAGACTCAGAATCAGCTGTTGCGCGGTCATTCCAAATTCCTTTGCAAAAAGTATAGCCAACGCCATACAGCTTCACGCAAAGGGTTTACGCGCAAGTCCTGTCACATTCAGTGCAGCAGTTTGTCGCCCTCAGTCGGCAACAGCGGTGGGCACAGGCCGCCCATTTTCCAGGTTAACACCTCAATAACTGGGGTTGTTGTTGGCGATACAGCACCCAGTTTGAGGCTGTTATGTGAAGGGCTTAAGCCGCTTGCAGACAAGGCTTAACTTGACAATCCGAACCACTGCAATGTTATTCAATTGAAATAACTCGGGTCAAGGAAAATTGCGCCCCAATCAAGGCAAAGTGAGTTCAAACAGAAAGCCTGTCCAGATCGACTTTGCAAAACGCGGCGCATTTCATGGGACAGCGGGTAAAAAGTGATACACATAAAACGCTTCATCACGCTTCCAGCCCTGCGCTTCGTAGGTCGCTTGTGCGGTGAGATTCTCGATGTTAGTTGTCAACGACAAGCGCACAGCCCCCAGAGAGCGTCCGTACTGAACTGCCGCGTCGAGCAACAGAGCACCCACCCCTTGACGCCGGTGGCTGGGGGCCACGAACAGATCGTTCAGCAAAAATACGCGTGCCATGGACACCGATGAAAAACTGGGAAACAGCTGCGTGAAACCCACGGGCGTGGGGCCCTGCCAGGCCAAAAAGACGACCGACTCACCATGATTGAATTTATCGCGCAAGAACACCCCAGCGGCCTGCGGGTCTGACGGCTGCTTGTAAAACTGCCGGTAGGCGTCAAACAAAGGAACCACTGCTTCCAAGTCTTCCAGAGCAGCTTGACGAGTCACGATTTGATTCATCGATTTTTTTCCTTGCATGAAGGTGCCACGGGACCACCAGACGACTGGCGGCCAGTTTCTACGCTCTTAACGAATCAATTATGAGTTCATTAATACCCAAATAAAGACAGGCAAAAGAAACTTTCAGAAGAAAATTTAGGCCTGAATTTGGAATCTGTTTTGGCCTGACTGAGCCCTGTAAGTCGTCCCTTAGACGACTTCCGCTACAATAAGTGCCATGTTTTATGCCCATTCGTTCTTTCTGAACTTTCCCCCTGCCCCTCGGGCAGTGGCCAGTGCGCATGCAACTACCCCCAAAACCACGACCATTAAGGGCTGATCCAGCCTGGTTCGTCGTGCGCCCTCCCGGCCAGACGAGCCGGGCAAACAGTCGGGTCTGATACTGTTTTTTAATTTGAAAGGGCATTGAAATGAGCAATTTAGTAGGCTTGGTCGGCTGGCGCGGCATGGTCGGCTCGGTGTTGATGGACCGCATGATTCAGGAAAAAGACTTTGACCTGATCGAGCCCTTGTTCTTCTCCACATCGAACGCGGGCGGCAAAGCCCCCACGATGGCCAAAAACGAAACCACGCTGCAAGACGCCTTCAACATCGAGCAGCTCAAGCGCTGCGAGATCATCATCACCGCTCAGGGCGGCGACTACACCTCCGAAGTCTTCCCCAAGCTGCGGGCGGCCGGCTGGAACGGCCATTGGATCGACGCGGCTTCGACGCTGCGCATGGAAAAAGACGCGGTCATCATTTTGGACCCTGTCAACATGCCCGTGATCAAAACCGCTCTGGCCCGTGGCGGCAACAACTGGGCCGGCGGCAACTGCACCGTGTCTTGCATGCTGATGGGCGTGAGTGCACTTTACAAAGCCGGGCTGGTCGAGTGGATGAGCACCCAGACTTACCAGGCGGCATCAGGTAGCGGCGCGCAGCACATGCGCGAGTTGCTGAACCAATACGGCACCCTGAACGCCGAAGTCAAAGCCTTGCTGGACGATCCCAAGAGCGCCATTTTGGAAATCGACCGCATGGTGGTGGCCAAGCAGCGCGCCCTGACTGCCTCTGAGACCGTCAACTTTGGCGTACCCCTGGGCGGCTCGCTTATCCCGTGGATCGACAAAGACCTGGGTATCGGAAAAAACCGGGACGAACCCGGTTGGGGCACCTCCAAAGAAGAGTGGAAAGGCATGGCCGAGACCAACAAAATTTTGGGCTTGGGCGAAGGCTTCAACTCTTCAGCGATTCCAGTTGATGGTTTCTGCGTGCGCGTGGGCGCGATGCGCTGCCACAGCCAGGCCTTGACTTTCAAGCTGAAAAAAGACGTACCGGTGGCCGACATTGAAGCCATGATCGCCGCCGACAACGCTTGGGTCAAAGTGGTGCCAAATACACGCGAAAACACCATCCATGACTTGACCCCCGTGGCCGTAAGCGGCACGATGACCATCCCCGTGGGCCGAATTCGTAAACTGGCCATGGGGCCTGAATATGTGGGTGCGTTTACCATTGGTGACCAACTGCTTTGGGGCGCTGCCGAACCGCTGCGCCGCATGTTGCGCATTTTGCTGGGCGCTTGATCTTGCCAACCTTGACTGTGAAATGGGACTGAATTGATGAGTTTGTTCAAACTGTATTCACCGACCTGCTGGGCCTGCGCCACCGCGCTGGCGATCAGTGCAGTCGCGCCCATGGCCACAGCGCAGAGTGCACCCGCATCTGCATCCCCAACAGCGCAAGCGACCGTAAACGCACCATTGCACTCGCCATTGCAGACTTCAGGCAAAGCGGTCTCGGCACGCGTGTCAGAACCAGCCAACGAGGCGCTCACAACTGCGGCTTCTCCCACACCAACGCCCGCCCTGGAATCACCCTCTGCATCGGCATCCTCAGCCGACAGCGCCCCAGGCGCAACGGTCTCCGAAGCTGCGACCGAAGCACCCGCCGCCCCTGCAACCACCAGCGCGGCTGCTGAAGCGCCTGAGTCCACGGCGCTGGAGCGTGTGCAGGAAATCCTGCAACCGATACTCAGCAACCCTTTGACCGGGGCTGGCGCCTTGCTGGCATTGATGTTGGTCTTTGCCGTGTTGGTGTATCGCCGCAACCAGCGGGTTGTTCACTTGGTGCCGTCTTCTTTCAGAGGCAAGGACGATGCGCCCAAAGAGGAGCCAGCGCACCCAGAACCCATGGATCCTTTGCTGCTGCCTCGGGGTTTGCAAGCCGAGATCATTGCACTCGATCTGGAATTAGGATCTTCTGAGGGCCCCTCCAGCACTTCGGTAGCGCCACTGCGGCCTGCGCTTGCACCGCCCAGCGGTTCGGATCTGAGTTTGAGCAAACTCAAGTGGGCGCAACAACTGTTGGCTGCTGGCGAGAATGAACTGGCGCGTGTCCTGCTGACCTCGGTGGCTGAATCGCTACAAAGCCAATTGCGACAGCGAGACGCCTCATCCCAAGGGCCACGCCAGTGAGGGTGGCGATGGGCGTTTGCTTCAATGGCAACGCTTACCAGGGCTGGCAAAGCCAAAGTTCGGGCCTGACGGTACAAGACAAACTGGAAAAAGCGCTGGCGCAGTTCTGCACCCACAAAGTCTCGACTCTGTGCGCGGGCCGCACCGATGCGGGCGTGCACGGCCTGATGCAGGTAATTCACTTTGACACCGAGTTGGTACGCGACATGGCCTCCTGGGTGCGGGGCACCAACCGCTACTTGCCCAGCGACATCGCCATTCAATGGGCGCGCGAAGTGCCGCCCACTTTTCACTGCCGCGCCAGCGCTGTGGCGCGGCGCTATGCCTATATCGTGCTGGAGTCGCCGGTTCGGCCCAGCCTGGAGTCAGGCCGGGTCGGTTGGGTGTACCGCCCACTGGACTTGCAAGCCATGCAAGAGGCTGCGGCGCACCTGATGGGCGAACACGATTTCACCTCGTTTCGCGCCAGCAGCTGCCAAGCGCTGTCGCCCGTCAAACGCCTGACCCAGATCGCCATTCACCAGCATGGCCCCTACTGGCGCCTGGAGTTTGAAGGCAGCGCCTTCTTGCACCACATGATCCGCAACATCATGGGCTGCCTGGTCACCATTGGCCAAGGGTTCGAGCGCCCCGACTGGATGCGCGAGGTGCTGCACGCGCGCAGTCGCAAAGCCGCAGCCCCCACGTTTTCGCCCGACGGTTTGTATTTCAAAGGGCCCGTGTACGAAGCCCACTGGGGCCTGCCCGATTCAACGCCTGCATTCGATTGGTTGCCATGAACTCCAGCCTGCACACCCTCACCCTCTCCCCCCCTCAACGCACCCGCATCAAAGTGTGCGGCTTTACCCGTGCGCAAGACATTGATGCGGCCGTGGCCGCCGGTGTCGACGCGGTGGGCTTTGTGCTTTACCCGCCCAGCCCGCGCGCGGTATCTGTAGAAACAGCGCGCGAGTTGGCTCGGCGCTTGCCGCCTTTTGTCACGCCCGTGCTGCTGTTTGTGAATGCGGCCCCCGAGGTTATTCAACAGGCTGCGCAGGCCGTGCCCGGTGCCTGGCTGCAGTTTCATGGCGACGAAAGCCCGCAAGAGTGCCAACAAGCCGCCGCTTTATGCGCCCGCCCTTACCTGAAAGCCGCCCGAATCCCCGCCAATGACACAGCCAACTTTGACTTGGTAAAATTCTCACATTCATTCAACCAAGCCCATGCGGTATTGCTCGACACCCTGGTGGACGGCTACGGCGGCGGCGGGAAAATATTCAATTGGTCACTTCTGCCTCCAAGCGTCAACTCTCACCTCGTTTTGTCTGGTGGACTCACGCCTGCAAACGTGACCGATGGCCTCGCGCAAGTTCGCTCACGCGGTCTGTCACTGGCGCTTGACGTCAGTTCTGGCGTTGAATTGGATGGCCCTGCCAACAAGGGCCTGAAAGACGCCCATAAGATTCACCAGTTTGTCCAAGCGGTTCGCACCGCTGACGAACGCTTTGCCCGGAATGTTTAACCATGTTTGAATACCAACAGCCTGATGCTGCAGGCCACTTTGGCGTGTATGGCGGCAGTTTTGTCAGCGAGACGCTGACCCACGCCATCAACGAGCTCAAAGCCGCTTACGCCCATTACCAACACGACCCCGATTTCATTGCCGAATTCAAGTCCGAGTTGGCGCACTTTGTCGGTCGCCCTTCCCCCGTCTACCATGCAGCGCGCATGAGCCGCGAAATGGGTGGTGCGCAGATCTTCTTGAAACGCGAAGATCTGAACCACACCGGCGCGCACAAAATCAACAACACCATTGGTCAAGCCATGCTCGCCAAGCGAATGGGCAAGCCGCGCATCATTGCCGAGACTGGCGCCGGCCAGCACGGTGTGGCCACAGCCACCATCTGCGCCCGATATGGCCTGGAATGCGTGGTCTATATGGGCGCTGAAGATGTGAAGCGTCAAAGCCCGAATGTCTACCGCATGAAGCTCTTGGGCGCAACCGTGGTGCCTGTGGACAGCGGCAGCCGAACCCTCAAAGACGCCTTGAATGAAGCCATGCGCGACTGGGTAGCCAACGTGGACAACACCTACTACATCATCGGCACGGTGGCGGGCCCGCACCCCTACCCGATGATGGTGCGCGACTTCCAGAGCGTGATCGGCGAAGAGTGCTTGACGCAAATGCCCGAGATGTTCAAAAGCTTGAAGATGGTCGCTTCTTCCGGTGACATGCAACCGGATGCCGTAGTGGCCTGCGTGGGCGGCGGCAGCAACGCCATGGGCATTTTCTACCCCTACATCCACCACTCGCACACGCGCCTGATCGGCGTGGAAGCCGCTGGCGAAGGCCTGGACACGCACAAGCACTCGGCCTCTTTGCAGCTGGGCAGCCCCGGTGTGCTGCACGGCAACCGCACTTATATTTTGCAAGACGACAACGGCCAGATCACCGAAACGCACAGCATCAGCGCCGGCCTGGACTACCCCGGCGTGGGCCCTGAGCATGCGTTTTTGAAAGACATTGGTCGCGCCGAATACGTGGGCATCACCGACAAAGAAGCCCTGGAAGCCTTCCATTAC
This sequence comes from Limnohabitans sp. Rim8, assembly GCA_945901045.1. Classification (GTDB taxonomy): domain Bacteria; phylum Pseudomonadota; class Gammaproteobacteria; order Burkholderiales; family Burkholderiaceae_C; genus Limnohabitans_A. The sequence goes on from CAMDKK010000022.1 coordinate 23,348, forward strand.
CTGTGTCGCACCGAAGGCATCATCCCCGCGCTCGAGTCCAGCCACGCGGTGGCTTACGCCATGCAGCTGGCCAAGACCATGCGCCCGGACCAAAGCATTTTGGTGAACATGTCAGGCCGCGGGGACAAAGACATCGGCACCGTGGCCGACCTGTCCAACGCCGACTTTTTCTGTCGCCCCAGCTGCCAAGGCCAAGCGGTCAAAGGTGGTGAGCACATCATCCAGGTGCACAAATGAGCCGTATCGATACCACCCTTGCGGCACTCAAAGCCCAAGGCCGCAAGGCCTTGATCCCCTATGTGACAGCCGGTTACCCCTTTGCCGATGTCACGCCAGAGCTGATGCACAGCATGGTGGGCGCAGGCGCCGACATCATCGAGCTGGGCGTGCCGTTTTCTGACCCTTCGGCCGATGGCCCGGTGATTCAAAAAGCCGGTGACAAAGCCTTGGCCTTGGGCATCGGCACCGTGCAAGTCCTGGAGATGGTGCGCATCTTTCGCCAGAACAACCAACAAACGCCTGTGGTGTTGATGGGTTACGCCAACCCGGTGGAGCGCTATGAACAAAAGCACGGCGTTGACAGTTTTATTCGCGACGCTGCGGATGTTGGTGTGGACGGCGTGTTGATCGTCGACTACCCGCCTGAAGAATGCGTGGACTTTGCCGCCAAGCTGCGCGCGCACCAGATGGATTTGATATTTTTGCTGGCCCCCACCAGCACCGAGGCGCGCATGCAACAGGTGGCTCAGGTGGCCAGTGGCTATGTGTATTACGTTTCGCTCAAAGGGGTGACCGGTTCGGGCGCGCTCGACACCGGTGCGGTCGAGGCCATGCTGCCGCGCATTCGTAAGCATGTCCACATTCCTGTCGGGGTAGGTTTTGGCATTCGCGATGCCGCCACCGCCCAAACCATTGGCCGCGTGGCTGATGCGGTGGTGATTGGCAGCAAAATCATTCAATTGATTGAGAATGAGCCACGCGAGAATGTGGGCCCGGTGACCGCCGAGTTTTTGCGCGACATCCGCGCCGCGCTGGACGCATAATTCGCCTTTATGAAACCAGCAAGCTGCTCTGCGGCTTGCTTTGTTGGAGAACCCCATGAGCTGGCTCGAAAAACTACTGCCTCCCAAAATTTTACACACCGACCCTGCCGATCGCCGCAGCGTACCTGAAGGTGTGTGGATCAAGTGCCCGAGTTGTGAAGCCGTGCTCTACAACACCGATCTGGAGCACAACCTGAATGTCTGTCCAAACTGTTCGCACCACCATCGCATTGGTGCCCGCGCCAGGCTGAATTTATTTTTGGATGGCGAAGGTCGTTATGAAATCGGTCAAGAAGTGGTGCCTGTAGATGCACTTAAATTCAAAGACAGCCGCAAGTACCCTGAGCGCATCAAAGAGGCGATGAACAATACAGGAGAAACTGACGCACTGGTGGTGATGGGCGGTTCGGTGCACAGCATCAATTTGGTGGCGGCCTGTTTTGAATTCGACTTCATGGGCGGCAGTATGGGCTCGGTGGTGGGCGAGCGCTTTGTGCGCGGCGTCGAGACCGCGATTGAACAAAAAGTGCCATATCTGTGTTTCACCGCGACGGGCGGTGCCCGCATGCAAGAAGGCTTGCTGTCCCTGATGCAAATGGCCAAAACCAACGCAGCCTTAACCCGCTTGGCGAAAAAAGGCTTGCCCTTCATCAGCGTGTTGACCGACCCCACCATGGGCGGTGTGTCTGCTGGCTTTGCCTTTTTGGGAGACGTGGTGATCGCTGAGCCCAAAGCCTTGATCGGCTTTGCCGGGCCCCGCGTGATCGAAAGTACTGTGCGCGTGACCCTGCCAGAAGGCTTTCAGCGCGCTGAGTTTTTGCAACAAAAAGGCGCTATCGATTTCATCTGCGACCGCCGCGAACTGCGCAGCAAAGTGGCCACTATATTGGCCATGTTGCAACGCCAACCTGCAGACGCCATCAGTGCATAAGCCCCATCTGAATCGAGCCGACCACCATGCTGGCGATTTGCAGCAAAACCAACAGCACCAAACTGGACAAGTCAATGCCACCCACCAAAGGCACTGTGCGGCGAATGGGTGCCAGCCAAGCTTGACATAAGCGGTCAATCAACATGAAATTCATTGATCCAGGTTGCATCCAAGACAAGACCGCATGAAGCAAGACTACGGCGGTCAGACAAGTAATAGCCAGTTGCAGCACACCGATGACGCTGAGCACCAAGACAAGTAACAAAGGGCCTTGACCACCGCCCAACAGCCACAACACAATAAACTGTGTCAGCTTGACCAGCCAAGCGCCCACTAAACTGGCTGTGTCCAACCGTCCCAGGGCAGGTACCCAACGGCGCAGCGGCATGACCAATCGATCACTGACTGCAAATATGAATTGACCGATCGGGTTGTTGAAGGGTATGCGTTGCCACTGCATAGCCAGACGCACCAGACAGGCGCCTGCGATCAAACCGGCAACAACATCGAGAACCAAACTGATGATCTGTATAAACAAATGGACTCCTTCAGAACAGGGCTGATGATACCGTTGACTGCCATTAAAATACCAGCTGTCCACGAAACAGCCCGCTTCCTTTTTTTACTCTATTCAACCCTTGTGACGCAGGCCTCCGTGCAAAGCGCCATTTACCTGACCTGACTCATGTCCGACGCCACCCCTGTTGCCGCGCCAAACGCAGCCGTCACTGTTCCTGCTCAAGAGGAAAACCAACTCATCTTGGAGCGACGCGAGAAACTCAAAGCCATGCGCCAAGCGCAGGCCGAGGGCAAGGGCGTTGCGTTCCCCAACGACTTCAAACCCACCGACCACGCCGCCAACCTGCAAGCCGCGCACAACGACAAGGCACCCGAGAGCCTGAACGGCGAAGGCGTGGCCAAAATCACCGCCAAAATTGCCGGTCGCATGATGCTCAAGCGCGTCATGGGCAAGGCCAGCTTTGCCACACTGCAAGACAGCACCGGTCGCTTGCAGGTCTATGTGACCCGCGACGATGTGGGCGAAGACCTTTACGCCTTGTTCAAGCACTGGGACTTGGGCGACATCGTGGGTGTGGAAGGTCATCTGTTCAAAACCCGCACCGGCGAGTTGTCTATCCATGCCACTGCGATCCGCATGCTCACCAAGAGCTTGCGCCCTATGCCCGACAAGTTCCACGGCATTGCCGACCAAGAGGTCAAATACCGCCAGCGCTATGTTGACCTGATGACCGACGAGACCGCACGCACCCGTTTTGTGGCGCGCAGCAAAGTGGTCAGCGGCATTCGCGAGTTCATGGTGCAACACGGCTTTTTGGAGGTGGAAACACCGATGCTGCACCCGATCCCGGGCGGCGCCAATGCACGCCCATTCGTCACCCACCACAACGCGTTAGAACAAGAAATGTTCTTGCGCATCGCGCCCGAGCTGTACCTCAAGCGCTTGTTGGTGGGCGGCTTTGAGCGGGTGTTTGAGATCAACCGCAACTTCCGCAACGAAGGTATTTCGGTCCGTCACAACCCCGAATTCACCATGATGGAGTTCTACGCCGCGTACTGGAACTACCAAGACCTGATGGAATTTACCGAGAATCTGGTCCGCGACGCGGCCATGACCGCGGCAGGCACGCTGCAACTGAGCTATGGCGGCAAACCCGTGGACTTGGCCAAGCCTTTTGCACGCCTGACGATCCGCGAAGCCATCGTCCAACATACGCCGGCCGGCGAGCAGGTAGACGATGCCACTTGGCTGATCAATGCCTTGCAAAAACTGGGCATGAGCGAGGCTAAGAACAAGCTCTCCACCCGCAGCCTGGCCAGCTTGCAAGTGCTGTACTTTGAAGAGACCGTGGAAGACAAGCTGTGGGAGCCCACCTTCATCATGGAGCACCCCACCGAGATCTCGCCGCTGGCCCGCGCCAACGATGAGCGGCCTGAAGTGACCGAGCGCTTTGAGCTGTACATCACCGGGCGCGAGTTTGGCAACGGCTTCTCGGAGTTGAATGACGCTCAAGACCAAGCCGCGCGCTTTCAAGCCCAGGTGGACGCCAAAGACGAAGGCGACGACGAGGCCATGTACTTTGACCACGACTTTGTGCGCGCGCTGGAATACGGCATGCCGCCCGCCGGCGGTTGCGGCATTGGCATCGACCGTTTGATGATGCTCTTGACCGACAGCGCCAGCATCCGCGACGTCATCTTGTTCCCTGCGCTGCGCCGCGAGCAAGACTGAAAAAAGGGACTGAAGCTTCAGTCCCTTTTTTCATGCGTGATCATTTTCTGCTCAGTCTCGGGGCGGCAAGCGCTGAGCAGACTCATGCACCTCTTTGACCTGCACATCCACAATATCGGCATCAGACGCCCCGCCCCGCCCAGGGTTGGCTTGGCGGCGGGCAGCGGACCAAGGGCCACCCTGTGCCATGCCTCGCGTCAAATCACGGTAACGCGTCCACAGCACCGCCACTTGGGGTTTGCGCCCGTTCAACAAAGACCACAGTGAGGTCACCACCAAGACCGCCAGCAAAGCCAGCAACAGGCTGGCCGCAAAAATCATCGCGGCAGCCGCGAAGACGAGTTTAAAAAACCAAGCAAAGAGTGCGTTCATGCCAAGTGCCTTAGGGTATGGGTCAAGCTCAAGGCAAATACTCGAGCGCTTGTTGGTAGGCGGGCGAGACCATCAAGTCCTCCCACGCCAAGACCGGGGCTTGGGGCAGCAATTGGCGGCGGCGCTGCTCGCTGGCCTCTTGCGGTTGCCACCAACCTTTGAGTTGCGCTTCGGCAAGGCCGTTCAAGGCGGCGTCGATCTCGGCGCCGCCGTTCAATGACTGGTTGCACAGCAGCGCCAAATCGCAACCGGCGTCCAATGCTGTCAAGGCCGCTTGGGTGTAGCTCACGGGCTGACCGTCAATTTGGCGCGCGCCGTCCATCGACAAATCGTCGCTGATGATGGCACCGGCAAAACCCAGCTGCTCGCGCAGAATATCTTGCAACCAGCGCTTGGAAAAACCAGCGGGCCGGGCATCCACCTTCGGGTAAATCACGTGCGCAGGCATGACGCTCACCAAGCTGGTGTTCAAGCTGTCATAAGGCATGGCGTCTTCGGCCAAGATGGCTTTGAGACTGCGCCGGTCAATGGGCATGTCGACATGCGAATCAGCTTTGACAAAGCCATGTCCCGGAAAATGCTTACCGCAATTGCCCATGCCGGCTTGCAGCAAGCCATGCATCAGGCTCTTGGCGAGCACTGTCACCACGCGCGGGTCGCGCGCCAAAGCACGATCCCCGATCACGCTGCTGCCACCGTAGTCCAAGTCCAGCACGGGGGTGAAGCTGAAATCGACGCCACAAGCACGCAACTCAGCGGCCAGCACGAAACCGGCAGCAGTCGCAGCGCGGCAGGCTTTCAGCGCGCCCGCGCCGGGCTGGCCACGGCCGTCGTCCAGCCACATTTCGCCCAATCGGCGCATGGGCGGCAGGTGTGTGAAGCCGTCATGGCGAAAGCGCTGCACCCGACCGCCTTCATGGTCCACCGCGATCAACAGGTCAGCGCGAATGGCTTTGACCTGGGCGCACAGCGCCGTGATCTGTGCTCGGCTTTGCCAGTTGCGGCCAAACAAAATGAGGCCTGCGGTCAGCGGATGAGCCAAACGTCGACGATCCTCCGCGTTCAGTTCGGTGCCGGCAATGTCCAGCATGAGGGGAGCGTGAAATGTCATGGGCAATGCAGTTGGTGGTCAATGATGGGATTTCAAGTCTGGTGTTTGAGCCTGAAGATCAAGCCTGTGTTTCGACGACGCAAAAACTGGCAGCGTAATCAACTTCGTCAGTCACCGTGATGTGGGCATTCAGGCCTTTGGCTTCAAACCAGGTTTTCAGCTCGCCATGCAAGATGATGGTGGGCTGGCCGCTGGGCAGTTTGCCGATCTCGCAATGCCGCCAGGTCATGGGCATGCGCATGCCCAGGCCCACGGCTTTGCTGAAGGCCTCTTTGGCCGAGAAACGGGTGGCCACAAAGCGAATGCCGCGCTCGGGCCAACGCTGGCTGCGCGCACGGTACATTTTCATTTCGCCTTCGCTGAGCACCTTGGCGGCAAAGCGCTCGCCATGATGCTCCAGACTGTTACGAATGCGGCGAATATCGCAAATGTCGGTGCCAATGCCGTAGATCATGCGCGCGGCTCCAAAGCCTTTAAATAAGCGGACACGGTGGCGTCATACCCCAACTCCAAGGCATCGGCAATCAAAGCGTGACCGATGGAGACTTCTTGCAGTTGCGGAATGGCTTGGACAAACGCTGGCAGATTGTCTTGATTCAGATCGTGCCCGGCGTTCAAGCCCAGACCCACAGCGGTGGCGGCCTGCGCGGTTTGCACGTAGCGCGCCAATTGCGCGTCTTGCTCCGGGCCACCCCAGGCTGCGGCGTAGGGCTCGGTGTACAGCTCGACCCGGTCGGCACCGAGGGCTTGGACCGCGGCCATCTGGTCAGGCAAGGGGTCCATAAACAAACTGACCCGCACGCCCAGTGCTTTGCATTCGGCGATCAGCGGCTGCAAGCGGGCCGCGTCTTCGGGAAAGCGCCATCCATGGTCGCTGGTGAACTGGCCTTCGCTGTCGGGCACAAAGGTCACTTGCTGCGGTCGCACCTGGCGCACAAAGTCCATCAGGTTATGAAACGGATTGCCTTCGATATTGAACTCGCGATCCGGCCAGGCCAGCATCACCGCCACCAGCTCTTGCACATCTTGCGCGCGGATGTGGCGCTCGTCGGGTCGTGGATGCACGGTAATGCCTTGCGCCCCTGCTTGCAGGCACAGTTGAGCTGCCCGCGTCACGCTGGGAATACCCAGGTGCCGCGAGTTGCGCAGCAAAGCCACTTTGTTGACGTTAACCGACAAGGCGGTTCGGGGTTGCATTGAGTTGTTCATAAGCTTTGAATGTCCATCATCATTTGGCGCGTCTTCAAATTGCCGACACCGCAATGGTAGTTGAGCAGCACCCGCAGTTGGGGGCGCAGGGCAGCCACGTGGTCCATGCAGACGCGCAAAGTGGCGGTGTAGGCGATGGGGTCGTCCAGCGCAGTTTGCAGCTGCGTCCATTGCTTACCGGTCAAACTGGTGCGGTCCTCTTCATGGGCTTGGCGCAAGCCGCCTTCGGGCACCAGACAGTAAGGCCTATCAGGCTGTAAAGCTGTCATGGTCATGGTTTGCTGGCCCAAGCTGGGCAAAAGTCCTATCCCGCGCAAAAGCATCAGCTCAAACACACGCAAAGCACCTTGGCGTAAGTCGGGCCCTTCTGTGGCCAAAATTTGAATGGTGGCCGCATAGACGTCAAACAGATCGCTGTGGGGATCGTCCCTTGCCAGCAGACGCATCAGCAACTCATTGAGGTAATACCCTGAGAGCAAGGCATCCCCCGTGGGCATCACATGACCGCCGACCCACTCCACGCCTTTGAGGGTACGGATGTCAGAATCCCCACCGTAATTCACGGCCAGCGGTTGCATAGGTAACAAGATGGGGCGAAAGCTTGAACTGGGCCGCTTGGCCCCCTTGGCCACCAAGGCAACGCGGCCATGGTGCCGGGTCAGCACCTCCAAGATCAGACTGGTTTCGCTCCAGTCGTACCGGTGCAAAACAAAAGCGGGCTCTTCGGTGATGCGTTGGGTGGCCATGTCAATTGCTTAGTCCATGCGCAAGTGGCGCAACAGCGACGCACAGGTCACCCGCGTCCGCCCCTTTACTCATAACCAAAGGAGCGCACACGGGTCTCGTCATCGGCCCAGCCGGAGCGGACCTTGACCCAAATTTCGATGAAGACCTTGGCGTCCAGCAATTTCTCCAGCTCTTGCCGGGCTTCGGTGCCAATGCGCTTGAGGCGTTCGCCTTTGTCGCCAATCACCATGGCCTTGTGGCCATCGCGCTCGACCACAATGGTGGCGGCAATGCGCACCAAGCGTTTGCTGGTGCGCCCCTTTTCTTCTTCAAACTTTTCCACCACCACGGTGGAGGTGTAGGGCAACTCATCGCCGGTAAAGCGGAATAATTTTTCACGCACGATTTCGCTGGCCAAAAATTTCTCACTGCGATCCGTCAACTCGTCTTCGGCGTAAAACCAATCTTGCTCCGGCAGGTATTTTTCGCAAATTCCAAACAAACGTTGCACATCCTTGGCATTTTTGGCCGACATGGGCACAAACTCATTGAAAGGATGGCGCTCCTGCATTTCACGCAACCACGGCGCAATGTCTCCCCTGCGGTTGATGGTGTCGAGCTTATTGGCCACCAACAAGCAAGGCACACCCGGCTTAAGCAGCGCCAGTACTTTGGCATCGGCCAACTGAAAGCTCCCCGCCTCAACCACAAACAAAACCAAATCCACATCGGCCACGGCACCGAGCACAGTTTTATTGAGCGACTTGTTCAAAGCCGCACTGTGCAGGGTCTGAAAACCCGGTGTATCCACAAATACAAACTGGGTCTGACCCTGCGTTCGAATGCCAGTGATGCGGTGACGCGTCGTCTGCGCCTTGCGTGATGTGATGCTGATCTTTTGACCCACCAAAGCGTTGAGTAAGGTGGATTTACCCACGTTGGGTTTGCCAACGATCGCAATCAAACCGCAGCGATGTGCTGCGAGGGGGCCTGTCTCTGCTGCCGTATTTTCTTCAGGAGCCAAAGGCTGAACATGGACGCCTGGGATCTGAATCGGTCTGCGCACAGGCGTTGAAAGGGTGACGCTTTCTCGCAGCTCATCGTCCACTGGCCCTGTCGTATGGGAGGACAACTGATTGGCATTTTTTTTATTCATCAGGAAGCCTTGACTTTGAGTTTTTCGAGCATCGCCGCTGCTGCAGCTTGTTCACCGGCTCGGCGGGAAGTACCCAAGCCCAATTGAGAAAGTCCCATTTCACGAATGTCACAAGCCACCTCGAAAACTTGCTTGTGCGCAGCACCACGTGTCGCAACCACGGTATACAGTGGCAATTGCAGTTTGCGCCCTTGCAGCCATTCTTGCAACTCGGTTTTCGGATCTTTGGAAGCCGCCTGCATTTCGGGATTCACAGCAACATCTTTGAACAAACGCAAGACCAAGGCCTGCGCAGCTTGATAACCTGCATCCAGGTAAACCGCACCAATCAATGCTTCTACCGCGTCGGCCAAGATAGAGGGGCGCTTTTGCCCCCCGGAGCGCAATTCGCCCTCCCCGAGCCGAATAACACTCGGCAACTCCAAATCAAAGGCCAATTGGAACAAGGTGTCTTGCTTCACCAAGTTGGCACGTACGCGGGAAAGATCGCCTTCGGTTTGGTCGTTCAACTTTTCGAACAGCCAATGGGCAACCGACAGGTTCAGCACGGAGTCGCCTAAAAATTCCAGACGTTCGTTGTGGTCTGCAGAAAAACTCCGGTGCGTGACCGCTTTTTCGAGCAAAACCTGATCTTTGAACTCGTGACCCAAACGATCTTGCAGGGCTTTCAATCCGTCACTCAAGACCATAAGGCGTTGCTCTTATTTTTGCAATCAATGGAATCCGCCAATGCGCTTGATATTGCCAAAATTCATCCACACGAAAAAGGCGCGGCCAACAATATTGGCATCAGGTACAAATCCCCAATAGCGAGAGTCCAATGAGTTGTCTCGGTTATCTCCCATCATGAAGTAATGGCCCGGTGGCACTTTGCACACAACACCCTCAACACTGTAGCGGCAGTTTTCATAGAATTTGAATTGATCTGCACCAGAGACAAATGCAGGCCGGTCATCGTCTTGAATCAGCATGTGCGGCTTTTCGCCCAGCGCCTCATCAAACTGTTTGAAGTAGCGCATCACTGATTCATCAAAAAATTCTGGCAAGTTATTGCGCTTGACCACTTGGCCATTGATGCTCAATTGTTTATTCAGGTAAGACACTTCGTCGCCCGGCAAACCAACGACCCGCTTGATGTAGTCCATACTCGGTCGTGGTGGATAGCGAAAAACCATCACGTCACCGCGCTGGACAGGCGTGCCTTCGGTCAGCTTGATATTGACTACAGGCAATCGAAAACCATAATGAAATTTGTTGACCAAAATCAGGTCACCAATCCACAAGGTCGGAATCATGGAGCCCGATGGAATTTTGAAAGGTTCGAACAAAAATGAACGCAACACAAAGACCACCAAAATCACTGGAAATAAGCCAGCAGTCCAGTCCAGCCACCAAGGCTGCATCAACAATTTTTCACGCGCAGTGTCGCTATCGGTGTCCACTTTCTGAATGCCCATACGGGTCAACTCTTGTCGTCTGGCAATCGTTTCGGATTCAAGTTTCAGAACTGCAGATTGTCTTTGCGGTAAAAAATAAAAGCGCTCTGCCAACCAATAAATGCCCGTCACGACGACGGCCATTAAAAGCAGCAATGCAAAGTTGCCTTCTATCATTCCGAAATACCATGAGCCAGCATAGCCCGCAAAAGCAGCCAGGACCAAGCTTGTTAAATAGTGCATTTTTTTAATCTTCCACTTGCAAAATGGCCAAGAAGGCCTCTTGTGGCACTTCCACTGAGCCAATTTGTTTCATTCGTTTTTTACCGGCTTTTTGTTTTTCAAGCAACTTGCGCTTGCGCGAAATATCGCCACCATAACATTTGGCCAAGACGTTTTTCCGTAATGCTTTGATAGATTCACGGGCAATGATGTTAGAGCCAATCGCTGCTTGAATCGCTACATCGAACATTTGACGGCTGATGATTTCACGCATTTTGGCCACCACCGCACGTCCGCGGTATTGTGACTGTGTCCGGTGCACGATGATGGACAAAGCATCCACTTTTTCACCGTTGAGCAATATGTCCACTTTGACAACATCGGATGCCCGAAATTCCTTGAAGGTGTAATCCATCGAGGCATAGCCACGAGAGACCGACTTGAGTTTGTCAAAAAAGTCCAACACGATCTCGCCCAATGGCATTTCATAGGTCAGCATGACCTGACGGCCATGGTAGGCCATGTTCATTTGAACACCACGCTTTTGATTTGCCAAGGTCATGACCGGCCCCACATAGTCCTGAGGCATGTACAAATGCACAGTCACTATCGGCTCGCGAATTTCTTGCAACTTACCCTGCTCGGGCATCTTGGAGGGATTTTCAACCATGACGACGTCGCCGTCTGCTTTGACGACCTGGTAAACCACACTGGGTGCTGTTGTGATCAAGTCCTGATCAAATTCACGCTCGAGTCGTTCTTGCACAATTTCCATGTGCAACAAACCCAAGAAGCCACAACGAAAACCAAACCCCAAGGCCTGAGAAACTTCAGGCTCATAGTGAAGGGAGGCATCGTTCAGCTTGAGTTTCTCTAACGCGTCACGCAGTGAGTCGTATTCACTCGACTCGCTCGGGTACAAACCGGCAAAAACCTGAGGTTGAATTTCTTTAAAGCCAGGCAAAGCGACTGTCGCAGGTCCCAAATTATTGGGCAGCTTCTTTTCGAGGGTGATCGTGTCACCCACTTTGGCAGCCTGAAGCTCTTTGATGCCGGCGATGATGTAACCCACTTGCCCTGCTTCAAGGCTGGGCCGGACTTCGTTAGCTGGCGTGAACACGCCTAAGTTGTCTGCGTTATACACAGTCTCGGTGGCCATCATTTTGAATCGCTCGCCTTTGGCCAATCGCCCATCAATGACCCGCACCAACATCACGACACCGACATAGGTATCGAACCAGCTGTCAACGATCATGGCACGCAAAGGCGCATTGGGATTGCCTTTGGGGGCCGGAATCTTGGCAACAATCGCTTCCAAGATTTCATCGACGCCCATTCCCGTTTTGGCCGAGCAGGGAATCGCATCGCTGGCATCAATGCCAATCACGTCTTCGACTTCGGCCTTGGCATTTTCGGGGTCGGCTTGCGGCAAATCCATTTTGTTCAGAACGGGCACCACCTCCACTCCAAGGTCCAATGCGGTGTAGCAGTTGGCCACGGTTTGCGCCTCAACACCTTGGCTTGCATCGACCACCAACAAAGCCCCTTCGCATGCAGACAAGGAGCGCGAGACCTCATAAGAAAAGTCCACGTGACCGGGCGTATCGATCAAATTTAAATTGTAAATTTGCCCGTCTTTGGCCTTGTATTGCAACGCAGCCGTTTGCGCTTTGATGGTGATACCCCGCTCTTTTTCAATGTCCATGGAGTCCAACACTTGCGCAGACATCTCCCGGTCTTGAAGGCCACCACAACGCTGAATGAGTCTGTCGGCTAAGGTCGATTTGCCATGATCGATGTGCGCAATGATCGAAAAATTTCTGATGTTATTCATCAAGGGGTTGCTACAAGTGATTGAAATTGAAAGGACCGGTACAAGAAAAAAGGGCGCGTCAATTTCGACGCGCCCTGAACCAACAATCTATGGCAACTGCGATAGCTGGAACTTCATTGTAGGCAAAAAGCCCTGGGCGCACATCCTGAGAATCGCACAGAACGCAGCGTTGTCGCACTGCAACATAAAATTTATTCACAACTTATCCACAGTTACGCATAGGAATCTATTGAACAAGTTGTGGGTGGGCTGTGGATCAGTGGTGGACTGAAGTGGGACATCCCACATCATGGATCTTTACCTGCACTTTATGCGATGAATCTAGGATCAAGTTAACTTATTTTAGCCATTTTTGTTATGAGCCACTCCAAAAGTTAGTGATTGCAAACTTGCTAAAAGTTCTTTTTTTTAAATCTACAGCTTGCTGGATGTTGTTTTGGTGCATTGGGAAACCCCAATGCCCCGCTTTTACCAAGGGATTTTAAGGGTGTTCAAACGCCTCAGTGCAGCAAGCAATGTCTCAGCGGCTGGGGCGAATCAAGGCGTATTGCGCCACATCAGAGCGGCGAAACAAGACACTGAATGGCTTGGTTTTATCGATCTTATTCATGGCCAACTCAAAGTCGCGCAACTGCGTAATTTCAATATTGGCTATAGACAAAATGACATCCCCTTCGCGCAAACCTGAGCGGGCCGAAGCCTCTGCGACGGATTCAATACGCACGCCGCCTTTCAGTTTGAGTTCCTTTTTTTGTACATCCGTTAGATCGGCCACAACCAAGCCCATTGACTGCGCTGTACCCACAGATTTTGGTTCCGCAGCAGGTTGCACTGCCTTGCTTGTTTTAACGGGTTCCAACTCGGCGATGGTCACGACCAACTCTTTGCTAACCCCCCGTCTGAAAACCACGAGGTTGCTCCGTGTTCCAGGCTTGGTGTTGCCGACCAGACGTGGCAAATCAGTGGCTTTTTCAATCGGCTTGCCATCAAAACGGGTGATGATATCGCCCGGCTCCAGGCCCGCTTTATCGGCAGGCGAACCCGACTCAATGCCGCGCACAAAAGCGCCTTGAGCGCTGCCAAGGCCAATCGACTCAGCCACCTCTTTCGTCACATCACCAATTTGGACGCCAATACGACCGCGGGTCACATGTCCATTCTGTCGCAGTTGATCGCTCACCCGAATGGCTTCGTCCATCGGAATGGCAAATGAAATACCCATGAATCCCCCCGAGCGCGAATAGATCTGGCTGTTGATGCCCACCACCTCGCCGCGCATGTTGATGAGTGGCCCCCCAGAATTACCTGGATTGATCGCTACATCAGTTTGAATAAAAGGTAAGTAATCACCGGTATCACGCTGCTTGGCACTCACAATGCCGGCCGTTACCGAGTTCTCAAGACCAAATGGTGATCCAATGGCCATCACCCACTCGCCGACTTTCAAACGCGAGACATCGCCCACTTTGATCGCTGGTAATCCGGTAGCTTGTATTTTCACGACCGCCACATCGGTCCTTTTGTCTGCGCCCACAATCCGGGCTTTGAACTCTCTTTTGTCGGTCAAAGTCACCAACACCTCATCTGCACCTTCCACCACGTGGGCGTTGGTCATGATGTACCCATCCGAAGACAGCACAAATCCAGAGCCAACACCTTTAGGCTGGGCAGGCTCTTCAGAGGGCTGGGGCCTATTGGGGCGCGGATTTTGCCGAGGCGCATTGGGCATGGGGATACCAAAAAACTTCCGAAAAAGCTCCTGCATCTCATCATCAGAACCGGCTCCCCCTTGGGCATTTGCTTTGGCTTTTTCCAAGGTCCGGATGTTCACTACCGAAGGCCCAACCAGTTCCACCAGTTCCGTGAAATCGGGCAAGCCTTTGACCACCTGCGCTTGGACTGCAGCAGGAAATACCGCCGCATAGACGAGTGCTAAATAAGCCGGTAATGCAAGCACAAAACTCAAAGAGGCAACGCCCATCCACCTTGAGATACTTTTGGAAGTCCTAATCATTCATACGCTCCATCGTGAAAAACCAACTAATCAATTACATAAGATCCAGCAGTGCAACTTTCAAGCGGTCTGCCGCTACTTAAGCGCGGAATATACCGCGCAACGCATGTCATGCCATTTCACAGGCGCAAAGCCTTTGTAAAGCCAGACCCATTCCTGCGTACCTGGAACATCCACGGATGAGCCTATCAATCGTAAAAGCAAGGCCTGCTGAACGTCCAAAATGACGATGACACTGGAAACAGTCTGAGCAGTTTCATTTTTTTCATCATCCAAACAACGCCAAACCTGACCATTCCAATGCAGCCAACAGGTGGTTTTTTTTCGCACAGCAAGCGGTAGGCATGCAGCCCCGACGGCCAATAATGTGAGCACAGAGATAAGGGCAAGCCAACTAGCGATTTGCCCCACACTGAATAGCCATCCCGTCAAAATAGCACCCCCCAACCCCAACCCACCACAAAGCCAGAAAATCCATAAAAAATGCCCCACCGGATACATAACCAATGGGGCATTTCGCATGAATAGAGCGTCGCGTTAAATGCGTTTGAACACCAAACTGCCGTTGGTCCCACCAAATCCGAAATTGTTTTTAAGCGCCACATCGATCTTGACGTCACGGGCCGTGTTGGCACAGTAGTCCAGATCACACTCGGGGTCCTGGTTGTCCAAATTAATGGTCGGTGGCACTTTTTGGTGGTAGAGCGACAACACGGTAAAAATACTTTCAACACCACCCGCGCCGCCCAACAAGTGTCCCGTCATGGATTTTGTGGAGCTGACTACGATGTTTTTTGCATGATCGCCCAAGGCCGCTTTAATGGCACTGGTTTCATTGACGTCACCCAAAGGAGTGGATGTGCCGTGCGCATTCAGGTATTGAATTTGATCCGGATTCACACCCGCATTGCGCATCGCCGAGACCATGGCGCGGCGTGGCCCGTCCATGCTGGGTGCGGTCATGTGACCCGCATCGGCACTCATGCCGTAACCGCTGAGTTCGGCATAAATGCGAGCACCGCGGGCTTTGGCATGCTCGTATTCCTCAAGCACCATCACACCGGCACCCTCGCCCAGAACAAAACCATCGCGGTCTTTGTCCCAAGGGCGGGATGCGGCTGTGGGATCGTCATTGCGGGTTGACAAAGCCCGCATTGAAGCAAAACCGCCAATACCCAGAGGTGATACGCACGCCTCCGAGCCGCCGGCCACTACGACATCTGCATCGCCATATTCGATCATGCGACCTGCCTCCCCAATGCAGTGCAAACCCGTGGTGCAAGCAGTCACAACGGCCAAGTTAGGGCCTTTGAAACCGCACTTCATGGAGACATGACCAGCGATCATGTTGATGATCGAAGCAGGCACAAAAAATGGAGAAATACGACGTGGGCCACGGCTTGTGTACTCGGCGTGCATGCCCTCGATCATAGGCAAGCCTCCGATACCGGAACCAATCACGCAACCAATGCGGGTGGCCAACTCATCGTCCAGAGCATCACCCGTGGGCAAACCTGAATCTTGCACTGCCTGCATGGCCGCAGCCACACCGTAGTGGATGAAATGATCCATAGTGCGCGCATCTTTGGCACTGATGTACGCTTCGAGATCGAAGTCTCTGACCTCACCCGCAATCTTGCAAGCAAAGGCAGAGGCATCAAACTTAGTGATCAGACCTATACCAGACTGACCGGCAAGAAGCTTGGACCATGCATCAGCGACCGTGTTGCCCACGGGGCTGATACATCCCAAACCCGTGACTACAACGCGGCGCCGGGTCATCGTCGATCAGGCCTTTTTGCTTTGTGCGTAATCAATCGCGGCTTGAACAGTCGTGATTTTTTCTGCGTCTTCGTCTGGAATTTCGATGCCGAATTCGTCTTCGAGTGCCATCACCAATTCCACTGTGTCCAAAGAGTCTGCGCCCAGATCGGCTACAAAGGCTTTTTCATTGCTGACTTGTGACTCTTCAACGCCAAGTTGTTCGGCAATGATTTTTTTGACACGTGCTTCGATATCGCTCATGGTTCCCTCTGAGGGTTGTGAAAAACAAGATTTTAACCGCCTCAGACCACCCAAACCTGCCGAGTGACAAAACGGAGACTATAAATAGGCAATTCAGGCCATGAACATGCCGCCATTGACATGCAATTCTTGGCCCGTTACATAGGCCGCCAAAGGGCTGGCCAAATAACTGACAGCGTGTGCAATGTCTGCAGGCAAGCCAAGGTGTCCTAAAGGAATTTGATTCAAAAGTGCTTTTTGTTGCGCTTCGGGCAAGGCTGAGGTCATGTCTGTCTGGATGAAACCGGGTGCTACGCAGTTCACCGTAATGTTGCGGCTGCCCAGCTCTCGGGCCAACGCACGGGTCATACCCGCTACACCCGCTTTGGCGGCTGCATAGTTGGCTTGCCCCGGGTTACCCGAAGCGCCCACCACACTGGTGATGCTGATGATGCGTCCATAGCGCTGCTTCATCATGGGACGCATCACAGTGCGACTCATCCGAAAAACAGCTTTCAGGTTGGTGTCCAGCACGGCATCCCAATCGTCGTCTTTCATGCGCATCGCCAAAGTGTCGCGCGTAATACCTGCGTTATTGACCAACACATGCAAAGCGCCGTGCTCTTTGATAATGCTGTCAATCAAAGCCTCGGCTGCGCTGGCATCATTGACATCCAAATTGGCACCATGGCAACCCGGAAAAGCTGACAAAGCAGCACTGATGCGCGCGCCGCCTTCATCGGTGGTGGCTGTTCCAATGACTTTGAGTCCTTGCTCGGCCAATTGAAAGGCGATGGCAGCGCCAATACCGCGAGAAGCGCCAGTGACCAAGGCCACTTGACCTGCAAATTTAATTTCGCTCATGCCATCTGCCCTTTGACTTCGTTCAATGACGCAGTATCGTAAACAGCCCAGCCCGTCATCTCGGCGTCGATGCGCTTGGTCATGCCGGCCAATACTTTGCCTGGGCCGCACTCAACCACATTCAAAATTCCTCGCGCTTTGATGGCCTGCACACACTCGACCCAGCGCACCGGACCGAAGGCCTGGCGATACAACGCGTCCCGAATCCGCTGTGCATCGGTCTCTGCCGTCACATCAATGTTATTGATCAACGGAATTTGCCCTGCACCGAAAACAGTGTCCGCCAATTTAAGGGCCAGTTTGTCTGCAGCCGGCTTCATCAAACTCGAATGAAAAGGTGCCGATACAGACAGCAGCATGGCACGTTTGGCGCCGTTGGCTTTTAACACTTCACAGGCTTTATCGACGGCCGCCTTGCTGCCTGCAATCACGGTTTGGGCTGCATCATTGAAGTTAACCGCCTCAACCACCTCTTTGCTTTCAAATGGAAAAGTAGCCTGCGCCTCAGCACAACCCGCGATCACCTGTGCCGCTGGCATACCCAATATCGCCGCCATTGCGCCAACGCCCACAGGCACAGCTTCTTGCATGGCCGCAGCGCGAAAACGCACTAAAGGCGCCGCTTGCGCCAATGTCAACACGCCAGATGCCACCAAGGCGGAATACTCACCCAGTGAATGTCCAGCCACTACAGCGGGTTGCGCGCCGCCTTCATGCCGCCAAGCACGGTAAGCGGCTACAGCGGCAACCAACATCACCGGCTGTGTGTTGGTCGTTAAAGCCAGTGCCTCTTTAGGACCTTGTCGAATCAGTTCGCCCACATCTTCGTTCAAAGCGTCTGAGGCTTCTTTCAAAGTTGCAAGCACCGCGGGGTGATCACCCCATGCATCCAGCATACCGACCGACTGTGCGCCTTGACCTGGAAAAACAAATGCAAATGTTGTCATGGTGTTGTTCATGAAAAGTACCCTCCAGCGCCGTCCGGTTTTTGCAAGCCCAGCGCCCTTACAAACTTATTGGCCTGGGCTCACAGTTTGAGCAGGACCGAGCCCCAAGTGAAACCACCGCCCACACCCTCCAATAAAAGGGTTTGCCCTTTTTGAATGGTGCCGTTGCGCACCGCATGATCAAGTGCCAAGGGAATGGACGCGGCCGAAGTGTTGCCATGCTGATCAACCGTGACGATCACCTTGTCCATGGACATTTTGAGCTTACGGGCTGTGCTTTGCATGATCCGGATATTGGCCTGGTGCGGGATCAACCAATCGATATCGGCTTCAGTCAATTGGGCTTTCGCCAAACTGGCGCGAGCGGTTTCTTCCAAAACACCCACGGCCAATTTAAAAACAGCCTGACCGTCCATCTTCAAGACCGGATCGCCCAGTACAGATCCGCCTGAAACATGGCCTGGCACACACAAAATGGCGGAATGTTTGCCATCGGCGTGGATATCGGTTGCCAAAATTCCAGGCACGTCAGACGCTTCTAGCACAACAGCACCCGCTCCATCCCCAAACAAAACACAGGTCGTGCGGTCTTTGAAATCCAAGATGCGACTGAAAACCTCAGCGCCAATCACCAAGGCCTTGGTTGCGGAACCACTTTGAATCAGGGCGTCTGCCACGGTTAAAGCATAAATAAAACCACTGCAAACAGCCTGAACATCAAATGCAGGGCAGCCGGCAATGCCCAGTTTGTGCTGCAACAAGGTGGCTGTTGATGGAAAAACCATGTCAGGCGTTGAAGTAGCAACGATGATCAAGTCAATGTCTTCAGGCTTCAGGCCTGCGGCTTCTATGGCCTTGCGGGCAGCTTGCATGCCCAAATCACTGCTTGCCGAACCGGCATCGACAAAGTGACGGGCACGAATACCGGTCCGCTCCACGATCCATTCATCTGAAGACTCGACGCCTTGAGCGGCCAATTGGGCAACCAAATCGGCATTCGTCAACCGACGGGGAGGCAAGAAACTGCCAGTGCCAGTGATACGGGAATAAGGTCTCATTCGTGTGGGACCTGTGCGACAGCCTCTGACTGCATGCTTGCCAACAAAAGGGCTGCATGCGTGATTCGGGCCTGCACTCGGTCTAGCAATTGGTGACGAGATGCATCATACGCTCGGTTCAATGCGGCTTCGAAAGCCAACGCATCGGCCGATCCATGGCTCTTGAAAACCAAACCACGCAGTCCCAACAAGGCCGCACCGTTGTAACGACGATGGTCCACACGCGACTTAAATGCAGATAAGATCGGATAAGCCAAAAAGGCAACAAATTTCGTGAAAATGTTGCGCGTAAACTCAGCAGTCAAAAAACCACTGACCATGGTCGCCAACCCCTCGCTGGCTTTGAGCGCCACGTTACCCACGAAACCATCGCAGATCACGATGTCGACGGTTCCTTTGAAAATGTCATTGCCTTCCACGTTGCCATAGAAGTTCAATTCTCCAGCCAGGCCCGCAGACCTCAAAAGTTCACCGGTTTTCTTGATGACGTCATTGCCTTTAATGACTTCTTCGCCGACATTCAGCAAGCCCACGGTAGGATTTTCGTTGCTTTGAAGCACAGACACCAAGGCCGAACCCATGACCGCAAACTGAAGTAAATCCTCAGGAGCGCAATCCACGTTGGCTCCCAAATCGAGCATGGTCGTGCTGCCGCCTTTGAAGTTCGGCATTTGTCCCGCAATCGCAGGACGGTCAATGCCCTGCATGGTTTTAAGCACGTACCGCGCTATAGCCATCAAAGCGCCAGTATTGCCAGCCGAAATAGCCGCCTGGGCCGCCCCCTGCTTGACCTGCTCGATGGCAATCCGCATCGAAGAATCTTTCTTGCGGCGAAGAGCTATTTCAAGCGAGTCGTCCATGCCAACCACTTCACTGGCATGAACAACTTTGCCACGGGGCTCTTGCCACCCAGAGAAGGCTTCGGGCAAGCCGACCAACAACAAACGCGCATCGGGGTGCTTGATCAAAAAACGCTGACAAGCCGCCAGCGTCACACGGGGACCGTGGTCGCCACCCATGCAATCGACTGCCAGTGTGATCACATCAGGAGTTGACATAAAAGAGATGCATCAAAAAATAAAGGCCCGAGCTACGGAAGAAGTAGCATCGGGCCCAAGAAGCCAGTATGGATTAGGCTTCAGATTTGTTTTTCAACACCTGACGGCCACGGTAAAAGCCATTCGGGCTGATATGGTGACGCAAGTGTGTTTCGCCTGTGGTCGGCTCCACGGCGATGCCCGGCACATTCAATGCATTGTGCGAACGGTGCATACCGCGCTTGGACGGGGACTTTTTGTTTTGCTGAACGGCCATGGTGGCTCCTTGAATGCGTTGGATGCCGCGCGTTCGAAAAAGGACGCAGCTTCTGAGTTAGAAAAATACGCCCAGATATTCCGAGCGAAGCCATTGATTATAGCCCAACTTGGACTTAACTTGACTTTTTAAGCTTCAACCCAGCCAACGCCGCAAAGGGGTGGGGGCGTTTTTGCTCTTCTTGTTCACACTGGGGGTCTTCAACTGACATGTGCAAAGGCTCCGGACAGGCTTCATGCAGAGGCACCAAAGGCATGGCCAAAATCACCTCGTCCTCCACCAGATCGATCAAATTGAACTCTCGGCTTGTGACCAAAAGATCCTCTTCCTCCTCGTCATCCAGCGCCATGGCCGTGGCCTCATCAGCGACAAAGCGGAAAGATCTGTCTACATCTACAGCGGTCAATAAAGGGCTGAGGCAGCGTTGACACAAAAGCGGCAAAACCGCATTGACTTGCAAATGAAGCCACACTTGGTCTTGCGCCCCCACCTCGGGGACCGCTTCGCCTCGGGCTTGCCACTTCACTGGGGGCGACACCAACCCGTCTTCAGACTCTGCTGAAAGACGCTCCCATTGCGCCAGCGGTGCCTGGCCAGAAAGGGTCGCCCCATCGCGAGAAAAGGCCCTCACATCGAGACTCTGAGGGTGCCACTTGGCATCGCTTTTATATTCCATGACGCCAGTGTAAGAGAATTACGGCATGTCAAACCCCACATTGCCCACCCACTCACCCGAAAGTCGAGCCCTCGTCTTGGGCTCTACATCACCTTATCGACGCGAATTGCTGGCACGATTACGCATCCCATTTGTCACCGCCTCGCCAGGGGTGGACGAAACACCCCACATCGGTGAAACACCGCAACAATTGGCACTGCGCCTGGCACTTGCGAAAGCGCAAGCGGTCGCCCTTCAATTTCCGCAAGCTGTGGTGATCGGTTCTGATCAGGTGGCAGATTTGGATGGCGAACCCCTGGGCAAGCCGGGGCAACATGACCGGGCCGTGGCGCAACTTCGACGCATGCGGGGTCAATTGGTCATTTTCCAAACTGCGGTCTCTGTGGTGTGTTTGGCAAGCCAATTTGAAGAAACCCAACTGGCCCAGGTCAAAGTGCGGTTTCGCAATCTGAGCGATGCCGAGATCGAAGCCTATTTGCGTGCAGAAGAGCCTTATGACTGTGCAGGCAGTGCCAAAAGCGAAGGATTAGGTATCGCACTGCTCGACTCGATTGACAACGACGACCCGACCGCTCTGGTGGGATTGCCCTTGATTCGCACCTGCCAAATGATACGGGCAGCAGGAGTTCGGATCTTATGAGTGCGCCCGCCACGCCTCTTGGACGCTTGTTCTTGGTCCCCGCACCTTTGGATTTTGGCTGTGACAGCAACACGGCATTGGAAGAGGTTATGCCCATGGGGACTTTGAAAGTCGCCGCCGAACTCAGCCATTGGATCTGTGAAAACGCCAAGTCCACACGCGCCTACTTGAAACGGGTGGATGTGCTGGTGCCCTTGCTGACACCCATCCAGAGCCAACAGATCACCGAGTTGCCTCGGCAAGTGCATAAAAAGGGGGATCACTTGGGGGATTTCGATGCCAAACCTTTGCTGGCTGCTGCCCTGCAGGGGCATGACGTCGGCTTGGTCAGCGAAGCCGGCATGCCCGCCGTGGCCGACCCTGGAAGTTCTGTGGTGCGTGCTGCGCACACCTTGGGCTTACGCGTCGTGCCCTTGATCGGTCCGGTTTCATTGTTATTGGCCTTGGCCGCCTCTGGCCTGAATGGCCAAAATTTCGCCTTTGTCGGCTATCTTCCGCAAGACAGTGCAGAGCGATGTAAACGGATTCGGGAGCTGGAAACTTTGGCAATCCGAACGAGACAAACCCAGTTGTTCATTGAAACGCCTTACCGAAATACCGCATTGCTGCAAGCTTTGCTGCAAACCTTGCAAGCCCAAACGCGACTGGCCATCAGCAGCGGCTTGACGCTTGCCACAGCAAAATCACGCAGTGCAACTGTCAGTCAGTGGAAGAAAAACACCGAGGGACCTGGCAACAGCACACCAGCGGTTTTTGCGATCGGACCTTGACAATTTGGTTTGAAAAATCTCAACGCAAATTGACAGAGGATCGCATAGCCTGCCAAGCGCCTGAGCCCACGGCGGCGCCAAATCGTTTGGCCAAACGCTCTGCGACGTTTTCACGACGTGTGTAGTCGGTGATGTCTTCGGCTTTGACCACATCACGGGCCACAATGTCCAGGCTGCCCATGGCATCGGCCAAGCCCAGCTCGACCGCTTGTTGACCGCTCCAGAACAAACCGCTGAACATTTCGGGGGTTTCTTTCAAACGATCACCACGGCCTTTTTTCACCGCCTCAATGAATTGCGCGTGGATTTGATTCAGCATCAGCTGCCCATGTTTGCGTTGGGCTTCTGTTTGCGGGCTGAAAGGGTCGAGAAACCCCTTGTTTTCACCGGCCGTCATCAATCGGCGCTCTACGCCCAACTTGTCCATCAGCCCGGTGAAGCCAAAACCATCCATCAGCACACCAATGCTGCCCACAATGCTGGCTTTGTCGACATAAATTTTATCTGTTGCTGCGGCAATGTAGTAGGCAGCAGAAGCACAAGACTCTTCGACCACCGCATAAATCGGTTTTTTGTAAACCGCTTTCAAGCGGTGAATTTCATCGTTGATGATGCCCGCTTGAACAGGACTGCCGCCTGGGGAGTTGATGACCAGAACCAAGGCTTTTGAGCCCGAGTCCTCCAAGGCACTGCGCATGGCCAGCACAATATTTTCTGCACTTGAATCAGCACCTGAAGCAATTTCACCTTTGATCTCAACTGTGGCGGTATGAACCGATGTCGGGTTGTTGGCAGGCGCATTGTCATTGCGTAAAACCCAGAAAACCGCCACGGCAAACACCAGCCAAGCCATTCGCAAGCCAATGTTCCAGCGGCGGGACACCTTGGCTTCTTGTAAGTTTGAAAAAACAAGCTTTTCCAACACTTGTCTGTCACTTGCTATTTGTGAAGCAGAAGTTGCAGAGGGAGTCGTCCCAAGCTTTTCAGCAGACGCCCCCGGGTGCAAGATGGGCTCAGTAGATTCAGGCGTAGGCTCGTTCATTTCAAAATTCAAAAGGTTTCAAGTTGTACTCAGTATGCCAGTGAACGACTTGATGTTGTTCGGCCAAGGTGATTTTCACCAAACCTCCTCGACAGGGGCCGCCTGCGCACTCACCTGTAACGGGGCTGTATGTCGCCCCATGGGTGGCGCACATCAGCCATTGCCCTGATGCATCAAAAAACCGGTCTGGCTGAAAATCCAGCTCCATGGCCACATGGGTGCAACGATTGAGGTAGGCCTGCACCTGACCTCCATGTCGCACAGCAAAGGCACGGCAAGTTTGCCCACCATAAACCACATCAAAGGGGACTGCGCGACCACCGTCTTGCAGGTCGGCAGAATTGCACAGCGGTATCCACTCACGCATGGCGTTTGCTTTCAGGCATGGTGTTTCAGCCAGACATTCAACTCGGCGACCGAATGCGCAACCGTCAAAGGTTTGAGCACGTGAAAAGCCTCAGGTTCATGGGCACCGTAGCTCACTCCGATACTTGGACATCCCGCGTTCAATGCCATTTGCAAATCATGGGTGGTGTCACCGATCATCAGGGTGCGCTCCGGCTCCACACCAAATTCACGCATCAATTCGTGCAACATCAAGGGGCTGGGTTTTCCAGCAGTTTCGTCAGCTGTACGGGAACCATCAAACACCCCTTTCAAGTCCACATCGTGCAAGGCTTCATTCAGACCTTGGCGACTTTTACCGGTTGCCACAGCAAGCCAATGGTGGCGCGACTTGAGATCAGCCAGCATGGGCAAAACACCTTCAAACAAAACGATGTCATTGCGGTGTTGCACATAGTAGTGCCGGTAGCGTTGACCCAATTCAGAGTATTTGTCTGGCGAGACGTCGGGAGCCGCATGCGCCAAGGCCTGCGGCAGTGCCATGCCAATCACATAGGAAGCGGCTTCGCGAGTGGGCTCTTGACCACCCACATCGACCACCGCCCGCTGAATGCAACGGGTAATGACCGCTGTGGAGTCGAATAAGGTGCCGTCCCAATCGAAGGCGATCAGGTCAAACTGCCGGAGTCTGGAGTCGGTCATGGTCTTTAAATTGTTGAAGTTCGCTCGGTAAGGGAGCATGCAACTCTACACGTTCACCCGAAAGGGGGTGATTAAACTGCAATCGCCAAGCATGCAAGAACATGCGTTTACGGCCTTGCTTTTGCAAAATTTTGTTCCATTCAAAATCGCCGTATTTGTCATCGCCGGCAATCGGATGCCCCTGAGACGCCAAATGCACTCTGATTTGGTGCGTCCGCCCGGTTTTAATGGTCACTTCCAGCAAGGTGCAACCGTTCAAGCGTTCGGCCACCTTCACCAAGGTGATGGAGCGCATACCTTCAGGGTCTTCTGCTGTGGTCACTCGCACGCGGCGCTCCCCATCGGGCAGCAAAAACTTATGTAAAGGCAAGTCAATGACTTTGTTTTTTACTGGCCATTGACCCTGGACCAAAGCCAAATAGGTCTTTCCTGTTTCACGTTCTCGAAATTGGTCTTGCAGATGTTTCAAGGCACTGCGTTTTTTGGCAACCAGCAAAATGCCGCTGGTGTCGCGGTCGAGTCGGTGCACCAACTCCAGCAGTTTGGCCTGCGGTCGTGCCTGACGCAATTGCTCAATCACCCCAAAACTCACGCCCGACCCGCCATGCACCGCCACACCGGCGGGCTTGTCCAGCGCCAGCAGAGCGTCGTCTTCCAACAAGACCGGAAACTCGCGCCCCGGCGCAGGGTGGGCCGCTTTCTCGGCCACTTTGTCTGAAATGCGCACCGGCGGCAAACGCACCACATCGCCCGTGGCGATGCGGCTGTCGGCCGATGCCCTGCCCTTGTTCACCCGCACCTCGCCGCTACGGATGATCCGATACACATGTGTTTTGGGTACCCCTTTAAGGTGGCGGATCAGGTAATTGTCCAGGCGTTGACCGGCCGACTCCTCGTCTACGGTGAGCCATTTCACTTCCAGGGAGACAGGAGCTGGGTTGCCCCCTATAATGTGTTTCACCAGCGTTTGGCCGTAAGTGGTTGATTTGAATGGAAATGAATTCCTTAATGCAGGGAGTTTAGTCCACACACCACCCCAACCGCGCTGGAAGGTCGATGCCACCTCCCCTATTTTTGCAGACTGCAAGGCCAACGCCCGCAGTGGCAAAGCGAGTAAGAGGATGGGCAGACGCGATGAAACCCCGATACGGAATAACTGTATTCACCAGCCCTCGGCTGTTGAATGGAATGAAGCGAATTGATTGTGCTGATGGGAACTTGGATGACTTGGCTGCAGTGGCTCTTTGAGCCGCCCGGTCTGTGCACGCCCATGACCCTACCCCGAACAGTGAAGATACCCTCTTTGCTCGAGCGGCGACCCAGTGCCTCCATCCCCTCGCCTATTCCACGCGCCCTCTCCCCTGTTCCTGAGCCAATGCTCAGCTGAACAGCGGACACTTCGGCAATTCCTTTCGTTTCAAACGTCTTCTCCGGCATCGTGTGCCCTTTGTGGGCCGGTACAAGCCAGCGCAGCCAGCGGGTCCTATGACCCTGCGCCGCGCGGCATCAGAAGAAGGAATGCATCATGAAACGGATGCTCATTAACGCTACGCAGGCAGAAGAACGCCGCTTGGCCATCGTCGACGGACAAAAACTCCTCGACTACGAAATCGAAATCGAAGGCCGCGAACAGCGCAAAGGCAATATTTACAAAGCCGTTGTGACCCGCGTCGAGCCCTCACTCGAAGCTTGCTTTGTGGACTACGGTGAAGACCGTCATGGCTTTTTGCCTTTCAAAGAAATCTCACGTCAGTACTTTGCCGAAGGCGTCTCGGTCAGCCAGGCCCGCATCAACGATGTGATCCGCGAAGGCCAGGAACTCATGGTTCAGGTCGAAAAAGAAGAACGTGGCAACAAGGGCGCAGCCCTGACCACCTTCGTTTCGCTGGCTGGACGCTATGTTGTACTGATGCCCAACAATCCCCGTGGCGGTGGCGTCAGCCGCCGCATCGAGGGTGACGACCGGGCCGAGCTCAAAGAAGCCATGGACCAGTTGGAATACCCCAAGGGCATGTCCATCATCGCCCGCACTGCTGGCATTGGCCGCTCAGCACCCGAATTGCAGTGGGACTTGAACTACCTGCTCAAGTTGTGGACCGCCATCGACGGCGCCACCAAAGGCGGCAAAGGCGCATTCTTGATTTACCAAGAGTCATCCTTGGTCATCCGCGCCATCCGCGATTACTTCAACAACGACATCGGCGACATCCTGATCGACACCGACGACATTTACGAACAAGCTCAGCAGTTTATGAGCCACGTGATGCCTGAATTCGCTGCGCGCGTGAAGCGCTACCGCGACGATGCACCCTTGTTCAGCCGCTTCCAGATCGAGCATCAGATCGAATCGGCCTACGCCCGCACCGTGCAACTGCCTTCGGGCGGCGCCATCGTGATCGACCACACCGAAGCTTTGGTTTCCGTGGACGTGAACTCGGCCCGCGCGATCAAAGGCGGCGACATCGAAGAAACCGCCACCCGCACCAACCTGGAAGCCGCTGACGAAGTGGCGCGCCAGATGCGTCTGCGCGACTTGGGTGGCCTGATCGTGATCGACTTTATCGACATGGAAGAGTCCAAGAACCGCCGCGAAGTGGAAAACCGCTTGCGCGACGCCTTGCGCCAAGACCGTGCCCGTGTCCAGTTTGGCTCGATCAGCAAGTTCGGCCTGATGGAAATGAGCCGCCAGCGCTTGAAGCCCGCCTTGTCTGAAGGCTCTTCGATTCCTTGCCCACGTTGCGGCGGCTCCGGCCACATTCGCGACACCGAGAGCTCTGCGCTGCAGATTTTGCGCATCATCCAAGAAGAGTCCATGAAGGACAACAGCGCCGCTGTGCACGCTCAAGTGCCGGTGGAAGTGGCTTCGTTCTTGCTGAACGAAAAGCGCTCCGAGATCGCCAAGATCGAGTTGCAACAACGCATCAATGTGCTGCTGGTGCCCAACAAGTCGATGGAGACACCGCACTACAAACTCGAGCGTTTGAAGCACGACGACCCGCGTCTGGACCACATCGAAGCCAGCTACAAAATGGCCGAAGTCATGGAAGACCCGACCACCGTCACTCGCCGCTCTCAAGAGCCGACCAACAAGCAAACACCGGTCATCAAAGGCGTTTTGCCTGACGCACCAGCGCCCATGGCACCGGTCAAGGTGGAAGCGCCTAAGGTCACGCCAGCAGCAAAGGCAGTCCCCGCCGCACCGGTAGCCCCTGCGGCAACAGGTGGTTTCTTCGGCTGGTTGAAAAGCCTGTTTGGCGGTGAGTCTGCTCCTGCCCCAGAAGCGGCACCCGCCAAAGAAGAAAAACGCGAAGGCCGTAATGCCCGCGATGGCAAAGGTAACGAACGTGGCGAAGGCCGAAATGGTGAACGCGGTGAAAGCCGTGGCGAAGGCCGAAACGGTGAGCGCCGCGAAGGCCGGGACGGTCGCCGTGGTGGTAACCGCCGTGGCGAGCGTTCAGGCGAACGCTTGGGCGATCGCAACGAGCGCGCAGAAGGCGCACCTGCAGAATCACGTGAAACTCGCGAGCCGCGTGAACCCCGCGCCCCGCGCGAAGGCCGCCGCAACGATCGCCAAGGTGAGCGTGAGGCTGAACGGGGCGGTGACCGCCCTGAGCGCGCGCCGCGTGAACGCCGTGAAGCCATGACCGGCCAAACCCAAGACGCCCAATCGGTCGCGATGGACATTGCGGACAACACACTGGGCGAACGCGCACCGCGTGGCGAACGTTCCGACGCTCGTGGCGAAGGCCGAGGCGAAGGTCGTCGTGAACGCGGTGAAGGCCGTCGTGAACGTGGCGAGCGTCGTCAACCCGACGCCCAACGCCCAGAAGGCGACAACGTGCAGACCCAAGGTGCCGCACAAGAAGCCCACACCGAAAACGGTCAAGCTGCGGGCAACGAAGGCGAAACACCTGAACGCCGCGAACGTCGTTCGCGCGACCGTTACGGCCGTGATCGCCGTGAACGTCAGCCTGAGCAACGCAGCGACGCAGCAGGCGAAGCGGCTTTTGTTGCCCACGATGCGGCCCAACCGGCGTTGCATGACGGCGCCTCCAACGCCGAAGCGCCAACCCGTTCGTACTTTGAGCGGGCGGCCACGGCACCAGCTTCAGCCGCTCCCGCAGAGCACGTGGCACCGATCACCGGCATGTGGTCAGCGCAACCGGCACAAGCTGCGCTACCAGCACATCAGGCTGCTCCTGCGTCTGACACAGTGGCCCCGGCCCACGCTGAATTGGTTGCGGCTGCACCTGCACCTGCACCTGCACCTGCACCTGCACCTGCACCCACTGTGCCACCAGCGCCTGCACCAGTAGCGGTGGCCGTTGCACCCGCAACAGTGGCGGTGGCCGTTGCAGCGGCACCTGCGGCCGTCACCAGCTCAGGCTTGCCCAAGGTCCAAGCCTTCGCCTTGCCGGTGGAGAGCCTGATTGAAGTGGCCAACAGTTCTGGCCTGCAATGGGTCAACTCCGACCCCGCCAAAATTGCGATGGTACAAGCGGCTATTGCAGCCGAGCCCAAGCCCGTCCACGTGCCCCGTGAACGTGCGCCGGTCGTGGTCTCAGACGATGGCCCGCTGGTCTTGGTCGAAACCCGCAAGGACCTGAGCGAAATGAAACTGCCATTCTGATCGCTGTCACTCTGAAATAAAAATGCCGGACTTGTCCGGCATTTTTTTTGGGCTCGACCGCTGAACCCAGAAAAGGTGCGTGGCCGACCCGAAAAGCTCGGTGTTTGCGGCCTATCACGCCAGCGGGGATACCACCTTGACGACGCTGCAAGCGCAAACCTTGCGACCCAACCCGGCAGGCGCGTTTTTTTTGTTCCGCATTGGCTAAGCAGTGGCAGCGCGCAATACACATGCGGCGGTGCTCGTCGGTTTGCGCATTGCGCGGGTGCTGTAACAAGACAAGGCACAGGATGATGGGCAATTGCGCTGGTAAAGCGCGGTGCTCATTACTTGTCTAGCCGTCTGTAAATAATCATCTCATCGCGACGGAATTGTCCACAACCAGCTTCACTTGCGACCCTCTTGCAACGCCGCCATGACGTCTAACTCTGGTGCATCGGGGGTAGCCATGACAGCGCTGGTCTCACCCGAGCGCTCACCTCGAAAATATTAAGGTGACAGAGCCAGGTACTTTTGTGGCCGGGGTCCGCGGCATCGGACAAGCAGCCTGACCGCTTATCACCCACGAGCCGCCGCCTGCAACACGCCAGCCGCCCACTGATTCAGGCTCAATCCGTTGGCCTGCGCGGCGATCAGAGCAGCCGTGTGCACCTCGGGCGCCACCCGCAGCATCAGCTTGCCACTGGCGGGCTTCAATGCCTCTTTGCCGCTTTTTGCACAGTCTGCAATGTAGAAATCAACCGCGTTGTGGAAGTCTTGCGTCAACTGCGCCACCGTTTCTCCCTCAAAGCTGATGCTGGTGCTAGGTGCAAGACCGAGCACCTTGCCCCAAAAAACGCCGTCTGTTTCAGAAAACTCAATCCGAGCGGTATAGCCTTTGTAATTCATGCTGCTCATACTTTTACTCCTATTGCTGTGAGCCATTCTTGTACCTCCTTGATCTGGTATTGCTTGGCCTCTTTGCTTGCATGGGGGCGGTAGGCGTGCTTCACGCCGCCATGCAGCAGCAGTGCCACCCGTGATCCGTCTCCTTCGCGCAATCACACGAATAAATGCAATCAGTATTTGATTGCATACAGGGCAGCTTCACTTGTCCCATCCATGCCAACTGCCGTCCCCCTCCGGCAGCCAAACTGCTACACCCTCAGCGCAACCGCCTGACGCGCCAGCGTGGTGATACGTGCCCAATCCCCTTGCGCCATCGCTTCGACCGGAACCAGCCACGAGCCGCCTACGCAGAGCACATTGGGCAGGGCCAGAAATTCAGGGGCGTTTTGCAGGCTGATGCCGCCGGTGGGACAGAACTTCACATCAAAGAACGGCCCGCTCCAGGCCTTGAGCATGGCGCTGCCACCCGCTTGCAGGGCGGGGAAAAACTTCAGGGCGTTAAAGCCGTCTTCCTGCGCGGCCATGATTTCGCCCCCAGTAGCCACGCCGGGCAGCAGGGGCAGGCCCAGGTCGCGACAGGCTGCGCCTAGCGCGCTGGTATAGCCGGGGCTGACCGCAAAGCGCGCACCCGCATTGGCGGCCGCCTGCGCATCGGCTTTGGAGCGCAAGGTGCCCGCGCCCACCACGGCTTCGGGTACGGCCTTGGCAATCGCCTCGATGCAGGCCAGGGCTTGCGGGGTGCGCAGCGTCACTTCCAGCATGCGGATGCCGCCTTGGACCAATGCGCGCGCCATGGGCACGGCGTGGGCCACATCGTTCAGCACAATGACCGGAATCACCGGCGCGTCTTGCATCACTTGCAAGGAGGTTAAAGGGCTTTGCGTCATGGTCCTATCCTTCAAAAATTAAAGCCAGCTGCAAGCGCCCTGCTCGGCGGCCAGCGCATTACGCCGCATGCCGGCAAACAGCTCGCGCCCCATGCCCAGACCATTGGCCGCTTGCAAGGCGGCGGGCATGGTGGCGGTGGGCCGGGCGGCCCATTGTGCTGCGTCGACCAGCACGTCCAAGCTGCCACTGACCGCGTCCACACGGATGATGTCGCCGTCTTGCAGCTTGGCCAGGGGGCCACCGGCCGCGGCCTCGGGCGATACGTGGATGGCGGCAGGCACATTGCCCGACGCGCCACTCATGCGCCCGTCGGTCACCAGCGCTACTGCAAAGCCTTTGTTTTGCAAGATCGCCAAGGGGGGCGTGAGTTTGTGCAGCTCGGGCATGCCATTGGC
>CAMDKK010000023.1 GCA_945901045.1 Limnohabitans sp. Rim8
CTCTGACATGGCTCAAAGCCGCTCGAATATTGCCAATGAGCGCGATCAGCTTGTCCTTGGCCGCATGCATGGGTGTCAGGTACAGCGTCGTCTGCCCAGCATGCTTGACAGCGCGCCCCACACTGGCCAGCAATAACGCTCGGCTGGTGATGGCCTCCATGCGTGCACCCGGCTTGGCCGCCCTGCAATACCAGCTCCACCAGTTGTAGACCAGTGCGACAGCGCGCGCACTGGTCTGGCAACGCTCGATGTCCTGGGTCGTAAAGCCCCCCCATCCCCACTGGTTCTTCAGCTCATCAAACCCGTTCTCACAGTCGGCACGGTCACGATAGAGCTGACCAAAGGCGTCCAGCGCGTAGGCGCTGTTGGTCACCAGCACCGCATACTCCCAGGCCTGCACGTCCTTGTCCGGCATCAACAACTCGATCTGCTCACCTGGCTCATTTTTGGTTTTGCGACTCAGCGCCAAATCGGCCTTGACAGCGCGACGCAAGACAACAACCCGACGCGCCTTGTCCCAGCCCGAGAGTTTGAGGGTGTCCTCGACCGCGCTCCAGCCTTGGTCGCTGGGGCCGGGCGTGCTCCAGTCCTCACGCGCGAACTGGCGTGTCAATAGCTTCTTGACCCCCGCCGTCTGGCGCAGCTTGAACAGGTAGGGCTGGGCGCGCTCCTCCAGCTCAGCGATGAAGGGCTCGTTGCCGAAGCCGCAGTCCCCTCGGACCAAGGCCGGGCGCTGCTCGGGCGTGAGTTTGTCCAGCACGCCCATCAGGCCCGGGCGCGCCTTGGCCGCGCTGTGCTCTTTGCCGGGCGAGACCACAACGTCCAGCACCAAGCGCAAATTGCCAACCCAGTACGTGTGCAGCGCGTGGCTGGGGCGCCCGGGTTTGTGAGGGTTGTAGCTGACCTCAGCGCCGCTTTGCTTGCCATACAGCGGTTTGATGGTGGTGTCGATGTCCAGTATCCACGGGCTGCTCAATGCCGCTTGCACGCTGCCCATGAGTTGGGGTGCAAGCCAGGCTTGGCTTTGCTGTGCGCTCATGCGCGAGAGCGCGCGGCGCAGCGCGTCTTCACTGATGATCTTGTTCATCCCCAGAATCTGCGCACTCACCGCGTCGCCACGCAGCCCAGTAATGTGGGCGTAGCGCTTGTGGCCTGCCAGTATCGCCAGCAGCCATGTGCCCAGAACATCGCGTTTGCTCGGTGCGTTGGGGCTGCTGTAGCTCAAAGGGCAGCTATCGACCCAAGAGCTGTACACGTCTGTGGTGGCCAAGAACTCGGCGAAAAAGGTCAACTGTGCGTTCGGTGTGGCACTGGCACCGTGGTCCCACTGCACGTGCATTCGACCGCCTGGCGTGTCCACCACCATGGCCTCCAATGCCTGCGATTTAGCCGCCAGTTCACGCCTTTTTGCTTCACCCATTTGGTGACCTCTGTAAATCCGTTGAAACCGGCTTGAAGTCTAGCTTGCGGGCGAGTTAGATCCTGTCAACTGCCGGAAATAGGATCAAGTCGTTGCGTACTGGCCCGCGTCGCGATCCCGTATGGTCAAATGCGCGCAGGAGACGCAAATGCAGTTGAAAAAAAATGTTGGTTTAGGTGTAGCGGTTCTGTTGGCAGGATGGCTGGGCCTGTGGAGTAGTTGTGCCGCCGAGCCAGACGAAGAGTTGCTCGGCAAATCGGCCGGTTACCCCCTCGGTGCGCGTTGGTCGGCCATGGCCAACCGGGTGGGTTCTTGGTCAGCACTGGACAAAGCTCCCGGTGTCATGGGTCAATTTGTCCAACGAGGCGATACGGTGAGTCCACTGCCCAAGGCCGTGAATCCGCCGGACATCAAATACCGCTTTCGCAACCTCGCTTACTCGGTTGACGATTACCTTGAGCGGCGCCGGATCACGGGATTGCTGATTCTCAAAGATGGCGAAATCGTGACCGAGCGTTACCGCTATGGTCGCTCTGAAGAGGCGCGGTTCTTGTCGTTTTCGATGGCCAAAAGCGTCACCTCCCTGTTGATCGGTGTGGCTTTAGAAAAGGGCTTGATTGCATCTTTAGATGACCCTGCAGGCCAATACGCGAAAGACCTGGTGGGCATTGCCTATAGCGCCACGTCGATTCGCCATTTGTTGCGCATGAGCTCGGGTATCACGTTCACTGAGCGCTATGACGGACAGGACGATGTGTCCAAGTTATCTTACAGTTTTGCCACGGGCAGTCCTTCGGTCCTCAATGTGTTGCGCACCTTTTCTGACCGGCACAGCCCATCGGGTGAGAAGTTCGTGTACGCCAGCGCCGAGACCGAAGTTCTTGGCCGTGTGTTGACCGGCGCTACGGGGCGCAGCTTGGCCGATTTGACAACAGAGTGGCTGTGGAAGCCCTTGGGCGCGGAATCTGATGCCTTTTGGTGCCATGGGCGCGATCGCCAAGCGGGCGCTTATTTTTGCTTTAACGCGACTTTGCGCGACTGGGGCCGTTTGGGACTGTTGATGGCCAACGACGGCAAAGTGGGGGATCGGCAAATCATCTCCGCCGAATACCTGCGTGAAGCGACCGACATTGCCCGGCAACCCACTGCCTTTGCGCCTTACAAGGCCACGCCGTATTTCGGCTATGGCTACCAGTTTTGGTTGCATCCTTTGAAAGAGCGCAGTTTTGCTTTTCAAGGGGTACACGGTCAGGCGGTCTTTGTGCAACCTGCGACCGGCATCGTCATGGTGCAAACGGCGGTGTATGCCCAGGCCAGTGGGGCGCAAGACCCAGAGCCCTATGCCGAACGAACAGCCTTGTGGATGGGAGTTTTGCAGTCTTTGGGTGGACGCACCGAGCGGTATCGAGCCGGTTACTCAAGGCCCTCTACGGGCGCCCTTGTTTTGGGCTTGAAGCTGCAAAAGGCCGACACCCCGCACTGATAGCACAGTGGCTTACGCGCTTGGCAGACGTAGCGCCCGTGCAAAATCAACCAGTTATGTGCGTGAACCAGGTAGTGGGCAGGAATGCGTTTAAGCAGTTTCATTTCCACTGCCAAAGGCGTCTTGCCCGGCGCCAGTCCAGTGCGGTTACCCAACCGAAAAATGTGTGTATCTACCGCCATCGTCGGCTCACCAAATGCCACGTTGAGCACCACATTGGCCGTTTTGCGGCCCACGCCGGGCAGGGCTTCAAGTGCTTCGCGGGTTCTGGGGACTTTGCCGCCATGCTGCTCGACCAAGGTGCTGCAGGTGGCGATCAAGTGACGTGCCTTGCTTCGGTAAAGGCCGATGGTCTTGATGTAGCCCTCCAGCCCCTCCAGGCCAAGGGCCAGCATTTTTTTCGGCGTACGCGCGACCGGAAAAAGCAGGCGTGTGGCCTTGTTCACGCCCACATCGGTGGACTGTGCAGACAGCAGCACCGCAGCCAGCAATTCGAACTCGCTGCTGTATTCGAGCTCCGTCACGGGCGTGGGATTGGCCGCTTGCAGGGTGGCAAAAAAGGATTCAATTTGAGCGGGTTTCATGTCACATTTGGAAGTTGGCAAAATGGCGGTCAAGACAATCAGAAAGATACACCATGTCCAACACGCCCTCCCTGCATTTTGCTGACCGCCTGAACAACGTTGAAACCTCTGCCATCCGTGAGCTCTTTAAGCTCCTGGGCAAGCCCGGCATCATCAGTTTTGCCGGTGGCTTTCCTGACAGCGCCATGTTTGACGTAGTAGGCATCCGTGAAGCCAGCAATGCAGCTCTGACGCAAGACCCCGGTGCAGCCTTGCAATACGGCGCCACCGAAGGCTTTGGCCCCTTGCGCGAACAACTGGCCCAGTTCATGGCGGAAAAGGGCGCCAAAGATGTTGCCGCCGAACATTTGATTGTGACCACCGGGAGCCAGCAAGCCCTGGATTTGATTGGCAAGACCATGATCAGTCCCGGCGACAAAGTGATCGTCGAAGGACCGACCTTTCTGGCCACCATCCAGTGCTTTCGTTTGTACGGGGCCGAGCTGATCAGCGCCCCAGTCGACGGCCATGGCGTCAAAACCGACGAGCTGGAAAAACTGATCGCAGAGCACAAACCCAAGTTTGTCTACCTGATCCCCACCTTTGGCAACCCCAGCGGGGCTTTGCTGAATGCCGAGCGCCGACTGGAGGTGCTGCAGATGGCCGTCAAGCACCAGACTTTGATTGTCGAAGACGACCCTTATGGCGACTTGTACTTCGGCGAGCCCCCACCCCCCAGCTTGCTGGCTTTGAGCGCATCGGTTCCCGGCAGCCGCGAGTTGCTGGTGCATTGCGGCTCTTTGTCCAAGGTGCTCTCACCTGGCCTGCGTGTGGGCTGGATGGTGGCACCCGAAGCCTTACTGTCTCGCGCCACGATGTGCAAACAGTTCAGCGACGCGCACACCAGCACCTTTGCCCAAGCCACTGCGGCGCATTACCTCAAGGCGGGTCGCATGCCCGCCACGCTGGACAATGTGCGCAGTGTCTACGTCAAGCGGGCCCACACCATGGGCGAGGCCTTGCGCAAACAACTGGGTGATGCCGTCGAGTTTGTGCAACCTGAAGGCGGGCTCTTTGTGTGGGCACGCCTGACGGGGGCTGGCGGCAAGGTGGCCGATGGCAATGTATTTGCCAAACGCGCCATCGACAATGGGGTGGCCTTTGTGCCCGGTGCGCCGTTCTTTTGTGCCAACCCCGATCACGCCACTTTCCGCCTGAGCTTTGCCACCGCCGCAGAGGACAAAATTCTTGATGGCATCGCCCGTTTGGCCAAAGCCTTGTGATCTCCTTGTAGGAGCGAGCCTGCTCGCGATGGACTTTTGTCTACCTACAAATCGCCTGCAGGCAGGCTTACAAAACAACACCTCATGAACGAAGAACGCTGCATCACCGTCGAAGGTACTGAAGTCTGGCTACAAGGCCAGGGCAATGAGGTCATTCTCATGCTGCACGGCTGGCCAGATACCCGGGCCTTGTGGGAAGGGACCGTGGCCGCCTTGCAGGACCGCGCCACCTGCGCCCGCCTGACCCTACCCGGCTTTGAGACGGGCCCTGCGGCGACCCGCTTGGATGACATGTGCTTGCTGCTGCGCCAGATCGTGGACCGCATAAGCCCCAACCAAGCGGTGACTTTGATGCTGCACGACTGGGGTTGCCTCTTTGGTTACGAATTTGCCCTGCGCCATCCCGAACGCGTGACCCGCGTGGTCGCTGTGGACGTGGGTGACCACAACTCAGCCGCCTTGCAACGCAGCTGGGGTGCAACAGAAAAACTGTCCGTCATGGGCTACCAGGTCTGGTTGGCCCTGGCATGGAAGCTGGGTGGCCCCCTGGGCACCCGGATGACACGCGCCATGGCACGTTGGTTGCGCTGCCCGACCGACCCGTCCAGCATCACCTGCAAGATGAACTACCCCTATGCCATGCAGTGGTTCGGTGCGGCAGGGGGTTTCAAGGGGGCGCTGCCAGTCAACTTGCCGATGCCCTTGCTGTTTGTCTATGGCGAGCGCAAACCTTTCATGTTTCACTCGGTCCGGTGGTTGGAGGCTGTGGCCGCAAAGACTGGGAGCGCGGTGCAAGGCTTGCCCTGCGGGCATTGGGTCATGATCTCCAGGCCCGAAGCCTTCCAGGTCCATGTCCGCAGTTGGCTATGGGGTGAACCATGAGGATTTCACTGTGAAGCCTGAAGACCTGCTGAAACTGGTGACGATGCCGATGCCCTTTGGCAAACACAAAGGCGTGCTGATTGCCGATCTGCCCGGCAATTACCTGAACTGGTTTGCGCGAGAAGGTTTCCCCAAAGGGGAGGTGGGCAGGCTGTTGCTGTTGATGCAAGAGATCGATCACAACGGACTCAGCGACTTGCTCAAGCCCCTGCGCCGTTGATTTTTTGTAGGCGCTTGCCTGCAAGCGATTTCTGGGTCTGCCTGACCTGATCGCCAGCTGGCTTGCTCCTACATGGTGTGTCTTCTTGTGGGAGATGCTTGCCTGCAAGCGATGAGATCAGGGTTTGACGACTTCCAGCAACCTGTCCAGACCGCCTTCGTTGATGGCGACCATGGCCTGCTCGCGCACCTTGGGCTTGGCGTGGTAGGCCACCGACAAACCAGCTGCACCCATCATCGGCAAGTCATTGGCGCCGTCGCCCATGGCGATGCACTGCACGGGCTCAATGCCCAGCAGGCTGGCCACTTCCAGCACGGTGCGGCGTTTTTCTTCACCATCGCAAATGTCCCCCCAGCTTTGCATCACCAGGCCACCGGTCAGGGCG
This sequence comes from Limnohabitans sp. Rim8, assembly GCA_945901045.1. Lineage (GTDB taxonomy): Bacteria > Pseudomonadota > Gammaproteobacteria > Burkholderiales > Burkholderiaceae_C > Limnohabitans_A. The sequence continues at coordinate 6,237 of CAMDKK010000023.1, forward strand.
CCTGCGGCAACTTCCAATTGGTTGGACTTTGCAAAGTCAATGTTCAAGCGCGCTTTGACGCGGTTGGCAAAGAAGGTAAAGCCGCCAGACACCAACAGCACTTTCAGGCCCGCCTTTTGGCAAGCGGCGATCAACTCGGCCGCGCCGGGGTTGATTTGTAGACGCTCGGTGTAAACGCGTTCCATGTCGGACAATGTGACGCCTTGGAGCAGTGCCAGACGGCGGCGCAGGCTTTCGCGAAAGTCGGTGATCTCCCCGCGCATGGCCGCTTCGGTGATGGCGGCAACTTGGGCTTTGCGACCCACGGCATCGGCGATCTCGTCGATGCACTCGATGCTGATCAATGTGGAGTCCATGTCAAACGCAATGAGTTTGAAGTCGTTGAGCTTCAAAGGTGCGGTGAAGCCTTGGACCATGAGGCCAGGTGAATGTTCTATAGCGGTCATGACAATATGCAAACAGGTGAAGGATGAAAGAATTCCCGCCCATTCAAGGCGCGCCTCTGTGACATGGGCTTGTAGTTTAGGCGATGCCAGGGTCTATGATGCTTAAAAAGGAGCCAAGCCATGAACCTCGCCGCGCTGACATTTCCCCTTACTCAAACCCTGTTGTCCAAACCTTGGCGCTTTACCCTAGGGGCCTTGGCTTTATGCACGGCTGCTGTGTCGCAGGCGCAGACCTTTCCCACCCAGCCGATCACGATGCTGATCCCTTACCCGCCGGGCGGCAGCGCCGACATGTTGGCGAGGCCCATGCTGGCCATGCTGCAAAAGGAGTTGGGTCAAACCTTGGTGCTGGACTACAAGGCCGGTGCTGGCGGCACCATAGCCACCGGCATGTTGGCACGCGCCAAACCCGATGGTTACACCATTTTGATGGTGTTGGCCGCGCACGCCATCAACGCCAGCCTATACCCCAAATTGCCCTACGACGCCCGCAAAGACTTTGCGCCAGTGTCTATGTTGGCCACTTTGCCTTTGCTGTTGGCGGGGCCTTTGACGACGCCATTCAACACAGTGCCTGAACTCATCTCGTATGGACGGGCCAACCCCGACAAGCTCACGTTTGCCTCAGCGGGCAATGGCAACACCAGCCACTTGGCGGGTGAAATTTTCAAGACCGCCACGGGCGTCAAGATGCTGCACATCCCCTACAAGGGCAGCAGTCCTGCCGTGGTGGCCATGCTGGGGGGCGAGGTGTCGATGATGTTTGACAGCATTTCAACCTCTTTGGTGCAGGTTAAAGCCGGCAAACTCAAAGCGGTTGCGGTGACCGGCGACAAGCGCTCACCCCTGTTGCCCGATGTGCCCACCGTCAAAGAGTCCGGCGTGCCTTCGTTTGTGGTCAATGGCTGGTACGGTATCCTGGCCCCGGCGGGCACACCACCCGAGGTGGTGGCCAAGCTCAATCAAGCGCTGAACAAAACCGTGCGCGACCCCAAAGTGGCCGCGCAATTGACCGAGTACGGCTACGACGTGGTCGGTACCACCCCCGAAGCCTTTGGCCGCCACATTGACGCCGAACTGGTGCGCTGGAAAGACGCGGTACAGGCGTCTGGGGCCAAGTTGGAGTGAGGCCTTAGTGGCTTGCACGTTGTCTGTTCATTCCGACAGCGCTTCTAACTTCGGTTGCCCCAAACTCTTAAGAACATCCCGCACCATCTGCGCACGCATCTTAGGGTCGGGCAGTTCGCGCTCAATGCGCAGTTTGTCGTTGCCGGCCAGTTTGATGTGTTTGTTTTTTTGGATCAGGCCGATGATGGCCATGGGGTCCACAGGCGGGTTGGGCTTGAAGGTGATCTGAATCAGGCTTGGCGAGGCATCGACCTTAATGACGCCATAGGGCAGTGTCAGCACGCGCAGCCGGTGAACGTCCACGAGCGTTTGCGCTTGCGGTGGCAGTTTGCCAAAGCGGTCCACCAGTTCTTCGAGCAGGGCGTCGATCTGGTCGCTTGTTTTGGCGGTGGCCAGTTTTTTGTAGAACGACAGGCGCAGGTGCACGTCGCTGCAGTAGTCGCCCGGCAGCAGGGCGGGGGCGTGCAGGTTGATGTCGGTGGTGGCCGACAGGGGGCTCAGCAAATCGGGCTCTTGGCCCAATTTGAGACAGCGCACGGCTTCGGACAGCATTTCGTTGTACAGCTGAAAGCCCACTTCCATCATGTTGCCGCTCTGGTTTTCGCCCAACACTTCGCCCGCGCCGCGAATTTCCAAATCGTGCATGGCCAGATAAAAGCCACTGCCCAGTTCTTCCATTTGCTGGATCGCGTCGAGCCTTTGGGCGGCTTGCTTGGTCAGGCCTTGGATCTCGGGCACCATCAGATAGGCATAGGCTTGGTGGTGGGATCGGCCCACGCGTCCGCGCAGCTGGTGCAGCTGCGCCAGGCCAAATTTGTCGGCGCGAGAAATCACGATGGTGTTGGCCGTGGGCACGTCGATGCCGGTCTCGATGATGGTCGAGCACAGCAAGATGTTGTAGCGCTGGGCCACAAAGTCGCGCATGACGCGCTCCAGCTCCCGCTCGGGCATCTGGCCGTGGGCCACGGCGATGCGGGCTTCGGGCAGGATTTCTTCCAGCTTTTGGCGGCGGTTTTCTATCGTGTCGACTTCATTGTGCAAAAAGTAGCATTGCCCGCCGCGCTTGAGTTCGCGCAGCACCGCTTCGCGGATCACGCCCGTGCCTTCGTTGCGCACAAAGGTCTTGATCGCCAAACGGCGTTGCGGCGCGGTGGCGATCACGCTCAAATCGCGCAGGCCCTCTAAAGCCATGCCCATGGTGCGCGGTATAGGCGTTGCGGTCAGGGTGAGTACGTCCACCTCGGCACGCAGGGCTTTCATGGCCTCTTTGTGGCGCACGCCAAAGCGGTGCTCTTCGTCAATAATGAGCAGGCCCAGGTCATGGAACTTGGTGGATTCGCTCAGCAGCTTGTGCGTGCCGACCACAATGTCCACGGTGCCATCGGCAATGCCTTTGAGCGCGGCAGTGACTTCCTTGCCCGAGCGAAAACGCGAGATCTCGGCCACTTTGACCGGCCATTTGGCAAAACGGTCTTGCAGCGTTTGGTAATGCTGCTCGGCCAACAGTGTGGTGGGCGCAAGAATAGCGACTTGCTTGCCCCCAGTGACGGCCACAAAGGCGGCACGCAAGGCCACTTCGGTTTTGCCAAAACCCACATCGCCGCAGACCAGACGGTCCATCGGGCGGGGGCTGATCATGTCTTGAATCACGGCATGGATGGCGGCGTTTTGATCGGCCGTTTCTTCAAAGCCAAAGTCATTGGCAAATGTTTCGTAGTCTTGCGGGCTGTAGCGGAAGGGATGACCCTCACGCGCTGCGCGGCGGGCGTAAATGTTGAGCAGCTCGGCTGCCGAGTCGCGCACCTGTTCGGCCGCGCGGCGTTTGGCTTTTTCCCACTGGCCCGAGCCCAGTCTGTGCAGCGGTGCTTCATCAGCGCTCACCCCCGTGTAGCGGCCAATCAGTTGCAGCTGGCTCACCGGCACATAGAGCGTGGCTTGGTCGGCATATTCGAGGTGCAAAAACTCTTGCAGGGCAGGTGTGCCGTCTTCGTTTTTTTCGCCCAAGTCCATGTTAATCAGGCCGCGATAACGGCCGATACCGTGCTGGCTGTGCACCACGGGGTCGCCGACATTGAGTTCGCTCAGGTCTTTGATGAGCGCTTCAACGTCGCTGACCTGTTCTTGCTTTTTACGTCGGCGCGTGGTGGGGCCTGCGGCAAAGAGTTCGGTCTCGGTGACCAGATCGATGCCTTGCTCAAACCAGTGAAAGCCCTGGTTGAGCGATGAGGTGGCCATGCCCACTTTTTCTTCGCTGGTCAAAAAATCTTCGAGGCTGTCGAACACCGGTGGCGTCAGTCCGCTCGAGCGCACAAAGTCGAGCAAGCTTTCTCGGCGGCCATCGCTTTCGGCCAAGATGAGGACGCGGGTGGCGCCGCTGCGAATGTGCGCTTGCAAGCGGGACAGCGGGTCCTCAGCGCCGCGCACCACGGTCAGGTCGGGTAGAGTTTGTGCAAGTGCGTTATCAGGGATGTCGTCGGTGCCTGTCCGAAGTGCGAGTTGGGCGTACTGGTTGCACAGACCGTAAAACTGCTCGGCATTTAAAAACAAGGCTTCGGGGGGCAGTGCAGGGCGCTCCGGGTCACCTTGCACCAAGCGGTAGCGGTCTTTGGTGTCTTGCCAAAAGCGTTGAAAGGCAGGCTCTAGGTCGCCATGCAAAACCACGGTGGCGTCTTTGCCCAGATAGTCAAATACGGTGGCGGTTTGCTCAAAAAACAGCGGCAAGTAGTATTCGATGCCCGCCGTGGCCACGCCATTGCCCATGTCTTTGTAAATGCGGCTTTTGGTGGGGTCGCCTTCGAGCAGTTCACGCCAACGGCTGCGAAACTTGGCGCGTGCCGCTTCGTCCATCGGGAACTCGCGCCCGGGCAGTAGCCGCACTTCAGGGACGGGGTAGAGGCTGCGCTGGCTGTCCGGGTCAAAGGTGCGGATGCTGTCGATCTCGTCGTCAAACAAGTCGACTCTGTAGGGCACCAGCGAGCCCATGGGAAACAGATCGATCAGGCCGCCGCGCACCGCGTATTCGCCTGGGCTGACCACCTGCGTCACGTGGCTGTAACCGGCCAAGGTCAATTGGGCTTTGAGCTTGGCTTCGTCGAGTTTTTGTTTGACCTTGAATTCAAAGGTATAGCCTGCTAAAAAAGCGGGCGGTGCGAGGCGGTACAAAGCGGTGGTTGCCGGCACTAAAACAAGGTCAGCGCCTTGGGCTTTGTCGCGCTGGCTGATGCGCCACAAGGTGGCCAAGCGCTCACTGATCAAGTCCTGGTGGGGTGAAAACGTGTCGTAAGGCAGCGTTTCCCAATCCGGAAAGATGGCCAAACGCAAGGCGGGTGCAAAAAACTGCACCTCGTCCACCAGGCGTTGCGCGTCTGTTGCATCCGCCGTCACGATGGCCGTGATCCGACCTTGCGCTTTGTCGCGCAAGGCCAGTTGGGCCAGCAAGACGGCGTCTGCCGAGCCCACCGGGCGGGGCAGGGTGAAACGTTTGCCGAGTGTGAGAGGGGGTAGATTCATGGCGCAAGCAAAGCAAAAACACCCCCCGCCAAAAATGGAGGGGGGTGGAAATTCAGTAACAGCTGGTATTTTAAAGGGCCGTGCCCCGACCCCTCTAAAATCGTGGTGATGAACCAGTTTCACTTTTTGATCCCCTGCGCTGGCAACGGCAGTCGTGCGGGCACGGCACAGCCCAAACAATACCAATGGCTCGCCGGGCAACCGATGGTGATGCATACGTTGCAGGCTTTGGCCCGGGTGCCGGGCTTGGCCAGTGGCTGGGTCATTGTTTCACCGGGTGATGATTTTGCCTGGCCCAAGGCGAATTGGCCAGATCGGTTCTGCCTTTCGAAGTGTGGCGGCGCCAGTCGGGCAGAGAGCGTATTCAACGGTTTGTCGGCCATGCTGGCTGCAGGTGTTCGCGCCGAAGACTGGGTTCTGGTGCACGATGCGGCGCGCTGCTTGGTGCAGCCCGAAGAGGTGATGGCCTTGTTGCAAGCCTGCAGCCAAGACGATGTGGGCGGCTTATTGGCTGTGCCGCTGCCCGACACCCTCAAAACACAGCAAGTTGGCAGCGATCTTGCCCGCGTGGAATGTACCTTGCCGCGTGCTGGGAAATGGTTGGCGCAAACGCCACAGATGTTTCGCCTCGGGGCTTTGCATGCCGCCTTGGCTGCGGTCGCCAGCACAGGGTTTGAAGGCATTACTGATGAAGCCAGTGCCATGGAGAGGCTGGGTTTGTCACCCCGTTTGGTGCTGGGATCGGCGCAGAATTTCAAAGTGACTTATCCGGCCGATTTTGCTTTGGCCGAAGCCATTTTGAGGAGCAGGACATGAGTGCAGGTCAGAATTTTCGGATTGGAGAAGGCTGGGATGTCCACGCGTTGGTGCCGGGCCGCAAACTGATCTTGGGCGGCGTCGAGATCCCTTACAACATGGGCCTGCTGGGCCATTCAGATGCCGACGTTTTGCTGCATGCCATCACCGACGCGTTGCTGGGTGCCGCTGGATTGGGTGACATTGGGCAGCATTTTCCGGACACGGATGCGCAGTTCAAGGGGGCCGATTCGTCGGTGCTTTTGCACGAAGCCATGCGCTGTGTACGTGACGCTGGTTGGGAGTTGGTGAACGTGGACAGCACCGTGATGGCGCAGTCTCCCAAGCTCGCACCGCACCGACAGGCCATCCAAACTTCCGTGGCCAAGGCGCTGGGCGTCAGGCTTGATCAGGTGAATGTGAAAGCCAAAACCGCAGAAAAGTTGGGGCCCGTCGGCATGGGCCAAAGCATGGAAGCCAGAGCTGTGGTGCTGCTGACCCGCAAGACTTGAGTTTATGGATCAGCTCTGAGGGGGGATATGTGCTTGCTTGAATTTCATCAGCGCCATCAAACCGCCGTTGGCGTTGTTGAACACTGAAAACGTGCCTCCCATGCGTTGCATCGAACGCTCCACGATCGCCAATCCCAAGCCGGAACCCGTGGCCGAGGTGCGGGCAGTGTCGCCTCGGTAAAACGGTTGGGTCAGGTTTTTCAAGGCATCGTCAGTCACACCTGCCCCATGGTCTCTGACCCTGAACAAGACCCAGCCTTCATGCACGCGCGCGACCAAGTCCACACGGGTGATGCCGTCATTCGGCGATTGTCCGTAGCGCCGCGTATTTTCCAAAAGGTTTGACAATACGCGGCTTAATTCGACATGTTCGGCTTCTACAAACAAGTCGCAAGCCACGTCGATGTGGACTTCGAAGTTGTCGCGTTTGAGAAAAGGGGCCACGCAACCACTGATGATTTGCGTGAGCAACACGGGTTCCATTTTTAAATTGCCGGGGCGCGCATAGTCCAAAAATTTATCAATGATGGCGTCCAGTTGTTCGATGTCGGCGGCCATGTAGGCGCGTGCTTGCTCGTCGGAGACACTCAGTTCTGTCTCAAGCCTTAAACGCGCAAGCGGCGTGCGCAAATCGTGAGAAATACCCGCCAGCATCAAGGCCCGCTCTTGCTCGATCTTGGCGAGTCTTTCGGCCATGCGGTTAAAGCCGATGTTGACTTCGCGGATTTCGCTGGTGGTCACGTGTTCATCCAGAGGGGATGCTGTGAAATTGCCATCGCGCACACGACTGGCTGCAACCGAGAGTTGTCGCAAAGGGCGGTTGATCAGGCGTGCAATCAAAGCGGCGCCCGCCAAAGAAAAAGCGCAGGCTGTCAGTAGCCACACCAGCCAGGTACTGCCGCTGACGGTATTCAGGCGATCAGGGTCCATCAGCAACCAGTAACTGTCTTTCTCAATTTGAAAGCCAACCCACAAGCCAGTTGAGCCATTGACTTTGCTGGCAATGATGGTGCTCTGACCGAGTCGCTTGACCAGCTCTTTGCCAATCAGTACTTCTAATTCCGATTGTCCAAAGGGCTCAAAGCTGTCGGAGGGTTCCCGGGTGCTGATGCTGACGTCTTCTTCGTCCGCGAGCATTTTGAGCAAAGACACACGGGCGATCTCATCGGTGTGCATCAGAGCGGTCCGAATAAGGTTCACGACAGAAGCAATTTGGTGCGCATTGCGCAGCATACGAGGCTCGTACTCTTGCGTTCGCAGCAGTTGCAACCAGGCCAAGGCGCTGCAAAAAATAAGCAGCGAAAGCAAGGCAAAGGTGCGCCAGAAAAGGCTCAGCCCCGTTTTGGATTCGACAGGAATTTCAGCCATTGCCCTCGGGAATAAAAACGTAGCCTACTCCCCAAACCGTTTGAATGATCTTTGGGGTGGCCGGGTCGATCTCAATGAGTTTGCGTAAGCGCGAAACTTGCACATCCAGACTGCGGTCAAAGGGTTCAAACTCGCGCCCCCTGGCCAATTGGGCCAGTTTGTCCCTTGTCATGGGCTGTCTGGGATGACGCACCAAGGCTTTGAGCATGGCAAATTCGCCCGTGGTCAGCGGTATATCCTGCTCGTTTTTGCGCAGTGACCGTGCGCCCAAATCAAAACTGAAACCGCTGAACTGGATGACTTCGTTTTCTGCAGAAGGCGCCCCTGGGACTTCGGCCGTTGGACGGCGGCGAAGTACCGCATTCATGCGGGCCAACAGCTCGCGGGGATTGAACGGTTTGGCCAAGTAGTCATCAGCACCGACTTCCAGGCCAATGATGCGGTCCACGTCTTCTCCCTTGGCCGTGAGCATGATGATGGGCGTGCGGTCGTTCGCAGCACGCAAGCGGCGGCAAATGCTCAGCCCATCTTCCCCCGGCAGCATCAGATCGAGCACCATCAGGTCGACGCTTTCTCTTTGCAAGATGCGATTGAGTGCGCGGCTGTCCTCGGCCAGTAAAACATCAAAACCCTCTTGATTGAGGTAGCGACGCAGCAGGTCACGAATGCGGGCATCGTCATCGACCACCAGCACTTTGTCGAGTCGTTTGTCAGGAATGTTCATGTCTATGCCAACCAGAAGTGATGAAGAAGGGCTTGTTTTTATTGTGCGGTCCAGCCGCCATCCATGTTCCACGCCACACCGCGCACGTTGTTGGCCGCAGCGGAGCAGAAAAATACCGCCAATGCGCCCAACTCTTCAGGGGTGGTGAATTGCATGGAAGGCTCTTTTTCTTGCAGCAATTGTTTTTTGGCCTCTTCGTTGCTCAAACCCATGGCCAAAGCCTTGGCGTCCACTTGCTTTTGCACCAGTGGTGTCAAGACCCAGCCGGGACAAATGGCATTGCAAGTCACGCCAGAGGTGGCGTTTTCAAGGGCTGTGACTTTGGTCAAGCCCACAACGCCATGCTTGGAAGCCACATAGGCTGATTTTTCTGCTGAGCCCACCAAACCATGGGTAGACGCGATATTGATGATGCGGCCCCAGTTAGCCGCCTGCATCGCGGGCAGCGCTAAACGTGTGGCGTGGAATGCACTGCTCAGGTTAATGGCAATGATGGCATCCCATTTTTCGATCGGGAAATCCTGGATCGGTGCTACATGTTGAATGCCGGCGTTGTTGACCAGAATGTCGACCCGCCCAAAGGTGTCGGCTGCGAATTTCATCATGGCTTCGATTTCGCTGGCACGGCTCATGTCAGCGCCGTGGTAGGCCACTTGGACACCCAAGGCACGGATTGCTGCTTGCGCGCCTTCGGTGTCTCCAAATCCGTTCATGACGATGTTGGCGCCTTGTTGGGCCAGTGATTTGGCGATGCCCAAACCAATGCCACTGGTTGAGCCTGTAACGAGCGCTGTCTTAGCTTTGAGCATGGGTGCTTCTCCGTGTGGTGCTTTGATTCGAGGTCTAAAAGTTGATTATCGCGCGCTTGGCGCCCCTTTTTGAAGGCACACTTGGGTTTTGCCTTGACTTGTTACTTTATGAAACAGCCCAGCTATGCCCATGTTGAATGCCCCGATCCTCAAGGCCACCACCGCATGGCTTATGTGTGTTGGGGAGATCCGCTTGCCTCCCACGTGGTGGTTTGTGTACACGGCCTGACCCGCCAAGGTCGTGATTTTGATACGTTGGCACAAGCCTTGGTGGTCCAGTCACCTCATCCATTGCAAGTGATCTGTCCGGATGTGGTTGGCCGTGGTCAAAGTAACTGGCTGACCCGAGCTGAGGGCTATCAAATCCCGCAATACGCCTCCGATATGGCTTTTTTGCTGGCACACCTCCAACAGCAAGTACCCTTTCAGACACTGGATTGGGTGGGCACCAGCATGGGCGGCTTGATTGGCATGGTGGTGGCAGGGCAGTCTGAACTGATAAAGCCTTGCCGTGTCAGGCGCTTGGTGCTGAACGATGTGGGGCCAGTCGTGTCCTGGCCCTCCATAGAGCGGATGAAAACCTATGTGGGCAAGACGGGCCATTTTGAGAGCCTTGAGCATGCGGCAGACGCCATGTGGGCCGTCTCGCAAGGTTTCGGGCCGCATACCCGTGAGGTATGGTTGGCCTTGTCTGCGCCCATGCTCAAGCGCCAAGCCGATGGCAGCTTGACGCTGAACTATGACCCCTCTATTGGCGAATCGATTCGTGCGGTGACACAAGAGTCCACTGTGGTAGCCGAGCAAATCCTTTGGCACCTGTATGATCAAATCACCGCGTCCACCTTGTTGCTTCGGGGGGAACAGTCCGATCTGCTGACCCCAGACACGGCCAAGGCCATGCACTTGCGTGGTCCTCGCGCACAGGTGGTGGAGTTTGCCGGCGTCGGCCATGCACCCACCTTGACCAGCGCAGATCAAATTCAGGTGGTGGCCGATTTTTTGCTTTGTGATTAATTGAAATCAGAGCAGTTCAGTGAACCCAAGCTTGCATGATGTGAATGAAAGTATCTGAATCACCCCAACAGCCCAACACCGCTGTGATGCGAGGCGATGTTGTGCCCACGTTGCTGGCGGTGACTGCCCAGGAATTGCCCTCGCAATCAGGAGATCTGGCGCGTGCCCGTGCTTTTGCCGAACCCTTGCTCGCCAATGAAAATTTGGATACGGGTGAAAACGTCATGGCGCATGCCGATGCTGTTGCTGGCATTTTGCAGGCCATTGGTGGATCTGAATCGATGCAAGCGGCGAGTTACTTGGTGTACACCTGTGAGCACCTCAACAAGCCTTTTGAGGTGATTGCCAAAGCCTTTGGCGAAAACTTCGCCAATCTGGCCGTAGAAACCACCCAATTGGTGCGCGTGCAGCGCCTGTCTCGGGCTGCAAGTCATGGGGCTCAGCTGAATGCCGATCCAAAGCTGCAGACCGAAAACGTACGCAAAATGCTGCTCGCCTTCAGCCGCGACTTGCGTGTGGTCATGCTGCGCTTGGCCTCCCGCATGCAGACCCTGCGCCACTACGCTGCCAGCAAGCGACCTGTACCTGCCAATTTGGCCAGTGAATCCTTGAGCGTATTTGCCCCTCTGGCCAATCGTTTGGGGATCTGGCAGATCAAGTGGGAAATGGAAGACCTGGCTTTTCGTTTTTTGGAGCCTGAAACTTACAAGCACATTGCTTCGTTGCTGGACGAAAAAAGAACGGAACGCGAAAGCCATATGCAAGCGCTACGCACGCAGTTGCAGTCGGAGTTGGTGGGCAAAGGGGTTCAGGCTATTGTGCAGGGGCGCCCGAAACACATCTACAGCATTGTGCGCAAAATGCGCGGCAAATCGCTCGGCTTTGACCGCGTCTTCGACATTCGCGCCTTGCGCGTGGTGGTGCCTGATGTGGCCAGTTGCTACGAGGCTTTATCTTGGGTGCATGAGCGTTTCACACCTGTTCAAGAAGAGTTTGACGACTACATTGCCAAGCCCAAAAACAACGGTTACCAGTCACTGCATACCGTGGTGCGGGATGCCTTAGGCGCGCCCATCGAGATTCAGATCCGCACCCAAGCGATGCACGATCATGCTGAAAGCGGTGTGGCCGCCCACTGGGCCTACAAGGAAGCGGGTACCAAGGGGTATTCTGGCGTCAGCGCAAACAGCGAGTACGACGCCAAGATAGCCGTCTTGCGCCAGTTGTTGGCGTGGGAGCGTGACATTTCGGGGCGTGCCCAGCACCACCTCCAAGACAAAGCTTTATTCGAAGATCGCATTTATGTGTTGACGCCCGATGCGGCGATTATTGAGTTACCACAAGGTGCCACGCCAATTGACTTTGCTTACACGGTGCACACCAATTTGGGTCATCGGTGCCGGGGAGCCCGCGTCGATGGTGTGCTGGTGCCACTGCATACAGTTTTACAAAATGGCCAAACTGTCGAGGTCAACGCCATCAAAGAGGGGGGTCCTTCACGGGACTGGCTGAACTCCGAATTGGGGTACTTGGTCAGTCCGAGGGCCAAGGCCAAGGTGCGGGCCTGGTTCAACGCCCAGATCACCCATGAAAACATAGCCAAGGGGCGTGAAGCCGTTGAAAAACTGCTGCAACGTGAAGGCAAAACAGCCTTGAAATTCGACGACTTGGCTGACCAATTGGGATTCAAATCGGCAGAAGGTTTGTTCGAGGTGGTGGGCAAAGACGAATACTCCTTGCGCAACATTGAGACCTTGCTCAAGCCGCCCGAGCCTGCGCTGACGCCTGATGAAATTGTGCTGCTCAAAAAGTCGCGTGGGCCCAGCAAAAATCAGCCTAATGGCGTATTGGTGGTGGGGGTGGATTCATTGCTGACGCAATTGGCGCGCTGCTGCAAACCCGCGCCACCTGACCGGATCAGCGGTTTTGTGACACGCGGCAAGGGCGTGAGTATTCACCGGATCGATTGCAGTAATTTCAAGGAGTTGGTTCGCCGCGATCCAGCGCGTGTGATCGAGGTCAGGTGGGGGCAGTCAAAAGGCGGCGATGCCTCGGTGTACCCCGTGGACGTGGCTATTGAGGCAACCGACCGTCAGGGCTTGCTGCGCGATATCTCGGAAGTGTTTGCCAAAGAAAAGATGAATGTGATCGGCGTGCAAACCCAATCCGTCAAGGGCATTGCCTGGATGACATTCACGGTAGAAGTGTCGGATTCCGGTTTGCTGCAGCGGGTGCTGATGCAGGTCAGCCATGTTCGTGGCGTAGGCTCTGCTCGCCGTCGATAAATGCGGTTTTCTCTGTTATGATCACCCCATCGAATTTGTAGGCGCGTAGCTCAGCTGGTTAGAGCACCACCTTGACATGGTGGGGGTCGTTGGTTCGAGTCCAATCGCGCCTACCAACAAAAACAGTAATCTTCGCCACTTTGAAGTGGCTTTTTTATTTGCGTACGAAAATTGTATGGAAACTCATTTGTATTTCTCCATAGACTCGACTCTATTCAGAATAAAAAATTGGATTCACTGCACTGTCGGCACTGGTACATGATGTTCAAAAGTCTGAAAGCTTGACGAGCGATTGTGGACTCAGCCATTAAAAACAATCATGGGAAAATCATTATCACCGCCTGGTACTCAGTGATTGCTGAGTTTGCAAACCCGCTGAACGCCCTCGTCACTGCGCAGTGACGATCAAGCATAGTTTTTGGGCAGAGGATACGGTCAGGCAAGCCAAGATTATTGTCTCGTTGCGATTGGAACTGAAAAGATGTTCAAGCTCGTCTAAATTACCTGTAAGGCGACTTGCGTAGCTGGTTGTAAATTGAAACAAATGCATTGAGGCCCATTGAAAGAGGCTTTGTCTTAGCCTCGTCAGTGAGCAGGTTCATCAAAATACCAATAACCGATAACGGCATACGTGATTCGACTTCTGGTTCGCCTATAAAACCCATTGACCATTCACTAAAGCTGCGATGTGAAATTGTGTTTTGATGCACTTTATTGAGAGCCGTATGTTTAAGATCAGGACCGATGAATTTCTCATAAACGTTTTCAACCGACTTCTTTCTACCCTCTAAAATTTGAACAAATTCTCCTCGGTAATAGAGCAGCATTCCAGTGATGCCCGCTTCCAAATTTCGGCGTCGTGCACAAGCCAATATGTGTTCTAAATCTGCATCAGTTATTTGGGGCGCTACTGAAACGCTGCAATACAGGAGTTCTACCAACATTTTTCACCTCATGATTGAGTTGAGTAAATCCCATATATCTGACTCAGAATTTTGTGTGCGCACATTGATAATTTAATACTTTTGTTCGGGACAAAACAGGCGGGACAAATGTTTCTTTATTTGCCCTGCTTGCCAAGCCCAAAAAGCGCCTGAAAGAACTTCAGCATTGATGCCGAATTTTGGGTGGCCTCAGGTGCAAACAGCGGTATCTTTATGTGCGCAACTGACCCGCAAAAAATTTCGGCCGATAGTTCTTATGAAGTCAGTATTCAAGACAATCGAATTGATACTAATTATGAGACTGGTGCTGTTGTGAAATTTGCCTTAGCTCATGCTCCCCTTGTTGATAAAACCGCAGAGAGGTGGAACACCATGCAGGTGACTGCAATTGGTCAGTCCATTACGGTCAAGTTCAATGGCGTGAAGACCGTGACGCTAAAAACGGTAAATTTTCAGCAGTCCGTTTCCGCTTCAATTTGGTCTGGGAGTCAATAATGCCTTGGCTGGGTCTCTCAAATGGTGAAAAGTGACAGTCAACTCCTAATACCTCACCGATCAGGAGCACAGGCTGTAGGTGCATTCCCCACAGGGGGTTGGGGCATTGGTTTCTAAGCTGGTTCTCCAAATCGAATTCCAACTTTGGCCATTGCATCCACGGTCGCTGGTCCCCAGCGCTTGGCAATTTCTTCCCCGCTGGATTTGGCGTGGTAAACAGCATCCTGCGTATCGCCAGGTTCAGGTTGGATCATGACCAGCAGTCGGCCCAATTCGGTTCCAACATTTTTAAAGTCACGGTAAATGCCCGACGGCACTGAAACAAAATCCAAGGGCTCTAAGATCGTGGAAAACTGGCCCTCATCACCCCAGATAATTTCAAACTTACTTTGAACACAAAAGAAGTTTTCCACTGCACCAGTGTGTTTGTGCAGGCCTGCGCTGTCACCGGGAGGGCATTCAGCCAGGGTAATGGTCAATCCAGGCGCCCCTTTGACCGGCGCTATTTTGCTGCGCCCTTCCCAGCCTTGCGGTGACATGATGGGCATGACCTTATCAGGCGACATCATCAGCATGGCCTCAGGGGGAATACCCTCTGAGTGACTCATGGAGTCCTTGTAAGGCACTAAATCTTCATACCGGGCTACACGCTGGGGCACGGTATCGTCAACAGGATTGCTTTTTGTCATAGGTAGTTCTCCATCAATAGATCTAAATTCTGTATCAATTACGCTTTATGCTATCTGACTTGCGGACTTCTTGCTATTCGGTTTATCCGGTATAGCGATTGAACAAGCGACATCATCCTGAATTTTATAAATTACCGCTATGGGCGGGTAAACCTTGGCATATTTTTCTTTGTGTTGTCCTTAGAATCTGTTGCACTGCAACACGTTTCCTTGCTTGGAATTGTGACAACCTCTGAGGAATTCGAAGTGCCAGCCAAATCGCCATCTCCCAAATCAGCCGCTGCGCCTGCGGGCCGCCACATGATCAAAAAGTACCCCAACCGGCGCTTGTACGACACCAATACGTCGACCTACATCACTTTGGGTGAGATCAAACGCTTGGTCATGGACAGCCAGGACTTTGTTGTCACTGATGCCAAAACAGGCGATGACTTGACCCGCTCGATGTTGCTGCAAATCATTTTGGAAGAAGAAGCCGCGGGTGCGCCGATGTTCAGCGAGGCGGTTTTGGCCAATATCATTCGTTTTTATGGCCATGCCATGCAGGGCTTTATGGGCAAGTACTTGGAAAGCAATGTGCAGTCTTTCATGGACATGCAATCGCAACTGGGTGATTCGCAAAAAGGGGTGAGTCCAGAAATATGGACTCAGTTCATGCAGGTGCAACCGCCGATGATGCAAAACATGCTGGGTGCTTATGTTCAGCAATCCCAGTCTATGCTGGGTCAAATGCAAGAGCAGGTTCAAAAACAAACCGAGCAGATGCTAGGCGCATTGGGCGTCAAAAAATAGTGCCTCTCCAAAAGCGTGTTTTTGCTGGGACAATGGCGGCATGAGTGAAACTTTAATTTCTATGACGCCACCCAAGGTGGGTCCCGCGCCACGCATCGGCTTTGTGAGCTTGGGTTGCCCCAAGGCTCTGACCGATTCTGAATTGATTTTGACGCAATTGAGTGCCGAGGGCTACCAAACTTCCAAAACCTTTGAAGGTGCTGATTTGGTCATCGTGAACACCTGTGGTTTCATTGACGATGCGATCAAAGAAAGTTTGGACACGATTGCTGAAGCCTTGAGTGAAAACGGCAAAGTGATTGTGACCGGTTGTCTGGGAGCCAAGACGGGTGAGGATGGTGGCAATATGGTTCGCCAAATTCACCCCAGTGTCTTGGCCGTGACCGGCCCCCATGCCACCCAAGAGGTGATGGACGCTGTGCATGCACACTTACCTAAGCCGCATGACCCGTTCATCGATTTGGTGCCGAATGTCTTTGGCGAGGCGGGGTTGAAACTCACGCCGCGGCACTATGCCTACTTGAAGATCAGCGAAGGCTGTAACCACCGCTGTACTTTTTGCATCATTCCATCCATGCGGGGTGATTTGGTGTCTCGACCTGTTGGTGACGTGTTGAAAGAAGCCAAGGCTTTGTTTGAAGGTGGCGTCAAAGAGTTGCTGGTCATCAGTCAAGACACCTCAGCCTATGGTGTGGATGTGAAATACCGAACCGGGTTTTGGGAGGGTAAACCGATCAAGTCACGCATGCTGGAGTTGGTTCAGACTTTAGGTGACATGGCACAAACCTATGGTGCTTGGGTCAGGTTGCATTATGTTTATCCCTACCCGAGCGTGGATGACGTGATTCCTTTGATGGCCAGTGGTTTGATCTTGCCTTACTTGGATGTGCCTTTTCAGCACAGCCACCTTGATGTGCTGCGCCGCATGAAGCGCCCCGCCAGTGGCGAAAAAAATATGGAACGTATTCAACGCTGGCGCGAGTTGTGTCCGCAGTTGGTGATTCGCAGTACCTTCATTGCAGGATTCCCGGGTGAGACCGAAGAGGAGTTTGAACATCTGCTGAACTTCTTGCGAGAAGCGCAGATTGACCGTGCAGGTTGCTTTGCCTACAGCCCCGTGCAAGGTGCGGCAGCCAATGAGTTGCCAGGCATGTTGCCTAAGGATGAGCGAGAAGATCGGCGTTCACGTTTCATGGCTGTGGCTGAGGAGGTATCGATTGCTCGTTTGCGTCAACGCATTGGTGCCACGATGCAAGTCTTGGTAGATTCGGCTCCCGCCATGGGTCGCAAAGGCGGCGTAGGCCGAAGCTATGCGGATGCGCCTGAGATCGATGGCGTGGTGCAATTGTTGCCACCCGAGAAAATGAGTAAAACGCTCAAGTCCGGTGAATTCACTTCAGCCCGCATTGTTGATGTGCGTGGACATGATTTGGTCGGAGTGCCGGTTTGAAATTGCCAGGAGACGAAAAAAAACCGCACAATGTACGGTTTGATTTTGTTTTCTGTGACATCCAAACTTCATTAAAGTTCAACGAAAATATGTTAAAAATTGGTGCCCAGGAAGGGACTCGAACCCCCACGAAGTTACTCGCTAGTACCTGAAACTAGTGCGTCTACCAATTCCGCCACCTGGGCATCTCAGGAAAGATAGGATTGTATATCAAAAAAATGACTACCCCCAGCAGTTTGCTGGATGAAATAGAAGGCAGTGTCCAAGGACATCGTGATGGTCACGGCTTCGTTTTACGCGATGACGGGATCGGCGATATTTACCTGCCGCCGAACGAAATGCGGGCCGTTTTGCACAAAGATCGCGTCAAGGTTCGCATCGTGCGTCAGGACAGAAAAGGCCGTCCAGAAGGCCGCGTAGTTGAGATCGTTGAACGTCCTGTTCAGCCGATAATTGGTCGCTTGTTGCATGAGAGTGGCATCTGGATCGTAGCCCCAGAAGACAAGCGTTACGGTCAAGATGTGTTGATTCCCAAACTGGCCATCGGGACTGGCAAACCCGGTCAAGTGGTGGTGGTGGAGTTGACCGAGCCACCAGCGCTTTTTGGGCAACCTGTAGGTCGCGTGAAAGAAGTTCTGGGTGAGATTGACGACCCCGGCATGGAGATTGAAATTGCGGTTCGCAAATACAGCGTGCCGCATGAATTTTCGGATGCATGTATCGGATTGGCACGCACTTTGCCAGACAAAGTGAGAGCGCAAGATAAACTCAACCGGATTGACTTGACCGACGTTCCTTTGGTGACCATTGATGGTGAAGATGCGCGTGATTTCGATGACGCGGTCTATTGTGAACCTGCCAAAGTGGGGCGCGGCAAAGGATGGCGTTTGTTGGTCGCAATTGCCGATGTAAGCCACTATGTGAGCACTGGAAGTGCCATTGATGTCGATGCCTACGAGCGCGCCACCAGCGTGTATTTCCCGCGGCGTGTCATACCGATGCTCCCAGAAAAACTGTCAAATGGTCTGTGCTCACTCAACCCCGATGTGGAGCGCTTGTGCATGGTTTGTGACATGTTGGTCAACGCCAAAGGTGATGTGCACGCCTACCAGTTTTACCCGGCAGTGATGTTCAGCCATGCACGCTTTACATACACTGAAGTGGCCGCTATTTTGGCCAATACGCGCGGGCCTGAGGCGAGCAAACGAAAAGAACGGGTTGACGATTTGCTCAATCTGCAAGATGTCTACAAAGCGTTATTGGCTTCGCGTGCAGTGCGTGGTGCGGTTGATTTTGAAACCACCGAAACGCAGATTGTGTGCGATGAAAGTGGTCAAATTGAAAAGATCGTACCGCGTACGCGCAACGAAGCGCACCGTTTGATTGAAGAGGCCATGTTGGCCGCCAATGTCTGCAGTGCTGATTTTATTGAACATGGCAAGCACCCTGGATTGTTCCGAGTGCATGAAGGCCCGACACCCGAGAAAAAAGACATTCTTCGCAATTACCTCAAAGCCTTGGGTCTGCCGTTTGGATTGAGTGATGACCCTAAGCCTGGAGAATTTCAGAAAATTGCACAGGCAACCAAAGACCGTCCGGATGCGCAGCAAATACACACCATGCTGTTGCGCTCCATGCAGCAGGCCATTTACACCCCGATGAACAGCGGGCACTTTGGTTTGGCTTATGAGGCTTACACGCACTTCACCAGTCCGATTCGCCGCTACCCTGATTTGTTGGTACACCGTGTTATTAAAGCGATATTAACGCGACAAAAATACCAACTGCCCGCATTGCCTTTGCCTGGTGAAGCGCATGCGAAATTGGCCAAGCGATTGCAAAAAAACAAAGCTGGCGTGAAAATGGAGGCGTCAGCTCCCAAGACCCAAATGTCTTATGCAGAGCAGCAGGCTTGGGAGGCTGCCGGCTTGCATTGCAGTGCCAATGAGCGTCGTGCTGACGAAGCCAGTCGCGATGTAGAAGCTTGGCTTAAATGCAAGTACATGCGCGAGCATTTGGGAGAGGAATACAGTGGCGTGGTCACGTCGGTCACCACCTTCGGTATTTTTGTCACCCTGGATGCCATGTACGTCGAGGGCTTGGTGCACATTACGGAGTTGGGCGGCGAGTACTTCAGGTTAGACGAGGTGCGCCAGGAATTGCGCGGCGAGCGAACCGGTATCCGTTATGCCATAGGTACCCGTGTCCAAATTCAAGTCTCGCGCGTGGATTTGGATGGCCGGAAAATCGATTTTCGATTGGTCAATGGTCTGGAGGATATGACTGCGCGCAGTATTCGCGAAAAAGGCAGTGTCAGCAAAGAGCGACCAGGACTTGTGCGTTCAGAGTCCACAACTCCTTTGCGCGAAAACACCGCGGGTCAGTCCAAACGACGTAAAGACCATGTGCGTGAGCGTACCAGTGGGCCCGCAACGGCCAAAAAAGTGCCTGCGTCCAAGGCCTTGTACAAAAAGAAAATCGGCAAAGTCAGATCTTCCAAGCGGTGAAAATTTAAATCATTCAATTATCAGGAGACTCTTCCATGAATTCATCTATCAAAGTAGCCATCGTCACTGGTGCCGGATCTGGCGTTGGGAAGGCTTCCGCTTTGGCCCTTCTCAAAGACGGTTGGCGTGTTGTATTGGCCGGTCGCCGTCAAGCGCCGCTGGACGAAGTGATTGCGGAGTCGGGTCAGTCCGATCACGCCTTGGCTGTCGCTGCTGACGTTTCAGACGAAGCTTCTGTCAAAACATTATTCGACGCGACAGTTGAGAAGTTTGGTCGTATTGATTTGGTTTTCAACAATGCGGGCGTCAATGCACCCGGCATCCCATTGGAAGACCTGACCCTGGCCCAATGGAAAAATGTGGTGGACATCAATCTGACCGGGATGTTCTTGTGCATTCAGGCCGCCTTCCGAGTGATGAAGGACCAATCACCTCGTGGTGGCCGGATCATTAACAATGGCTCCATTTCAGCGACAACGCCTCGTCCTCATTCGATTGCCTACACATCGACCAAGCATGGTGTTTCTGGCTTGACCAAGTCTGCATCCCTGGATGGCCGCAAGTACGACATTGCGGTGGGGCAGTTGGACATTGGCAACGCGGCTACGGACATGGCCATGCGCATGGCCAAAGGTGTCATTCAGGCCAATGGCGAAATTGCGGTGGAACCTTTAATGGACGTCAACATCGTGGGCCAATCTTTGGTGTACATGGCCAATTTGCCTTTGGAAGCGAACGTGATGTTTCACACCGTCATGGCAACCAAAATGCCTTTTGCAGGCAGAGGTTGAGATTTCAGTTCAGTTGATTTGCTAAACGGCTGGCGGTCAAGCGGCCCTGCGCCGGCCAAGCATCTGCTGCTTGGCCGTGTTCAAAAACAGCTTGAGAGGTGGCTTCAAAAGCTGACAAACCTTGTGCCAGTTTGGCGGCTGTCAATCCTGCCAAAACATCGCCTGTACCGGCTGCTGCCAGTTGGGCGTTGCCAGTAGGGTTGATTCGGCTGATCTGACCTTGACAGGCGATGACTGTGCCCGAGCCTTTGAGAGCCACAGTGCAACCAAAAAAGGCCGCCAATTGGGCGGCACTTGCGACACGCTGAGACTGAATGTGAGCGGTGCTGCAGCCCAGTAATCGCGCGGCTTCAAGAGGGTGGGGCGTCAATACCGTTGGCATGGACCGCGCACTGCGACGTTGGAGTAGTTGTGCAAGCACTGTGTCCCTGGCAATGGCGTTGAGCGCATCGGCATCCAAAACCAAACTGCGGCTGCGCTGCAATACCTCGGTCAATACGCGAGCGACATTGAGGCCTCCACCGCAGCCACAAACAACCGTCAATTGCTTCAAATCCAAAGCCTCAAAATGGCGCTGCATCAACTCGGGATGAAGCAGCGCAATATCTTGTAGTTGTGTATTTTTATCAGGCGCCAGCAGGCTGACCAACACACGACCCGCTCCACCATGCAATGCGGCCGATGCGGCCATCACTGCTGCGCCAGTCATGCCCATGCCACGACTGGAAACGGATTCGCCGCCCACAATGGCTACGTCGCCATAGCTGCCTTTATGGCTGTTGTGCTGACGCCGTATTCGGCTGGGTTGTGAGTTGAGTTCGCAATGCGCTTGAACGCTTGCCAGCACTGATTTTTCTGGGTCGTTTCGCGCTAAATCATCCAGCCACAATTGGCCAGATGCATCGCGACCTTGGGCCATGAAGGCACCGGGTTTGGCGGTCAGCAGCATCAATGTGTGATCAGCGCGAACCAGCGCGCCTGTTTCACCGTTTGCATATTGATGTGCTTGACCCGTGTCGGCATTCAATCCGGTGGGCATGTCGGCGGACAAAATAAGGGCCGAGCTCTTGTTCATGGCCTCGACCCATTGCGCCATTTTGCCGGTAACAACTCGGCTTGAACCCCAGCCCAACAGGCAGTCAATGGTCACATCCTGTGGGCCTAAATCGACGGGCGTCTCGCTGATTTGAATGCCCATGCCGAGTGCTTTGTTCATGGCTTCTTGGGCATCCACGGGCAGGCCTTGGCTTGGGGGCAAGTAAGACACAAGGACATTCACGCCTGCATTGTGCAAAAAACAGGCAGCTTCCCAGCCGTCGCCGCCATTGTTACCCGGCCCGCAGGCAATCCATACTTTTTGTGCATGCGGAGCAATGGCCATGGCCAGTTTCCCTATAGCGGCACCCGCTCTGTGCATCAAGGTGTGCGCAGGCAATTGACTGGCCAAGCGTTGCTCGACAAGTCGAGTACCTGCTATGTCAAACAGCGTCCAGGCTTGGGCAGTGTCAAGGCGTTGCAGGTTCATGCATTCAATTTCAACTGCTGTTCAATGGCCAAAGAAACATTGAGCACCACATCATCGGCCATTGGGCCCTGCCAGACCATCAAGCTCACAGGGAGTTCGCCCACTTGGTGGCAAGGAAGTGAAAGGGCGCAGCCGTCAAGCATGTTGACCACACTGGTATTGCGCAACAACAAGCCGTTGGCTTTGAAAAATGCTTCATCCCGCGCTGCGCCGGGCGCCATGCTCGCGATAGTCGGTGAGGTGATGGGCACCGTGGGCGACAGCATTGCGTCATAGCCCTGCATGGCTTGATGCATTCGATGGATCCAAGCTGCCCGAGCTTGTTGAAGTTCCAAGTACTCGAAGGCTTTCATGTTCGCGCCGCGTTCAATTCGCATTGCAACGCGCGGATCGTAATCAGCGGCGCTTTTTGCCAGCCCATGGCGGTGCCAGGTAAAGCTCTCTGCTGCACTGAAACCGCCTGTGGACAGCAAGACGGACAGATCGTTGATTTCCGGCAATTTGATTTCGGTTAACCGAGCGCCCGCGAGTGTCAACAGTCGCAGACTGCGCTCCCAAGCGTGCCGAACAGAATCTGACAAGTCGTCCAACATCAAGGTGGTAGGGACCGCAATTCTGTAGTCAGACAATCCTAATTTGAACAAGGGCACCTTGCGATGGGCAAGAATCTCGTGAGCCAATATGCCATCCCTGACGCTGCGGGTCATGGCGCAGATGGTGTCCATGGTGGTCGATAAGGGAACGGCACCTTGCGTTGAAACACGTCTGGCCGTGTTTTTAAAACCCACAATGCCATTCAGCGCCGCAGGAATGCGAATGGACCCGCCAGTGTCTGAGCCCAAACCGATGAATGCGGCTCCCGTGGCCACCGAGACAGCAGCACCTGAAGACGATCCCCCTGGCACCAAGGGTTCAAAATGACCAGCGCTTGAAGCTGTGGGCAACCCCGCAAATTGATTGGACACCGCATCCCAGGCGGCAGGCGTACCGTAATGGGGGTTGATGCCAACACCTGAGAAAGCGAACTCCACCATATTGGTTCGGCCAATAAGCGTTCCCCCTGCGGCGCGCATGCTTGCAACAGCAGGACAATCTTCAACGGCGGCAGGATTGTTTTTCAAAACAATGGATCCCGCCGAGGTGGTTTCACCTCGCACATCAAACAGATCCTTGGCAGAAAACGGCAGTCCAGCCAGCGCGCCTTGCACCATGTTGGTGCTTTTTAAGGCGGTGTGTACCTCGGCATGAAGCGATAAGAAGACATGTTCGCAAGCCGGACTCTGTGCCATTTCAAGGCAGGTTTGCAGGACCTCTTGTTTTGTTGTGAGGCCGCAAGCCAGCGCTTGCAACGTGGAGATCAGGTCCGTTTGAGTGTTCATGTTGTTTCCAGAGTAAGTGCGTCTTGGACAGGGTGCTATAATCGACTGGCTAAACAGATGCAAGTCGGCAATAGTGCTTACGGGCTTTTGTTCAGTGAATCAATCGCAAACCGGCCCCTTGAAGGTGTTGCCCGTCATTTTCATGGTGGGTGATCAGTGGGCTGAATTTAAGACCTAACCTTTGGAGTTTATTATGTCCGTTACTATGCGCGAAATGCTGGAAGCCGGTGTCCACTTTGGTCACCAAACCCGCTTCTGGAACCCCAAGATGGCCCCTTTCATCTTTGGTCATCGCAACAAAATTCACATTATCAACCTGGAAAAATCTCTGCCGATGTTTCAGGAGGCCACCAAGTTCGTCAAGCAGTTGGCTTCAAACCGTGGCAATATTTTGATGGTCGGCACCAAGCGTCAAGCGCGTGAAGTCGTGGCCGCAGAAGCCGCTCGCGCTGGCGTGCCTTTTGTCGACCAACGTTGGTTGGGCGGCATGTTAACCAACTTCAAGACCGTTAAGACTTCGATCAAACGTCTGAAGGACATGAAGGCTCAGCAAGAAGTGGGTCTCGAAACATTGAGCAAAAAAGAACAGCTGATGTTCAAACGCGAGATGGAAAAGCTTGAAAAAGACATCGGTGGCATCCAGGACATGCCTGCTTTGCCCGACGCCATCTTTGTGATCGACGTGGGTTACCACAAAATTGCGATTTCGGAAGCTAAAAAACTGGGCATTCCATTGATCGGTGTGGTGGATACCAACCACTCACCAGAAGGCATTGACTACGTGATTCCAGGCAACGACGACTCGGCCAAGGCTGTGGCTTTGTATGCCCGTGGTATTGCTGACGCGATCATTGATGGCCGCTCCAATGCGGTCAACGACGTGCTCAAGGCCGTGGCTGCGTCTGAAGGCGAAGACGAATTTGTGGAAGTTCAGGAAGCGTCTGCTTAAGGCCTCTTGTGACTTGATGAAAGGGGCTTTGTTGCCCCTTTTTTTTAATCTGACTTTGAATTGAATACGGAGAATCAACATGGTAACAATTACAGCAAGTATGGTCGCTGAGCTGCGTGCAAAAACAGACGCGCCCATGATGGAGTGCAAAAAAGCTTTGACTGAAGCCGAAGGCGACATGGTCAAAGCCGAAGAGTTGCTCCGCGTCAAATTGGGCACAAAGGCAGGCAAAGCCGCTTCCCGCGTGACCGCTGAAGGCGTGGTGACCAGTTTCGTCAATGGCAACACGGGTGCCATGATTGAAGTCAACTGCGAAACCGACTTTGTGACCAAAAACGACAGCTTTTTGGCTCTGGCGCAAGCCGCCGCCAAGTTGGTGGCAGAGCACAATCCGGCCGATGTGGCTGCGTTGGGTGAATTGCCATACAGCCAAGACAGTTTTGGCCCCACCTTGGAAGAAGTTCGCAAGGGCCTGATCGGCAAGATCGGCGAGAACATGAGCTTTCGCAGGTTCAAGCGAATTTCTGGCACCTCAAAAGTGGCCACTTATTTGCATGGCACACGCATTGGGGTATTGGTGGAATATGACGGTGAGGACGTTGCCGCCAAAGACGTCGCAATGCATGTGGCTGCAATGAAGCCGGTTTCATTGAGCAGCGCCGAAGTGCCTGCTGATTTGATCGAAAAAGAGCGCTCTGTGGCTACAGCCAAGGCGGCCGAGTCAGGTAAGCCCGCTGAAATCGCTGTCAAGATGATTGAAGGTTCTGTGCAAAAGTACCTCAAAGAGGTGTCCTTGTACAACCAGGCTTTCGTCAAGAACGACAAGCAAACTGTTGAGCAAATGCTCAAATCCACAAACACTTCACTCAAGGGCTTCACTCTGTTTGTTGTGGGCGAAGGCATTGAAAAGCGAGTGGATGACTTCGCTGCTGAAGTGGCTGCGCAAGTGGCTGCTGCACAAGGCGCTGCAGCCTGATTTTCAGGTCTGCTTCTGTTCTGATTCCTATCCTGTTCATCTCGTCTACTCAAGGAGCTTTTCATGACCCTCGCCAAGCCAGCCCATAAGCGTATTTTGCTCAAGCTGTCAGGCGAAGCCTTGATGGGGGATGACCAGTTCGGTATCAACCGTGCCACCATTGTGCGCATTGTCGATGAGATTGCAGAAGTGATCCGCTTGGGGGTTGAAGTGGCGATCGTGATCGGCGGGGGTAATATTTTTCGTGGTGTGGCTGGAGGGTCGGTCGGTATGGATCGCGCTACAGCCGACTACATGGGAATGCTGGCCACTGTGATGAACGCTTTGGCTTTGGCCGATGCCATGAACAAGGCTGGCTTGACAGCGCGCGTGATGTCAGCCATCGGTATTGACCAAGTGGTGGAGCCCTACGTTCGTCCCAAAGCATTGCAGTACCTTGAAGAGGGCAAAGTTGTGGTGTTTGCCGCAGGAACTGGCAATCCGTTTTTCACCACGGATACGGCGGCCGCTTTGCGTGGCGCCGAAATCGGTGCGGAATTGGTGTTGAAAGCAACCAAGGTAGACGGTGTGTATACCGCTGATCCGAAAAAAGACCCCACCGCCACGCGGTACGACAAAATCAGTTTTGACGAAGCTATTTCGCAAAATTTGGGCATCATGGACGCCACTGCGTTTGCATTATGCCGTGATCAAAAACTACCGATCAAGGTGTTTTCCATCTTCAAAAATGGCGCACTCAAGCGTGTGGTGATGGGTGAAGATGAAGGCACTTTGGTCTACGCCTGAATGATTGACTTGCGCTGGAGAAATTCATGACTATTGCAGAAATCAAACAAACCACTGAAGGCAAGATGGACCAGTCCATTTCAGCATTCAAAAATAATCTGACCAAAATTCGCACAGGTCGCGCTAACCCGGCCTTGCTTGACTCCGTGTTGGTGGAGTACTACGGCTCGAGTGTTCCCTTGTCGCAAGTGGCCAATGTGGCACTGATCGATTCCCGAACCATCAGCGTGCAGCCGTGGGAAAAAGGGATGAGCGCAAAAATTGAAAAAGCCATTCGTGAAAGCGATTTGGGTTTGAACCCGGCGTCTATGGGCGATTTGATTCGCGTTCCCATGCCTGCGATGAGTGAGGAGCGTCGCAAAGAAATGACCAAATTGGTCCGCAATGAAGGCGAAAATGCAAAAATCGCAGTCCGTAATTTGCGACGCGACGCGAACGAGTCCGTCAAAAAACTGGTGAAAGATAAACTCGCATCCGAGGATGATCAAAAACGTGCAGAAACTGATGTGCAAAAAGTCACAGACAAGCACATTGCCGAGATCGACCAACTGGTTGCCGGCAAAGAACAAGAAATCATGGCGGTGTGATCCGTGAATTCACCTCGCCTTTACGCCTGGGGTCATTTTTGAAGCCGGCTGGGTGATTTGCAGTTGAATCATTCACCTCAACACCCCCTCTAAGAAAGACCCGATGCTCAAGCAGAGACTCATCACGGCATTGGTTTTGTTGGCATTGCTGTTGCCCGCTTTGTTTGCGTCAAGTCCAGATCCTTTTGCCGCTCTGACCTTGATCCTGATTGCTGCTGGCGCTTGGGAGTGGGGGCGTATGAACGGTTGCGCGCGCCTTGCTTCATGGGGCACAGGTGCTTTGGCTTTGCTGATTTGCACTCTCTTTTGGCAGACAAACTGGATAGAGCAGACAAGTGCTTTTGTCTGGCTTTTCGTGGGTTCGGCCTGGGTTTTGATAGGTGCGTGGATGCTGTTACGCGGCGTGGCAGCTTGGTCGCGGTGGCCCTTCTTCCTGCGCTGGTCGCTGGGACTTATGGCCTTGTGCTTTGCCTGGTTAGCTCTCGCGCAGGCCCGTTGGACGGGGCCAAATTTTTTGCTGTCTATTTTGGTTTTGGTGTGGGCTGCAGACGTGTTTGCCTATTTCGCTGGTCGAGCCCTGGGGGGCCGCTGGAGCCACTCTAAATTGGCCGCCTCTATCAGCCCCGGTAAGACCTGGGAAGGCGTTTGGGGAGGTATGGCGGGGGTGTTGTTGGTTTCTTTGTGTTGGATTCAAGCGGATCAGTACTTTGAATTTTCTGATCCGAGTTTTCATACCCGTTTGTGGCGCCAAGGCTGGTGGTTTTGGTTGGCTGCTTTGGTTTTCATGACGTGCATGAGTGTCGTAGGTGATTTGGTGGAGTCTTTGATCAAAAGAAGTGCAGGCGTGAAAGACAGCTCTGGATTGCTGCCGGGTCACGGTGGGGTATTGGACCGCGTGGATGCTTTGCTGCCTACCTTGCCCTTGGCCATGATGATCATGACGTGGTCCTCGTAAACTGGGTGTTATTTAGGAATACCTATGCAACAACAAATTACCGTTTTAGGTTCGACGGGCTCCATTGGTGGCAATACGCTCGATGTGATTTCCCGGCATCCAGATCGGTTCAAGGTGTTTGCACTGAGTGCGTCCACGCAAGTTGATCTGTTGCTTTCGCAGTGCATTCAGTTTTCCCCTGAATTTGCCGTGATGGCTCAAGAGGATGCGGGTCGGCGTTTGGCAGAAAGAGTCAAGGCGCAAGGTTTGAATGTCAAGGTCATGTGGGGCGCTGAGGCTTTGGTGGAAATTTCATCGCACCCCCAAGTCGATTCGGTGATGGCCGCCATTGTTGGGGCCGCCGGTTTAGCGCCGTGCCTTGCAGCGGCGCATGCCGGTAAGCGACTTTTGCTGGCCAATAAAGAGGCCTTGGTCGTTGGTGGAGATGTTTTTTTGTCGGCCGTCAAACAAGGCGGTGCAACGCTGCTGCCCATCGACAGTGAGCATTCAGCGATATTTCAGTCTTTGCCTGAGGACCCTGCCACTTGGTCAGAGCGGATAGACAAAATTATTTTGACTGCCTCGGGAGGCCCGTTTCGTTCACGGCCGGTCGAAACCTTGCGTGATGTCACGCCAGAGCAAGCTTGCGCCCACCCGAATTGGGTGATGGGACGAAAAATATCCGTGGACTCCGCCACGATGATGAACAAGGCTTTGGAAGTGATCGAGGCACGGTATTTGTTTGGGGTTCAATCCCAGCAAATTGAGGTAGTGATTCATCCTCAGAGCGTCATCCATTCGATGGTTCAGTACAAAGACGCCTCTGTGGTGGCACAAATGGGCACACCGGATATGCGTGTGCCTATCGCCTACGGTTTGAGCTGGCCTGAGCGGGTTGTGTCTGGTGCATCAGCGCTGGATTTTCGAGAACTGGCACCGATGACTTTCGAGTCGCTGCACGGGCATGACCATGGTTTGCGTTTTCCAGGTTTGAAGTTGGCTTGGGAGTCGTTGGATGCCCGTTTTGGGACATGCGCTGTTTTGAATGCGGCCAATGAGATTGCCGTGGCTGCATTTTTAGCGGGACAGATTCGATTCGATCAGATTCATGCTGTGAACCAGGCCACTTTGGCCGCGGCTTCCTTCACCGCTCCTGAGTCTTTAGAGGCCTTGTTAGCCCTTGACCTCGAAAGTCGAGCGCATGCATTGGCCCAGGTTCGTCAATTTCAGACCTGAGATGTCTACCTTTCTTGCTTTCATGTTCGCATTGCTGCTTTTGGTGTCAGTGCATGAATGGGGTCATTACCGTATGGCCTTGGCTTTTGACGTCAAAGTCTTGCGTTTTTCGATTGGTTTCGGTCGACCCTTGTTGCGTTGGCGAAAGTCAAGTCAACACCACCGTCAAGAAACCGAAATGACCATCGGCTGGTTGCCCATGGGCGGTTATGTGTCCATGCTGGATGAGTCTCAAGGCCCTGTTGATCCAGCAGAACGTCACCGTGCGTTCAATCGAAAAACCTTGCTGGCCCGCACTTTGATCGTGACTGCAGGACCCGTGGCTAACCTGATTTTGGCCATCTTATTATTTGCCGTGACGGCATGGTGGGGGCAAGCAGAGCCGGTCGCAATCTTGTCTACCCCTGTAGCGCAATCCGCTGCAGAAAAAGCCGGTTTGTTGGGCGGAGAACTCGTGACGGGCGCGACCCTGGTGCCGCCTCTGGAAGGCGTGTGGCCTGAATTGCCTTCAACGTCCATCTCTTCTTATAACGGCTTGCATGTGATGGCACTTGAAGCTGAGCGCAGCGCACAGGATATCGTTTTGGAAGTTCGTGACCCTCGGTCGCCTCAAAATTCCGCCAGATGGGTTCGTTTGAACCTTGAGGCATCCCAGCCCCCTTACGCCGTGGATAAGTTGTCTCCATTGGCTTTATGGGGTTTTGAAGGACCGCAAGCACCTGCCAAAGTGGGACGGATCGAACCAGACAGTCCAGCCGCTCGAGGTGGTTTACACGAGGGTGACAGGGTTTTGAAGGTGAATGGGCGAGACGTCCCAGATGCACAGTTTTTGCGCCAAACCATTCGCAAATCGGTCGATGCTGGGGGCGCGCTTGCGCTTGCATTGGTGGTTGAAAGGGACGGCCAGGCCATGAAGCTTGATTTGCTACCTCTGGTGGTGAACCAGGCTGGCACTTTGACTGGTCGCATTGGTGCCGTGGTGGGGGCATCACCTGCGACGGTTTGGGTCGATCACGGTATGGGGGAAAGCCTGTTTTTGGGTTTTCAAAAAGTGGCGTCCCTGACCGGATTAACTGGGCAGGTGATTTACGGTATGTTGACGGGACAAGGCAGCATGGACCAACTGGGTGGCCCTTTAGCGATTGCCGATCAAGCAGGTCGATCTGTCAGCATGGGGTGGACCGCTTATGTGGGTTTTTTGGGTTTTCTGAGCGTCAGTCTGGGTCTCCTCAATCTGTTACCTTTACCTATGCTGGACGGTGGCCACCTGATGTATTATCTTTGGGAGTTGCTGACCGGCAAACCCGTGTCTTCGGACTGGATAAATGTATTCCAAAAAGTGGGGCTTGTGTTGCTACTCGCGCTGATGGCGACGGCATTGGTCAATGATGGCATGCGCCTTTGGCGATAATGCCAATTCCATTTTCCTCCTCCCCTGTCAGCTTTCGAATTTATTGAAATTTCACAACAATGACACTGCACATCAATTTCTATCGCCTACGCCAGTTGGTTGCTGTGGTCATCTTGGCGTGGGCTACTGCATCTGGCTGGGCAGCAGAACCTTTCGCGGTCAAAGATATTCGTGTCGAAGGTCTTCAGCGAGTAGAATCCGGAACCATTTTTGCGTCCTTGCCCTTTCGCGTAGGAGAAATTTACAACGATGAAAAAGGTGCAGCAGCGATTCGGGCCTTGTTTGGTCTCGGTCTTTTTAAGGATGTTCGCTTAGAGATTCAAGACGATGTTTTGGTCGTGATCGTGGAAGAGCGGCCCACAGTGTCAGGTGTCGAGTTTGCGGGTCTGAAAGAGTTTGACAAAGATGTTCTGGCGAAAGCATTGAAAGAAATTGGTCTGTCTGAAGGTCGTCCTTATGACAAAGCATTGACAGACAAAGCTGAACAAGAACTCAAGCGCCAATACATTAACCGAAGTCTTTATGGCTCCGAGGTCATCACTACCGTTACCCCCATCGAACGTAACCGTGTCCGGTTGACCTTCACAGTCACGGAAGGAGGACCCGCAAAAATCAA
The DNA here is from genome assembly GCA_945901045.1 of Limnohabitans sp. Rim8. Taxonomy (GTDB): domain Bacteria; phylum Pseudomonadota; class Gammaproteobacteria; order Burkholderiales; family Burkholderiaceae_C; genus Limnohabitans_A. The sequence goes on from CAMDKK010000023.1 coordinate 36,895, forward strand.
GCAAATCCGCGTGACTGGCAACAAAGCTTTCGACGAAGGCACCTTGCGCGATCTGTTCAATTTAGACACTGGCGGATGGCTGAGTTGGTACACCAAATCTGACAGATATTCTCGTACAAAGCTGAATGCCGATTTGGAATCTTTGCGGTCTTACTATCTTTCGCGTGGTTATTTGGAGTTCCGAATCGATTCGACGCAAGTCGCTATTTCTCCGGACAAACAAGAAATTTCGGTGACCATTAACATCACTGAGGGTGAGCGTTTTGTGGTGTCTGATATCCAGCTTCAGGGCAACTATCTGGGCAAGGAAGAAGAGTTCAAAACCCTGGTCAAAATGAAGCCAGGCCAGCCCTATAACTCCGAAACCGTTACGGAAACAAGCAAAGCCTTTACCGATTATTTCGGACGCTTTGGTTACGCGTTCGCGCGGATTGAACCGCGCCCGGTCATAGACCGTTTGAATAATCGTGTTAGTTTTGTATTGCAAGCCGAGCCATCACGTCGTGCTTATGTCCGCCGAATTTTAGTGGCAGGCAATAACCGAACCAGGGATGAAGTTATACGTCGGCAATTTCGCCAATTGGAGTCGGCTTGGTATGACGGAGATAAAATTAAATTATCCCGTGACCGGGTTGATCGCTTGGGGTATTTCACCGATGTCAACATTGAAACGCAGGAGGTCGCAGGGACTTTAGATCAAGTGGATTTGACCATCACTGTGATGGAAAAACCGACCGGGAGCGTTTCGTTAGGAGCGGGCTATTCTTCGGCTGAAAAAGTGACGCTCACATTTGGTATTCAGCAGGATAACGCGTTTGGCTCGGGTAATTATTTAGGTATTCAGGTGAATACCAGTCGTTACAACCGAGCTTTTGTCTTGAGCACCACCGATCCTTTCTTTACGACTGAAGGTGTTTCTCGGACGCTCGATATTTTTCAACGTACAACCCGGCCTTATCTGATAGATTTGAATTCCTATAATCTCGTCAATACGGGAGGGGGCGTAAGATTTGGTCTCCCAATCGGTGAGCGGGATACGGTTTTCGTGGGTGTGAACTATGAACAAACGACCATCAATCCAGGGACTAATTTGCCCAACACTTATATCGATTTTGCACAAAAATTTGGTTATACAAGCAACTCTGTGCCTTTGACCTTGGGCTGGGCTCGAGACGGTCGAGACAGTGCTTTGGTCCCCACAAATGGTCAACTTCAGCGCTTCAATGCGGATGTGAGTGTTGCGGGTGACGTTCGTTACGTGCGTGCAAGTTATCAATTTCAACAGTACATTCCTATAACCAAAAAATATACTTTTGCATTCAACACCGATTTGGGCTACGGACAAGGACTTTCTGGTCGTCCTTACCCTATTTTCAAGAACTTTTATGTGGGTGGCTTGGGCAGTGTTCGTGGTTTTGAGCAGTCAACGCTGGGGCCTTCTGACACGCTGAATAGCATTTATCTGGGTGGTTCCAAAAAGATTGTTTTCAACACTGAGCTCAATGCACCGTTCCCAGGCGCCGGCAACGACCGAACACTTCGCATGTTTGCCTTTACCGATGTGGGTCGAGCTTTTGGTGAGCACGAAACCGTGACGGTCAAGGAGCTTCGTGCCTCGATGGGTATAGGTTTGAGTTGGATTTCACCGATGGGCCCACTTCGTTTTTCCTATGCGCTACCTGTTCGTAAACAGAGTATGGATAAAATTCAACAATTGCAATTCCAAATTGGAACCTCTTTTTAATGAAAACTTTACGTCAAACCCTGTCGTTCGGAATCGCCGTATCCTGCTTTGCAGTCGTTGTGCATGCGCAAGAGTTTAAGATTGGTTTTGTTAATACAGACCGTATTTTCCGAGAAACCAGTTCGGCTAAAGCGGCGCAAGCCAAGTTAGAACAAGAATTTTCCCGTCGCGAAAAAGAGCTGGTTGACACCGGCAATACATTAAAGACGGCTTCCGAAAAGTTCGAACGCGAAGCCCCTACATTGTCCGAAAGCCAGCGCGTCGCTCGCCAAAAGCAACTGATCGATCAGGACCGTGAATTTCAGCGTAAGCGCCGAGAATTTCAGGAGGATTTGAACACCCGTAAAAATGAAGAGCAGCAATTGGTCATTGAGCGAGCCAACCGTGCGGTCAAACAGGTGGCTGAATCTGAGAAATACGATGCTGTTTTTCAAGAAGCTGTGTATATGAATCCCAAGCATGACATCACTGAAAAAGTGATCAAAGCGCTCAACGCTTCCAGTGCCAAGTAAACTTGTGCGCCAGTTTGATTGAAACGCGTGCGCTTACAGCTTGGAGACATCATTCAATCACTGGGTGGCACGCTCCACGGCGCTCCTGACATCAAGATCGAAGGTTTGAATTCACTTGAGTCTGCAACAGCTGTGCAGATCAGTTTTTTAAGCCATGCTAAATACCAATCTCAATTGCCTGTTTCCTGCGCAGCCTGTGTGATTGTGTCGCCTGATTTTGAAGACGTGGCGCGTGCCCGCGGCGCATGTATCGTGACGCCAGACCCTTACCTTTATTTTGCGCTTTTAACACGCTTATGGAAAAGCCATTTGACCCCGGCAGCAACGCCCGGCATACACTCGAGTGCAGTGGTTGATCCTTCGGCTTGTATCGATCCAACGGCCACCATTGGCCCTTTGTGCGTGGTGGAGAAGGGGGCCCGCATCGGTGCGCACACGCATCTCAGATCGCGCATCACAATAGGTGAAGATTGCGTGGTGGGTGATCGTTGCATTGTGCATTCAGGTGTTGTGATCGGCGCGGATGGTTTTGGTTTTGCGCCGCATCAAGGCAGGTGGGAAAAAATAGAGCAACTGGGCGCTGTGCGTATTGGAAACGATGTCGAAATTGGCGCAAATACCTGTATCGATCGTGGCGCATTGGAAGATACCGTCATTGAAGACGGTGTGAAGCTCGATAACTTGATTCAAATCGGACATAACGTGCATGTCGGTGCGCATACAGCCATGGCCGGTTGCGTTGGCGTGGCGGGCAGTGCGCGGATTGGTGCACATTGCACCGTGGGTGGGGGCGCTGTGGTCTTGGGTCATTTGAAATTGGTGGATGGGGTTCATGTTTCTGCGGCTTCTGTCGTCACCCGATCCATACTCAAACCCGGTCATTACACTGGTATGTTCCCCATTGATGACAATGTTACTTGGGAAAAAAATGCAGCAAGTCTCAAGCAGTTGTATCGACTCCGCGAAAGGCTGAAAGCATTGGAAAATTCAAATAAAAAGGAATCCTCTCCATGATGGATATTCATCAAATTCTCAAGCAACTGCCGCACCGGTATCCGTTCTTGCTGGTTGACCGTGTTTTGGAAATTGAAAAGGGTGTTCGAATTCGTGCGCTGAAAAATGTGACCATGAACGAACCTTTTTTTACGGGTCACTTTCCACATCGCCCGGTGATGCCTGGGGTGCTGATGCTTGAGGCCTTGGCGCAAGCTGCTGCTTTATTGGCTTTCGACACGCTGGGCGAAACGCCTGATGACACAACCGTTTATTACTTTGCTGGTATTGATGGGGCACGCTTTAAGCGCCCGGTTGAGCCTGGTGATCAACTCATTTTGGAGGTGACATTGGACCGCATGAAGGCTGGTATTTTCAAGTTCAAGTCCCGCGCCATGGTCGGTGATCAGCTGGCTGTAGAGGCCGAATTGATGTGCACCATGCGCAAAATCGCCTGAGGCAGACGACATCATGTCGCTGATTCACCCCACAGCCATCATCGACAAGGGTGCCGAAATCGACACGACAGCCTCGATTGGTGCTTACAGTTTGATCGGCCCGAACGTCAAAATCGGGGCGGGTACTACGGTTGCGGGTCATTGTGTGATTGAAGGACACACGACCATAGGCGCGGACAACCGGATTTTCCAGTTCAACTCCATGGGTGCAGTACCGCAAGACAAAAAATACAAGGGCGAGCCTTGTGAGTTGATCATCGGCGACGGCAACACCATTCGTGAATTTTGCACCTTCAATATCGGCTCTCCAGGGGACAAAGCCGTGACCCGTGTAGGCAACGACAATTGGATCATGGCCTACGTTCACCTGGCGCACGATTGCCAGGTCGGGAATCACACGATTTTCGCCAACAACACCCAGTTAGCAGGGCACGTCGTGGTGGAGGACTGGGTTATTTTGGGTGGCTTTACAGTGGTTCATCAGTTTTGCCGCCTGGGGGCGCACAGCTTTACGGCAATGAATTCTTTATTGTTTGCTGACTTGCCTCCTTTTGTGATGGCACAAGGTCAACCTGCCAAAGCGCGCTCCATGAATTTTGAAGGCCTGCGGCGCCGGGGGTTTTCCGCAGAGCGGATGGCTGCGGTCAAAGCCCTTCACAAGTGCTTGTACCGAGAGAACCTGACATTGCAGGCCGCCCAGCTCAAAATGGCAACCTTGGTTGGCAGTCACCCAGAGGCGGCACATGATATCCAGATGATGCTGGATTTTCTCGCTGACACAACTGCGCAGCGTGGCATTGTTCGCTGAAGACGCACGTGTCAAGGTTTAGGCATCCCGTCCAACAAGCCCCCTCGGGGGCTTTGTCGTTTGCCATGGTTGCCGGTGAGCCATCGGGTGATCTGCTTGCAGGATTGTTGATTAAGGGACTGACCCATCGATGGCCGGGAGCACATTCTTTTGGCATTGGTGGCCCGCGCATGCAAGCTCAAGGATTCCAGGCTTGGTGGCCCTGTGAAAAACTTGCAGTCCGTGGTTATGTCGAGGTGCTGCGGCATTACCGCGAAATCGTGGGTATCCGTCGTCAACTGCGCAAGCGATTGCTCGAGGACAAGCCTGACGTTTTCATTGGGGTTGATGCACCAGATTTTAATTTGGACTTGGCGCATGATTTAAAAGCGCAGGGGGTGCCGACTGTTCATTTTGTCTGCCCTTCAATTTGGGCTTGGCGGGCAGATCGTATCGAAAAAATTCGACAAAGCGTGGACCACGTGCTGTGCATTTTCCCTTTTGAAGAGGCCTTGCTGGCTTCGCACGGCATTGACGCCACTTACGTCGGTCACCCCATTGCCCAGGCCATTCCTATGCATGTAGATCAGGCACAGGCGCGGGTGGCGTTGGGCTTGCATGGTGATCGACCTGTGGTGGCATTGCTGCCCGGCAGCCGTGCTTCTGAAATTGATTATCTGGCCGATCGGTTCGCGAAAGCCAGCAGGCACATGCTGAATGCCCAGCCTGAATTGCAGTTTGTTTTGCCGGCCATCCCATCCCTTCAGAGCCGGATCGAAGGCATTGTGAGTAAGCATGGAATGAGCCCCCACATTAAAGTCCTCAGCGGTCAGTCGCATAACGCCTTGGCCGCTTGTGATGTGACCTTGATAGCCAGTGGCACAGCCACATTGGAGGCTGCGCTGTTCAAAAAACCGATGGTCATTACCTACAACATGAACTGGTTAAGTTGGCAGATGATGAAGCGCCAGAAATTGCAGCCCTGGGTGGGATTGCCGAATATTTTGTGCCAAGATTTTGTGGTGCCTGAACTGCTTCAGGAGCAAGCCACACCTGTGGCGATGGCTGATGCGGTATTGGACTGGCTGACCAAACCTGCGAAAATAGAAAGTCTTCAAAATCGTTTCACGCAACTGCACCAAACCTTGTTACGTGACACTCCACAACTTGCTGCCAATGCGATCCAAAAAGTCCTTTCCCGTTGAACAGCCCCCATTGGCTTGGGATGTGCCTGGCTTGATGGCGGGTGTAGATGAGGCTGGTAGAGGCCCTCTTGCCGGCCCCGTTGTAGCTGCAGCCGTGATCTTGGATGAATTGCATCCGATTCACGGCTTGGCAGACTCTAAGAAGCTCAGTGAAAGACGGCGCGAAAAATTATTTGACGAAATTCGTGCAAAAGCCTTGTGCTTTTCTATTGCTCAAGCTTCAGTGGAAGAAATTGATAGCCTCAATATTTTGCAAGCCACCCTGCTGGCCATGAAGCGGGCTGTGGAGGGTTTGCGACTCAAGCCTCACAAGATTTTGGTAGATGGAAATCGCTTGCCCAAGTTAGACATTCTGGCTGAAGCCATTGTTCAGGGCGATGCCAAAGTGAAAGCCATTTCAGCGGCATCCATTTTGGCCAAAGTGCACCGTGACCGCCTGTGCGCCACCATGCACCAAGAGTTTCCACTGTATGGTTTTGACCAACACAAGGGCTATGGTACGAAGCAGCATCTGGACGCTTTGATTGCCCATGGTGCCACGCCCTTGCATCGTCGCTCATTCGCTCCTGTGAGCAGAGTCCTTGGATGATTGAAGTCACCTCTCGCGACAACCCGTTGCTCAAAAGTATTCGGCGACTTGCTCAAGACCCTTCGGCTTATCGCAAGCAGGGTAAGGTTTGGCTCGAGGGCGATCATCTTTGCCGCGCCGCTTTGGACCGGGGTGTTAAGCCCTTGCAGGTCGTGATAACACAGGGTGCTTGGCAAAGTGCAACGCTGTCATGGCAAGATGTCTGTGAGCAAGTTTTTGTGGTGCCGCAGGCGCTGTTCGCCAAGCTCAGTAGCCTGGAGTCACCAGCTCAGATGGGTTTTGTTGTGGAATGTGCGCAAGACCCTCAAGTATTACCTTCTATGCCGACTGTTGTCTTGGACCGTGTCCAGGATGCAGGCAATGTAGGTGCCATTTTGCGCAGCGCATCTGCCTTTGGTTTCAAGCAGGTGCTGGCCATGAAGGGCACAGCGGCTTTGTGGTCCGCCAAAGTACTCCGCGCTGGCATGGGGGCTCATTTCGGCATGAATTTGATTGAGGGCTGCTCGCCAGACTCCTTGTCTCAGTTGGACACGCCCTTGATCACGACCAACTCTCATCAAGGGCCGTTTTTGCACCAATTGTTGGCTCAACAAGGTTTGCCGTCCGTGTGCGCTTGGGTCATGGGCCACGAAGGACAGGGGGTTTGTGAGGAAATTATGGCGCTGGCCCAACTGCAAGTGCGGATTGCGCAGCCCGGCGGGGAAGAGTCTTTGAATGTGGCCAGCGCCGCTGCAATTTGCCTGCACGCAAGTGCCTCTGCAGCTTTGAATTCTGAAGTGTGAATGCGGAATTTGTATGCTGACGCAAGCCTTTTTGGGGCTCGAGCGGCTATAATGAGAGGCTTTCCTGCATCAACCCGTACGCACCAGCTCGTCCAAGCCAACTCCCACCTGAAGCAGTCGCTCTGAGAGTCTCAATTTCTTGCGTCTGGGGCGTACCCGAAACCAACCGGAGAACCCAGTGCTTTTGTCTCTTCAGGGAGCCTTCCCCCCCGCCATTTTGGCGCTCGCAGACGGCACGGTCTTTGTCGGCAACTCGATAGGAGCGAATGGCTCCACCATCGGCGAAGTGGTTTTTAACACCGCACTCACTGGCTATCAAGAAATCCTTACCGATCCTAGCTATTGCCAGCAAATCGTCACTTTGACGTACCCGCACATCGGCAACTACGGCGTCAACACGGAAGACATTGAGGCTGAAAAAGTCCACGCTGCAGGCCTGATCATCAAAGATCTACCGCTGATTGCGAGCAACTTCCGTTCACATCAGACTTTGTCTGCCTACTTGGTGGATGCAGGAACCGTTGCTATTGCCAACATCGACACCCGTCAACTCACGCGCATCTTGCGTACCAAGGGTGCACAAAACGGCGCCATCATGGGTTTGGCCAAGGGCCAATCAGTGACCCAAACCGCGATAGACCAAACGATCGCAGCGGCGAAGGCTGCCCCCAAAATGGCAGGTCTCGACTTGGCGCAAAAAGTAACTGTGCCGCAGTCTTACGATTGGGCCCAAACCGAATGGAAATTGGGCCGAGGTTACGGCTTACTGACTGCACCTCATTTCCATGTGGTCGCGTATGACTTTGGAGTGAAAAAAAACATCTTGCGCATGTTGGCTGAGCGCGGTTGCAAAGTGACCGTGGTGCCCGCCAAGACGTCTGCAGCGGATGTACTACAGCACAAGCCTGACGGTATTTTCTTGTCCAACGGCCCTGGCGATCCACAGCCTTGCGATTACGCGATTGCAGCTGTGGCCGAGTTGATTGAAACCGGCATCCCGACTTTTGGCATTTGCTTGGGTCACCAGATCATGGCCTTGGCCAGTGGCGCTAAAACCTTCAAGATGAAGTTTGGTCACCATGGTGCGAACCATCCTGTGAAAGAACTTGACTCTGGTCGCGTGTCCATCACCAGCCAAAACCATGGTTTTGCGGTGGACGAAAAATCATTACCCGCCAACTTGCGTGCCACGCACGTGTCTTTGTTTGACGGCACCCTGCAGGGTTTGGCCCGCACTGACAAGCCTGCATTCTGTTTTCAAGGTCACCCTGAAGCATCGCCCGGCCCGCACGACAATGCTTACCTTTTTAACCGTTTCATCCAACTGATGGAGGCGAAATAATGAGCCCCCATGTTCTCGGCTTCGCCGTTTCTCTGCCCCCTGAGGGGTGCATTGCTCCTTTGGAGCTGTCCTGCGAGAGCAAACATGCCTAAGCGTACCGATCTCAAAAGTATCCTCATCATTGGCGCAGGCCCGATCATCATTGGTCAGGCCTGCGAGTTCGACTACTCGGGCGTACAAGCTTGTAAAGCCTTACGCGAAGAGGGTTACAAAGTCATCTTGATCAACAGCAATCCCGCCACGATCATGACCGACCCTGCCATGGCAGATGTCACCTACATCGAGCCCATCACTTGGCAAACGGTTGAAAAGATCATTGCCAAAGAACGTCCCGACGCGATCCTTCCCACCATGGGGGGGCAAACGGCGCTGAACTGCGCGTTGGATCTGTGGCACAACGGGGTGTTGGAAAAATACAAAGTGGAGTTGATTGGTGCAACACCAGAGGCCATCGACAAAGCAGAAGACCGTTTGAAGTTCAAAGATGCCATGACTAAAATTGGTCTGGGTTCTGCGCGCTCAGGTATTGCACACAGCATGGAAGCCGCGTGGGATGTCCAAAAAACTTTAGGTTTCCCAACCGTTATTCGTCCCAGCTTCACATTGGGCGGCACAGGAGGCGGGATTGCCTATAACCCTGAAGAGTTTGAAACGATTTGCAAGCGTGGTCTGGAAGCCTCACCTACCAAAGAGTTATTGATAGAAGAGTCATTGCTGGGCTGGAAAGAGTACGAGATGGAAGTGGTGCGCGACAAAGCGGACAACTGCATCATTGTTTGTTCGATAGAGAACTTGGACCCCATGGGTGTACACACGGGTGACTCCATCACGGTGGCCCCAGCGCAAACCTTGACCGACAAGGAATACCAAATCATGCGCAATGCCTCTTTGGCTGTGTTGCGTGAAATTGGTGTGGACACGGGGGGCTCCAACGTTCAGTTCTCCATCAATCCCAAAGACGGCCGCATGATCGTTATTGAGATGAACCCACGGGTCTCGCGCTCATCTGCTTTGGCGTCAAAGGCCACAGGTTTTCCGATCGCCAAAGTGGCAGCCAAGCTGGCAGTCGGCTACACACTCGACGAATTGCGCAACGACATCACAGGCGGTGCAACACCAGCTTCTTTTGAGCCCTCAATCGACTACGTGGTCACCAAGATACCGCGTTTTGCATTTGAGAAATTCCCGACGGCCGACAGCCGGTTGACTACCCAGATGAAATCGGTGGGCGAGGTGATGGCAATGGGTCGCACCTTCCAAGAGTCCTTCCAGAAAGCCTTGCGTGGCCTGGAAGTCGGCGTGGATGGTTTGAACGAAAAAACACAAGACCGTGAAGTGCTAGAGAAAGAGTTGGGCGAGCCCGGCCCCGAGCGAATTTGGTATGTGGGGGATGCATTTGCCATGGGTTTGAGTGTGGATGAGGTGTTTGCCTTGACCAAGATCGACCCCTGGTTTCTGGTCCAGATCGAAGAAATCGTCAAGATCGAACTGGAACTTGAAACCACATCGCTCGAAGCCATCACCGCAGACGAGTTGCGCGCGCTCAAGAAGAAAGGCTTCTCCGACCGTCGTTTGGCGAAGTTGCTCAAGACCACAGAGCATGTGGTGCGTGCACGTCGTCACGCACTTAACATTCGCCCTGTCTACAAACGCGTAGATACCTGTGCGGCTGAGTTTTCGACAGACACGGCTTACATGTATTCGTGCTACGAAGGAAACGGAGATGCTTTTGGCATGGGGGCTGGTGAATGCGAAGCCGAACCCACCAACAACAAAAAGATCATGGTGCTTGGCGGCGGACCTAACCGCATTGGCCAAGGCATTGAGTTTGATTACTGCTGCGTGCACGCCGCCCTCGCTATGCGCGAAGATGGCTACGAAACCATCATGGTCAACTGCAACCCCGAGACTGTGTCTACCGACTATGACACGTCTGACCGTTTGTACTTCGAGCCCGTGACGCTGGAAGATGTGCTCGAAATCGTTGACAAAGAAAAACCGACGGGCGTGATTGTTCAATACGGTGGCCAAACACCTTTGAAATTAGCACTTGATTTAGAAGCTGCTGGCGTCCCCATCATTGGCACCAGCCCGGACATGATCGACGCTGCGGAAGACCGCGAGCGGTTCCAAAAATTGTTGCAAGAACTCGGTCTTCGACAGCCCCCTAATGCCACGGCCCGTAACGAACCAGAGGCTTTGGAAAAAGCCGCTGCCTTGGGTTATCCCTTGGTGGTTAGACCCAGCTACGTGTTGGGTGGCCGCGCCATGGAAATCGTGCACGAGCAACGCGACTTGGAGCGCTACATGCGCGAAGCGGTCAAGGTGTCTCATGACTCACCGGTGTTGTTAGACCGTTTCTTAAATGATGCGATTGAATGTGATGTGGATTGCCTGCGCGACTCCGAAGGCAAAACTTTCATCGGTGGTGTGATGGAGCACATCGAACAAGCGGGTGTTCACAGTGGTGACTCGGCCTGTTCATTGCCTCCTTACTCCTTATCGGCCGAGACAGTGAACGAACTCAAGCGTCAATCGGCCGCCATGGCTGGCGCGTTGAACGTGGTGGGTTTGATGAATGTGCAGTTTGCTATTCAACACGTGGATGGCAAAGACGTCATCTATGTCTTGGAAGTGAACCCTCGCGCCTCGCGCACCGTGCCCTACGTTTCCAAAGCGACTGGCATTCAGTTGGCCAAGGTCGCTGCACGGTGTATGGCGGGTCAAACTTTGGCTTCGCAGGGCATCACCCATGAGGTGACTCCACCGTATTTCTGTGTCAAAGAAGCAGTGTTCCCTTTTGTGAAGTTCCCAGGCGTTGACACCATCCTCGGCCCCGAGATGAAATCCACCGGTGAAGTGATGGGCGTTGGCAAAACATTCGGCGAAGCCTTCATCAAAAGTCAATTGGGCGCAGGCACCAAATTGCCACGGCCGACCCAAGCGAATGGTTCGCCATCGGGGAAAGTGTTCATCTCGGTCAAGAACAATGACAAGCCCCGAGCCATTGAAGTGGCTCGTCAGTTGGTGGCGCAAGGTTTTAACCTGATTGCCACCAAGGGCACGGCTCTGGCCCTCAATGAAGCTGCTGTATCGTGCGCTACTGTGAACAAAGTGACCGAAGGCCGTCCGCACATCGTGGACATGATTAAGAACAATGAAGTGGTCTTGGTGATCAATACGGTTGAGGAGCGTCGCAATGCGATTGCCGATTCTCGGCACATCCGAACCTCAGCCTTGCTCAACCGCGTCACGACATTCACAACCATTGCTGGCGCGGAGGCTGCCGTTGAAGGCATGAAATACATGGACCAGTTGGATGTGATTTCGGTTCAAGAAATGCATGCACAATTGACAGCCTAAAGTCATTTGGCCATAGAAAGATGGCTTGTTGAATGGCGATATTTGTTTTTACCGCCGAGGGGTAACGCTCGGCGGTTTGTTTTTTTGGAGAAATAAAGATGGCTACCATTCCAATCACCAAGCGTGGTTCTGAACTGCTCAAGGCAGAGTTGCATCGGCTTAAAACCGTCGAACGCCCTTCGGTGATTGCTGCGATTGCCGAGGCGCGCGCGCAAGGCGATTTGAGCGAAAACGCTGAATATGAGGCGGCCAAGGATCGTCAAGGCTTCATCGAGGGCAGAATCCAAGAAGTAGAGGGTAAGCTGTCTGCAGCGCAAGTGATTGACCCTTCCAGTGTCGATGCCGGTGGGCGGGTGGTGTTTGGTACCACCGTCGACTTGCAAGAAGAAAGTTCTGGCGAAAACGTGACCTATCAGATTGTGGGTGAAGACGAAGCCGATTTGAAGTTGGGCTTGGTCAATATCAGCAGCCCCATTGCGCGCGCGTTGATCGGCAAAGAAGAGGGCGATTTGGCTGTCGTTCAGGCGCCTGGTGGTGCCAAGACTTATGAAATTTTGGCCATCCGGTACGAGTAAGCCTGCCGGTTTGGATTATTCGCGCCAGTGATCAGCGACCCAGCTTGCAGGTTGAATAAATCTCCATCGCCGGTTGCGTTTACCTGCCAGCGCATCCGGCGGGTTGCATTCTCCATGAAATATAACGATGCGTGCATCTTTCGGAATGAATGGCGCTTTCCAGTAATTGGTGGGCCATCTGGGAATACCGTGGTATTTGAAGCTGGGGCACCAAGACGTGTCCCAATATTGAAGCTTGCCTTGACGATGTAGAAAGTCCGATAAATAGGCTTGTTCATTGCGGAACTTATGCCGGATCTCGTCCACATGGGTTCGAAAATAACTCAACACATCAGGATGAGCCCCGAGCTCAAAACGGTAGACCGAAGAGTTTCCGGTGATCCGCCAGGGGCGTTTGTAGTCGTGAATGATCAAGAATTCGCCGGGTTGCTCAAAGAATACATTCAGACTGCCGACGATCACAACATCCACATCAAGAAACAGCGCCGTGCCTTTCAGGCCATGCAGATCGGCGGCAAAAGACACCAGTTTGGTCCAACCCCGTTCGGGAATTCCAGCCGGAAGATCCAATGGGGGAATCGGCAGACAGACCACATCTGGGCGGATCCCATGTGCATCATCGGTCAGGCACACCATCTGGAAATCACCTGGTAAGTGGCGCCTGACCATGGCATACAAGCGGTTTACGTATTCAGGACCGTATTTGGTCCCCCACTTCATGCAAATGATGTGGCGTTGCTTGGACGGCTCAACTGCACCCGGCATTTCAGGCGCCTTGGTTGCGCTTTTTGACGGATTTTTGTTTGACCTTGGCGCGTTTGACTTGGCCTCCTGACGTCAGGCGCTGGTTCCCGAGAACGCGCAGGGTCTTGACCTCAGGCCGTTGGCCACCACGCGAGCTGTATTTCAGGACCTTGAAATCCCGAGGACCTGCCATGCGGTCTTCGTCGACGGTTTTGGCTTTTTCTGGTTGAGGGCGCCACAGGACAAAGAGTTTGCCAATGTGCTGTATGGGGGCTGCGCTGAGTTTGTCAGCCAGTTCCAGGTACATGGCCTCGCGCAGGGCACGGTCGTCACCCAAGACGCGAATTTTGATGAGTCCATGAGCGTTCAAAGCGGCATCGGCCTCTTTGATCACGGCGGGTGTGAGCCCGCCATTTCCGATCATCACTACGGGGGATAAGTGGTGTGCATCGGCGCGGTGAACCTTGCGCTCAGCAATTGTGAGTTGAATTTGGGACATAGCGCTATTATCCCCGCATGGAAGAGAGAATATGAAAGTTAAAACCAAAAGTAAAAAAGTCAATAAGTCATGGCTCAATGACCACGTCAATGACACCTATGTCAAGTTGGCTCAAAGGGAGGGCTTTCGAGCGCGTGCAGCCTACAAACTGAAAGAAATTGACGAAACCCTGGGGCTGATCAAACCGGGGCACCTGGTCGTGGATTTGGGCTCAGCGCCTGGTGCATGGAGTCAGTATGTGCGTCGCCGGCTTTCACCCCTCGGGGCTGCTTCAGGCACCTTGAACGGAACCATCATAGCCCTTGATTTGTTGCCCATGGAGCCGATAGAAGGTGTGCAATTTTTGCTCGGTGATTTCCGTGAGGCGGCGTTGCTCGACCAACTTGACGCGTTGATGGCGGGTCGAAGAGCCGATGTGGTCGTGTCAGACATGGCACCCAATTTATCGGGTATTGCCGCCGCTGACGCGGCGCGAATAACCCATTTGGTGGAATTGGCTGTGGATTTTTCTAAATCGCACATGAAGCCAGAAGGCGCTCTTGTCGTTAAGTTGTTTCATGGTGCAAGCTACAGCCCCTTGGTTCAATTGTTCAAAGAAACTTTCAAAGCGGTCAAAACCATCAAACCCAAGGCCTCACGGGACAAGTCATCAGAAACTTTTCTGGTGGGCATTGAAGTCAAACCCATCGAACCCAAGTAAGTTGTGTGTATTTTGTGATATTTCCTTGTGTTTTTAAGGCTTAGCTTGATATCAGTGGCCACAAGGGCTTGTGTGAAGCCTAAAATACATTCTCAATTTGAAGCTTTTGTGACTGGAGTCCTGCTTGAATAACCAGTGGTTTTCTAAAATAGCTGTTTGGCTGGTGATTGGCATGGTGCTCTTCACCGTGTTCAAACAGTTCGACACCCGCGCTGCATCCGGTGCAGGTTATGTGGGTTATTCCGACTTTCTCGAAGAGGTTCGTGCGAACCACATCAAGACCGCTACCATCCAAGAAGGTCAGGGCGGCACCGAGATTGTGGCTACGACCAATGACGACCGTCGCTTGCGCACCACCGCCACTTACCTGGACCGCGGTCTGGTGGGTGACTTGATTGCCAACGGCGTCAAGTTTGATGTGAAACCGCGCGAAGAAGGCTCCCTGCTCATGACCCTGCTGGTCAGTTGGGGCCCTATGCTGCTTTTGATTGGCGTTTGGGTGTATTTCATGCGCCAGATGCAAGGCGGCGGCAAGGGCGGTGCTTTCAGCTTCGGTAAAAGCAAGGCGCGCTTGCTGGATGAAAATGCCATTCCGGTGACTTTTGCCGACGTGGCTGGTTGCGATGAAGCCAAAGAAGAAGTTAAAGAGGTGGTGGACTTCCTTAAAGATCCTCAGAAATTCCAGAAACTGGGCGGCCGGATTCCACGCGGTTTGCTGTTGGTCGGCCCGCCTGGCACGGGTAAAACCCTGCTTGCCAAAAGCATCGCGGGTGAGGCCAAAGTACCTTTTTTCAGCATTTCCGGTTCTGATTTTGTCGAGATGTTCGTTGGCGTCGGCGCCTCCCGCGTACGTGACATGTTCGATAACGCCAAAAAGAACGCGCCTTGTATCATTTTCATTGACGAGATAGACGCTGTGGGCCGTCAGCGCGGTGCAGGTTTGGGCGGTGGCAATGACGAGCGAGAACAAACTCTGAACCAGATGCTGGTGGAGATGGACGGCTTTGAGACCAATCTCGGCGTGATCGTCGTGGCGGCCACCAACAGGCCTGACATTTTAGATTCTGCCTTGCTTCGCCCAGGACGTTTTGACCGTCAGGTGTATGTGACTTTGCCCGACATTCGCGGCCGTGAGCAGATTTTGGCCGTGCACATGCGCAAAATCCCGATCGGTCAAGACATGAATCCGGCCCTTATTGCCCGTGGCACCCCCGGCATGAGCGGCGCTGACTTGGCGAACCTGTGCAACGAGGCCGCATTGATGGCTGCGCGTCGCAATGCCCGCGTGGTTGAAATGCAGGACTTTGAAAAGGCCAAGGACAAGATCCTGATGGGTCCCGAGCGTAAGAGTATGGTCATGCCAGAAGAAGAGCGACGCAACACGGCTTACCACGAAGCCGGTCATGCCTTGCTTGGTAAGCTGCTTCCGAAATGCGATCCAGTGCACAAAGTAACCATCATTCCGCGTGGCCGTGCCTTGGGCGTGACCATGAGTCTGCCTGAAAAAGACCGCTACAGTTACGACAGCGAATACATGCTCAATCAAATCAGCATGCTGTTCGGTGGCCGCATTGCCGAAGAGGTGTTTATGCACCAAATGACCACAGGTGCCAGCAACGATTTTGAACGTGCCACCTCGATCGCTCGCGACATGGTGATGCGCTATGGTATGACTGCTGCTTTGGGCCCTATGGTGTATGCCGAAAATGAAGGTGAAGTCTTCTTGGGACGCTCGGTCACCAAAACGACCAACATGTCTGAGTCAACGATGCAACGTGTCGATGCAGAGGTCCGCCGCATCATTGATGAGCAGTACACATTTGCGCGTCGCTTGATTGAAGAAAACAGCGACAAAATGCATGCCATGGCCAAAGCCCTGCTTGAATGGGAAACCCTCGACGTTGAACAGTTGGATGCGATCATGGCTGGTCGTGAGCCTGAAGCCTCTAAAGACTGGTCTCCCCGAACTCCACCCTCAGGCGGAGGAGGGACCCCACCTTCGGTCCAACCCGATCCAGCCCCTACGGCGGCTTGATTTCTAGGGGGCTTCGGCCCTTTTTTTTCTTTTTTGGCCAGGCTTGAACATTCCATGTTGTGGCAAACCACGCGTTTTTCCATAGATCTTTCAGCGCCTAAAGTCATGGGCATTTTGAATATCACGCCCGATTCATTCTCTGATGGGGGACTGCATAACAACGTGCCATCTGCGATGGCGCGTGCAGAGCAGATGCTCAAGGACGGCGCGCATATTTTGGATATTGGGGGCGAATCCAGCCGGCCTGGCGCACCTGTCATCTCTCTTGAAGAAGAGTTGTCACGTGTGGTTCCTGTCCTGCGGGAGTTGCTCAAGCTCGGTGTTCCGGTTTCCATTGATACCTGTAAATGCGGCGTCATGCAAACCGCCCTTGATTTGGGGGTGGACATCGTCAATGACATCTGGGCTCTGCGCCAGCCTGGGGCCCTGGAACTTGTGGCTTCTTATCCCCATTGCGGTATCTGCCTGATGCACATGCATCGCGATCCGCAGACCATGCAAGTTCAGCCTATGGAAGGTGACATCCTGCCCGACGTGATTGCATTTTTGCAAGGGCGTTGCTTGGCTTTGACTGACTTGGGTGTTTCGCCCAGTCGGGTGATCGTGGACCCCGGTATTGGGTTTGGTAAAACAGTGGCTCAGAATTTCAGTTTACTGGCGAGGCAATCAGAGATCATGAGCTTGGGTTATCCCTTGTTAGCCGGTTGGTCCCGCAAATCAGCTTTGGGGCGTGTGATCGATGCGGCAGGGTATCCGACAAAAGCTCATGAACGCACCGCCGCCAGCTTGTCTGCGGTTGTCATGGCGGTAGAACGAGGG
>CAMDKK010000024.1 GCA_945901045.1 Limnohabitans sp. Rim8
CTGCCATCTTGATGCTGCAAACCTTCACCACCCAAAGTAGTTCTGCCAGACGTTGCGCCCAACAAAAAGCCTCTGGCTCTTTGATCAGCAGCAGCCCAAATAGCATCACCTACCCTTTGGAAACCGAACATTGAGTAATAAATATAAAACGGTAACATGGCAAAACCGTGCACGCTGTAGCTGGTTGCAGCGGCGGTCCAACTTGCAAGCGCACCAGCTTCGCTGATGCCCTCCTCTAAAATTTGGCCGTCCAATGCTTCGCGGTAACTCAGCACAGAGCCGATATCTTCTGGCGCATAACGTTGCCCGACACTGCTGTAGATTCCAACTTGCTTGAACAGATTTGCCATACCGAAGGTACGTGCTTCATCTGCCACGATTGGAACCAAGCGTTTTCCCAAGACAGGGTCTTTCAACAAGTTAGCCAACATGCGTACAAAAGCCATGGTTGTACTCATCTCTTTGCCATCTGCTGCTATCGCAAACTGGGCATATGTCTCTACTGAGGGAACAGGCAAAATCGCGCAATGAGTCTCGCGTTTTGGCATGCTGCCACCCAGATCTTGACGATGCTTTAAAAGGTACAACATCTCTGCACTGTTTGGCGCAGGTTTGTAAAATGCCAAACTTTTTGCTTGTTCATCTGTGAGCGGCAAGTCGAATCTATTACGGTATTCAATCAATTCCTGCTCATCAAATTTCTTATGGCTGTGCGTTGTCATCTTTCCTTGACCGGCGCTGCCCATACCAAAGCCTTTTTTCGTATGCGCCAAGATTACAACTGGCTGCCCTTGATGCGCAAGCGCAGCAGCATAAGCGGAATAAATCTTCACAACATCATGGCCTCCGCGTTTTAAACGATCGATTTGCTCGTCTGTCATCCCCTCAGCTAAGCGTTTCAGGTCTTCGTTTTGTCCAAAAAAATTTTCGCGGTTGTAACGCCCGTTTTTTGCCGCAAATGTTTGCATTTGCCCGTCTACAGTTTGGGAAACTGCTTTCAGTAATGCGCCCGTGGTATCGCGCGCAAACAAACCGTCCCAGTCACTCCCCCAAACCAATTTGATGACCTTCCAGCCAGCGCCGCAAAATAATTTTTCTAGCTCATCGATGATTCGTCCATTTCCTCTGACCGGGCCATCTAAGCGCTGTAAATTACAGTTCACTACCCACACCAAGTTATCTAGTTGTTCGCGTGCAGCCAAGGTCAGAGCGCTCATGCTCTCGGGTTCGTCCATCTCACCATCACCAAAGACGCCCCAAACCTTACGGCCTTCGCACTGCAACAAATTACGGTGCGTCAAATAGCGCATGAAACGAGCGTGGTAGATCGAACTGATAGGCCCCAGTCCCATAGACCCCGTCGGAAACTGCCAAAAATCCGGCATCAACCAAGGATGCGGATAACTGGAAAGTCCGCGTGCACCAGTTTTTTGCGCATTGATTTCTTGGCGGTAATGCAACAAGTCTTCTTCCGTTAAACGACCTTCTAGAAATGCCCTTGCATAAACACCTGGCGCACTGTGCGGTTGAAAAAACACCAAGTCACCACCTTGTTCTGAGGTGCGCGCTTGAAAGAAATGGTGAAAACCAGTTTCAAATAAATCTGCGACGCTCGCATAGCTTGCAATGTGCCCACCTAATTCACCGTAGGCTTGATTTGCGCGAACAACCATGGCCAATGCGTTCCAACGCATGATGGAGGTTAAGCGCTCTTCAATTTGAATGTCTCCCAGAAACTCCGGTTGGTCATCAACAGAAATGGAGTTTGCATAGGGTGTGTTGAGGTCAGGCTGCCAACCTGTCCTTTGCTGCCGCGCAACAGCAGTCAAACTGTTCAAGATTTGGTTTACACGTGCTGGCCCCTCATTGGCAAGCAAAGATAACAAGGCTTCTCGCCACTCCGCGGTTTCTTCTGGATTGGCGTCTTGGGCTAATTGGGGCAGGTCATCTGAAGTGTTCATGAAAAGAACTTTAATTGCCAATTGACAAAATAGGCTATCAATTCCGTCTATTGAATAAGGTATTTAAAGCATAAAATGCCAAATAAATTAAATTAGCAGCATATGAATTTAGATAAAACAGATATACGCATATTGGATCATCTGCAACGAGACGGAAGTTTGACCAACGTTGAACTTGCTCGAAAAATTGGCCTTTCGCCATCCCCTTGCCTTGCGCGGGTCAAAGCACTGGAGGCCGCAGGCGTCATTGAAAAATACGTTGCACTGGCAAACGCAAGTGCTTTGGGTTTAGGACTCACAGTTTTTATTTCAATCAGCCTGAAAACCCAAAGTAAAGAAGCCTTAGCAAACTTTGAAGCCCAGATTGCCCAACATGATGAAGTGATGGAGTGCTATTTGATGACGGGAGACAGCGACTACTTGTTGCGAGTGGCGGTCAAAGACATCCAAGCGCTCGAAAAATTTATCTTGGATCAACTCTCACCCATTCCCGGCGTCGAGAAAATTAGATCCAGCTTTGCGCTGAAACAGGTGCGTTACAAAACGGCATTGCCTTTGGGCTTTGGCTGACCGATCACTTGCAATTTGCAGAAAAAAATCAGCGCCCGGAGTTTGCCTTTGGGAAATTCAAACTCGGATCTAGAACTCGCCATACACGTTCTCAAGGCCATCAAAAACTTCGAGACATCTCTAAACTGATAAGAAAATCGACTGGTACGGTTTACGGGAGCAGCGTTAACGCTTACCTTTAAAGCCGCAGTAACCCAGCGGCAGACCAATTTGATGGAAGTTTGGAAAGACCCGGACTGCGGTTGCTGCAAGGATTGGGTGGCCATCCCAGAGAAATCAGGCTTTTCTGTCCGGGTATTTTAAAGCGGCAATGAAGCAATACGGACTCAGCTTGGCAAGCCTGCCAAACTGGGTTCTTGCCAAACGCACCCTATTCGCAGTCAATGATACTGAAATCAAAACCTGCCGATCCCAGCAAGACAAGCCTGTCGGGGTCTGTGAACTGCGTCCAAGTGCCCAAGGCTCTGCCTGAGCATGGCAGTAGTCGCCAAGCCAAGTGTTGGTCGGGTTTTCATACCTGCTTCATACCTCCTGATTACGCCGCACAAGCTTGCGAACGGCCTCAAGGATGTCGATTTCTTGCGGAATGGTGGCGCGTTCGAGTTTGTCGTTATAGGGCATGGGAATGTCTTTTGAAGTAACGCGCACGATGGGCCCGTCCAGCCAGTCAATGGCTTCTTCGGCAACGGCGGCTGAGACTTCTGCACCAAAACCTGCCCGCTTCCAGCCTTCATGGGCAATCACCAATCGGCTGGTTTTTTTGACAGATGCCACGATGCTGTCTATGTCCAGTGGCCGCAAGGTACGCGGGTCTATCACCTCGACAGAAATGCCTTCACGTGCCAGTTTTTTTGCTGCTGCCAGCGCTTTCTCCACCATCATCATGGTGGCCACCACCGTGCAGTCCGTTCCGTTGCGGCGAACGACGGCCTTGCCAATAGGGATGGTGTAGTCGGCTTCGGGCACGGGATGGGACGGCAAAAGATAGGCCATTTTGTGTTCCAGAAAGACCACCGGGTTGTCGTCACGCAAGGCCGAAAGCATCATGCCCTTCGCATCGTAGGCATTAGATGGTGCCATGACCACCAGACCGGGCACATGCATCAACCAGCTCTCAAGAGACTGCGAATGCTGCGCCGCCAGCCGCACGCCACCGCCAGTCGGACCACGTATCACCATGGGAACGGTGGGTTTGCCGCCCAGCATGAAGCGAAACTTGGCAGCCTGGTTGACCAGCGCATCCATCATCAGAGTGACAAAATCGAAGATCTGGATTTCAACAACCGGACGCATCCCCGAAACGGCAGCGCCAACGGCTGCCAGTGCAATCGCCTGCTCTGATATCGGCGTGTCGCGTACCCGGTCAGCACCAAACTCGTCCTGCAAACCGCGCGTCACGGCAAAGATGCCACCAATCTTGCCGATATCTTCGCCTATCAGTACCACCGATGGTTCACGCCGCATCTCGATGGCCAAGGCCTCGTTGATGGCCTCGGCAAAGTTCAGTTTGCGCTCTCCCACGCCGCCTGGCCACAATGCGGCTTCACTGGAAGCGGCGTGCGGCGCTGTGACCACATCGCTCAGGTCGCCCCAGGTCGGCTCGGGGCTGGCGCGGGCAAAGGCTTCTGCATCAGCAACTTCGGTCTCTACCTGAAGTTGCATACCGTCAAACCAGCTTGTGCTGATGCCATGGCTACTTTGCAGCAATGCTGCAGTGTGAGCCAGTGGGTCTTGCGCCATGCCATTTTTCATGGTCTGGACGCTGCGGTGAGCAGGCAAGTTGGCTCGCATGGAATGGTCGCCCCAGCGCCAGGTCATGGCCTCAATCAGCGTGGGCCCATCACCCCGACGCGCGCGCACTGTTGCCTCCACCACCGCGCTGCGTACCGCTTCCACATGGTTGCCATTGATGGTGATGCCGGGCATGCTGTACCCTGCGGCGCGCAAGGCCAAACGCTCAACTGATGTGGACTCCTGCATCGTGGTGGACAGCCCGTACTGGTTGTTTTCGCACAGATAAACAATCGGCAGCTTCCACAGCGAAGCCAGATTCAGCGCTTCATGAAAAATACCTTCGTTGGCTGCACCATCACCAAAAAAAGCAATACCGACTTGGCCTTCTCCCCGCATTTGCGCCGCCAATGCTGCTCCCGTGCCAATGCCAATGCCTGCACCCACTACGCCGTTGGCCCCAAGTATGTTGCGGCTCAGATCAGCCACATGCATAGAGCCGCCCAAGCCCCTGCAATAGCCGTCGATACGCCCCATCAACTCAGCCATCATGCGGCCCATTTCGGCCCCCTTGGCCAGGCAATGGCCATGTCCCCGGTGGTGGGTGATTATAAAATCGGTGTCTCTCAACGCCGCGCAGGCTCCGGCAGCAATGGCCTCCTGACCAACGCAGGAATGCGCCGTACCTTTGACCACACCTTCGAGAAACAGGTCATGCGCGCGTTGCTCGAACCGACGGATGCGCAACATCATGAGCCACAGCGCTTGCAGTTTTGCGCTGTCGGGGAGTGTTGTAAGAACGGATTCGGCGTCGTCTTTCATGTCAGACACCTCGCAAAGCGGTTGATGCGGCATAGCCAAATTAACCACGGAAGCCTAATATTTAAAGAGTACATACCATTCATTGAACCGCTGCTGTTTGAGTTACCGATGCCCAAATCCCCAAACTTCGATTCAGCAGTTCTCGATAGCTAGCCGCTGAAACGGAATGACGCGACAAGGCAAATAAGTTTCCCACTTCACTGAATATTGACAGACACCACTGTGCTTGGCCTTCTGACTTGAAGCGTTTCATCCGGCACTCTCTGAGGCAAGTTGACTGATGTGAGATCTCTGCTCGATTATTTAATCCTTGGTCCCTGATATGGGCTGCATCGGGCAAGATCTCAGCACGGGGCTGCGTGTAGGATGCCAGGCTATCTGGGATCACTTTTCTTGGAACTTGGCATGTGCCTAACACATTCTTGAAGAACCGCTCAGCAGCAGCTTTTTTCCGTTTGGGCTGAACCAAAATATCCTGTACTTGGCCCTCTTGGTCGACTGCACGCCACAGGTACTGGCATATGCTGTTGATCTTCAAATAGACTTCATCCAAGTGCAAGGCATCACCCATGGGTCCACGTTGGCGTCGGACCTTTCGTGCGTACTGGCGACCAAACTTTTCACACCAGGCTCGAACACTTTCACAGATGACAACGACGCCTCGCTCAGCCATAGTCATTACCACAAAACTTAAGCGCAAGGCAAAACGAAAGTACAGCCACATGCATTGGCTGATGATTACCGCTGGGTAGCGGTGGTGCTTGTAGGAGATCAGCGGCGGTGTATTCATCAGCTACGCTCTAGCCGATGGGCGGGAGTTAACTTGACGATGCCTTTCAAGGCAACCACGGCTCCAAGCATGATGAGCCAGAGGAACAGCTGCGGGAAACTCAACTGCCCAAGTGAATAGTGAGCTTGTTAAATTTCCCCGTGCCTTTTCATCTTTCGCGTTGTGGTTGAGAGTAGTTGGCTCCATCTCAATATTCGATCCTTGTTCGTCCATCAGGCAAAGCCAGAGAGTGGACTCTCGAAGAAGCCGGCAGAAACAAAACCCCCATCGACTGCGAGCGTGTGCCCTGTAATAAATGAAGCATCTGCAGAAGCCAGAAAAACAACCGCTGCAGCGACTTCTTCAGGCAGGCCATAGCGATTTAGCGGTGTTCGCAAAAGGACCTTGCTGCGGACCTCTTTTGAATGTCCCGCCGCGGTGAGGGGTGTTGCGATAGCACCGGGCGCAACCGCGTTGACACGAATGCGATATTTGGCGAGCTCAACCGCAAGACATTTAGTCAGCGCGATAATTCCCGCCTTCGCTGGCCCGTAAACTGGGCGCTCCTGATTTCCGAGAAGACCCGATGCCGATGCAATGTTCACGATGGCACCCCCACCTGTATGGCGCATGCGGTTCGCGATCTGTTGAGTGAGAAAGAAAGGTCCTCGAAAATTGACGTTCATCACGTCATCGTAGATTTTTTGGTTGGTATCTAAAAATGACACGTTGTCCAAAATACCTGCATTGTTTACAAGAACGTGAACAGGCCCAACCGATGCCGTATCCAAGATGCCTGGAACGTTATTGATCATATCGAGATCCATCAGGTCAAGAGCAAACCAAGTTGCACGACCGCTTGGAGAAAGCTCCTTGGCTGTCGCTTCCGCAGCCTCAGCATTGATGTCGGCTATAACCACGCGACCGCCCCGCGCGATGAAAAGAGCCGCAATGGCTTTGCCTATACCTTGTGCTCCACCGGTTATGAGCGCGGTCTGTCCTTCCATATTTTGCGCGCTCATAAAGTAATCCTTATTTGTTGGGTTCTTTTAGATCGATTTATGACGATGACTGGAGGGCCGGTTCAATTTTTGCTCGACCGAAAGCAGGTCGTGCTTGAACACGCACCCACCAATCTTCGACTCTACTGTAATCTTTGAGAAAAAGCCCGTAGCGGGCATGTTCGTTCATTCGAACCAAGTACGGTGCCATGTTCGTGTCCGCAAATGAAAAGGTCTCGCCAGCCAACCAGGGTGAGTGCCTAAGGGAGTCCTCCATCATCTCAAGAGTTCGTTTGATCTGAGCCACCGCAAATTCAATTTCGCCGTCGGTGAAAGGTTGGCGCGCCATCCGGCGCCAATCTTCTCGCCTGTTCGGAGTTGGGATGCGCGCCAAGTTCTGCTCGAGTTCTTTGTCTGACCAATCCGTTGCAATCGGTCCCATGACCCAGTTCCAGCTCGCAACCTGAAAGGCACGGATGACAACTTCATCAGCATGCTTGGTCCAGACTCTCATCTGTGCGCGAGCAAAGGGCTCTGCAGGACGCAGGGAATGTGCAGGAAATACAGCGTCTAAATATTCGTTAATGACGGTACTTTCGATAACAGCCCGGTTCTGATGAATAAGTGTCGGCACCATTCCATTCGGGTTCAACTTACGATATTCATCAGAATGTTGTTCCAGCTTAAATAAGTCAATGACATGCCCCTGGTAAGCCAGCCCTTTCTCCTCAAGACAAAAGCGGACGCGGCGCGAGGCGCTTGAAGACCAAGCGTGATAAAGCACGAGCTCGTACTCAGGTACGGTATCGTAAACCGTTGCTTCCATGGTGCTTATTCCTGTGTTGCAGAGTTGCAAAGTTGAACGCGGTCCGATCAGTGCGGCGTCCGCTCGTTACGGCATCCCGAGGATGCGCTTCGCTTCTTCAGGCGTTGCCACCTCGCGGCCCAGCTCACGTGCGATGTTGGCAACGCGGCGGATGATGTCCGCATTTTTTGGCTGACCGAGCTCATGGTACGTGTAGTCCCCGATGCCAATCGCGATGTGTCCGCCAAGCGAAATAATGGGTGCGGCGAGCGCCAAGAGGTTACCGCCGAAGTTACACACCGTCCATTCGATACGCCGGTTGGGAGGGAGGAAATCGAGGTGCGCCTGCAGGCCCTTCAGCGTTCCTGGATGCCCCCCGAGGTACGCATTGTCGTTGAGCACGAAAAGCAGGTACGCCGGTTCGTCGACCAGCCCCATGTCAAGGAAGGCCGAGGCGTAGCGCGTAAATCCGACGTTCCACGACGTAAGGCAGGGCTTCAAGCCCGCTTTGCGGATGTTCTCGGCAAAGTACGTGAGCGTTCCAGTCGAGTTCTTATAGATGAGCTCCGTCGTCTCAAAACGGCGCTCCTGTGGCTTGTAGCGATCGACGTTAACGCTGCCTACGTCCATGGGTGCGAAATGGGGGCGACGCTTGGGGTCGGCCGCCATCTTGAGGATGTGATCTAGACGGGCCTCGGGGCCCGCGTCCAGCGTCGCGTAGCCGAGCGTCGGATGCACCAGAATGTCGGATGTGGCGAGAATTTGCCTGACAGTCTCGGCGTATGTCTCGGTATCATGATCTGGCGCCCCATCGGCCCTGCGCGCATGAAAATGAAGGATCGACGCACCAGCCTCCCGGCATTCGACTGCGTCGACCGCGATCTCGTGCGGTGTGTAGGGTACGTTCGGATTGCCCTCCTCCCGCATCATGAACTCGTTGACGCGCGCCTCGATGATCAGTTTTTCCATGTTATCTCCATAGGCCTCTATTTATTTGTGTCATTCGTTGGGTAATCTTTGAACATACCCGCTAGGTGCCAGGTCGGCTTCCCGCCGAAGCTCCGCGTCCGGTCAACGGCTCCAAACCCCAGGAAAAGAGTGGACGCCCGCCGTTACTCGTTACCGCAACCACCTCCTCCAACCACAAGCGCTCGCGTTCGCCGCCTGGATACAAAAGATGAAGCGGTACGACCATCCCTTCCTCAAACGTCCAATCGGCGTTCTTATTGCCATCGGCCGTCGTTTGCTCTATGTCCATGTGGGAGAGCCCGAGCCCGTGGAAGAAGATCATGGCACTAGCAGGATTTGGGACGCCACACTTGCGGTAGACGTCGCGCGCTATTGCCTGAAGCTTGCTCACCTTGGCGCCCGGCCGCATTCCTTCTAGCAGCGCTTCCCCTGCGGCGGCGGTGGCCTTTGAGACCAACTTCGCTGCACCTTCAGGCTCGCCGTCGACGACCCAAGTCTTGCCGCCATCCCAGCAATAAAGATCGAGAGAGCCGTGGCAATCGAACATAACGTGGGTGCCTCGCGTGACCTCGTCGTTCTCGAGTCCAGTCGCAAGCATTACCGCAGGATCCATGCCCCGTGCCGGGCCCCAGACGAAACCGCCCGGATCGTGTACAAATCCACCGAGATCGCACACGGCTCGCTCATAGCTCCTGTTCAGATCGCGCCACGTTGCACCTTGCTGCCACGAGGCGACCGTGGCGTTGATCGCCGATTCGTTGAGCTGCGTGGCGCGCTCGAGCAACTTGAGCTCGGTCTCGGTCTTCACCGCTCTCGCAAACATGAGCGGATCGTAGCCGTCGACGACTTCTGTGCCTTCAAGGCCCAACCGAAAACCGAGCCCCAGGTCGTCGAAGGCGACGCGGCCGCGGTCGAGTTTGAGATCCTTCAACGCTCCGCGCAACGCATCGCCCATGTCGTAGACATAGCTTCGGCGTGCGCGCTCGATCCACTCGACCCCGGCAGCGCTCCTCGGGATACAGCGATCGACATCGTCGGGTTTCGGCTGCACGTCGAACGACATGAGCAGCGTCCGAAAAGGACGGATGTCCTCCACCCAGGTCGGCTGAATGAGAAACGACCCAAGGAAGTAGTCGGCAACAACGAAGATCGGGTGCTCGGGAGCGTGACGCGAGAGGATCACCGCACACTGCCGCGGCTCATCCGATTTGTGCGAAACGCCATTGAACCCGGTCAGGTAAAACACATTGTTGGGCGTAGAGGCCACAATGCCATCCAGGCCGCGCACCTTCATGGCGCTGAGCAAGCGATCAAGATTGCAAAATCGCCGGGGCAGCGGCGAGCGAGCGAAAGGAGAAGAGTTTCGGGTCTTGGGCTCATTCGGCATGGCGTCTGCTCCTTGTTCGCAACGAAACATACAGCTTAGCGATAGCGCCAGTACCTCTGCAGGACTTTGATCTTGCAGTCGTCAAGGCCGTGTCCTGTTCGAATAACTTGACAATCAGCGCGCCGTCGCGCTTGAACACTGTGATCGGGTTCGGCTTCAGCCCTTGAGCTTCGAAGAGCACATGCTTGATCGCGAGATTGCCCACTGCAATAGGGTCATAGCCGCAGCTAAATGGTTCGGTGAGATCATGGTTGATGGTGATCCCAAGCTCGAAATCAGCTTGACTATTGTGCAAGCTTACCGGCCTGAAGGCGTCAGTCGCTATTTCGCAAAAATCGACTGCGCCTTGCTCTTCAAGCACGCGGAATATGGATTGGACTGAACTGACCATGCCAACTTATATTAAATAAGTGCGGGTAGCCACAATGCGATCTGCGGTAAAGCGGTCACGATTGCAAGGCCTAGGAGCTGTAGTCCGATGAACGGCCACATTGCTGAGAAGATCTCTTCAAGGGTCATGCCAGGCGGCGCGACACCCTTCAGATAGAAGGCGGCGGGGGCGAACGGCGGCGTGAGGTAGGCAACCTGCATTGCCATGTTGAAGAGGACGCCGAACCAGAGGGGATCGTAGCCGAAGGCCAGGATGACCGGGAGAAAGACGGGCATGGTCAGCAAAAGGATACCGATCCAATCGATGAAAAACCCAAGGAAGATCCAAACGAGCAACATCATGCTCAGCACGATGAACGGCGGAAAGGGAAGATTGGTCAGCAACTCCTTTGCGAACTCAATTCCACCCATGAGATTGTAGACGCCGATAAGCGCATTTGTACCAATCACGAGCCAGAGCACCATGCCACAGGCCGACATGGTCTGGACCATCGCCTCCCGGATAAGCGTGGCCGTGAGCTCACGTCGAATCCAGACGGCGACAATGGTGCCGACTGTGCCTACGGCCGCCGATTCTGTCACGGAAGCAATGCCGAGGTAAATCGAACCGAGCGTTGCGAGCAGTACCAGCATCGGGAGGGCGACGCCGGTGAGGAGCTTCAGCTTCGCAGCAAACGGGAGCTGGGTCTCCGCCAATGGCGGCGGGGGCCCAAGACTGGGGTTCACGATGCAGCGAATGAGGACGTAGGCGACGAACAATACAGCGAGCAATAGCCCCGGCAGGAACGATGCAAGAAACAAATCGCCTATCGATACGTTGGCAGAGAGCCCGTAGAAGACAAGGATGATTGAGGGCGGGATCATGCTGCCAAGAGCACCTGTGGCGCACACGAGACCTATCGTAATCTTGCGGTCGTAGCCGAGACGCAACAGCTGCGGCATGGCGACGAGGCCCATCAGCACGATCTCCCCTCCGGCCACGCCAATGATTGCACCGATGATGATTCCGAAGACCGTAGTCACAATCGCCGCGCCGCCTGGGAGCCGTCCGGTCCACAGCTTCACAGCATTGTAGAGGTCGCTCGCAAGGCCCGATTTCTCGAAGATCGACGCCATGAAGATGAAGAACGGTACCGCGACAAGCACATAGGTGTCGAAGAACGTAAATGTTCGGCTCGCGAGCAGGAAGAGACCTTGCGGCCCAAATAGGAGGAGGCAGAGCGCGACGCCGATCCCCCCCGTGGTGAACGCGAGCGGTACGCCGATGACAAGCAGCCCAACCATAGCCACGAGTATCAGGATCGACCAGACAGCGATGTCTATCCCCAGAAGCATACGTTACTCCTTGCGGGGCCGGAGGATTTCAAAGAGCCGCTCGACGACTACAGTGAGGAACAGGAGCGCCGAAATTAACAGCGCAGCCTTCGCGATCGCCGGCAGCGGCCAGTGCGGCGGGCCGGGCACAAGTTCCGGCGTCCAACCGATTGCGCCGAACCGCCAGACAGACTGCTTGGCCTGGAGCCAAAGGCCCCAGCCAAGGCCGCAAAGATAGAAGATCCCAACCAGAAACGAGATCAGCTCAAACAAACGTTGCGTCCGCAAGTTCAACTTCTCGGAAAAGCTTGTGATGCGGATGTGCTCGTTGCGGGCCATGCAATAGGCACCGCCGAAGCCGAAGGCGATGACGCACAACGTCGTCGTCGTCTCATGGGCCCAGCTCGACGGACTGTTGAACCCGTAGCGCATGATGACTTCGAACGAGGAGATGCCAACTGCGATCAGAAATAGCCAACTGCTGGCGTAGCCGATGCTAATCGCGATGCGATGAAATAGGCGCCGCACTAACATCATATCGGACGACAGGTTTGCTGGCATAGCGAGTTAGGATGAGTTAGCGGGCCGTATTCTTTTGGAACGAGCGCAGGCTCTCCACAATCTTCTTTGCCATCGGGCTTCTGGCCGCGAACTGGTCCTGAACCTCCCATGTGACCGCCCTGAGCTTGTTGACCTCCTCTTTTGGCCACGTGATGACCTGTACGCCGTCAGCCTTCAACTTTTCGAGGGCAGCCTTGTCGGAAGCAACAATCGTGTCCTTAACCTTGGCGCTCATGGCCCTTACCTCGGCCTCGAACAGCTTTTTGAGGTCGGTTGGAATGGAGTCCCATTTCGCCTTGGAGACGGCAATCTCACAGGCCGGTAACGAATGGGAGGCGTTGACCGAGTACTTGGCCACTTTGTGAAGCCCACTGTCGATGTTCATGCTGGGGGAGGACCAATCGGCCGCATCAATCACGCCAGACTGGAGCGCAGTGAAAACGTCGCCGCCAGCGATGTTGACGACTGCAGCCCCCGCCTTGCTGAGCATGTCAGACACAAGCCCTGGCGGCACGCGGATCTTCAGGCCCTTGAGGTCCGCAATCCCGTTAAGCGGCTTGCGAGAGGGGATGTGCTCAACCTGCCAAAACACGTTGCCGACGTAATGCATGCCGAATTGGGCGTAGAGCTCGCGAAGTAAGGTTACGCCATCGCCGTCCGTGAACCACCGATCACGCTGCTCAACCGTATCGAATGTTGGACCCGTGTCGAGAACACCGAAGCCCGGCTCTTTGGCTGCGTGGAAGACGGCGCAGGTATGATGACCATCGAGTACACCCGCCTGGATGGCGCTAATGGTCTCTGTGACACCAACGGCACCGCCGACCGGCAAGACATTTATGACCAGCTTGCCACCCGATTTCTCGTTGACTACTTTGGCAAACTCCTCGAACGCCTTCTGTGTCGACAGCGCGCTCGGCAAGAAGCCTTGCATTCGAAGAGATACCGTTTGCGCCCGAGTCGATGACGGTACGAGAAGCGCGGCGATAGCCAGCGCGGCGATGGAGGAAAGAAAGCGTGGCTTCAATGTCATAGTTAAAGTGTCCTAAAAGATGTCTGAATTGGATTCATATCTCAAACATCAGTTAATTTATAATATTATTATTTTTATATCTATTGGTACTTACCATATGTAAAATTATTTATGAATGTCTTTTCAGAGGTTCACAAAAATTGAGCCACAGGACCTCGCTGTTTTAACGATGGTTTCAGCCGAAACTCCCTAAGCGGCTGGGCACGGCAACTTGAGCCAGCGGTGCAAGACGGCTCCATTTGTTAAATCATGGTTCATTTTTAATGGACTGGCCAGACTCTTTCTTAAGCTGTGAGCCAGGCCCGTGCAAGATATGGTAGGGCGCAAATTCACCCCAGTTTTCCGTCCCATGCCCCGCTCAATTCGGGCGAGTACCGTGAGCGCGACGTCTTAATTCAAATCGCGGCGGTTTGCCCGCTGGCTTTGATTTTTTTCACAAACTGCCATGGTCCACCGTTTGGGGTGGCTAGCAACACATTGGCAAGCTCGACATCGTGGTTGTCTCGCCCGAGGGGCACTTGCTGGTTCTGGCGGTCAAGGCTGGTGATTTGAAAGTCGATGGCAGCCTCCTGGTCAAGCACTATGCGCATGGCAGCAAAAAGGTCGTGAGCGATCAAGTCCAACGCCAACACAGCGCCCTGCTCCATCGCCTCAAAGCTCTCAGCCTTGAAAAAAATACGCATCGAATCCCCATTGGTCTTGCCCGACTACCACGTCCAGAGCGAAGGCTTGAGCTGTGCGCGTGACCGCATCATCAATGCGAGTCAATTCGATCAGCTGTATTACCGGATACGGTCCATTTTTCCAGCATCCCCTGTCAGTGCCACAGACCGTGTGTCACTTTTCAGCATAATGGAGCCAGTGCATTTTCGGCACTTAGAGGCCAGCTTGAGGGGTCTCAAACTGACATCTTTCGGGTTGTGATTTTGTCTTTATTTCGTGTCTTTTTGCAAAGCCGAATTCTTTGTTTTTATCGCCATCGTGATCGCCACCTGCCGTGGCGTTCGGTATGACTGCCCATCCAGCAAGAGGCAATAAGCGTTAGGCCTGAGACGGTCCAGCGTAGCTGATGCCAATAACGGGTTGCTTGGGAACGCCTGATCCCACTCGGTGAAGTCCAAATTGCTTTTGATGATGGTGGCCGTGCGCTCATAGCGGTCGGCGATGAGTTCGTGCAAGTCCTCATCCGCCGGTATTCGCAGAGGCTTGAGGCTAAAGTCGTCAATGATCAAAAAAGGAATACGGCTGAGCGTTTGCAGTTTTCGCTCGAACGCATTGCTGGCCCGCGCCGCGTTGAGCGTGCGCGGTAGGGCTGCGCAGTTGGTGAACAGTACATCTGTTCCATGCACATCACGCGGTGGTGGTTTCTCTTATCTGAATGTTGACGACGGTACGCATCAAGTCGGATCTTTAAAATTCTCACCAAGTTGCAAGGCTGCCCAGCATTTTTGGCTGCAATGGCGACAATCGCTTTAAAGCACTGTGAAAGCTTCTAACCCCGGATTGAAAACGACTTGTTAAGCTGATACGCTATGCAAATGCAAATCATTGACACTACCTGTTGCCCTAGCTGCCATGCGCCAAACGATTACTCTATGGAAAAAGCTCGTGCCAAAGAAGTCGAACCTCAGCGCTGTTGGTCCACAGATACAGAGTTTACCCCTGAAGTACTTGACTTTTTACCCAAAGATGCCAGAGGCAAGTCAGCATTTGCGGTAAGTGCGCTGATAGTCTTGGCGCACCAAAAAATTGAGCGATTGGTCAGTAAAAATCTTCTTATGCGTTGTGATGTAAATCTTAAAAGGGGCTAAACATGCTTGTTCGCCTTTTGTACGTCAGCCAGCCAGTAGGCCCCATTACCACCACTGTTACCACTTCAATTTTAGAGAAGTCGAGTATCTACAACAAAGGGGAAAATATCACAGGCATCTTATGTCAAGGTTCAGGCTTATGGATGCAGGTATTGGAAGGTGAGAGACACCAAGTCAACGTTCTTTACTCTCGCATCATGGCGAGTCGAAATCACAAAAATATTGAATTGTTGTCGATGGAAGAAATTACGCACAGGCAATTTGGCAAATGGTCTATGGCACTTGTTCATTTATATAAAGACAGTCCTATGGTGCGTATAGCGCATCCAGAATTTGATCCCTACACTGCGACATCCAAGGAAGCTATGTCAGTGTTAGATGAACTTATCAAAACAAGCGGTCCAATCGTTGCCAAGGAATCAAAAAATTAATGAGCTTTTTTTGGTAATGATCCCAAGTTCCTCAACTTCCGCTTTGGGTTCAGGGCAGTGAAGCCGTTTGAGAACTTTGCGTAAAGCGCTATTGACCAAACTTTTGCGGAAATCATGCATGCGCTGGATTGTCTTTTATGCTTGCATCGACAGAACCGCTTTTTGATGTTGGCAAAACGTGCTTTCCCTGGTCAACCTCGTTTGAGTCAATTCAGTTTCAAGCGCAACCGTTTAGTGCGGGGTGATTGACAAACCCTTGGCACCAAGTGTCCTGCTGGCCATGCGATCGAAAGTACAGAATGGCAGTGCGCCGATTTTGCGATAAATGGCCAAGTGCAAATATTCACTGAAGTCAGCGCTGCCATCTTCAAAATCGGCCAACGCTTGTTCTACGGCATCCTCCGACTCAAAGCTGAACTCAACCATTGTCAGTAATGCCAAAAAAGTGGCAATGAGTTGCGCCTTGGACTGCGCCAGCCTTGACCGCAGCACACATTCCAACTCAAGCACAACAGTAATTGGGACAAAGAGCAGCTCGCCTTTTTTCGAGTGTTTTGCTATGAGTCTGTCGACCGTTTGTGCTTGTATTGCATCGTCTTAGGTAAGCAGTCGCAATAGCACATTGATGTCCACAGATCCAGCGATCATCAAGGCCTCATTTCTTCAATAGACAGTCGCTTTCCTTTGGGTACTTTGACCATACCCTTGACGTCCGAAGAGGTCTTGATTTTGGCCCACACAAAGACCCGCCCGTTCGAGAGAACATGCCAAACCCAGCGCGTGCCTGGCACACTGCCAATCGTCTGCCTGATGTGAACTGGGGCAGTTGTCTGACCCTTTGCAGTAATTGTTGATTCAGTCATGTTATTACCTTACTTTTTTTGTAATGTCGGGTTGTGGTTTTTGCAACTGCTAAAACCTGGACCGGGTAGGGGTGATCTCGGTTTTGGTGCAAATAGTAACGGCAAGAAGCAAGGGTTTTCCATCCAATACATTTACCAACACGAATTTGACGTCTTCCCACATGTAGGGGTCGTCTGAGAAAACGGAATTTAAAGTACGTAAAGTAGCCTGAAAGCCAATGGAATCAACCTATTTCCTATGGCTACCCCAACGCCAGTATTCGAATCCAAACCGGGACAAATTGCAGCGAAAACAAATCGACCCCATTTCATTTGACCCAGTGCAGTGGCCTTGGCCGGGATCCCGGCAATGCGGCTGCTATGGCACTGCTGCAACAGTCGCAAGGGCGTGATCTGGCTAGCGCAGTTGCTTGGGCGGTAGGCCACGGCGGCCTGATCTTGGCGACGCAGGACGGCGGCGAGCAGTGGCCATGATGGCAGCGATCACTACCGCGATTGCAAGGAAGATAAGCACACTGCGCAC
The DNA here is from genome assembly GCA_945901045.1 of Limnohabitans sp. Rim8. Taxonomy (GTDB): domain Bacteria; phylum Pseudomonadota; class Gammaproteobacteria; order Burkholderiales; family Burkholderiaceae_C; genus Limnohabitans_A. The sequence continues at coordinate 16,942 of CAMDKK010000024.1, forward strand.
GCCATCAATCAGTTCCCCAACAATCTTCGCAAAACCAGTGATGTGGATGTCGACTTCCTTTGCCTCGAACTTGCAGCGCAGGTTCTCCAGCGACGTGGCTAGCGCGCCATATTCGAGCGATGCAAAATCCTTACCTTAACTTATGAATGAAGTTTTGGCTCGTACGAACGATGAAGTGCTTCGGCGACTTTCTTCAGGGATTTGTCTAGGGTCCAGATTAAAGCCTTCTCGCTTATCAATGCAGAGGCCACCAAACACAGATCGACATAACCATACCCAAGACTGTAAAGTTTTCGGCCCTCTAAGGTTCCTAAGACTTCATCATGCGTGGCAACTGGAAGGCCCTCGAGATTTGTCAAAAGGTCTATGAAATGGCGTCTTTCAGGAGGCGTACCACAGGCTACCTCACCAACTATGTAGGGATGACAAACAACTTGCCCGTTTGTGAGCAACATCTCAAGGTGCTGGTTGGGCTCTTTGAAATGAGCGACCCAGATTGAGCTGTCAGCAAGAACAATCATGTTCTAGTCGCAACCTCTCTGCGCCGCGGAGCCAATTTAATTTCTGGAGCCTTACCGCCTAGCGCAGCCAAACGCCTCGACGATTGAAGGTGGATGAATGCCTTTACGCATTCACGCAAAAGATCGGATTTGTCGATTCCAGGTTCGGCCAAAGCCATCGCTTTTGCAAACAGCTCATCATCAATTGTTAGTGTGGTTCGCATTTACAACTCGCATCACAAGTAGCATCTTTATGCATCAATTTTGCAACTACGGTGACACTTAGGAATTGGTCTCACGGATCGGAAATATGGAGCCAGGCATGATCGCCATTGAGGAGGCACTTTTTTTGAGTAATTTAGGGCTTTTCGAATGGGGTTAATTGATTGTTTCTTTTGCCCTTTTTGGGGCCGTTTGCAATGTGAATTTTGGCGCCACTTTGGGCGTCCTGTAAGACTTTGGGTTCGGGCCCTGATAGCGGCACCATCAGCAGCTTAACTTTAGCGTGACAGTTGAAAGCTACAGATCATTTGGGTAAATGATCTTCGCGTTCCATATCAAAGGTCAACTCGACCTTCAATCCTGCGGGATCTTTGAAAAATATCTGATTCATGCGCCAGCCAGGCACAGGACGTTCGTCAAACGGCACACCAGCAGCAACGAGCCGCGCGCGCGCACTGACTGAGTCCGAAGCTTTGAGCGAGATGTGATCGAACTGGCCAGTCGGTTTTTCCGGAGAAATCCCGTCTGCTTGGTCTGGCAGTGTGGCAGCCAGATGAAGTATGGCCGCTTCCGCTCCGCCATAAAGCCAATAGCCAGGGAAGTTGAAATGAGGCCTAGCGCCTTCCGTCAGACCTAACACGTCGACATAAAAATCACGGATCACCTTCAGGTCAGATGGCTTAAGGCGGATGTTGTAGTGGTCAATGTGGGTTATTCGCATCCTTGACTCCTAAGTTTTATGGGCTTTGTCGCAGTAAGCATAAACGACAATCCAGCGCATGCATGATTTCAGTAAAAGTTTGGTCAATAGCGCTTTACGCAAAGCTCTCAAACGGCACCACTACCCGCTGCAAGTGATGTTGACTTGCGTGAGATGGTAAGTCGCCTATCCCCCTGACGCCTGCGTCGATATCTTGATGCGACAGAACAGGTTCTTGAACAACATCGTCAAGCAGGACCAGCGGGCCATCAAACGAATCACCCGAGCGATACTCGGATTCAAGTCGTTTTGGAGTGCACGAATCATCATCGCGGGAATCGAAACCATGCACATGATCCGCAAGGGGCAGATGAACTGCCCCGAGGGCAAAACCATGTCTGCAGCCAACCAGTTCTAAAGCCAAGCTGTTTGATCACCAGGTCAGCGACGTAAGTCCTTTCGGCCAGAGCCCACTATGGCGACAGAACCAGTTCGCGGCCCGCCTTGCGCAGCCGATCCAGCGCAAACGGTGGCCGGACGCATTAGACTTGCAGACACTACAAACCAAACCCACGGAGTGCTTTGATGTCAGTGCCATCTTTTAACCACCAGGTTGCTTTGGCCCATGCGCGCCAAGGCGCCGATTGGGCAGGCTTGCGCTTTTCCAGCGAGACCACGCAGTACCGCGAGGTCCGCAACGACACTCCCGATAAAAATGAAAGTTGCACCGAAGAAGGCGCCATGTGCGAAGTGTTGGTGCATGGCACCTTTGGCTATGCTGCCACGGCTGATTTAAGTGAGTCTGGGCTCAAGCGCGCATTCGATCAGGCGGTTGTGACAACGCGGGCGACCAGTGCGTTCAAAGTGCATCAGTTTTCCGAGGGCCATCGCGCACCGGTGCGCGGCGACTACAAAAGCCCGGCCCAGCAGCGGCTAGCGGCCACACCGCTGGCAGATATCATGGAGTGTCTTTTGGCAGCATCAGCCGCTATGGCAGTCGGTGACAAGGTGGTCAACCGCAGTGCCAAAGCCATGTTGATTCAAACCCAAATCGACTACTTCACGTCCAATGGCACCGAGACGCGGCAGCAGTTTGACATGCTGGATGTCACACTGTCCGCCACCGCAGCCGAAGGATTGCAATCGCAAAGCCGCAGTTGGTCCAAAACCGGACAGTACGGTGGCGAGGTATTCCAAAAGGCCTTGTTTGCTGACCAAGGCCGCCGGGTTGCGATCGAGGCGTTGGAACTTTTGGCGTCACCCAATTGCCCGTCAGGGCGCATGGATTTGATTTTGATGCCGGACCAAATGATGCTGCAAATCCACGAGTCCATCGGCCACCCCTTGGAGTTGGACCGCATCTTGGGCGATGAGCGCAACTATGCCGGCTGGAGCTTTGTTAAAACATCTGACTTCGGGGCATTGCAATACGGCTCACCGCTTATGAATGTGAGCTTTGATCCGACGACCTTGAATGCGCTGGCGAGCTATGCCTTTGACGATGCAGGAAACCCTGCCAAGCGTGAGTTTTTGATTCAGAACGGCATCCTGAAACGGGGCCTGGGGTCGGTGGAGTCGCAGGAGCGTGCCGGCCTGCTGGGCGTGGCCAACTTCAGGTCTGCTTCTTGGAACCGCGCGCCCATTGACCGCATGGCTAACATCAACCTGGAGCCCGGAAACTCCACCCTCGACGCCATGATTGCCTCGGTCGAAGACGGCGTGTTAATGACGACCAACCGGTCATGGTCGATTGACGACTACCGCAACAAATTTCAGTTCGGCTGCGAGCATGGTCGATTGATAAAAGACGGAAAACTAGCCGGCGTGGTGCGCAACCCCAACTACCGGGGTGTAACGGTTGATTTCTGGAACCGTCTGGCGGCCGTTGGCCAGCAAGCTGAAACCTACGGCACCCCTTACTGCGGCAAAGGTGAGCCCAGCCAAGTGATTCGGGTCGGACATGCCTCGCCACCGTGTCTGTTCCGCGGTATTGAAGTGTTTGGAGGTCAGTCATGAGCCGCAGCCCCTTTGTTGCTAACGTGCGCCAGTACTTTGATGCGGTGTGTGATGACGTTCTAGGCCAACTTGTCGATGGTGAAGCGGCGACCTTGAATCTCAGTGCAGAAGAAACGCTGTTTGTGCGCTTCAACGGCAATCGGGTACGCCAGAACACGAACGTTGAGCAAATCACACTCTCACTGCAACTGCAGCGAGGTGGTCGGACATCCGAGCATTCACGCAGTTTGTCTGGCCAACTCGCGCAGGACGTGGCGTCCACGGCGCAGTTACTGAGCCGTTGCCGGAATGAGCTGCTGGTGCTACCAGTTGACCCCCATCAAGTCCTGATCGAGAACCATGGCCAGAGCGATTCTGAGTTTGAAGGTCAATTGCTGGCCCCTCATCAGGTGGTCCATGCCGTGGTGGAACCAGCGCTGGGTTGCGACTTGGCGGGACTGTACGCGGCTGGCGTTGTCATTCGTGCCAACCGCAACTCCAAGGGCCAGCGCCACTGGTTTGCGACCCAGACTTTTTTCATGGACTATTCGCTTTACAACGGAGCGCGAGCGGTGAAAGGTAGTTATGCCGGCAGCCAATGGGACAGTACGGCGTGGAAGGCCAATTTGGCGCACAGCAAGCACCTGCTGTCGCTGATGGATAGACCCCTGCAATCCTTGAAACCTGGCCAGTACCGCACCTACTTGGCTCCGCGTGCGGTTGCCGATCTGGTGGGCATGATGGGCTGGAACGCATTGTCAGCGGCGGCGTGGAAGCAGGGGCGCAGCCCCTTTAAAAAGTTGGCAGACAAAGAGACATCGCTGTCGCCATTGGTCAATGTGACAGAAAACTTCGGACTTGGCTTGACGCCACGTTTCAACGCACAGGGCGAGGTCTCGGCACTGGCAACGCCTCTCGTCGTCAATGGAGAATTGGCGACCTTGCTGGTGAGTTCGCGCAGCAGCAAAGAGTATGGTCTGACGACCAATGGGGCAGATGACGAAGAGGGACCTCGTGCGCTCGATATGGCGCCTGGGACGCTGGAGGAAAAAGATGTCCTCACAGCACTGGGTACGGGGCTGTACCTGTCCAATTTACATTACCTCAACTGGAGCGACCCAGTGTCAGCGCGGATCACCGGCATGACTCGCTACGCCTGCTTCTGGGTCGAGAACGGGGAAATTATGGGCCCCATCCAGGACATGCGCTGGGATGAGAGTTTGTATGACGCGTTGGGGACGAAATTGCTGGCTTTGACATCGCACACAGCGATTGATCCAGCGGTTGAAACCTATACCCGGCGCTCGCTTGGCGGCTCCCGCACTCCGGGTGCATTGATTGATCAATTTACTTTTACGTTATGACGCTGCGACCACTTACCAAACGACTCCCCCTTGTATGTATCGCACTGGGCATTCTGGCGGCATGCTCTAAAGCCCCGGAAAGTGCAACCCCTCCGGCACAGGGCGGCAAAGTTGGGCAGATGCACAGCATTGAGTGGATGAAGCCCAATGATTCAAGCGTCGAGGCAATATTTGACAAAGCAAAAACCGAGGGGAAACCTGTTTTTCTCTACTGGGGTGCAGTGTGGTGCCCGCCGTGCAATCAGATCAAGGCAACCGTGTTTAGCCGACCAGACTTCATTGAACGCAGCAAAGCGTTCATACCTGTCTACCTCGATGGCGACACGCCAGGTGCTCAAAAGTTGGGGACGCAGTTCAAGGTACGCGGCTATCCTACGACGATATTGTTCAAGCCCGATGGCACAGAAATCACCCGCCTACCGGGTGAGGTTGATGCTGTCTTGTACATGCAAGTGCTGCGTTTGGCTCTCAATGCTTCACAGCCCATTCACGAGACATTGGCAGCCGCACTCAACGTGTCGACGGCATCCCCACCGCTGAAGCCCGATGCGTGGCGCATGCTGGCCTACTACTCGTGGGAAACCGACCAAGCCCAGTTGGTGGAAAAGAAGGACCTGGCCGCGACCGTGTTGCAGTTGGCTGCCAAGGTCCCTGTTGAGCACAAGCAGGCCGCAGCCCGGTTGACACTGACATCGGTCGTCATGGCCTTGCAAGAAAAGTTCAAGGCATTGGATAAAGCGAGGGCCCTTGTTGACATTCAAAAGATATTGGCAGACGGCGCTTTGGCACATGAGAATGCCGATCTTCTGGCCAACTATGCAGGTGATATCGTCGGAGGCCTAACGGATGCGGGCACCGCGACCAGGCTTGGTTTGGTCGCGGCTTGGAGTTTGACTTTGGACCGGCTGGCTTTGGATATAACCTTGTCTAAGGCGGACCAGTTGGCTGCCGTACAAGGCAAAGTGGTGCTGGCGCAGTTGGGTCATGAAAAGGACGCAAAGGCGCCTGTGGATGTGGCGTTGCAAACCATGGCCCGAGTGGCCGCAACCAAAGCCGACAACGCTATTGACGACAAGTACGAGCGCCAAGCCGTTATCCCATCGGCGGCCCATTTGCTCAGCGAAGTGGGCCTGCTCGATGAGTCTGATGCCATGCTGATGGCCGAGCTACCCAAGGCCGTATCCCCTTATTACCATATGCTGGTGCTTGCTTCGAATGCGAAAAAAAGGGGCGACAAGGCGGCCTCGTTGGACTGGTCTGAGAAGGCCTATTCAACTGCTATTGGCCCCGCTACGCGCCTGCAATGGGGCAGTGGATACGTCGCGAAGTTGATTGAATTGTCACCTGAAGACAGTGCACGGATTGGAAAAGCAGCGAGCCAGATCATTGCTGAGCTTGATCCTGCACCGGAGACCTTCTATGAACGCAATCGCCGCAGCCTTGAAAAAATGGGTGCGCTGCTGCTGGCGTGGAACGAAAAGTCACAGCACACCAAAACATTGCGGGTGCTAAGCGGTCAACTTGCCGGCGTATGCAAAAAGCTGCCCGAAAAGGACCCATCTCGCGAGGCCTGCGAAGGCGTGTTTACCAAGTCCCCCAAAAAGACGTAACGGTTTACTCGCAGTTGCGCGATGAATTAAAGCTTCAGTTCTGGCCGAACCGACCAGTTATTGATCCGGCCCTGTGAAGTTTTAAGCCGCATAACGAACGCGGCTGTCCTGGAAATAACTCATCACGCGTTCAGGGTTTTGCTCCAACTTCATCATGTGCTCATTGGCCGCATCGCGTAATTTGGCCTTCGTTCTCACTGGCACGCGCTTGCCCATCTCCTGTTTCAAGCCCGCATTCAACCGCTCCTTCGGGTCGAGCTCTGGGCTCTAGCTGGGCAAGTAAAGCAGCTCTATCTTGTCCTCGCGTTCATCCACCCACGCCTTGACCAGCTTGCTGTGGTGTACCCGCAAGTTGTCCAAAATCAAAAACACTTTTTTGCCCGCATCCTTGATCAAGGCCTGTAAAAACTCAATCAGCTTTTGCGCGTCAAAGGTTTCGTCAATGATCATCCAACGCGTCTTGCTTTGGTTCTTCACGGTGGCAATCATCGAGAGCTTTGGACGCGTTCCTCCAACGGCCAAAGTCACCGCCGTTTTGCCTGCAGGCGCATAGCTTGTGCCTCGCACATCCGTGTTCACCAACGCAGTCTCGTCACCCCAGTGGATTTCCCCTCCCTCAGCTCCGATATACACCACCTCGCTTTGATCACAAGAGCTTCTTGGTTTCATGCCCAGTCGCCCTGCTTGGCAGTGCCTCGTATCCGATTCTTGTTCATCGGCTCACAGTTTATGTTCCACGCTTCCTTCCCACACTCGGTCACCCTCATGCAGTTGCGCTTCACTTCGCTCGTCGTGATCAACTTGCGACGGGACTTGCACCCGTAGGAGTGCGCCCATGCTGGGCGCACATAAAAAAACCACCTGCCGCTTTGGCTTCAGGTGGCTAAAAAATCAAAAACGCTTTTTCAAGCGCTTTAGACAAATCAGTGGAACTGCTCTTCTTCAGTCGAACCTGTGAGGGCTTTCACAGAAGACGAGCCGCCTTGGATCACGGTGGTCACGTCGTCGAAGTAGCCTGCACCCACTTCTTGCTGGTGTGAAACAAAGGTGTAGCCCTTGTCGCGTGCCGCAAATTCTGGCTCTTGAACCATGTTGACGTAATGCTTCATGCCTTCACCGTTGGCGTAGGCATGGGCGAACTGGAACGTGTTGTACCAATTGATGTGGATACCCGCCAAGGTGATGAACTGGTACTTGTAGCCCAACGCAGACAAGTCTTCCTGGAAGGAAGCGATCTGGCTGTCATTGAGGTTTTTCTTCCAATTGAAGGACGGCGAACAGTTGTAAGACAACAGCTTACCTGGGCATGCAGCATGTACGGCTTGCGCGAATTCACGAGCAAAGCCAATGTCAGGCACACCGGTTTCGCACCAAACCAAGTCCGCGTAAGGGGCGTATGCAACGCCGCGGCTGATGCCTTGTTCCAGCCCATTTTTGACGCGGTAGAAACCTTCTTGTGTGCGCTCTCCGGTCAGGAAAGGTTTGTCATTGGCATCGTGGTCAGAAGTGATCAGGTTAGCCGCTTCAGCATCGGTACGGGCCAACACAATGGTAGATGTGCCCATCACGTCAGCAGCGAAACGTGCAGAGATCAACTTTTCACATGCTTCCTGTGTTGGCACCAAGACTTTACCGCCCATGTGACCGCATTTCTTCACCGCAGCCAATTGGTCTTCGAAGTGCACGCCAGCGGCGCCAGAGGCAATCATGTTCTTCATCAATTCAAACGCGTTCAACACGCCGCCAAAGCCGGCTTCGGCGTCAGCCACGATGGGCAAGAAGTAGTCGATGAATTCTTTATCGCTGGGATTTACGCCGCGACCCCATTGGATTTCATCCGCACGTTTGAAGGTGTTGTTGATGCGGCGCACCATGGTCGGCACAGAGTCATAGGCATAGAGCGATTGGTCTGGGTACATGGTTTCAGACGAGTTACCATCGGCAGCGACTTGCCAACCCGACAGGTACACCGCTTCTAAGCCAGCTTTGGCTTGTTGCATGGCTTGTCCGGCGCTGATGGCACCGAAGGAATTGACGTAACCCTTTTTGGCGCCGCCATTGATTTTGTCCCACAGCTTTTCTGCGCCGCGCTGGGCCAGTGTGTGCTCAATGGGCATGCTGCCGCGCAGACGCACGACATCCGCTGCAGAGTAACCGCGTTTCACGCCTTTCCAGCGGGGGTTGGTGGCCCAGTCTTTTTCCAACGCAGCAACTTGTTGCTCGCGGCTGAGTTGTTCGGTGAAGTTTTGTGGCATTTTGATCTCCAAAGGGTTAAATAAACGGGCTTGGCTTGCGACCGCTCTGTAAGTCGGTGACTTATCTTAACTCTTATATAAGACATGAAAATATCTTATATCTTATACAAGACTTTTTTTTATTTGTTTAATTTCAATAGCTTACAATTATTATTTCTCAATATGAAATTAAATTTCTCATATTGAGAAATATTGACGCGGCGCAGCATTTAAAATTATCACATTGCAAAATTTTATTCCCACCTTGCGGAAAAAAATCACTGCAACATATCTTTTACTTTGGTCGGGAAGAGAAGTTGTGAAGACTTTGGCGCGATCAGCGTGGCAGAAACAGCAACAACAATGGGAATTACGTGTGAAAAATAATTTCTTGACTTGGAAACCATGGTTTTCTCCATTAGCATGAAGGTCGCCGGACCAAATCAGTGTTTCCGGTTTCGAACCCACTTCCGTACAAAGGAATCTCAACATGGCAACTGCAAAGAAAACTCCGGCAAAAAAAGTAACAACTGCGAAAGCAGCGCCTGCTAAAAAAGTGGCGGCTAAAGCGCCCGCAAAAAAACGGACGCCTAATGCGGCGTTCATGAAAGCTTTGACACCTAGCGCCGAATTGGCCGCTGTGGTGGGTGCAGCCCCTTTGCCACGCACCGAAGTCGTGAGCAAGTTGTGGGTCTACATCAAAAAGCATGGACTGCAAGACAGTGTCAACAAACGCAACATCAATGCAGACGACAAACTTAAAGCGGTTTTTGGCAAAGCCCAAGTCACCATGTTTGAGTTGGCCGGCCTGATCGGTAAACACCTCAAGTAAACCACAGCGATTACCTTGTTCTTAAAGGGCTGAATCCTTCACGGGGTTCAGCCCTTTTCAACTTTATTCAGCACGCTTGTCACTGAATTGAATATTTTTTAATGTCCAACGCTCATTTGCTTAGCGCGGCGGCAGTGATAGCGCTGAGTGTGCCGCGCGTCGTAATGACTTCAGGGTTAAGGGTCACTTCAATCAAAGTGCCTTGCTCTCGGGCCAGCGCAGCAATCAAAGCGGCTTCAAATTCTGCTGTGCGCGAAATGCGCGTACCCACATAACCGTAGGCTTGTGCCAAAGCCGCAAAGTCGGGGTTCATCAAACGCGACCCCGATATGTGCTTGGGATAATCGCGCTCCTGATGCATCCGAATGGTGCCGTACATGCTGTTGTTAAGCAAAACAATGATGCTTTTGGCGCCGTGTTGCACGGCTGTGGCCAGTTCCTGGCCGTTCATCAAGAAATCGCCGTCGCCAGCCATGGTGAAAACCACCCTGCCCGTCACGATGGCTGCCGCAATACCTGCAGGCACCCCGTAGCCCATGGCGCCCACTGTCGGTGCCAACTGTGTCTTGTGGCCTTTGACAAGCCCATGGTGTTTGAAGTAACGGTGCACCCAACTGGCAAAGTTGCCAGCGCCGTTGGTCAGCACCGCATCACTTGGCAGGTGTTTTTGCAGCGTTGCTATCACAAAAGGCATGTCAACCAATCCTGCCTCGTTGTCAGCGGGTAGGCCTGCCAAGGTCTGAGGCAAGACATTGGCTTCGTAATCAGCATGAATTTCATGGGTCCAGGTTTCCCATGGCAATGATGGGGGTGCGGTCAGCACCTCCAAACTGCGCGCAGCCGCGTTCATGGTCGCGCACAACGCCAGATCGGCTTGGTACACACGGTTCAACTCTTCGGCACTGGCATGAATATGTACCAGTTTCTGGGCCGGCTTGGGTGGGACCAACAAGGTATATCCGCCCGTCGTCATCTCCCCCAAACGAGGGCCAATGGCAATGATCAAATCGCTGTTTTTGATACGTGCCGCCAGCTTGGGATTGATGCCGATACCGACGTCGCCCGCGTACTGAGGGTGGAAATTATCGAAAGTGTCCTGAAAGCGAAAGGCGTTACCAACGGGCAGCATCCAGTTTTCTGCAAATCGCTGCAAGGCCTGCGCCGATTGAGGCGTCCACCCACCGCCACCGGCAATCACAAAAGGGCGCTTTGCTTGCAACAGCATTTCACGCAGACGACGCAAGGCTCCGGGGTCGCTCCAAGCCTCAACGGCTTCGACGCGAGCCAAGGGCTGGACTTGCACCATGTGCGTCAGCATGTCCTCAGGCAGGACCAGCACCACAGGGCCTGGACGACCGTTCATTGCCGTGGCAAAGGCGCGGGCAACATACTCAGGTATCCGCTTTGCATCGTCAATGCGTTCAACCCGCTTGGCCATGCCTTTGGTGCTAGGGCCAAAAAAAGCACAAAAATCGACTTCTTGAAAAGCCTCGCGATCACGGGTGTCACTGGCCACATCGCCAACAAACAAGACCATTGGGGTTGAATCCTGAAATGCCGTATGGATACCGATGGACGCATTGGTAGCACCCGGGCCTCGGGTAACAAAGCACACGCCAGGACGGCCAGTCAAACGCCCATGGGCGTCGGCCATATAGGCGGCACCGCCTTCTTGTCGGCAGGTGACAAACTGAATCCGCTCGGCGTGCGCATGAAAGCCATCAAGCACCGCCAGATAACTTTCGCCAGGTACACCAAAAGCATGCGTAACGCCTTGCGCGATCAGACAATCGACGAGCAAATGGCCCGCCATCACGGGTTGTATTTCTGTGGTATTCATGCTTGTCTTTCAGTAAAGTGCCTGTGAGATTAGCAGAATCGGCCGCGTGTCTATCCGCCGAACCTGATAGAGCGGAAACACAGGTGACAGACGAGAAGAAAGAAGTTACTGACACTGAACCCCACACACAAGGAGATGCGCATGAAGATTCGCGAAATTGCTTCGGGCCTGCAATTCCCTGAGGGCCCGATTGCCATGGACGATGGCTCGGTCGTGTTGGTTGAAATTGCCCGCGGCACCCTAACGCGTATCACGCCAGATGGCAAAGTCTCGGTAGTGGCTGATTTGGGGGGTGGCCCTAACGGAGCAGCAATTGGACCAGATGGTGCGGTCTATATTTGTAACAATGGTGGATTCAACTACACCACGGAGTCAGATGGATGCTTCAGGCCCATCAGTCAAGCCAACGATTACAGTGGCGGGCGCATCGAGCGGGTCAACCTGAACACGGGCAAGTTCGATCGCCTTTATGACACGGTAGAAGGCTTGGGTCTTCGGGGACCGAATGACATCGTCTTCGATGCCCATGGTGGGTTTTATTTTTCGGACCTGGGAAAAGCACGCCACAGCGACATGGACCGCGGTGGGATTTATTACGGCACCACCCATGGTGCTTTGGCGAGCGTGATCGCCAGGCCGGTGATGACCCCCAATGGCATCGCCCTTTCCCCCGATGGCCAGACCCTTTATTACGCAGAAACCGAAGGCGCCAGAGTCTGGGCTTTTGATGTGACCGGCGCAGGTCAGGTCCACAAAGAGGGTTGGCCATCTCCCCAAGGCGCACGCATGATCGCTGCCTCGCCTGGCGGGCTCTATCAGCGCTTTGACTCCATGGCAGTAGATGCGTTGGGCAATGTGTGCGTAGCGACTTTAATGCACGGCGGTATCACCATCATTTCACCCGACGCTAAACTGCAGTCACATGTGAGCTTGCCAGACCGCTTCACCACCAACTTGTGTTTTGGCGGGCCAGACAACCGAACGGTCTTTGTGACCTTGTCGGGCAGCGGCAAGCTGATCGCCATTGACGATTGGCCGGTACCGGGCCTGACACTCAATTACCCTGCCTGAACGGGCCCCGTATTGCGCCCTACGCCCAAGGCAACGCCCACGCTGAGCATCAACACCGCTGCAGCGCAAGCCAAAGTGGCGCTGTACCAGCCACGGTCCATGAAGGCACCAAAGACAAGAGGCGAGACGGCAAACCCTACGTCAAAGCCCGAATAAACCAAGCCATACATGCGACCTGTAGCGCCTGGAGGGGTGGCTTTTTTAATCATCAAGTCGCGACTGGGCCCGCCAATGCCGACGGCAAAACCTGTAGCGGCCAACACCGCCATCGTACCCAGTGCACCCAGCCAACCACTGGCGCACACGGCAAGCAACATGGCGCCGCCACACATACTGCTGGCCACAATGCGGTCGCTGCGAAAAGGAAAACGGGAAGCCACAACCCCCCCAACAAGCACCCCCAGGGCACTGCAAAGCATGTAGGCGGTGAGGGTCAGCGTAGCGGCCTCAAAACTGACTTGATGCAGGGCTTGAAGAATGGGCAAAGAAAAATTTTGAACCACAGCCAGTGTGACAGTCGAGAGTAAGAAGAAGCAAAAGCACCACCACACCACAGGCAAGCGCATAAAGGCCATGTCGTGGCTTCGGGGTAGATTGACTTGCCTTTTTACAGTGCTGGTGAGCAGTTTGTCGCGATTAAACACCATCAAAGCCAAAATCAAGAGATACAAAAAAGATGCCGCTGTGTAAGCACTTCTCCAACCGAACACGGTCGACATCACGCCCATAAATAGGGGGGCCACCGCCCAGCCTAGACTGCCGGTCAAACCGTGCACGCTGAAGGCATAGCCAAGGCGTGCACTCGAGATGCGTTGATTCAAAATAGTGAAGTCCAAGGGGTGAAAAGCACAGTTACCCAAACCGGCCAGAACGGCCACCAGCATCATGGCCGGATAGCTGTTGGCCACCGATGCGATCAAACACGCTAGAGCAAACAGACCCAATGCGGCAAAAAGAATCGGCCTGGCACCGAAACGGTCCACAACAAAACCAGAGCAAGCCTGACCCGCACCAGAGACGACAAAAAAAAGTGAGCTCATCATGCCTAAGTCAGTGAAAGTCCAACCAAACTCCTTCATGAAAATAGGGAACATCAGTGGCAACAGCAAATGCGAGAAATGGGAGCTTGCGTGTGACAAGCCCACCAGCGCCATGATGATGGAGTCCTCACGCAAAGGTGCGCTCGCCGGTGGGATCGAGTTGACGGAAAGAGTGGTGGTCATGAAATCACGGTCTCAAAAGAAGCTCGGGCATAGCGCCCGAGCAAAAACCATGATAGCGACCATAACGCGAATGCGCAGTCACCTGGCTAACTCGGGGCAATAACGCCCATGACACGGTCAAACTTGAATACGCCAGGCTCGCGAACCGGGTCCACATCCACGGGGATGGTCGCTTTGGGCAAGAAACGTCCCTCCAGCAGGAGTTTGGACAGCGGGTTTTCAATCCGTTGCTGAATCGCGCGCTTAAGCGGCCGCGCACCAAAGACCGGGTCAAAACCGACTTTGGCCAGTTCGGCATAAGCCGCCTCCGAGACTTCCAGGTTCAGCTCCAACTTGGCCAGTCGTGCAGACAATGCTTGAACCTGGATCTTAGCAATGGACTCGATATGCTTGGCATCCAGCGAATGAAAGACCACTGTTTCATCAATGCGGTTCAAAAACTCAGGACGAAAATAATTTTTCAAATCACCCCACACCGCGTCTTTGACGTCTTCATAGGGATCACCAACCATGGTTTGAATCATTTGCGATCCAATATTAGAGGTCATCACAATGACCGTATTTTTGAAGTCCACTGTACGGCCTTGTCCATCGGTCAAGCGTCCATCATCAAGCACCTGCAAAAGCACGTTGAAGATATCTGGATGGGCTTTTTCAACCTCGTCTAGCAAAAGGACCGAATAGGGCTTTCGCCGCACGGCCTCCGTCAGGTAGCCGCCCTCCTCGTAACCCACATAGCCGGGCGGGGCGCCTATCAAGCGTGCAACCGAGTGCTTTTCCATGAATTCGCTCATATCCATGCGAATCAAATGGTCCTCGCTGTCAAATAAAAAGCCCGCCAAAGCTTTGCACAGTTCGGTTTTACCAACACCGGTAGGGCCAAGGAACAAAAATGAGCCGGTCGGACGGTTCGGGTCAGACAGTCCGGAGCGTGAACGGCGAATCGCATTGGCCACCGCGCTGATGGCCTCGTCTTGACCGACCACGCGGTCATGCAATTTACCTTCCATTTGCAGCAATTTATCGCGTTCACCTTGCATCATTTTGGCAACCGGTATCCCAGTGGCCCGGCTGACTACTTCGGCAATTTCTTCAGCACCCACTTGGGTGCGAAGCAAACGGGGCCCATTGCCCGCGCTTTTACCTGTTTCTTTGGCCTGCGCTTCTCTGAGTTGCTTTTCCAATTCAGGCAATTGCCCGTACTGCAGTTCTGCAACTTTGTTGAAGTCGCCCTTGCGGGTGTGCGCCTCAATCTGCTGGCGCAGTTGGTCTATTTTTTCACGCACCACCTGACTACCTTGGGCTTGGGCTTTTTCGGAACGCCATATTTCTTCGAGATCAGCCGCCTCTTTTCTCAGTTTGACGATTTCTTCCTCAATCAACTCCAGTCGCTTGCGTGAGGCTTGGTCTTTTTCTTTGCGAATGGCTTCGCGTTCGATTTGCAACTGAATCAAGCGGCGATCAAGCTTGTCAATGATCTCAGGCTTGGAGTCAATTTCAATCTTGATTTTGGCAGCTGCTTCATCGATCAGATCAATGGCTTTGTCGGGCAAAAACCGGTCAGTGATGTAGCGGTGACTCAATTCAGCCGCAGCCACAATGGCGGGGTCGGTGATGTCAACGCCATGGTGCACTTCGTACTTTTCTTGCAGTCCTCGCAAAATGGCAATGGTTGCTTCGACACTGGGTTCACCCACCAGAATTTTTTGAAAGCGACGCTCCAAAGCAGCATCTTTTTCAATGTATTTACGGTACTCATCCAGTGTGGTGGCTCCCACACAATGCAGCTCTCCACGCGCCAATGCAGGCTTGAGCATATTGCCTGCATCCATGGCACCTTCGGCCTTTCCGGCGCCCACCATCGTATGCAACTCATCAATAAAGACAATGGTCATGCCCTCATCCTTTGCCAACTCGCTGAGCACAGTTTTCAAGCGTTCCTCAAACTCACCACGAAATTTGGCACCCGCCAGCAACGCAGCCATGTCCAAAGACAGCACCCGCTTGCCACGCAAGGAGTCAGGCACCTCACCAGCGACAATGCGCTGGGCGAGGCCCTCAACGATGGCGGTCTTGCCGACCCCTGGCTCGCCAATCAGGACTGGATTGTTTTTGGTGCGACGCTGCAACACTTGTATCGCACGGCGTATTTCATCATCCCGGCCAATGACCGGGTCCAGCTTGCCCATGCGTGCGCGCTCTGTCAAATCTATGCAGTACTTTTTCAACGCTTCTCTTTGACCTTCAGAATCGGCGCTGTTCACGTTTTGCCCACCACGCACAGCTTCAATGGCCGATTCAAGACTTTTACGCGACACGCCATTTTCTTTGAGTACACGCCCTAGCTCGGATTTGCTGTCACTCAAAGCCAGCAAAAACAGCTCACTGGCTACAAAAGCATCGCCGCGCTTGATTGCTTCCTTTTCTGTCGCTTGCAACAGCTTGACGAGATCAGGGCCCACCTGGACTTGGTCTTGCCCGCTCACTTGCGGCAAACGCTTCACGGCTTGGTCTGCCGCAAACGTCAAGCCCACAACGTTCACGCCTGCCCGCTCGAGCAAAGCACGAGGGCCATCGTCCTGCTTGAGCATGGCCCATAAAACATGGGAAGGGTCAATGTACGCGTGGTCTTGCCCAAGCGCCAAGGTTTGCGCCTCGCTCAAGGCCGCCTGGAATTTGGTGGTTAACTTGTCAATTCGCATGGCTAAAACTCCTGTTTGATTGAAGCTTGTGCTGTTTCTCTCATTTTCAAGTGGCCCAAGTCGCTGACAACTGTCTAAAATCATGGCATGAATATCCACCAAATGTCGGTGAACTACGCAGAACGGGATGACCGTTTGCTGTTGCGCGTGAACACGCAAGACGGTCTAGAGTTCCGCCTATGGCTCACACGCCGCATGACGGGCCGCTTGCTGCCCCACTTGCAAGCGTGTGTGGTTCAACTGGAAACCCGCAACCCGCAAGTCATGGTTTCGGACCCGACTGCCCAGCAAATGCTGACCGAACTCAAACGTGAAACTTTTCTTGAAAAAGCCGACTTCAAAACCCCATTTGCCAGTGAAACACCGTCACTGCCTTTGGGTATCGATCCCATACTGGTCACCGATGTGCAATTGAATGTGCATACCAGTGGGACCTTGAATGTCGTATTCCAAGACAACAGCGGTGAAGGTGCAACGGGTCGCTCATGCCAACTCGGTTTACAGTCCGCCCTGCTACATGGCTTGTTGCACTTGCTTCAACAAGCCTTGCAAAAAGCCAATTGGCGAATGGAAACACCGCAACAGATCACCGTTGATAATGGCTTAGAACCAGACAGTCCAACGCGAACTGTTTATGCGCACTGAACTGATGCCTTTTACCAAAGGATTTTTATGAAACAAGCTTTTCTGCTTTTATCTTTTGCATCGGGCTTGCTGTTGGTGGCCTTGAATGGGCCAGCGTGGGCCCAAAGAACATCTGCAGTACAAGAAAAGTCCAAATGTTTGGTTGCCGAAATCAGGGGCATCGCCTTCAGCACACACCATCCAAGCGAACGGTATGTGGCTGTATCAGAATGGTTGAAAAAAAATGGGCCATCTTGTTCGCTTGAAAAGCTGCAATACATCAACGGCAACCGTCCCAACTGGTTTGGCCATGCTGACTCCCCTGCGCTGGGGCAAATCATGGACCAGTTCATCGAGGTCGCCACAGGATCCGCACCCAAACAAGCACCCACCAATACAGATGCCAACCGGTCATCGCTGATGGCCAGCGCGGGAGGGGCCGATGCGCCTAAGCCGATCGTCCAAAACCCGGGCAGCCAGCCTCCTGTAGTGGTTGCCCCTGTGGTCGCCATGCCGCCAGGCGGCAAAGCACCCGCAGGACCCTCGAAACCCTGAGCCTTATTGCGAAATTTGAATGCCCCAGCGAGCAAGGGCAACATCGTCTGAAACGCGCGCATCAACCCACTTGGCGCCTTGGGGTCCCAGCTCTTTTTTCCAAAAAGGGGCTTGCGTTTTAAGGTAGTCCATTAAAAACTCACAGGCTTTGAAGCTTTCACCGCGGTGGGCAGACGTTACCGCCACCATCACGATTTGATCGGTAGGTGCCAATTCACCCACACGGTGGATCACTCTGGCTTGGTAAATGTCAAAGCGTTGATGGGCTTCATCGATCATGGCTTCAATCGATTTTTCGGTCATTCCCGCATAATGCTCAAGCGCCATGGACTTGACCTCGTCGTGTGCATAACCCGTCAAGGCCCGGGTATCTCGCACCGTGCCCACAAAACTGCACACAGCGCCTACTCGGGCGTCTGACAAGCGCAAAAGGGCAATTTCATGCGAAAGATTGAAGTCTTCAATCTGAATGCGCACACGGGGATGCATAACGTCAGCCTCCGGTGACGGGCGGGAAAAAGCCCAGCTCGCACCCTTCCTTAAGGGACGCCGAATCTTGACACATCACCTGGTCAAGGGCCATTCGCACAGGATTGTCTGCTGAAAGACATTGGTAGGCCTGTCCTCTTACCAACAACTCGGCACGCAAGTCCCCGACCGTGGTAGCTGAGGTTTGCCAGTCTTCGCTGCCACAGTTGAGGGTCTCACGAATGGATGCGAAATAGCGCAGGTGCACAGTGATCATGGCTCGCTTTGTTTCAGGTATTCAAGGAGCAATCACAACAGCAAATCAGCGAATGAGATGTAAGTCACCCAATCGCCGTTTTGAATGGTTGCACCAGCAGGGTTGTCAATCAGACCATCACCCCAAACGGCTGAGGTGAGAACACCTGAACTTTGATTGGGAAACAAATCAAGGCCGCCTTGCGCATTACGGCGGACACGCAAAAACTCTCGGCGTCGATCTGCTTTGGGGACATCGAAATGTGCGGGCAGCATCACACGCACAGGCGAAGTCGCAAAGGCCCCCTGAATTTGCAAAATAAAGGGACGCACTAAGAGTAAAAAAGTCACCAAGCTGGAGACCGGATTGCCAGGCAGGCCCATGAAATGCGCTTTGCCCATTTGCCCCTCACGGTGCACTTGTCCATAAGCAAAGGGCTTGCCCGGCTTCATGCCAATCTGCCAGAGTTCCAGTTGCCCTAGCGATTGCACCGCGGGTTTGACATGGTCTTCTTCACCCACCGAGACACCGCCGCTGGTCAAGATCAGATCATGGTTATCGGCTGCACGCTTCAGGGCCGCCACAGTGAGGTCACGGCGATCGGGCACGATACCCATATCGCTCACCTCGCAACCTAAACGAAGCAACAAAGCCCGTAAAAAGAAACGATTGGAGTTATAGATTGCACCAGGCTTCATGTCCTCAGGCGCGACATCTCCGGGCATGACCAATTCGTCTCCGGTTGAAAATAAAGCCACGCGGGGTTTGCGGCTGACCTGAAGCTGAGACAAACCAACGCTGGCCGCCAGGCCCAAACTGGTCGGCTGCAGCCGCTCGCCTCGACTCAATACGATATCGCCGCGACGGACGTCTTCACCACTGCGGCGAATCCACTGCCCAGGTAGCGGCACAAGCTGGACAAGCACCTGAGGGATGCCCTGCGCATCGTCGTCAGAAACAGCTTGGGTGTCCTCTTGCATGACGACCGCGTCGGCGCCTGGAGGGATCAAGGCACCGGTGAAAATTCGGGCCGCTTCACCAGGCTTGAGCGCCGCGCCTTGTTGCCCCGCAGGAATGCGTTGCGTCACACGCAAAGCCACCCCCGCTTGCCTGACATCGGCACACCGCACCGCATAGCCATCCATCGAAGAATTGTCTTGCGGTGGCACTTGCAAGGCAGAAACCACGTCTTGCGCCAAGACGCGACCATCGGCCTCGAAAGTGGGCACAGTGTCTACGCCCACAAGGTGCAAAGCATGCAGGCGCAACTGCAACAAGGCATCGTCCAAGCCCATCAGACCGGGGCGAGTAGGCGCAGTTGCAAGGGGCTGGATCATGGTTTCAGTCGCAGTGCGCAGCAATGTACTGTTTGATCAGGGCAGTATCGGCTGGCATTATCTGCACCCGTTTTGGCAGGGCTTCAATGCCGTTGAACTGAGCTGGGCGGTAGGGCTCGCGACCCAAAGCTTCAACCAAAGTCGACGCAAACTTGATGGGTAAAGCGGTTTCGAGCACCAGCATGGGCACACCTGTTTGCTGATGTTCACGCGCCACTTTCACGCCGTCGGCAGTGTGGGTATCAACCATAATGCCATACCGGGCAAAGACGTCCCGAATCGTCGCCAAACGGTCCGCATGGGTGCTCTTGCCGCTGACGAATCCGTAGCGTTGAGCAGCTTGAACAAACAAGGGGTCACTGCTCAGGTCAAACCGGCCTTGCTCGTGGATGGCGGCGCCAAACAAGTGCGCCACCCGCGAACCATCTCGGCCCAGCAAGTCAAAAACAAAACGCTCAAAATTACTGGCTTTGGAAATGTCCATCGAAGGACTGGAGGTTTCATGTGTATCGGCCGAGCCCCTTACGCGGTAAACGCCAGTACGAAAAAACTCATCAAGTACATCGTTTTCGTTGGTAGCCACCACCAATTTCGCAATGGGCAAGCCCATCATGCGGGCCACATGGCCCGCGCAGACGTTGCCAAAGTTGCCGCTGGGCACGGAGAAATTGACCTCCTCGGCATTGGTTTTTGTGGCCTGAAAGTAGCCGGCAAAGTAGTAAACCACCTGGGCCAGCAAACGGGCCCAGTTGATCGAGTTGACCGTACCAATTTTGTACTTGCGTTTGAAAGTAAGGTCGTTGGAAACGGCTTTAACAATGTCTTGGCAGTCATCAAAAACACCGTCTATAGCAATGTTATGGATGTTTTCATCCAGCAAACTGAACATTTGAGCTTGCTGAAAAGGGCTCATCCGACCGTTCGGGCTGGTCATAAAAACCCGCACACCTTTTTTGCCGCGCATGGCATATTCGGCGGCGCTGCCCGTGTCGCCTGAGGTGGCGCCCAAAATATTGAGCTCTTCATCACGCCTGGACAATTCGTATTCGAACAAATTGCCAAGCAACTGCATCGCCATGTCTTTGAAAGCCAGCGTAGGGCCGTTGGACAAAGCCTCAAGGTACAACTCAGGCGTTGGAGCACCGGGAGCTTGCAAGGGCTTCAGCGGCACGATTTGCGGCGAGCCAAACACCTGCTCTGTGTACGTTTTATCGCACAAGGCTTTCAGATCTGCCGCAGGGATATCGTCGATGTACAAAGACAAGACGGCAAAAGCCAAGCCAGCATAGCCTTGGGTGTCCCAGATACCGCGCCATTGCGCCAATTTCTGCGCATCTATTTGCGGGTAATGCGCCGGCAGGTACAGGCCGCCATCCGGTGCCAGACCTTCGAGCAGAATCTCACAAAAACGTTTGCGATCAGTGTGACCTCGAGTTGACAAGTAAAGCATCAGTTCAACTCTTCTTTGCGAATCCGAGTGATTGGCGCCAATACTGTTGGCAATGTTTGCATTTGCGTTAACACTTCGTTCATCGTGCCTTCGCGGATGTCATGGGTCAGGATGATCACATCCGTCTGGTTATCACCCGCTTGACTGACCTGATCGGCTTCACGTTGTAAGACGGCATCGATGCTGATCCCAGCCCCGGCGAGCAAGCCAGTCAATTGAGCCAGAACGCCCGCCTCATCGGCCACGCGTAAGCGCAGGTAATAGCTGGTCACGATCTCACTCATTGGCATCACATTCAAATCGCTCATCGAATTGGGCTGAAAAGCCAGATGAGGCACACGATTGAGGGGGTCGGCTGTGTGTAAACGGGTGATGTCGACCAAATCTGCAATCACTGCGCTGGCGGTCGGCTCAGAGCCCGCACCTTTGCCGTAATACAAGGTGGTCCCCACCGCATCACCCTGAACCATGACGGCATTCATGGCACCTTCAACGTTGGCAATCAAACGCTGGGTCGGCACCAAACTCGGGTGCACACGCAACTCAATGCCTTTGCCAGTGCGCTTGGTGACGCCCAATAACTTGATGCGGTAACCCAATTGCTCTGCGTATTTGATGTCCACAGCGCCAAGTTGGGTGATGCCTTCGACATAGGCTTTATCGAACTGCACGGGAATGCCAAAAGCTATGGCGCTCATCAGCGTGACCTTGTGTGCGGCGTCCACACCCTCGATGTCGAAAGTCGGATCTGTTTCCGCATAACCCAGGCGTTGGGCCTCTTTGAGTGCAACGCTGAAATCCAATCCCTTGTCGCGCATTTCAGACAAGATGAAGTTGGTTGTGCCATTGATGATGCCAGCCACCCACTGGATGCTGTTGGCTGTCAAGCCCTCGCGCAAAGCTTTGATGATCGGTATGCCACCAGCGACAGCCGCTTCAAAGGCCACCATCACGCCCTTGGCCTGTGCCGCGGCAAAAATCTCAGTGCCGTGCACAGCCAGCAAGGCCTTGTTGGCTGTGACCACATGTTTGCCCGCTGCAATCGCTTCCAACACCAATGACTTGGCAATGCCGTAGCCACCAATCAGCTCGATGACGATGTCGATGTCGGGGTTGGCAATAACCAATCTGGCGTCATTGACCACCTTCACCTCAGGGCCCACCAGAGACTGCGCTCTTGCAAGATCCAGGTCTGCCACCATGGTGATTTCAATACCGCGCCCGGCACGGCGCATGATTTCAGCTTGGTTACGCCGCAACACATTGAAAGTGCCACTGCCCACGGTGCCAATGCCCAAAAGGCCAACTTGTATCGGTTTCATAGCTTGATTGATTTCTGTCTTCAAATTAAGTGCCCAAGCGCTTTCGCACGCCGGCTAAAAAGTTGGCCACACGGCCAATGGCTTCTCGCAGATCGTCTTCATGCGGTAGGAAAACGATACGGAAATGGTCCGTGTTCGGCCAGTTAAACCCCGTGCCTTGGACCAACATGACCCGGGTTTCTTGCAACAACTCCAGCAAGAATTGCTGGTCATCGTCAACAGGATAGATCTTGGGGTCGAGTTTAGGAAACATGTACAAAGCCGCCTGGGGTTTCACACATGAAACGCCGGGAATAGCCGTAATCAACTCGTAGGCCAAGTCTCTTTGCTTGCGCAAGCGTCCACCCTCGCCCACCAATTCATTGATGCTTTGGTGGCCACCCAGGGCTGTTTGAATCGCCCATTGCCCTGGCACATTCGCACACAAGCGCATGTTCGACAACATGTTCAAGCCCTCAATGTAATCCTTGGCCGGTTTCTTGTCGCCGGAGACTACCATCCATCCGGCCCGGTATCCGCAAGAGCGGTAACTTTTAGACAAGGAATTGAAAGTCAGTGTCAGTACATCCTTGCTCAAACTGGCAATCGGTGTGTGCTTCACCCCGTCGTACAAGACTTTGTCATAAACCTCATCCGCAAAAATAACCAAACCATGCTCGCGAGCCAAATTGACGATGCTTTGCAGCAAACCATCAGAATACAAAGCGCCGGTAGGATTGTTCGGGTTGATGACCACAATGCCTTTGGTGCGCGGCGTGATCCTGCGGCGAATATCTTCAATGTCAGGCATCCAGCCATTGGCCTCTTCACACATGTAATGCACGGGCATGCCGCCAGAAAGACTTGTAGCTGCGGTCCACAGCGGGTAGTCCGGGGCAGGCAAGAGCAATTCATCACCGTTATCGAGCAAGCCATTGGTCGCCATGACAATCAATTCACTGGCACCATTGCCTAGGTAAATATCCTCCAGCGTCACGCCTTTAATCCCTTGCTTTTGGGTCTCGTGCATCACGGCCTTGCGGGCTCCGAATATGCCCTTGCTGTCCGAATAACCTGCAGAATTAGGCAGGTTACGGATCATGTCTTGCTGAATTTCTTCAGGCGCGTCAAAACCAAATACCGCCAAGTTGCCAATATTCAATTTAATTATTTTTTGCCCTTCTTCCTCCATCTGACGCGCATGGTCCATGATCGGGCCGCGGATGTCGTAACAGACATTGGCAAGTTTTGCTGATTTGAGTATCGTCTTCAAAGTCCCTCCCAGGGCATCGTCATTGGGAAAACCTATAATTTGACCACACTTCCGGGCACATTTCGGACCCAAGCCTGAATGTCTGCCCCAAACACAGTCAGTCCACCCCTAAGCCACATGAAACTCCAACCGGATCAATTTAACGTCCCCTTCATCAGCGCCTATGAACCAGGCTGGATTGAAGTGAATGGCCACAAGTACACAGGCTCACTGGTCATCAGTTCAGTCAGTGGTTGCTCGCCTTGGTCCGTTGGTCAATTTGAGACCTTAAACGCTGAATGTTTTCATGAATTGATGCAGTTCAACCCTGAATTGATCGTCTTTGGTAGCGGTCGGACCCTCCGTTTTCCCAAGCCCCTCTGGCTGGCTGGCCTCATGCAGCGCGGGATAGGTGTTGAATCCATGGACACACCCGCCGCATGTAGAACTTACAACATTTTGGCCAGCGAAGGTCGCCGTGTCCTTGTAGCCCTGTTGCCCCTTGAGGATGCAACTCCTTCAATTTTTCAGATTTCGTCTCATAAAATGTAACCATTGCGGCGGCATCAGCGCTGATCCGGCGCTTTAGGATAAAATACAGTTTTACCAAATGATCAAGCGGCCCTAACCAAGGCTGATGAATTTCTTTTTGGCCTCATTCAGTTACCCGAGAATAAATTTCTATGGCGATCGTTGTCAACAAACCCCTCCCTGAATTTGAAGCGAACGCAACCGGTGGCCTGAAGGTATCCAATACCTCGCACAATGGAAAAACGCTGATTTTGTATTTTTACCCCAAGGACAACACCCCGGGCTGTACGACCGAGGCGATGCAATTCAGGGACAAATTCAAGGATTTCACCAAAGCCGGAGCCACCGTTTTTGGTGTTTCACGTGACAACATGAAATCACATGACGAATTCAAGGCGAATCTTGAGTTGCCTTTTGAATTGATTGCAGACACTGAAGAAAAAATGTGCCACATGTTTGGTGTGGTTAAAAACAAAATCATGTACGGCAAAAAAGTCAAAGGCATTGAGCGCAGCACCTTTTTGATTGGGGCTGATGGCTTACTCAAGCATGAGTGGCGTGGCCTCAAAGTACCGGGCCATGTTGAAGAGGTCCTCCAGGCCGTCAAAGATTTGAAGAAAGCAGTTCCTGCGACCACAACAGTTGCTTGAATCTGTCATCAAACATGTGCACTGCTCGTGCATAATGTTTTCATGCAGTTGATCCACAGTTCGACAAATTCCTTACAAAAAGCCGCCTTGGCCTCCAGGCGGTTTTTTGTTTTGTAAAACTACTTTTTTTATTTTTCAAGAGGCCCTGTTTCATGCCACTGCCACCTGCACCAACCCAACGCGCATCCTTGCTTTCAAACACGGCTTTTGATCACACTCACATCACACCCGGTAAAGCCCTGCCCCGTGGCAAGAAAAACAACGCCTTGAGTGAAACTGCCCCAGTGCAAAAATCCACTCGGCAAGAGACCACAGAAAATTTGATTATGAAGGTTGAAACAACGCGATCCATCAAAAAAACGCACACGGCCATAGGAGAAACACACGTTGAAACGTCACTGCGCCAGTCAGCACCTGTTGTGGATAAATCAACACCTGCCGCGACGAATAACAACCGCAGCACCAAGGCCAAGAAAACAGGTCCAACCAAATTATTTGTACTGGACACCAATGTCCTGATGCATGACCCGATGTGCCTATTCCGGTTTGAAGAGCACGATGTTTTCCTTCCCATGATCGTGCTGGAAGAACTTGATGGACATAAAAAAGGCATGACCGAAGTTGCCCGCAATGCCCGCCAAACCAGTCGCTCTTTGGATGCCTTGGCCGCACAAGGCTCTGACATAAGCCAAGGCCTTAGCTTGGCTGGCACGGGACATGTTGATGCCACAGGAAAGTTGTTCTTCCAAACGCAAACTCTGGATGTCAGTCTTCCAATCAGTCTGCCGCAAGGCAAAGCTGACAACCAAATTCTCGGCGTTGTGAAAGCGCTCGGTCACCAAATGTCACCCCGTGAAGTCGTTTTGGTTTCCAAAGACATCAACATGCGCGTCAAAGCGCGAGCCTTGGGCTTGGCCGCCGAAGACTATCAAAACGACAAGGTTCTTGAAGACGGCGATATTCTGTATGCAGGCGTGATGGCATTGCCCGCAGACTTTTGGTCACGTCATGGAAAAGCTGTCGAAAGTTGGCAACAGGGTAGCCACACCTTCTACCGCATCAGTGGGCCGGTTGTGCCCAGCCTGTTGATGAATCAGTTCGTTTACCTTGAGGCACCTGGCGAGCCCAGTCTCTATGCACGAGTCACTGAAATTCGGGGCAAAACAGCGGTGCTTCGCACGCTGAAAGACTTCACGCACCTCAAAAATTCAGTGTGGGGCGTGACAACGCGCAACCGCGAACAAAATTTCGCCATGAATTTGCTGACCGATCCTGAGGTGGATTTTGTGACTTTGGCAGGGACAGCAGGAACGGGTAAAACCCTGATGGCCTTGGCAGCCGGTTTGACGCAGGTACTGGACGATCGTCGCTATACCGAGATCATCATGACCCGAGCGACAGTGAGTGTGGGTGAAGACATTGGCTTTTTGCCCGGTACCGAGGAAGAAAAAATGGGCCCTTGGATGGGCGCACTGGACGACAACCTGGAGTTTTTGGCCAAAGGTGACGGCGGCAATGCAGGCGAGTGGGGACGTGCTGCGACCAATGAGCTGATCCGCAGTCGAATCAAGATCAAGAGCATGAACTTCATGCGGGGCCGCACCTTCATGAATAAATACGTGATCATCGACGAGGCACAGAACTTGACGCCCAAACAAATGAAAACCTTGATCACACGGGCCGGGCCGGGCACCAAAATTATCTGCATGGGCAATTTGGCACAGATCGACACACCCTACCTCACCGAAGGCTCTTCTGGACTGACCTATGCGGTAGACCGCTTCAAGGGCTGGGCCCACGGTGGGCACATCACCCTTGCCCGCGGGGAACGTTCTCGTCTGGCTGACTTTGCCAGTGAGGTGCTTTGATCAACACTTGATCAGTAGTCGCCGCCACCGCCCATACCTCCGCTGGCCAAACTTTCAAAGCGGGTCAACGGCTTCAAGAACGTCAAGCGAACGGTCCCTGTGGGGCCGTTTCGTTGTTTGCCAATGATGATTTCGGCAATGCCTGGCTCCTTGGATTCTTTGTTGTAATAGTCATCGCGGTAAATGAACATGATGATGTCAGCATCTTGCTCGATGGCGCCGGATTCGCGCAAATCGCTCATCATGGGGCGTTTGTCTGTTCGCTGCTCAACGCTTCGGTTCAGCTGAGACAAGGCGATGACCGGACACTGCAACTCTTTGGCCAGCATTTTCAAGCCACGTGAAATTTCACCCAACTCGGTCGCCCGGTTATCCCCGCCCGCGGTGGAGCCAGTCATCAGTTGCAAATAGTCCACCACGATCAAACCCAATTTACCGCATTGTCGCGCCAGGCGGCGTGCATTGGCGCGCAATTCACTGGTCGTCAAACCAGGGGTTTCGTCGATATGCAACGATACAGTCCGAAGCCGATCGATCGCATCGGCTAAACGGGGCCATTCCTCGTCACTGAGCTTTCCTGTGCGCAAATGGCCTTGATCAATACGACCAATCGAGCCCACCACGCGAACCGCTAACTGTGAGGCCCCCATTTCCATCGAGAACACAGCTACAGGCAAGCCCTCGTTCAGGGCAACATGTTCAGCAATGTTGACTGCAAGCGCCGTTTTCCCCATGGAAGGTCGTGCAGCCAAGACCACCAGATCACCCGCTTGCAGGCCGGAGGTCATGCGGTCTAAATCGTAAAAACCAGTGGGCACCCCAGTGATGTCGTTCGGGTTGTCAGCCATTTCCTGCACACGGTCCATCAATTCGACGACCAAGGTGTCCATGGACTGAAAGCCCTGTTTATTGCGGGAGCCTTCTTCGCCAATGTTGAAGATTTTTTGCTCAGCCTCATCCAGAATTTTGTCCACCGCCCTGCCCTGTGGATTGAAAGCATTGGTGGCGATTTCGTCACTGGCGGTTACCAGTTTGCGTAAAATGGCCCGCTCTCGCACGATCTCAGCGTAACGCCGGATATTGCTTGCGCTGGGCACGTATTGTGCCAGTGAGTTTAAATAGGCGAGCCCACCCATGCCCTCGGATTTACCTTGGTTTTGCAGATGTTCATAGACGGTAATGACGTCAGCGGGCTTTGAACCATTGACCAAGGTCCCGATCGCACCGAAGATTAATTTGTGTTCGTGTCGGTAAAAGTCATTCTCAACCAGCAAATCATTGACACGATCCCAGGCCTGGTTATCGAGTAAAAGTCCGCCCAATACGCTGGACTCGGCCTCAATGGAATGCGGCGGTACGCGCAGTTGTGCTAACTGCGCGTCTTGCGAACTGTTGAAAATGGAGCCTGACAAATGAGAGGAATAAACAGCGGACATGTTGAGAATTGAGATTTATTTGATGTTACGCAGTCATGCAGCACAAGTCACGGGACAACCCTGTGAATAAGGCGTGCTCAATCTGTCAATACAAGTGCATAACCCACGAAGCAAGCAGCAATTAAAAAGCCGCCAAGTCTCTCGACTAGGCGGCTTTGGAATGTGAAACGCAGATTAAGCGGTTTCGCCGTAGACAGAGACCGTAATTTCAACCAGCACGTCAGTGTGCAATGACACAGATACAGTGGAATCGCTGACTGTCTTGATCGGGCCATTAGGCATGCGAATCTGAGCTTTAGACAAAGCGTAGCCTTGTTTGTTCAACTCATCAGCAATGTCATGGTTGGTCACAGAACCGAACAAACGGCCATCCACGCCGGCTTTTTGGGTCAATTTGACCACCATGCCTGACATTTTTTCGGCTTGCGCTTGTGCTTCGCCCAATTTGGCTGCAGCTGCTTTTTCGAGCTCCACGCGGCGCGCTTCAAATTGCGATTTGTTGGCTTCAGTGGCGCGGCGTGCTTGACCGCTAGGGATCAGAAAGTTGCGCGCGTAACCATCTTTAACCTTGACGATATCGCCAAGATTACCCAGGTTCACGACCTTTTCGAGCAGAATAATTTGCATGGTCGGTCTCCTTAGACTTTGTGCTGATCGCTGTAAGGCAACATGGCCAAGAAGCGAGCGCGTTTGATAGCTGTGTTGAGCTGGCGCTGGTAAATGGCGCGTGTGCCAGTCAAGCGAGCGGGGATGATCTTGCCGTTTTCGGCGATGAAGTCACGCAATGTGTCGACATCTTTGTAATCAATTTCCTCAACACCCGTGACTGTAAAGCGGCAAAAACGCTTGCGCTTGAACAAAAGGGATTGGGTGTTGCGCTTGGGGCGCTTATCTTTGTTGAATTTTTTGAACGTGGCCATGGGGCCTCCTGAAATTAATCTTGCTGAAACTCTTGAACATGCAGAACAACACTTTTACCGTTACGGGGTGTGGTTAAAAAACCACTGAACCGCCAAAAGCTACCGATGGGCTGACGCTGGACTCGCTCTGCAACTGCACCAATGGCCACAGCTTTAACCGAAGCTTTCACTTGTCTGGTAAGTCCTGCTTCTTGCACTGATGACTCGTGTTCGAGTCGAAAGTCCAAGGCTGGTAGACCGGCTGGGGTGTAGCGTAAAGTCTGAAGCTCCACAATACTGGCGGACAAGTCGGTGCGGTTCACTCCTTAACGATGCGTGTGATCAACCTGCAAATTCTGATTGTTGGGATTTGCGGGCTTCTTCACGCTCGACTGTTTTCATCATAGAAGATGGCCCGGTATCAGCTTTCTTCTTTGAAACAGTCAGGTGACGCAGCACCGCATCGTTGAACTTGAACGCGTGTTCGAGTTCAGCCATCACAGCCTGATCGGCTTCGATGTTGACACACAGGTAGTGGGCTTTTCCCAATTTGTTGATTTGATAAACCAACTGACGACGGCCCCAATCTTCAACACGGTGGATCTTGCCGCCGCCGGCAGTGATCATGCCTTTGTAGCGTTCCAGCATCGCTGGAACTTGTTCGCTTTGATCCGGGTGGATCAGCAATATGATTTCGTAATGACGCATTCAAACTCCTTGTGGATAACCCAAAAGATTGGTAAAGCCGCGCCCGGCGTCTGACGGGGTGCAGCAAGGCGAAGCCTCAGATTATAGCGCAGGCATCACAGGCCTGGGTAATGGTCTTCTGACGAAATCAAGGCAGTGGCGTCCACTTGCGCCTTGAATAGCCAGCTAAAAAGCCAAGTCACAACAAAACCGACAGGCACGCCAAAGACGCCGGCTGAAATGGGCTGAATGCCAAACCACAGCCAAGCAGCAGGATCCCAACCCCAAAAAGCGCGAACAAATGCCGCATTCATCAGCATATAGGCGAGCGTAACCCCTAAACCGGACAACATCCCCCACACCACGCCGGTTCGGTTTGCACCTTTCCAAACGATGCCCAGTACCAATCCCGGAAAAAATGCAGCTGCTGCAAGTGAAAACGAAGCCGAAACCAAGGCCAAAATCGCCGCAGGCTTCCAAGCTGCGACCAACGCAGCCAACAACGCCACCGCCAACAAGGCAAATTTAGACAAAATAACCCGTCCTTCGGGTGAACTCAGCCCCTTTGAAGATCGCGCCTTCATGTCATGGACCAAGGCATTACTGATCGTGAGCAGCAAGCCATCGGCAGTGGACAGCGCAGCAGCCAGCCCCCCTGCGGCAACCAAGCCCGAAATCACAAAGGGCATTCCCCCCAACTCAGGCGTGGCCAACATGATCATGTCGGCCCCCAAACGCAATTCGCCAAACTGCAATGTACGATCACCGTTAACGTCAGCCACCTGCAGCAGAGATGGGTCGACGCGGGCCCATTGGCCTACCCAATTGGGCAGGGAATCAAAGCTGCTGCCCACCAAGTTATTCAAGATCTCGAACTTGACCAACACCGCCAGTGCTGGCGCACTCAAGTACAGCAGTCCAATGAAAAAAAGCGACCAGGCCACAGACTGTCTGGCCTCGGCAACGCTGGGCGTGGTGTAGTAACGTGTCAATAAATGCGGCAGACCCGCGGTACCCACCATCAAGCAAAAGATCAGAGCCAAAAAATTCAGACGCGAGGATTCATAAAGCGCTTGCTGCTCTGGCAAGCCCTGTGGATCCCCCTGAAAAGCCTGAGAATGAAACGGTAATCCTGAAAGCGGCTGCGCCCTCTCCAAGTTCTCAAGCATGGCACGGGTCCATTGCTCTTTGGCGGCTGCCGTGTCCTTCGGTAGGTCCAATAACTCACGGCGGGCTTGCGTAATCAAACCAAAATCAGCCCCTTGGGCTTTGAGACTGCGTACACGGGACTCCAATTCATCGCGCTCTTTGCTCAAAGCTAACTCAACGTTGAGCAGTTTGAATTCATAGTTTTTGGCACGGTAGTAAAAAGCATCGCGCACTTCGATTTCAGCAGGATCAAAAGTCAGTTTTTTTTCGAGTGCCGCGATTTTCGGTAACTGCTCGCCATAGGCCGCAATGGCAAAGGGTGTGCCTAATTGCTTGTAGGCTAACCAAGAAACCGGGAGCAGGAAAGCCATCAGCAACATGATGTATTGCGCCACCTGCGTCCAAGTAATAGCGCGCATTCCACCCAAGAATGAGCAGAGCAAAATACCCCCCAATCCCAACAAAATACCGATCTCGAACTGGACGCCTGTTAGGCGAGAGGCGATCAATCCAACACCATAAATTTGGGCCACCACGTAGGTAAAGCAACACAACACGGCCGCACCTGCTGCGATCAAGCGGGGCCAGCGTCCTCCATATCGGACGTTAAAAAAATCGGGCAATGTATAAAGCCGCATCTCGCGCAGCCGAGGTGCAATCAGGAGAGCCACCAGACAAAATCCTCCAGTCCAGCCCATCACATAAGCCAGTCCACCGGGTTGCGAGCCTGCACCTGAAAAGCCCTGCAAGTACAAAGCCCCCGCCAAGCTGATGAATGAAGCAGCACTCATCCAGTCGGCTGCTGTGGCCATGCCGTTGTAAATAGCTGGAATTCGCCGTCCCGCCACGTAGTATTCCTGCGCATCTGTTGTTCGGCCGACGATACCGATCAGTGCGTACATCATGACCGTCGTGAACAAGAAAATCGGGCCAATCAAATTTCGCGACAAGCCTTGCCGCTCAGCCCATGCCATGAGTGCCAATAGAGCCAACAACAATACAATATAGAGGAGCACGTTACGGTGCAAGCGCCACCGGTAGGAGGCGTACTGTTGCAACGTATCAGCTTGTGTCATGGTTGAAGTTGGTCTCTCAGGATCTCAAGTCAAAATTTGCCCAGTTGTGTCCAAGTTTCCACAACCGTATCAGGGTTCAGTGAAATTGAGCTGATGCCTTGGTTCATGAGCCATACAGCGAAATCAGGATGATCGCTCGGGCCTTGGCCGCAAATGCCTATGTATTTACCCTGTGCCAAGCAAGCTTTGATGGCTTGGCTGATCAGGGCTTGGACGGCAGGATCGCGCTCATCAAAGTCCACCGCCAACAACGCCATGCCTGAGTCACGGTCTAGGCCCAAAGTCAATTGGGTCAGGTCATTTGATCCAATTGAAAATCCATCGAAAAATTCTAGAAATTGCTCAGCCAAAATAGCATTGCTGGGCACCTCGCACATCATGATCAGCTTCAAATCCTCTTGGCCCCGCTGCAGTCCATGCGCAGCCAATAACTGTGTCACGCGTTGGGCCTGCCCCAAGGTCCTCACAAAAGGAACCATCACCTGCACATTGGTCAAACCCATTTCACCGCGCACGCGCTTGATAGCCTCGCACTCCATAGCAAAGGCCTCTCCAAAGTCGGCACTGAGGTAACGCGCCGCGCCACGAAAGCCAAGCATCGGGTTTTCTTCTTCGGGTTCGTAGCGGCTGCCCCCAATGAGTTTTCGGTACTCGTTACTTTTGAAATCCGACAGTCGCACGATCACTGGCTTGGGCCAAAAGGCCGCAGCAATGCTGGCAACACCTTCAGTGACTTTATCCACATAAAAAGCACGCGGCGAGGCGTGACCTCTTGCAACAGACTCAACAGCCTTCTTCAAATCAGCATCGATATTGGGGTAATCCAAAATAGCTTTAGGATGCACGCCGATGTTGTTGTTGATAATGAACTCTAATCGGGCCAAACCGACGCCTGAATTGGGCAACTGAGCAAAGTCAAACGCCAACTGAGGATTGCCTACGTTCATCATGATCTTGGTTGCAATTTCCGGCATCGTGCCGCGCTGAACCTCGGTAATTTCAGTTTCCAAGAGCCCGTCGTATATGCGTCCCGTATCACCCTCGGCGCAACTGACTGTGACAAGGGTACCGTCTTTGAGGTGGTCTGTCGCGTCTCCACAACCGACCACCGCTGGAATGCCCAACTCACGGGCAATGATGGCCGCATGGCAAGTTCGGCCACCCCGATTGGTCACAATCGCACTGGCCCTTTTCATCACAGGCTCCCAGTTCGGGTCGGTCATGTCTGTGACCAGCACATCGCCAGGTTGGACTTGGTCCATTTCACTGATGTTGTGCACAAGACGCACAGGCCCCGTTCCTATCTTCTGTCCAATGGCCCGGCCTTCGGCCAAAACAGTGCCCTTGCCTTTGAGCTTGTAGCGCAGCTCTGCAGTCCCTTTGGATTGGCTTTTGACCGTCTCAGGTCGAGCTTGCAGGATGTACAGCAAACCATCATGACCATCTTTACCCCATTCAATGTCCATGGGACGTCCATAATGTTTTTCAATCACCATCGCGTAGTGCGCCAATTGCGCCACGTCGGCATCACTCAATGAATACCGGTTGCGCTGTTCGGTGGGTACGTCTATCGTCTGCACTAAATGGCCAT
The DNA here is from genome assembly GCA_945901045.1 of Limnohabitans sp. Rim8. Taxonomy (GTDB): domain Bacteria; phylum Pseudomonadota; class Gammaproteobacteria; order Burkholderiales; family Burkholderiaceae_C; genus Limnohabitans_A. Next base: position 50,365 of record CAMDKK010000024.1, read on the forward strand.
TGGCGGCTTTAGCTTCAGGTGTTGCAAACACCATTTGAATCAGTTTAGAACCCAAGTTACGGCGAATCACCGACCGCTTGCCGGCAGCCAGCATCGGTTTGTGCACATAAAATTCATCCGGATTGACGGCGCCTTGCACCACAGCCTCACCTAAGCCATAGCTCGACGTGATGAACACCACATCTTCAAAACCAGACTCGGTATCGATAGTGAACATCACACCCGCAGCCCCCAAATCGGAACGAACCATTCGCTGCACGCCAGCAGACAAAGCCACATCAGCGTGAGCAAACCCTTTGTGCACCCTGTAACTGATGGCGCGGTCGTTGTACAAGGAGGCAAATACCTCTTTCATTTTGTGCAGTACATCCTCAATGCCGACCACATTCAAGAAGGTTTCCTGTTGACCGGCAAAGGATGCATCAGGCAAATCCTCGGCTGTAGCCGAAGAGCGAACAGCAAAGGATGCGGTGGGAAGGTCAGCAGACAAGCGAATGAACTCTCGCCGAATGGCTTGCTCCAGATCAGCTGGAAATGGTTGTGCCTCCACCATCGCTCGTATTTGCGCACCTACGCTGACCAGCGAACGAAGATCATCAGTGTTCAGCACATCCAGCAATGCATTGATGCGATCATCGAGGTCCTCGAAGCTCAAGAATTGACGAAAAGCGTGGGCCGTGGTTGCGAAACCCGTGGGTACACGAACGTCTCTAGGCAACTGGGAAATCATCTCTCCCAAACTTGCGTTCTTCCCTCCAACAAATTCAACATCTGTCATCCGCAATTGCTCGAAGGGCACTGCCAAGGCCTCTTTCTCGAAAAGAGTGGTCATGAAAAAGCTCCAAAGTTAAAAACTGGTGTCGCTCCAGAGTCGTCAAGGGCTGTTTTGTTGTATTTGTAGCGCCCCAGCCGACCATCCCCAGAGATAATCAAAGCTATTTTAGGGGGGCTACCCCGCAAAGCGCCCTTCTTCATCCTTTAAATCAACGAGCCATGCCAAACCGCACAGTTTTTTTCATCTCCGACGGCACAGGGATTACAGCCGAGACCTTTGGCAATGCCATCTTGGCGCAGTTTGAAATGAAAACCAGGCATATTCGTCTGCCATTTTTGGACACGGTAGACAAGGCGCACCAAGCGGTTCGTCAAATCAACCACACAGCTGAGGTTGAAGGCACTAAACCTATTGTCTTCACAACACTGGTAAATATGGAAGTACTGAAAGTCATTCGTGATGGGTGTCAAGGCATGTTGCTGGACATGTTTGGCACCTTTGTGCAGCCGCTCGAAAAAGAGTTGGGCATCAAATCCCACCACCGTGTAGGGCGGTTTTCCGATGTGAGCAAAAGCAAGGAGTACCACGACCGCATTGAAGCGATCAATTACTCGCTGGCCCACGATGATGGGCAGTCGAACCGCAACCTGGACAAGGCCGATGTGATCTTGGTTGGCGTCAGTCGCAGCGGCAAAACGCCCACCAGCCTGTATCTGGCCATGCAGCATGGTCTGAAGGCTGCCAACTACCCCTTAATTCCGGAAGACTTTGAACGCAAGCAATTACCCCCTGCATTGCTGCCGCATTGCAAGAAAATTTTTGGGCTCTCGATTCAACCCGAGCGACTTTCAGAAATTCGGGCTGAACGACGACCCAACTCCAAGTACGCAAGCTTGATAAATTGCAAAATGGAAGTATCCGAAGCCGAAACCATGATGCGGCGTTCTGGAATCCAATGGCTGTCAACCACGACAAAATCAATTGAAGAAATTGCAACCACCATTTTGCAAGAGATCAGGCCAGAGAGCCTGATTTACTGAACCTTGATCAAGCCGACAAGGTATCCGCTATCCGTTGAGCGAAACTGTGTGCTTGCGCTGCTGTGCGCGCCTCGACCATGACCCGAAGCAAAGGCTCGGTACCACTGGCGCGAATGAGAACCCGTCCGTCGTGACCCAGCTCAGTCTCTACGGCTTGGATTTCGGATTTCAACAACGCGTTTGAAGACCAATCTTGCCCGGGCTGCAAAAGTACATTGATGAGAGTTTGCGGTAGAAGCGTCACACCGTCCAACAATTGGGCCATGGTTTTATCGCTGGACACGCATGCTTGAAGTACCTGCAGAGCACTAATCAAACCATCACCCGTGGTGTGTTTATCCAAGGCCAACAAATGGCCCGAACCTTCACCGCCCAAAAGCCAGCCTTTTTCTGTCAAGACCTCCAGAACATAGCGGTCACCCACTTTGGCACGCACAAACTCAACCCCTTTGCGCTGGAGTGCCACCTCGACCGCCTTGTTGGTCATCAGGGTGCCCACAACGCCTGGCACGTCCTCGTTTCTCGACAATCTGTCTGCAACGATCAAATACAGCAACTCGTCACCGTTGTACAAACGTCCGTTACCGTCGACAAGTAACAAACGATCCGCATCGCCATCCAATGCAACACCAAAATCAGCCTGATGCTTTGATACCTCTTGGATCAAGGCTTCGGGGTGTGTTGCCCCCACTTCTTTGTTGATGTTCATACCATCCGGCGAACAACCCACAGCAATCACATCTGCACCGAGTTCGTGAAAAACTTTAGGCGCGATTTGGTAAGCAGCACCATGCGCAGCATCCACCACAATTTTCAAGCCTTTGAGGGTCAAGTCATTCGAAAAAGTACTTTTGCAAAACTCAATGTACCGACCAGCAGCATCATCAAGCCGACGGGTTTTCCCGAGCGAAGCAGATGACACCCAAACAGGCAATTGACCCAGAGCCTCTTCCACTTGGCGCTCCCATTCGTCATTAAGCTTGGTGCCATAGGCACTGAAAAATTTAATACCGTTGTCATCAAAGGGGTTGTGGCTGGCGCTGATCACCACCCCCAAAGATGCGCGCTGAGCACGGGTCAAATAAGCCACAGCAGGTGTCGGCACAGGCCCCAACAAGACCACATCCACGCCAGCTGAATTGAAACCCGACTCCAGCGCACTTTCAAGCATATAGCCTGAAATCCGCGTGTCTTTGCCAATCAGCACCGTAGGGTGCGCCTCTTTGGATTTCAGTACTCGGCCAACAGCATGGGCCAAGCGCAAAATAAAATCAGGGGTAATGGGGCTTTGACCAACGGTGCCGCGGATACCATCGGTGCCAAAATATTGACGGCTCATGCTACTTTCCTGCTCTTATTATTAAAGATAAATTTTAAGTGCTGCCAGGTATTCAAACAGATGCCGCCTTGACCGCCTGCCAAACACAGATGGCCTGAGCAGTTTCTTTGACATCATGTACTCTCACCACTTGAGCCCCTCGTTCTACCGCCATGACAGCCGCAGACACGCTGGCGGCGGTGCGTTCATGGGCT
>CAMDKK010000025.1 GCA_945901045.1 Limnohabitans sp. Rim8
GCGGTGGGTCGCTGCGCCCAACGCGCCAACGTAAAGCGGCCCGCCAAACTGGCAATGGCGGCGGTTTCCAAGGCTTCCTCGATGGACATGGGGGGCAGCAAACCGGCAAAGCGCTGGGCCAACATGGATTTGCCGGAGCCAGGGGGGCCGACCATCAACAGGCTGTGCCCTCCGGCGGCGGCGATTTCCAAAACCCGTTTGGACGCGGCCTGGCCCTTCACGTCCGACAGGTCGGGGTAATTGGCTTGCGCAGGCAAGGTGGTGGGGTGCACGCGTGCCCAACCCTCGCCAGCGGGTTCAGCAGGCTCATTGGAGGGAGGCAAAAATTGTTGCACCACATCCAACAAGTGCTTGGCCCTGTAAATGTGGGCATCAGGCACCAAGGCCGCTTCTTCGGCACTGCCAGGGGGAAGCACCAATTTGGTGCTGACTTGGAGCTGCCTTAAGGCCAAGCTCATGGCCAGTGCGCCTCGCACCGGTCGCAACTCGCCAGACAAGGACAACTCGCCCGCAAACTCAAAGTCTGTCAATCGAGAGGCTTCGACTTGACCGCTGGCTGCCAGAATGCCCATTGCAATGGGCAAATCAAAACGCCCCGAGTCTTTGGGCAAGTCAGCAGGCGCCAGATTCACCGTGATGCGTTTGTTGTGCGGGAATTCCAGGCCGGCATTCTGCAAAGCACTGCGCACCCTTTCACGCGCCTCTTTCACTTCGACATCGGCCAGACCGACCAAAGTGAAGCTGGGCAAACCGTTGGCCAAATGCACCTCAACGGTGACTGCAGGGGCCTGCAGGCCCACCAAAGCACGGCTTTGCACCAAAGACAAACTCATTCCTCACCTTTCAGCCCCGTATTGGTGCAATATGTGCGCTGCGCCGAATTGGTATTTGTTGCGCCTGCGCATGTCCAAGGGGATTGGATCACGAAATGAAGCGTAAAGAACTCATCGTTAATGCGTATATGCAAAGGGTACCCCTGAGGGGCAGTGCTTGGCACGCTAAGTGCTTAGCTTAAAAGTCGTCATTTCCTATTTCATTTGGAGTTCTTTATGAAGAAAATCTCTTCCCCCATTTTGTTCGCATTGACCATGGGTGCCGCAGTCGGCGCGATGGCCCAAACAGCTGCGCCTGCAGCGCCAGAAAGCACCATGGCCTACAACGTGGGCGGTGTGTCTGACTACCGTTACCGCGGTATTTCACAAACTCGCAAGCAAGCTACGTTGCAAGGCGGATTTGATTACAACGACAAGAGCGGTTTCTACGTGGGCGCTTGGGCTTCCGGCATCAAATGGATCCAGGATGCGGGTGCCAAAGATGGCAACGTTGAAATCGATTTGTATGGCGGCTACAAAGGTGCGGCCGGTGATGTGGCTTATGACGTGGGCTTCCTGCGCTACCAGTACCAAGGCAACTCCTACGCCAAAAAGAACGGCGTATTCCCTGGCTATGTGGATGCCAACACCAACGAAGTTTACGCAGCTGCCACCTTCGGCTTGGTCACAGCCAAATACTCTTATGCGACTACCAACCTGTTCGGCAACGCTAATAGCAAGGGTAGCTACTACCTTGATCTGAGCGCAACTTTGGATCTGGGCGGAGGTTACTCTTTGACTCCTCACTTGGGTTACCAGAACATTGCCAAGACACCTGATGGCACTTACACCGATTACGCCTTGACTTTGGGTAAAGACCTGGGCAATGGGTTGAGCGCTTCAGCTGCGCTCATCGGCACCGATGCTAAAAAATCTTTTTACTACACCCCTTCAGGTAAACCTACGGGCGATGCGGGCCTGGTTGTTGGCCTGAAATACACCTTCTGATTGAGTTTGTTTTAAACAAGGAGTCGCCATGAAACTCGTCACCGCCATCATCAAACCTTTCAAGCTGGACGAGGTGCGTGAAGCCCTCTCCGGTATTGGAGTTCAAGGCATTACGGTCACCGAAGTCAAGGGCTTCGGTCGTCAAAAAGGCCATACCGAGTTGTATCGCGGCGCCGAGTACGTGGTGGACTTCTTGCCTAAAGTGAAAATTGAAGCCGCCGTATCCAGTGAGCTGGTCGAGCGGGTGATCGAAGCCATCGAAGCCGGTGCGCGCACCGGCAAGATCGGCGACGGCAAGATTTTTGTCTATGACCTGGAACAAGTGGTACGCATCCGTACCGGTGAAACCGGCAACGAAGCCCTGTAAAACCCATCCCCTAAAGAGAGTCAAAAAAATGAAAAAGCTACTTGCCTCCTTGGCATTGGGTTTCAGCCTCTTGGCTGCCGCGCCCGCCTTCAGTGCCGATGCACCTGCAGCTGCAGCAACCGAAGCCAAAGCCGATGCGGCCCCTGCGCCTGCTGCTGGCGCACCCGCTGCTGCCATGCCTGCGGCTGCAGCCTCTGCTGAAGCACCCGCCGAGGCCGCACCCGTGCTCGTGCCCAACAAGGGCGACACCGCCTGGATGATGGTCTCCACCATCTTGGTCATCATGATGGTGGTGCCCGGCTTGGCCTTGTTCTATGGCGGTTTGGTCCGCAGCAAAAATATGCTGTCGGTGTTGATGCAGGTCATGGTCACCTTCTCCTTGATCACCGTCTTGTGGTTCATCTATGGCTACAGCCTGGCGTTTACGGAAGGCAATGCCTTCATCGGTGGCCTGGATCGCCTCTTCATGAAGGGCATCTGGGACAACGCTGCCGGAACGTTTGCCAATGCCGCCACGTTCAGCAAGGGCGTTGTTATTCCTGAGATCACATTCGCTGGATTCCAAGCCACGTTTGCTGGCATCACATGCGCCCTGATCGTGGGTGCGTTTGCCGAGCGTATCAAGTTCTCTGCTGTGCTCATGTTCATGGTTTTGTGGTTCACTTTCAGCTACTTGCCGATCGCCCACATGGTGTGGTTCTGGATGGGCCCTGACGCTTACAGCGCTAAGGAAGTTGTGGACGAAATGAACGGTAAAGCCGGTCTGCTCTGGCAGTGGGGTGCACTGGACTTTGCTGGCGGTACTGTGGTGCACATCAACGCCGCGATGGCCGGTTTGGTGGGTGCCTTCATGGTCGGCAAGCGGGTGGGTTATGGCCGTGAAGCCATGGCGCCGCACAGCTTGACATTGACCATGGTCGGTGCCTCGCTCTTGTGGGTAGGTTGGTTCGGCTTTAATGCGGGCTCTGCTTTGGAAGCCAATGGCTTCGCGGCACTGGCCTTTGCCAACACCCTCCTCGCTACTTCTGCGGCTGTCCTGTCCTGGTGCATCGGTGAAGCCTTGATGCGTGGCAAAGCTTCCATGCTGGGTGCTGCCTCGGGTGCCGTGGCCGGTCTGGTGGCGATCACGCCTGCCGCTGGCAACGTGGGCATCGGTGGTGCTTTGATCATTGGTTTGATCGCTGGCTTTGCATGCTTGTGGGGCGTCAATGGCCTCAAGAAAATGCTCGGCGCTGACGATTCATTGGACGTCTTCGGTGTGCACGGGGTGGGTGGTATTGTTGGTGCTTTGCTCACCGGTGTGTTCAGCTCGCCCAATTTGGGTGGACCCAGCGCCATGGGCGATTGGGTCACAGCCACGATGATCACTTCGGCCGATTTTTCTATCGCTTCACAAGTGTGGATTCAGGCCAAAGCCGTCTTGGTGACAGTTGTCTGGTCGGGTGTCGTGTCCTTGATTGCCTTCAAGTTGGTGGATCTGACCATCGGTCTTCGTGTCACTGAAGAAGAAGAGCGCGAAGGTCTGGACATCAGCTCGCACGGTGAGACGGCGTACCACAGCTAACAGGATTAAATTGCCAGGGTGGTTTTCACAACCACCTCTCCTGACAGCCCGCCGCATGCAAGTGCGCGGGCTTTTTTAATGTCCGTACAGCATGTTAAAGTGGGCAGTTCAAGTTTGCTTCGATTGCCCATGTCACATCCCAAAGATCAGGCTCCAGTCTCTGAATCCAGTTTTGCCGACGAGGACGAGAACCCCCGCATTTCCCTGAAAATCGAAGATTGGTTGACGGTCATCGTGATGGGCTTGCTTTCCCTCATCACCTTTGCCAACGTGCTGGTGCGGTATTTCACAGACCAATCCTTTGCCTGGACAGAAGAGTTCTCAGTGTTCCTTATGATTGTGTTGGCGCTGGTCGCAGGCTCTGCATCGGTGGCACGCAACAGGCAAATTCGAATCGAGTATTTTGCAGACAGCGGCTCTGAAAAAAGGCAACGTGCATTGGCCCGTTTTGGCGCCTTGATGGTTTTTCTTTTGTTTGCGCTGATTGCTGTTCTCAGCACCCGCGTCGTCTGGGATGATTACCGCTTCGGTGAAACCTCGCCGGGTATTGGGGTGCCGCAGTGGTGGTACACCATTTGGTTGCCGGTCATGTCGGTGGCCATTGCGGGCCGTGCCCTGGGACTCTTCGTGCGCCGAGGTCGTCAGCCATGATCCCCACGCTCCTGTTTGTGGCATTTGTCACCATGATGTTGATGGGCGTGCCCATTGGCGCCGCGCTCGGCTTGGCTGGTGCTGCGTGCATTGCCTTGGCCAATTCGGATGCGCAATGGTTTGGCCTGTTGGCTGTACCGCAAAATTTTTATGCAGGCTTGGGCAAATATCCCCTGCTGGCGATACCCATGTTTGTTTTGGTCGGCTCCATCTTTGACCGCTCGGGTGTGGCGCTGCGCTTGGTCAACTTTGCTGTGGCCATTGTGGGGCGAGGCCCGGGCATGTTGCCGTTGGTGGCGATTGTGGTGGCCATGTTTTTGGGTGGCATTTCAGGCTCAGGACCCGCCAATGCGGCGGCTGTGGGCGCGGTCATGATCGCGGCCATGTCACGCGCCGGTTACCCGCCAGCTTTTTCTGCCAGCGTGGTCGGCGCGGCGGCGGCCACCGATATTTTGATTCCGCCTTCCGTGGCCTTCATCGTGTATTCGGTCTTGGTGCCTGGCGCCTCCGTGCCCGCCTTGTTTGCGGCCGGCATGATTCCTGGCATTTTGGCGGGCGTGGCCCTGATCGTGCCAGCCGTCTGGATGGCCCGCAAACACAAAATGGGGGCACTCGAGGCCAGCTTGCCGCGCCCTGAATTGTGGAAAAGCTTTATCGAAGCGACCTGGGGTTTGGCTGCGCCGGTGTTGATTTTGGGAGGGATGCGTGCCGGTTGGTTCACGCCTACCGAGGCCGCGGTTGTGGCCGTGTTCTATGGCTTGTTTGTGGGCATGGTGATTTACCGCACCATCCATTTCCGCGATCTTTTTGTGATCTTGCGTGAGTCGGGCGAACTGTCTGCCATCATTTTGTTGGTAGTCTCTCTGGCAGGAATTTTTGCTTTTTCCCTGTCAACCTTGGGTGTGATTGACCCCGTTACCCGAGCCATCGTCAATTCGGGCTTGGGTGAACACGGTGTCTTGGCCCTGCTGATCCTCTTGTTGATCACGGTGGGCATGTTCCTCGATGGTGTTTCGATCTTTCTGATCTTCGTGCCCTTGCTGTGGCCTATTGTTCAGTTTTACAAGTGGGACCCTGTCTGGTTTGGTGTCATCCTCACACTCAAGGTGGCGCTGGGACAGTTCACCCCGCCCATGGCCGTGAACCTGATGGTATCGTGTCGCATCGCGGGTGTGCGCATGGAAGAAACAGTGCCCTGGGTGGGCTGGATGTTGTTTTCGATGTTCTTGGTCATGATCGCAGTCATCGTCTGGCCTGAGCTTGCTTTGTGGTTACCCCGTTATTTGGGTTATTGAATTGTTATTTTTCTAAAGGAGACTCTCATGAAATTACGTCGTCATTTACTCAGCCTGCTGGCCCTTGCAGCGGGCTTGAGCGCCTTCACAGCGCCGGCCGTCGCGGCCGAATACAAAGCCGAATACCGCATGTCGCTGGTTCTTGGCCCACCGACACCTTGGGGCCAAGCGGGCAAGATGTGGGCCGATATGGTCAAAGAGCGTACACAAGGGCGCATCAACATCAAGCTCTACCCTGGCGTGTCCTTGATTCAGGGCGATCAAACACGCGAGTTCAGCGCTTTGCGCCAAGGTGTGATCGACATGGCCGTGGGCTCGACCATCAACTGGTCGCCGCAAGTCAAAGAGTTGAATTTGTTTTCTTTGCCTTTCTTGATGCCCGACTATGCCGCTATCGATGCACTGACCCAAGGCAGCGTGGGCAAAAAAGTGTTCTCCACGCTGGACAAATCCGGTGTGGTGCCCTTGGCTTGGGGTGAAAACGGTTTCCGTGAGTTGACCAACTCCAAGCGCGTGATCAAGTCACCTGCCGACCTCAAAGGCATGAAAATCCGCGTGGTGGGCTCGCCCATTTATTCGGACATGTTCAGTGCCTTGGGCGCCAACCCCACGCAAATGAGTTGGGCCGATGCACAACCCGCTTTGTCCAGTGGCGCGGTGGACGGACAAGAAAACCCCTTGTTCTTGTTCACGGTACTGAAAATGCACAACGTGGGCCAGAAATTTGTAACGACTTGGGGCTATGTGGCCGACCCGTTGATTTTTGTCGTCAACAAAGAAATCTGGAGCTCATGGACACCGGTTGACCAAGAGATCGTGCGCCAAGCGGCCATCGATGCGGGTAAGGCTGAGATCACCATTGCCCGCAAAGGCCTGGTCGAGGCAGACAAACCGGTGCTCAAAGACATTGCCGCCATGGGCGTGACAGTGACGTCGTTGACACCTGAAGAGCGAGACGTTTTTGTGAAGGCGACACGCCCTGTGTATGAAAAATGGAAAAACACAGTCGGTTTGGCCTTGGTCAAAGAAGCCGAAGAAGCGGTAGCTGCGCGCAAGAAGTGACCCGCGCCGGCTCGCCGGCAACACCCCAGCCCGCAGAGTCTCGTGCCCTGCGGGCTGTTTCATGTGGGGTAGCCAAAACAGGGCGAGATGGCAAAACATTCCCTGACGGGGCACAATGCCCGCATGAACCCTGAACACGTCTGGACCGCCATCACCACCGCACCCGATGGCTTGAGCGAGTCGCCCTTTTGGCACCCGCAAGAACACCGTTTGTACTGGGTAGACATTCCCGGACGCAGATTGGCGCGTCTGTTAATTCAGGGACAAATGCAGGCGCAAGGCACCGTGGAATACTGGCCCATGGCCGAAGAGCCTGGCTGCATCGCCCCCGTGCAGGGTGGAGGTTTGATCGTCGCACTGCGCGATGGCATCTACCTGGGCACGGCGTGGGGCGGCCCGCTGCAACTGCTCGCTGCTGCGCCCTATGACACCACCAAAATGCGCTTTAACGATGGAAAGTGCGATGCGCACGGTCGCTTTTGGGCGGGCACTCTGTACGAGCCCAAAGACCAAGCCTTGGGCCAGCTCTACATGCTCGACGCCCAAGGCCTGCACGCCATGCAAGGCGGCGTGACCACCGCCAACGGCCTGGCTTGGGCGCCCGATGGCCGCGCCGCCTATTGGTCCGACACCGCTGCGCACCGCGTGCGGGCGTTTGACGTGGACTTGGCGAGCGGCCAGTTTTCAGGCGAGCGCTTATTTCATCAAATGACGCCTAAGCCCGCAGCTTGGGCATGGGGCAGTGACGCGCCTTATGCTGGCCGGCCAGATGGCGCGGCCATGGACGCCGAAGGCTGCTACTGGTCTGCCCAATACGAAGGCCAGCGCCTGCTGCGCCTGTCGCCCACCGGCCAAATAATGACCGAAGTGACTACCCCCGTGCCGTGCCCGACCATGCCCTGCTTTGGTGGGCCAGACCTCCAGACCCTGTTCATCACCACCTCACGCCAAGGCCGTAGCCCCCAAGAGCTGACGCAGTACCCGCAGGCGGGTTGCGTGTTTGCGATGCGGGTGGCGGTGCCGGGCTTGGGGGTGAACTTCTACCAAGCCTGACGCCTTGCGGTCTTGTTGGACGAATTTATAACAAGCCTTTGCCTCAAAAAATTCACCAAGCCCTGAGAGCAAGGGCGTTAACATGCTGGTCATGGATGCTGAACTCAATGCCCTTATCGATGCCGTACGTGACGCCGCTGCCCTCGGGCGCACTGTCCGTTTGCGCGGCAGCGGCAGTAAAGACTTTTGGGGCCAAAGCCTGACGGGTGATGTGCTCGATACGCGCGCCTACTGCGGCATTGTCAGCTACGAGCCCAGCGAGCTGGTGGTCACGGCCCGGTGCGGCACGCCATTGGCCGAGTTGGAAGAAGCGCTCGCAGAACAAGGCCAATGCCTTGCGTTTGAGCCGCCGCACTTCAGTCAAGGCTCACAACAAGGTGCCACCGTCGGCGGCATGGTGGCCGCAGGCCTGAGCGGCCCTGCCCGCGCCACTTCAGGCGCGGTGCGCGACTTTGTGTTGGGCGCCCGCTTCATCAATGGTCTGGGCGAGCACCTCACGTTTGGCGGGCAGGTCATGAAAAACGTGGCGGGCTATGATGTGAGCCGCCTCATGGCCGGCAGCTGGGGCACCTTGGGCTTGATCACCGAGGTGAGCCTCAAGGTGCTGCCTATTCCCCCGGCAGAAGCCACGCTGATGTGTGCGGGCCTGTCTCAAAAGACGGCACTGAACTTGTTGCACCGCTGGGGCGGACAGCCCTTGCCCCTGAATGCCAGCGCATGGGTGCGAGACGCCAGCGCCCAGCCGGAGGCTGACTATTTGTTTGTACGCCTGCGCGGAGCCGTGGCTGCAGTGCAATCGGCCTTGGGAAAGATGCATGACGATGCAGTGGCTTTAGGCGCACAAGTTCAGCAAATGGACAACACCGAGGCCGCGCAAGATTGGCGCGCCAGTGGCGAGCAGTGCTTGCAATTCTTTGACGCGCCAAGCACCGACCTGTGCCTGTGGCGACTGTCGTTGCCGCAAACAGCGCCCGTGCTTGACTTGCCTTATGCGCAATATGTGGAATGGCAAGGTGCCCAGCGCTGGTTGTGGGCGCCGGCGTCTGCTGCCGTGGCGCTGCGCGAGCTGGCGCAATCGGTGGGGGGGCATGCCAGCTTGTTCCGTGCCAGCAGTGCCCATGCCGACGTCGACAAAGCCGCTGGTGTGAACACCCCGTTGGACTTAGTGCAACAACGCGTCCAGCGGCAATTGCAAAAGCAGCTTGATCCGAAAGGCGTCTTCGCCACCGGTCGACTGCACCCTATCTGAGGCGACTTTTCATGCAAACCCACCTCGCCCCCGAATACCAAAACACCGCCGACGGCCTGGAGGCCGAAGCCATCCTGCGCAAGTGCGTTCATTGTGGCTTTTGCAACGCCACTTGCCCGACTTACCAATTGCTGGGCGACGAGCTCGACGGACCTCGCGGCCGCATTTACCTGATCAAGCAGGTGCTCGAAGGCACTGAGCCCACCCGTAAAACCCAACTGCATTTGGACCGCTGCCTGACCTGCCGCAATTGCGAAAGCACCTGCCCCAGCGGCGTGCAGTACGGCCACCTGGTGGACATCGGGCGCAAGCTGGTGGACGCCAAAGTCGAACGTCCTTTAGGTGAAAAGCTGGTGCGCTGGGCGCTCAAAGAAGGCCTGCCATCGCCCCTTTTTGCACCGGCCATGAAGATGGGTCAAATGGTGCGCGGCCTGCTGCCCGACAGCCTGCAAGCCAAAGTGCCTGCGCCGCAAAACGCAGGTCCATGGCCTACCGCGCAACACGACCGCAAGGTGTTGATGCTGTCCGGTTGCGTGCAGCCGAGCATGAGCCCCAACATCAACACCGCCACCGCCCGCGTGCTCGACGCCTGTGGCATCCAGACCGTGACGGCCTCCAAGGCCGGTTGCTGCGGCGCGCTCAAGTTCCACCTGAACGACCACGACGGCGGCAAGGACCACATGCGCATCAACATCGACGCCTGGTGGCCGTTGGTCGAAAGCGGCGAAGTCGAAGCCATCGTGATGAACGCCTCGGGCTGCGGCGTGATGGTCAAAGACTACGGCCATGCCTTGAAAGACGATCCGGTCTATGCAGAGAAAGCCCAACGCATTGGCGCGCTGACCAAAGACCTGAGCGAGCTGCTGCCCGAGCTGGTGCCGCTGCTGCAACCGAAACTGACCCCTGAATCCCTGGAGGCTGCCGGCCTGCAGGCCTACCACCCGCCTTGCACGCTGCAACACGGCCAGCAACTCCAAGGCGGTGTGGAACACCACCTGATCGAGTTGGGCTTTCAGATTGAGGTTGCGGCCAGCGAATCGCACCTGTGCTGCGGCTCGGCCGGAACTTACAGCGTGCTCAACCCCGCGCTGTCCCAACAACTGCGCGACCGCAAACTCGGTCACCTGACCGCTTTGCATCCGCAAGGCGTGCTCAGTGCCAACATCGGCTGCATCACCCATTTACAAAGCGGCAGCGGCCTGCCCGTGCGGCATTGGGTGGAGTTGGTGGATGAGGCGTTGCAAAGTACCGGAATGACTTGACCCTCCTGTGCAAGGCGCCTGAGCATGTTGTTTGTCGTTTTACTGACTGATAAACCCGACCATGCCCAAGTGCGGGCCGATCATTTGCAGGCGCACATCGATTGGCTGGAGCGGCACAAGGAAGTTATCTTGGTGGGTGGATCGCTGCGCCGTGAACCCTCGGAAACGCCCAAGGGCGGGTTGTGGATTGCACAGGCTGACGCCAAGCAGATCATTGACGAGTTGCTCCAGACCGATCCGTTTTATCTGGCCGGACTGCGTCAAAGCTATGAAATCCTGCATTGGTCCAAAGCCAACAGTGAGCGGCAGGTCCTGATCTGAATGCCCGCACGGCGCTCTTCCTTCGCTGTGCCGCCTGTGGTCATCAAGTCTTGACTTTTCTGGCGTTCCGAAATGCCGGACTTCTGACGGGTCCGCGCCGATGGACTGTCAGTGAAATTGGTGCCCCTCGGTTGAACTGTTCTCAGCGCGGATGAGCCTTTTGTAAGGCGTGTCCACCGTCACGCCGAAGCGAGCACACCCATCAGCTCTACCAAGCCAATGGCTTGAGTGCCGAAGCGCATCGGAAAGCGTTCTGTCCCGGGGTAGACCACATAGCGTTGGGTGATGTTCAAGTCAGCGCAGGCGATATCAAAGCCTTTGCTCAGGGTGGGGGCTGTCGAGCGCTTGATTTCGATGGCCATCTGGGGTTGCCCTGCTCGCTCGATCAGCAGATCGATTTCAGCCCCTGAATGGGTGCGGTAAAAGTAAGCATTGCAATATGGGCTGGCGACGGCCATCAGGTTGTCGATGCAAAAGCCTTCATAGCTGGGGCCGCATACGGGGTGCCCGGCCAGATCATGCAAACTGCCCACGCCCAGCAAGGCATGCACCAGTCCACTGTCGCGTACATAGACCTTGGGGGCTTTGACCAGGCGCTTGCCCACGTTGCCGCTCCAGGGACGCAGGCGCCGCACCAGTTGCAAATCCACCAGCAAATCGATGTAGCGCTCGACCGCTGGGCTGCTCAGGCCCAAGCCACTGGCCAGGCGGCTTTGCTGGAGCAAGGCGCCTTGTTGATGGGCCAGCATGGTCCACAGGCGGCCTACGGTTTCGGCGGGCAAACGGGGTGCGAACATGGGCACATCGCGCTGCAAGTAGCTGCGCACAAAATCTTCGCGCCAGCGCAGGCTGGTCGCATCGCTGGCGGCCAACAGGCTGTCTGGAAAACCGCCCCGCAGCCACAGCGTGTCCAGATCGGTGGCAGTCCATTCCATCGCGTGTATGGGGCCAATCTCCAGATAGGCCACGCGCCCTGCCAGCGTTTCGCTGCTTTGTTGCATCAGGTCCAGCGAGGCCGAGCCGAGCAGTAAGAAATGGCCGAAACGTGGCCCTGCGCGGCGGCGTTCGTCGATGATGCCGCGCAACACTTCAAACAGACCCGGCATGCGGTGAATTTCGTCCAGGATGACCAACTTGATGCCTTGGGCGCGTAAAAATGCGTCTGCGTCTTGCAGCCGCATTCGGTCGGCCGGTCGTTCCAGATCGAGGTAGGTTGAGCCTGCGGGCCAGCGCTCGGCCAGTGTCAGGGCTAAGGTGGTTTTGCCCACCTGGCGCGGTCCAAGCAGCACCACTGCCGGGGCTTCACGCAGGCGCTCAGACAAGACGGAAAGGGTTTGACGGTCTATCATCATTGAAATTTTAACGTGTTCCGTTAAAATTTCAATGATTATTCCCAAGAAAAGCGTGCCATATCGTCTTCAGTGAAAAGTGGGGTCAGGCTGGATGCTGCGGGCAGCCTGCGCGGGATGAGGCGACCTATTGCTGCTCAATTTTGGAACTGATTGCAATGCGTTTCCAGCGTTCGATTTCTTCGCGTTGAAATTTGCGCATGGCCTCTTGACCCGAGGGCAGTTGCTCGACGTTTTGCTTGGCATAAAACTCCGCCGCTTCAGGTGAGGCAAGAATGCGTGCAAACAGATCCGAGAGTTTGTCAATGATGGGCTTGGGCACACCCGCTGGCGCCATGATGCCATTCCAAGGAGCTGGGGTGAAGTCAAGCAAGCCCTCTTCCCGCGCGGTGGGCACATCGGGCGTGCCCAGCAGTCGTTTGTCGGTGGCGCTTGCCAAGGCGCGCACTTTGGCAGACTGAACCAATGGCAGCGCCGACGTCACATCTGCCACGCCGATACTGACCTCGCCACCCAACACGGCTTTGACGGTATCGGGCGAACTCTTGTAAGGCACGGGCAGAAGATCAAGGCCCGCTTTTTCTGCGAGCATGGCGCCCATCATTTGGTAGCCGGCCGAACCGGAACCGATGGTGAGCTTGCCGGGCTCGCGCTTGGCGGCTGCGATAAATTCGCGCAGCGTGCGATAAGGTGAGTTAAGCGGCACGATGAGCACAATCGGGGAGCGGATGAACAGCGAAATCGGTACCAAATCCGTCAAAGGGTCATAGGGCAGTTTTTTGAACAAAGCCACATTGGTCGCAATGGTGGAGTTGCTGCCCGCAAACAGCGTATAGCCATCCCGGGGTGCAGACAGAACCGCTTGGACACCAATAAACCCGTTACCGCCCCCCTTGGGTTCCACCACAACCGGTTGCCCGGTCAGTTCGGATAATTTCTGACCCATAAAGCGAGCCGTTAACTCGGCGCCACTGCCTGGTGGGAAAGGCACAACAAAGCGAATGGTCTTTGAGGGGTAGGTGTCCTGTGCAAAGGCCTGCGGCAGCGGGCTGAAACCAAGGGCCGCAACCCACCCACTTAGCTTGCGTAATGCATGACGCCGATCGATATCTATGTTGAAGAGAGACATAATGCAGTGATCCTGACTGTTTATTGAGTTGCGCTTTGACAGCACACGAATAAATTTATACATCAGTCGTCTAAAAGCTGCAACAGGGTCAAGACCCATTGGTTTGACCTTGCATCGACGGATGCACATTGCAGAACAATCTAAATGCGGGGGGAATTTGTGTCTGCATTGAATTATCGTCATTTGTATTATTTCTGGGTCGTTGCGAAAGAAGGTGGTTTTTCGCGCGCGGCAGATCGCCTGGACATGGCCATTCAGACCATCAGTGCGCAGGTTCGGGAACTTGAAAAATCGCTGGGTTATCAGTTGCTCAAACCCCTTGGTCGTGGCGTGACGATGACCGAGGCCGGTCAGGCGGCTTACGCGCGCGCCGAGGAAATATTTCAAATTGGACAGCGCATTGCGCAAGAAGTCCAGCAAGCGGCCAGCGGTCAAGGCGTGCGTTTGGCCGTGGGTTTGTCAGATGGCATCTCTAAGTTGGCCGCGCATAAATTACTCGGGCCGGCGTTGGCGTGCCCGGAGCTTCAACTGCTGTGCCATGAGGGCGAATTTGACCATTTGATCTCCGAGTTGGCTTTGCACCATCTGGATTTGGTACTGGCCGGGCAGTCGGCACCGCACAATGCCAATTTGCGCTTGTCCAGCCAATTGCTTTCTTCTTCTGAGGTGTGCTGGTATGGCCCTAGCACGCAAATCCACAAGGCCGATGTGGATCAGTTCCCTCAGAGCCTGAGCCGTTTGCCGGTGTTGCTGCCCACGCAGCACTCGCCTTTGCGGGCTTCGCTGGACCGTTGGTTTGATGGCTTGCAAATTCAGCCCCGTGTGGTGGGGGAGTTTGAAGACAGCGCCCTGATGTCGGTCTTTGGCGCACGAGGTTTGGGGGTCTTTCCCGTCAGCACCATGGGCGAGGAGGATTTGGCCTTGATGAAGGGGCTTAAGCTCCTCGGGAAAACCGAGGTCAAAGAAGACATTCACGCCATTTTCACGCGCCGCAGTCGCCACCATCCGTTGGTGGAGATGGTGGTGAGGGCTGTCGACTGAATTCAGTTCAGGGTTTGCCGGTCCCGGATTCGGTAGATGTTTTCAATGTCGATCACCCACACCAGCCCATCGCCGACCTGTCCGGTGTGCGCGGCAGTGATGATGGCCTCCCTGATCGTCTCGACCATGTCGGCTTCGGCCAGCACACAGACCATCACTTTGTCGGTGAAGTCGGTTAGTTCATCTTTGACAGAGCGTTTGTCAACGGCTGCAGGCGCGGTAAAACCCTCGGCTTTGAAGAGCGTTACACCTGGAAAGTTGGGGATGGCCCGCAGCGCATCACGCAAGCGTTGCAAACGGCTGGGGCGGACAATGGCGCGAATTTCTTTCATCATCTTCCTGTTCCTTTGAGTGATCATGCTTCGCTGGTTGAATCGTCAAACCAGCGGTACAAGGTGGGTAAAACCACCAGCGTCAGCAGCGTGGACGAGATCAGGCCGCCGATGACCACGATGGCCAGGGGGCGCTGGACTTCAGAGCCAGGACCGCTGGCAAACAAGAAGGGCACCAGTCCCAGCAGGGCGACGGTGGCGGTCATCATGACGGGACGAAAACGCTGCACACAGCCTTCGCGCACCGCGCGGGCAACTTCCATGCCGTCTTCACGCAAACGGCGGATATAGCTGACCAGCACCACGCCGTTGAGCACGGCAATCCCCCACAGCGCAATGAAACCGACCGAAGCGGGGACGCTGACGTATTGACCCGTGACGAACAAACCGATCAAGCCACCAATGGAGGCGAAGGGCAGCACCAAAATGATCAAGCCTGCCAACTTGACAGAGTTGAACAGCACGAACAACAAAAAGAAGATCGCCACGATCGTGAGTGGCACGATGATTGCCAGAGTCGCCATGGCGCGTTCCATGTTTTCAAACTGGCCGCCGTATTTAAAGTAATAACCCTCAGGCAGCTGAACCTCGTTGTCAATGCGTTGCTGCACTTCGGTCACAAAACCCGCCAAGTCGCGCCCCTCCACGTTAGCGCCCACCACCACGCGGCGTTTACCGCTTTCCCGGCTGATTTGCGCAGGGCCATCGATCAAAGCAATGCTGGCCACGCTGCTCAGTGGCACTTGCGCTCCGCTGGGCGTGAGTAAAAAGGTGTTGCCAATGGCCTCTACAGATTGACGAACATGGGCCGGAAAACGAACGGAGACGCTGTAGCGGCGCTCGCCTTCGTACAGGGTTGTCACGTCTTTTCCGCCAATGGCGGTTTCAATGATGTTTTGTACGTCGGCCACATTCAAGCCCTGTCTTGCAATGGCTTTGCGGTCAATGTCGATGGTCAAGGCTTGCTGGCCCGACAAGCGCTCGATGCGGATATCCCGGCTACCGGAAACGCTTTTTAAAATGCGTGCCACTTGTTCAGAAACAGTTTTGAGTGCGCTGAGTTCGTCACCAAAAATTTTGATGGCCAGCTGCGAGCGGACACCGGTCACCATCTCATCGACCCTTTCAGAGATGGGCTGTGAAAGTACGATTTGAACCCCCGGAATTGAGGACAAGCGTTGTCGAATGTCTTCGTCGATTTGGTCCTGGCTGCGTTTCGACTTGGGGTCCAGCAGGACGATCGGATCGGACTCATTGGGGCCTGTCGGATCGGCGGGTGACTCCCCGCGCCCGAGCTTGGAGACCACCATGCGCACACCAGGAACGTCGGCTATGGTTTTCATTGCCGCCATTTCCATGCGAATCGACTCCTCCAGCGAAATGCTAGGAACGCGGTTGATTTGGGGCGTCAGTGCCCCTTCTTTCATGATGGGCATGAAAGATTTTCCCAGCAGCGGAAACAGCGCCAGCGAGCCAAGCAACAAGCCAACCGATACCGCCAAGGTCAAGCGGTTGTTGGCGGTGGCACCGTCCAGCAAGCGCAGATAGTGCTTTTTAAGGAAGGCGATCAAGCGGGTGTCATGGTCGGCCCCGCCTTTCAGAAAGTATGAGCACAATACCGGCGAGAGCACCAGCGAGACGATCAAGGAGACGCCCAAGGCCATGACAATCGTCAGCGCCAGGGGGGCAAACATTTTGCCTTCAATGCCTTGCAAAGTCATCAAGGGCAAGAACACCAAAATGATGATGGCAATGCCAAAGATGGTCGGCGTGGCCACTTCGGCGGTGGCTGACAGCACGGTGCGCACCCGTTCGCCCACGCTTTTGCCAGCATGACCTAGACGGTGGTAAACGTTTTCTACCACCACCACGGTCGCATCCACCATCAACCCGATGGCGATGGCCAAGCCACCCAAGGACATCAGGTTGGCTGAGATGCCATAACGGTTCATCAAGATGAAAGTCGTCAATGGCGTGATGATCAGCGTCGCCACCACAATCAGGCTGGAGCGCACATCTCCTAAGAAGATGAACAAGACGACCACAACCAAAAAGATGCCTTCGACCAGCACTTTGCCCACAGTCCACAGCGCCGCATCCACCAGTTCTGTGCGATCGTAATAAGGCACGATTTTCAGGCCATCAGGCAGCATGCCTTTGCTGTTGATTTCAGTGACGCGCTCTTTTACGCGGGTCACGATTTCTTTGGCATTGCCGCCTCGGGTCATTAACACGATGCCCGACACCCCTTCGGTGTAACCGCCCTTGATGATCGCCCCCTGCCGGACTTCGCTGCCCACTTGCACGGTACCGACATCGCGTACGAAGACAGGCACGCCGCTTTGCTCTTTGACCACGATGTTGCCAATGTCGTCCAGTGAACGAATCAGGCCTACGCCGCGGATCAAAAATTGTTCCGTCGCTTGCGGCAAGATGCCGCCGCTGGCATTGGAGTTATTTGTGGCAATGG
This sequence comes from Limnohabitans sp. Rim8, assembly GCA_945901045.1. Lineage (GTDB taxonomy): Bacteria > Pseudomonadota > Gammaproteobacteria > Burkholderiales > Burkholderiaceae_C > Limnohabitans_A. Next base: position 16,966 of record CAMDKK010000025.1, read on the forward strand.
CTTGCACCAATTGTTGCACCGACAGGTTGTAGTGGCGCAGTCGACCGGGGTCCACCAGGACTTGGTACTGCTTGACGTAGCCGCCTTGGGAGTTGATTTCGGCTACCCCTGGGATCGACCGCAGCAGGGGCCTGGCGATCCAGTCTTGCACCGTACGGCGCTCGGCTAATTCAGCAGGCGTCAAGGCGCGTTGACCATCGCTTTCCTTTTCCAAGGTGTACTGATACACCTCGCCTAAACCGGTTGATACCGGGCCCAGCACTGGCGCAATGCCGGAGGGCATGCGCGGGGCCACTTCAATCAGGCGTTCGGTGACCAGTTGTCTAGCAAAGTAAACGTCGGTTTTGTCAGTGAACACCAGTGTGATGATGGACAAACCGCTTTTGTTGAGGGAGCGCATTTCCACCAAGCCTGGCAAGCCGGTCATGGCGATTTCCAGCGGCACGGTGACAAAACGCTCTATTTCTTCAGGTGAGCGACCCGGTGCTTCGGTCGCCACTTGCACTTGCACGGTGGTCACGTCTGGGAAAGCATCGACCGACAGTCTGGTGGCTTCGCGCAAGCCGAATGCGCACAGCACCAGGGCCGCCACCACGACGATGAGGCGCTGACTGATCGCAGCGCGGATCATGGAGGTGATCATGGCTTACTCCAGCTCAGCACGCTTGCGTTCATTGTTCAGATGGAATGCGCCGTCGGTGACGATTTCAGTGCCTTGTGGTAGGCCTTTTAGAACAGGACGCCATGCGCCGCTGGCCATGCCCAGCTCAATCGGCGTGAGTCGGAAGTGCCGATCGCTCAGCTTGACATAAACATGGTCTTTGTCGTTCTCGCGCACCACCGCGAGTGAGGGCAGGGCCAAAGACTTTTGGGCGTTACCTCGGATGCGCATGGTCGCCAGCATTTGCGGTTTGAGATCGCGCTGACTGTTGTCCACCTGGGTGCGGATTGTGACTGAGCGGGTTTCTGCCGAGACGGTGTCGCCGACATAAACGATCTTGCCCGAGATCTGGCGGTTGCCTAAGGCGGGGACTTCAATGTCGACACTTTGGCCGGTTTCCACGAGGCGTGCGGTTTGCTCAGGCAGTGCGCCCACCACCCAGACGTTGCCCAAGTCGGCTACGGTGAACAGAGGGTCACCGGGTTGGACGACTTGGCCGTGGCTGACTTTGCGCTCAATGACCACCCCTGCGAGGGTGGCGCTGACGGCAGCATGGGCGTGCAATGTGCCTTGCTCGCGCAGTTTGTCGATGGCCTCTTGGTACAAGCCCATCAGCTTCAATTGGTCACCGGCCGCGCGCAACTCGGCGCGTGCGATGGCCAGCTCCGATTCACGCCGCTGCAGCTCTGCCGAGCCAATCACATCGGCTTGAATCAATTGGCGGGCTCTTTCAACCCCGCGTTCGGCTTGCGAGGCGGCGGAATGCGCCCGCAGGTAACCCAGTTGCGCAGTCGTTAATTCGCTGCTGGCCACGCGTGCCAGGGCCTGACCGGAGCGCACGCGATCCCCCACTTCTGCCAGGACCTCGGTGACCCTTCCCGTCACCGATGCGCCGATACGGGTCACCAAACGGTCATTGGCTTCAATGCGACCTGCGACTTCAATCCAAGGTGTTGTTTCTTGAACTTCCAGCTTCTCAACCTTGAATTGGTTGGCCATTTCAGGCTGCAGTGTCACGTCCATTGGGTTGGCCGTGGTCTTGACGGCCGTGTTCGGTGCTGTTTTTTTCTCACCGCAAGCGAGCAATACCAGTGACGACGAAGCAATCACAAGTGACAACAGCACAGGCTGCAAAGTAAGTGAGTAGGTTTTCATAGGTCTAATTGGGATTCAAAGGGGCATGGAGTCGGCGTGCTGGCCCGTGAGCTGCTCTAAGGCGATGCGTGCGGCTTGAAGCTGGTAACGTGCATCAATCAGGTCCGTGCGGACGCTGCGCAGCACACGTTGGGCATCCAGTACATCCAAAATTCCACGTTCACCAAAACGGTAGGCGGCTTGTGCAACACGCAAAGCCGCTTCTGCTTCGCGCATGGAGCCTTGACCCAGTGCCTCGATCCGAAGGCGGGCCATTTCCAACGATTTCAAGATCACAAACATTTGCTGCTGGAGCTCCGCTTGGCGACCTTCAAGGCGAACTTGTGCCCGTTGCAACTCGGCGCTGGCTTGCGCAATCGGTCCGCTGCGGTTGTCCATCAAAGGCATTTGCAGACCGACGCTGAGTTGCCCTTGGCGCACTTCAGGGTCGCGCATTTGGCTGTAGCGCAACTCCAGCCCAGGCCAACGACTGCCTTGTGCAGCACGCAGTTGGGCTTGCATTTGCAGGACTTGGGCTTGCAATGCAGCCAACTCTGGATTGTTCTGGCGCACTTGTTGTTGAATTTCCATCAAGCTCGACATTTCCAAGCCCTCGCTAAGATCCCCCGACAGCGTCCAGCCGCTCGGCAGGTGGCCCGCGGCCATGCGGTTCAGTTCAAGCAAACTTTGCTCGGCAAGAAGTCGGGTTGTTTGCAGACGTTCACGGGCATTGATGATCTCTGCATCGGCTTTGATGATCTCGTATCGGCCTGCCTCGCCGCTTTCCACGCGAACACGTACACGCTCTCTGACCTGCTCCAGCAGTTGCACCGCATCTGCGGCGGCTGTGGACTGGGCCTGAAACAGCAGCCCTTGATAGGCTCGCAGACGGACCTGGGCGACCAATTCATTGCGCGTGATGCGCGCTTGCTGTGCGCTGTCTTTTTCAACGGCTTGCGCTGACTCGATGCGGGCGCTTCGAACGGCAGGATTTTCGATGAATTGAGATACCGCCCAAACTTGAACCTGTCCTGCACTGGCACTGGCCAGACGGGCCGAGTTGCTGCCTTGGCTCCACTCCAGACGGGGATTGATAAAGGCTTGGGCGCTGGTGATGCCTGAACGTGCAGCGTTCAGTGTGATCAGCGAGGCCCGTAGATCCGGGTTATTGGCCAGAATCAGGCCCGTGAGCTGCTCAATGCTCAACTTCGCGTTCGTGAGGTGGGTTGTTGCTACAGCGGGCTTGGCAGATTCCGTCATGGTAGGCAAGGTGGCCCAAGAACTGGACAGGCAACTTGCGCCCACGATCAACAAACCCCAGCGCAATGGCGTGCGGGGGGCCGCAAGCCAAGGTGTGGATCGACGGCGCGGCTCAAAGTGAGAAGGCGGTGGCGTCCATAGGTGCATGTCTGAGCTTTCTTGAGTCATATCTGAGGCAAGATAGTACCCAAAGAAAACCTATGTAAAAACCAGCAAAAAAAAGATTTTAATTAAGGAAAAAACGAAATTAGATCTGTGTCCCTGAAGTTATGGAATTGCTCAAACAGAAGCCGCCAGTGCTTCCTCAATATCTTTGGCGATCTTTTCGGGCGTATCTTGCGGGGCATAACGCTTGATCACGCGGCCATCTCTGCCGACCAAAAATTTAGTGAAATTCCATTTGATGGCCTTGCTGCCCAAGAAGCCTGGGGCCTCTGCGGTCAGCCATTGGTAGAGCGGGTGGGCTTCGCTGCCATTGACCTTGATTTTTTCCATCATGGTGAAGGTGACACCGTAATTGCGCTGGCAGAAACTGCCAATGTCTGGGTTAGAGCCTGGATCTTGGCTGCCAAATTGATTGCAGGGAAATCCGAGCAAGGTCAGGCCTTGGCTTGCGTAGCGCTGGTGCAGTTTTTCAAGCCCAGTGAACTGGGGTGTGAAGCCGCAGGCACTTGCGGTGTTAACGATCAACATGACCTTGCCCTTGAAGGCAGACAAAGCCATGGGCGTGCCGTCGATTGCCAGGGCTTGAAAATCAGCTATAGAACTCATATGCAGCATCCTTGAAGTGGGGTGACAAACAGCGCCTCCCGAAGTGTCAAGTGTGCCGTGAATTGGGCCAAATGGACAGAATGGCCGCACACACAATCAGGCTACCGCCCCAAAGTGTTTGGACGCTGAGTTGCGAATTGCCGAGCCACACCGAGGACAAACTGGCGAACAAGATTTCAGACAACATGACCAAGGCGGTGGTTTGCGCGCTCAGTTTGGCCGCGCCGTATTGAAGCGCTAAGTTGCCAATCAAAAATGCCATTGACAAGGCCAGCAGGTGCGGTGCCCAGGCAAGACTGACCTCAGGAAGCGGGGTAATTGTGCCCAAGCCCACCCCCGCCAGTCCGGTGCAAGTCGCCATCAAGGCGCCACCGCCGAACATGGCCAGCATTCTTGCCGGTTCAGGGGAGTCGTGCAGTTTGAGCAACAGTGCGTTGGTCAGCGCAAAGCAAAAGCCACCCATCAGGGCCAAGCCGTCAGCGGTGGATTCGGGTACGGGCCAAGGGATGTCTGGGCGCTTGAGGACAATTGCGACACCGGTCAAAGCCAAAATCAAGCGCAGACCTGCCATCCGGGTGGGCTTTTCGCCGAGCAGCCACCAGGCAATCAGGATCGACCAGGCGGGCATGAGATAAAAAAGCAAGACCACGCGGACCACATCGCCAATCGTCACGGCCCAGTTGAACCCCACGTTGGTCAAGCCTGATGAAAGCAACAACAGCCACAACCAAGGGTGTTGCTTCCAGCCTCTCAGCGCTTGGGGCCTGAGGGTGAAGACCACACACAGAGACAAGCCATAAATCAGCGCGGTGGCCCACAAAGGGTGCAGGCCTTGGCTTTCGAGAATTTTAAAGGGCCACCAAGAAACCCCCCAAACCAAGGCGTTGAGCAGCAAAGCTGCAACCGCGAGCCCGCCCCCCTTAACAGGGAACTTGGTCATGCCAGCGCATGTGATCAACCATGCATGTTGTCGTTTTTAGCGACGTCCATGAGGTGGTCAACCTCCTCTTTGTGCGCCACCAGGTTGCGGGCATGCCATTTTTGAATCAGCCACATGAACCCTGCGACCAAAAGACCAAATCCAGTGATGGCGCCAAAGGCCGACAAGCCCAGTCCTGTCGAAAAAGTGTAAAAACCGCCCAAGGCCAGAATGCAGGCTTGTTCATTGAAGTTTTGCACAGCGATGGAGCGGCCCGCACCCATCAAGTTATGGCCCCGGTGTTGCAGCAATGCATTCATGGGGACAACCAAGAAGCCGCCTATGGCGCCCAGAAAAATCAAAAACGGTGCGGCCACCCACACATTGGTGATCAAGTTCATGGCCACAACCAAAAGGCCCATGGCAATGCCCAGGGGCATGACGCGTGTGGCCTGGTGCAGTTTCATACGCACCGATGCCACCACGGCGCCCACAGCCGTACCGATGGCCACCACGCCAACCAAGCTGGAAGCCTGTGTCGTGCTGTAGCCTAAAGCCGCGGCGCTCCATGCCAGTACGATGTAACGCAAGTTGCCCGATACGCCCCAAAAAAGGGTGGTTGTAGCCAAGGAAATTTGGCCCAACCGGTCGTTCCAGAGCTTTTTGTTGCAGCTCCAAAAATCAGGAATCAACGCCAGCAAGTTACGCGGTAAAGGGCGCAAGGGGGCCTCTGTGTTCGGGATGCGTATGTTGAACCAGGCCGCCAGGGCATACAGCAAAATCAGCAGGGCAATTGCAGCTTCGGGTGCAGTGTCAATGCCGGTTTCAAAGAAAGGCACATCGATTCCAAGCAGCATGTCGGCAGCATGAGGGCTGACCAACTGACCGCCTACCAAGACGCCCAAAATGATGGAGGCAATCGTCAGTCCTTCGATCCAGCCATTGGCCTTGACCAGTTGCGAAGCCGGCAACATCTCGGTCAAGATGCCATATTTGGCGGGCGAATAAGCCGCAGCGCCCAAGCCCACAATCGCATAGGACAGCAAGGGGTGGGTGCCAAACAGCATCATCAGGCAACCCACCACCTTGATGGCGTTGCTGATGAACATGACTTGACCTTTGGGGCGAGAGTCGGCAAAGGCACCGACAAAGGGTGCTAAAACCACATAAAACAATGCGAACATAGGCACCAAAGCGGCGCGTTCCCATTCAGCACCACCGCTCATTCGGATCAACTCTACAGCCGCCACAAACAAAGCGTTGTCGGCCAGCGAGCTGAAAAATTGAGCCGCCATGACAGTAAAGAAACCGCGCTTCATGAAATTCTCAGGTGAGGAAAAGTTTGTAAAGCCATGCCGAAGTCTTAAAGTGGAGTTCTTCTGATGGACTTGGTTATATCACGGCGCTGCAGTGCCACAATGGGGTGAATTCAGTTACTCACTACACTTTTTGCTATGCCCAGACCGATACAGGCAACCATCCATCCCTGTGCATTACGCCATAACTTGGCACGCTTGCGAAGCATTGCGCGCGATGCGCACGTTTGGGCAGTCGTCAAAGCCAATGCGTATGGTCACGGCTTAGAAAATGTGTTTGAGGGTCTGCGCGGCGCCGATGGCTTTGCACTGCTGGATCTGTCCGAAGCGTCCCGTATTCGTGCGCTGGGTTGGCGCGGACCGATTCTGCTGCTGGAGGGTGTCTTTGAGCCGCGTGACTTGGAGCTTTGCTCTAGGCTGCACTTGTGGCATGTCGTCCATTGCGATGAGCAGATTGACATGCTGGCGCTTCACAAGACGCATGAGCCGCATCGGGTTTTTCTCAAAATGAATTCTGGCATGAACCGCTTGGGTTTCACGCCACAGCGTTTCCGTTCCGCATGGACACGATTGAACGCGCTGCCCCAAGTGGATGAAATCTCACTCGTCACCCACTTTGGCAATGCCGATGGTCCTTTGGGTATAGCCGAACAAATGGCACGTTTCGACGAAGCCACACGCGACCTGCCCGGCGAACGCAACGTCAGCAACAGTGCAGCCACCCTGCGGTATGCGCTCGATACCGCCGCGAAATCCGATTGGATCCGCCCGGGCATTGCCTTGTATGGCAGTTCCCCGGACTTTCCCGAACATGGCTGTGTCGATTGGGACTTGCAAGCCGCCATGAGTTTGAACGCGAAGATCATCGCGGTGCAAGACGTGCCCATCGGCGGCAGTGTGGGTTACGGCGCCTTGTTTGTGGCCGAACAACCGACCCGTGTGGGCGTGGTGTCCTGCGGATATGCCGACGGCTACCCCCGCATATGCCCGACAGGCACGCCCGTATTGGTGGACGGTGTCCGAACCCGCACCTTGGGCCGTGTGAGTATGGACATGTTGGCGGTGGACCTGAGCGAGATGCCAGAGGCAGGCATGGGCAGCACCGCGACCTTGTGGGGCAAGGCGTCCAATGGCGCTTTGCTGAGCATCGACGAAGTGGCCCAAGCTGCAGGCACCGTGGGTTATGAACTCATGTGTGGCTTGTCCGTAAGAGTGCCTGTCGGGGTATCGCAAGACTTGCAGCCCGCGTGACAGGCCCAACACGCATGTCCAAGCACAATAGGACATGCCTCACCGTTCGCTCCCGCACCCCCATGACCAACTTAGTTTGATTGTTGCCTTGGGGCTGATCGTCATTTGGGGCGGCAACTTCACACTGCAAAAGTACCTATTCGACATCATTTCCCCGGCGGGATTTTTGTTGGCCCGCTACACACTCATGCCCTTGTGTGCTTTGATGTTGATGCGCTGGCGTTTCGGGCAATGGCTACCGCCTATTTCCCGTCAAGACGCTTGGCAGATGGCCCGACTCGGCTTTGTCGGGCATTCCTTGCATGTGGGATTGGTCAGCTACGGCGTCCACTGGTCCACGGCTTTTTCCAGCGCTGTCATCATGTCATGCGGGCCTATTTTCACCTTGCTGATCTTGCGATACAAAGGTTTTGAGCGCCTGACCATGGCGCAGATCTGTGGCGTTGCGCTGGCCTTGGGTGGGGTATTGATGTTCTTGTCGGACAAGTTGCTGGGTGGCCATTGGCGGGCCGGTGGGGGTGACTTGGTTTTACTGACCTCTTCCAGCTTATTTTCTTATTACACCGTGGCCGCCAAACCGATGATGGAGCGGCATGGCCCCGTGATGGTGATGGGCTACGCCACCTTGTGGGGCGGCTTGCCTCTGCTGTTCATAGCCGTCCCTTTGGGTATCGAAGCGCCTTGGGACTTGTTGACTGTGTGGGATTGGTTGGGTGTGTTGTGGGCCGTTCTGGTGTCTGCTTTTTTGGGTTGGCTTGCCTGGGGGTGGATCAACACGGTGCGGGGTGTGGCCCGAACCGCACCCTTGATGTATTTGATGCCGCCCATGGCGGGATTGTTCGCCTGGGCTTTGTCTGGTGAGCATTACACGGGTATCAAAATAGCGGGTGCAGGGGTAACGCTGTTAGGCGTGGCATTGGCGCAATACGCGGGCCACTTCACGCGCAAGTTCAAAGTTTGAACCAGGTGTCGTAACTCGTTTTCAAAATCAGCGCGCCCACCACGCAAATGAAAACGATGCGCACAAACCCTGCGCCATGCTTGAGCGCCAGTCGGGTGCCGATCAAACTGCCCACCACATTGGCCAGCGCCATGGCCAGCGCCAAATGCCACCAGACCTGACCTTGAATTGCAAATAAAACCAGTGCCGAAAAATTGGTTGCTGTATTGACCAATTTAGCCGAGGCTGAGGCATTCAAGAAGTCATAGCCCATGATCTTGACAAAAGCAAAGACCAGAAAACTGCCTGCTCCGGGGCCAAAAAACCCATCGTAAAAGCCCATCACCAGGCCAATACACACCGCAGCCCATGCCGCTTGCCGGCCATCAAAACGAGGGGCGTGATGACGCCCCAGTTCTTTTTTGGCCAAGGTGTAGCCCAGTAAAAGTAACAGCAAAAAAGGCAAGGCTTTGCGAAACATCGAAGGATCGATCAGTTGTACCGCCCAGGCCCCACCTAACGAGCCGATGGCGCCTGCCATGGCCGCGGGTAGCAAGGCACGCCATTGCAACTGTACTTTTCGGCTGTACTGGATGGCGGAGAAGGCGGTGCCCCAGACAGAGGCGCTTTTATTGGTCCCCAACAAAGTCACCGGTGCAGCGGTTGGAAAGGTGGCAAACAAAGCGGGAACCAGGATCAGACCGCCGCCGCCCACAATCGCATCTACCAAACCGGCCAGAAGCGAGGCCAACGAAACAACCAGTAATTCCATGTGCCGATTGTCTCACTCTCGAACGAAGACAAAGCCAATGTTGTCTGGCAAAGGGGCGGGTCTGTGAAGTCAAAAAAAACGCCGCATGAAGCGGCGTTTTTTTAAAGTCTGCATCGTTTGTCGATGTCTTGACCTGTCTCGAGCTCTCGTGTGTCTCCTCGGTCCCTCGTGGTGACATGACCGCAGTCTGTCATCGAGTGAGTGGAATGTAATGCCCCTGGATGGTGCAATAGATAAGGGATTTCCCGCGACTCGGGTAAATCCTGATTAAATTGATCATCAACTGACTTCTAACTGACTGTGAAAGGATGTTTCTGTCAAGAACGTTCGGCGTCCATGGCGATCCAATGCGCTGCTTTTTCGGCCATCATCAGCGTGGGGCTGTTGGTGTTGCCGCTGGTGATGGTCGGCATCACCCCCGCATCGACCACCCGCAGGCCGGCAATGCCGCGAACTTGCAGTCGGCTGTTCACCACGGCCATCGGGTCATCTGCCCGTCCCATGCGGGTGGTTCCAACAGGGTGAAAGATGGTGCTGGCTATGTCGCCTGCCAGTTTGGCGAGGTCTGCGTCGCTTTGGTATTGCACCCCGGGTTTGAACTCTTCGGGTTGGAAGGATTTCATCGCCGATTGCGCCATGATATGGCGCGTCACCCGTAAGCTGTCGGCCGCGACTTTGCGGTCTTCGTCAGTCGACAGGTAGTTGGGGGCAATGGCCGGCGCGTCTTCAAACCGGTTGGTTTTGATGTTCACCGAGCCCCGGCTGCTGGGGTTCAGGTTACACACGCTGGCCGTGATGGCCGGAAAACTGTGCAGTGGCTCGCCGAAGGCGTCCAGGCTCAGCGGCTGCACGTGGTACTGAATGTTGGCCCATGGCTGTGACGGGTCGCTTTTGGTGAAGGCGCCTAATTGGCTGGGGGCCATGCTCATGGGCCCGGTGCGTTTGAGCGCGTATTCCAATCCAATCATTGCTTTGCCCCACAAACTGTTGGCCATGGTGTTCAGGGTTTTGGTGCCCTTGACCTTGTAGACCGAACGAATTTGCAAATGGTCTTGCAGGTTGGCGCCCACACCGGGCAGTTCATGCGCGACTTCGACGTTTTTGTTCTTGAGCAAGTCAGAAGGCCCAATCCCTGACAGCTGCAGAATTTGCGCCGAGCCGATGCTCCCAGCGCTTAAGATGACTTCACGGGTGGCTTGGACGGTCACCATTTCAGTGCCTGTCCAGACTTGAGCCCCCGTGCAACGTTTGCTGCCATCGGCCTGCACTTCAATGATGAGTTTGGCCACCTGGGCTTTGTTCCACAGCTCAAAGTTGGGGCGGGCGTAGCAGGTAGGGCGTAAGAAAGCTTTGGCGGTATTCCATCGCCATCCGGCTTTTTGATTGACCTCGAAGTAACTCACGCCTTCGTTGTTGCCGCGGTTGAAGTCGTCGGTGGCGGGAATACCCGCTTCTTGCGCGGCTTGCGCAAAAGCGTCAAGCACATCCCACTGCAGGCGCTGCTTTTCGATGCGCCATTCACCACCCGCCAACCGACCTTTCAGGGTATGGATGTAACTGCCCGACGGGGCATCGACCGCCATCAAGCTGGGCCGAGTGCCTTTGGCGCCGTGAAAAGCATTGGGGCCTTTGTAATGGTCTTCGTGCAGCTGAAAGTAAGGCAAGGATTGGTCCCAGCGCCAAGCGTCGTCGCCTGTGATCTTTGCCCATTGGTCGTAGTCCCGCGACTGGCCGCGCATATAGATCATGCCGTTGATGCTGGAGCACCCTCCGAGCACTTTGCCGCGCGGGTAACGCAGTGTGCGGCCATTCAAGCCCGCCGTAGGCTCGGTCTCATAAAGCCAGTCGGTGCGCGGATTGCCAATGCAATACAGATAACCCACGGGGATATGGATCCAGTGGTAATCGTCCTTTTTGCCCGCTTCAATCAGCAGCACACGTTTGCTGGCATCGGCACTCAGACGGTTGGCGAGAAGGCTTCCGGCCGTGCCGCCGCCGACGATGATGTAGTCAAAGCTGTTGTCGTTCATGGTTTTGCTCTCCTGCTTTGGATTGTGACCGCTTCGACCATCTTCAAGTCACTCAGGCTCAGCGTCCGTGACTCGGAACAGCCCGCAGTGTGGATGCGGCACCAACGCTGTCCCACCACCGAGCGCGCTTACTTGGCCGTCGGCATCACAAACTCAGCACCTTTGCCAATGCTCTCGGGCCAGCGCTGCATGATGGATTTTTGCTTGGTGTAGAAACGCACGCCCTCTTCGCCATAGGCGTGCATGTCGCCAAAGAGAGAACGCTTCCAGCCGCCAAAGCCGTGCCAGGCCATGGGCACCGGAATCGGCACGTTGATGCCGACCATGCCCACCTGAATACGACGCGAAAACTCGCGCGCTACGTTGCCGTCACGGGTGAAGCAGCTCACACCGTTGCCAAACTCGTGGTCGTTGATGATCTGCACCGCCGTACCAAAGTCGGGGACACGCACGCACGACAATACCGGGCCAAAGATTTCTTCTTTGTAGATCTTCATGTCGGTGGTTACGTGGTCAAACAGCGTGCCGCCCAGCCAGAAGCCGTTTTCGCAACCGGCACCGGCTTTGGCGCCGTCAAACTCGCGACCATCGACCAGCAGCTTCGCGCCTTCAGCTACGCCTGCGTCGATGTAGCCCTTGATGCGCTGACGTGCCGCGTCGGTCACGATGGGGCCCATTTCGGCGGCCAGGTTTTCACCGTTGAGCACTTGCAGCGCCTGGGTGCGCTCTACAAGCAAGGGCAAGATCTTGTCTGCCACATCGCCCACCAACACCGCCACCGAGATCGCCATGCAGCGCTCACCCGCTGAGCCATAGCCTGCGCCAATCAGCGCGTCCACGGTCTGGTCGATGTCGGCATCGGGCATCACGACCAAGTGGTTTTTCGCACCGCCCAGAGCCTGCACGCGCTTGCCGTGGTGCGCGCCGGTTTCGTAGATGTAGTTGGCAATCGGTGTGGAGCCTACGAAGCTGATGGCTTTCACATCAGGGTGCTCCAACAGTGCGTCAACGGCTTCTTTGTCGCCTTGTACGACGTTGAACACCCCGTCCGGCAGGCCGGCTTTTTTCAGCAATTCGGCCATGAACAAGGACGCAGTGGGGTCGGTTGGACTGGGTTTGAGGATGAAGGTGTTGCCCGCCGCAATCGCCACCGGGAACATCCACATGGGCACCATCACGGGAAAGTTGAAGGGGGTGATGCCCGCCACCACGCCCAGCGGCTGGCGCATCGTCCAGTTGTCGATGCCTGTCGAGACCTGTTCGGTGTAGTCGCCTTTGAGCAATTGAGGAATGCCGGTGGCGAATTCAACAATGTCGATGCCACGTGAGACTTCGCCTTGCGCGTCGGTGAACACTTTGCCGTGTTCGGCGGTGATGATGTGAGCGAGCGCGTCCTTGTGCGCGTTCAGCAACTCGAGGAACTTGAACATCACACGGGCACGGCGCAGCGGTGGCGTATCGGCCCAGGCGGGAAAAGCCGCTTGCGCGGCGGCCACGGCTTGGGCTACTTCGGCGCTGTTGGCCAGGGCCACTTGGCCGGTGACAGCACCGTTGGCCGGATTGGTCACGCTCTGGCTGCGGCCCGAGGTGCCTGCGGCTGTTTGGCCGCCGATGTAGTGACCGATGTGTGTGATGACCATGTGTGTCTCCGTGTGGCTGACGCCGAAAGGGTTGAAAGGATCGTGCTCTTGCGCGCTGAATGACTTGTGCTCAATGGAGTGTAGGCATCACAGCATCCCTTCGCAAGTCCGTAAACCTGAATTGATTGTTCAAAATAGTGAACAATAGGGCAATGAAAGATAAAAAAATCAACACACTCTGGACGCATCTTCATTGGTTGAGTGTGCTTGCCCAGCAGGGCAGTTATACGGCAGCCGCGGCCAGTTTGGGTGTCAGCAAGGCGGCCATGAGCCAACGCATTGCGGAGTTGGAACGTGCTGCCAAAGTCACCCTCGTTCAACGGACCACCCGGAGCCTGCGCCTGACTGAAGCGGGTCAGCGCTTGGTGGACGATACCCGTGCCTCGTTTGAGCAAATCGAGCACAGCTTTTCTCAGGTGCGCGACCTGGCCGACCAGCCCAGCGGTCTGGTGCGCGTGACGACCCCCGTGGCACTGGCGCGGCAGCAACTGGTGCCGCTGTTTGTCGACTTTCTCAAGAACCACCCAGACGTCCGCATGGAGCTGGACATGTCTGACCGCCTGAGCGCACTGGCCACGGAGGGCTTTGATCTGGCGATAAGACACACACCCAGCCCACCCGACACCCATGTGGCATGGGCTTTATGCCAAACAGAGACGGTGCTGGTCGCCACGCGGGCCTATTTACGGCGCAAAGGCATGCCGCAATCCCCGTGGGATCTTCAAGCCCACAACTGCTTGCATTACCCCCGGACTCATGACACACCCGCGTGGACGTTTGAGGCCCGTGACGACACAAAAGGCACAGAACGCATGACCGTTCCTGTGGCGGGTAACTTCGCTGCCAACAACAGCGAGGCTTTGCGAGAAGCGGCGCTTTCTGGCGCAGGCATTGCGTTGATGCCTGATTTCAGCGCGCAGGCGGCGCTGCGCAAAGGCCAACTTGTGACCGTTTTGTCTGAGTGGAAGCAACTCGGGGGCTATGCAGACACCATTTATGCGATTCGCCCCTACACAGCCCATGTACCCAGGGCTGTGGCAGCCTTGGTGGACCTTTTACGCAAGGGCTTGGCGAAGGGCTTTGGCGTGTAAATCCCTCAATCCCCTAAAAAATTTGGGTGTTAAAACATCTGAAGTTGGCAAACTGTGCAAGTTCATTTCTAATGAGTTCATCGTTGGGGAGTAGCTCAACTTCTTCGTGTTCAGTTCAAACCATCCGGTTGCACAAAGAAGTCAACACATCGTCATTACGGAGTTTTAACTCCCGGTTTGTTGGGCACATAACTGATTCATTACAAGCAAAGCAAGACCTTCGATCACACGTGCTACCGCATGTTTACACACATGGCGTGGCTAGTTTTGATCGTTTTTGAGGTCTTCCATGGAATTATTTTCCTTGCCATGGTGGTCTGCTTTGCTGACCATCGTTCTGATTGATTTAGTGTTAGCTGGCGATAACGCCATTGTCATTGCGCTTGCAGCGCGAGGCCTTCCTCCTGAACACCAAAACAAGGCCATCATTTGGGGCACTGTGGGCGCCATTGTGATGCGCTCCCTGATGACCGTTGGCGTTGTTTGGTTGCTTAAAATCCCTGGCCTCATGTTGCTTGGTGGCCTCGGGCTGTTATGGATCGCATACAAGCTGATTGCAGATACTTCGCAAGACGAGCACCAAGCCTCCACCACCACGACCTTTTGGGGCGCGATGAAGACCATCGTCGTCGCGGACGCCTTGATGGGTATCGACAACGTTTTGGGCGTGGCGGGTGCCGCTAACGGTTCTTTTGACTTGGTAGTACTGGGTTTGCTGATCAGTATTCCCATTGTGGTCATGGGCAGCAAATTGGTGCTGCGTTTGGTTGAAAGATGGCCACTGATTATTCATGTGGGTGCGGCCGTCCTGGCCTTCACAGCCGCCCAGATGATTGTCAGCGAAAAACTTTTGGCATTCATTTTCAGCACGGGCGAATCGATAGATTCCATGGTCCGTATTGCAACCTATGTGATCGCCATTTCGGGTGTTTTGGGATCGGGCTGGTTGGCCTCCAGGCAGGCGTCTGAAAATGACTCCGAAACCCAATCGGTCTAGCATTTTTCAACCACAGGAGAAAAAAAATGGAAACATTCATTGTTTACATAGACGACAAGCAATATGCACTCCAACAGCTTGTACCCATGTTGCCCGAGAAAGAGGCGCTGAGTTCTCCGGCAAACTGGATCTTGGTTGGATGCCCGCCGCGATTGAATCGGCACACAGGCCGTTGGTTGACGCAAGCTGCACAGAAGAAATGGCGTCATGAATGGACGCGCGATACGACAGCCGAAATAATCGACTTGCTAGAAAAAACCGGCAACATCGTTTCTACTCAAGTAGCGCAAGGCGCATTGGTGCTGCTGACCCAACAAATCAAGCGCAAAGTGGGTGCAGCCAGGGTGATAGACGCCCGCCGACCCAAGTTGGCCGTGAACATGGATCCGGTGACACACGAGCAACCCCAAGAAAAATCATCATGGGTTGTGCCTGGTGGCGTGATGGCCATTGGCGCTGCCATTGTGCTGGCCAGCGAGTAAAGCGCCCCAGTGAGAAGATCGCCAGAAGCCGATGTTCTTTTCGGCTTCTGGTCTGTGGGATGTCCTCACAGCGCTTGTCCAGGTTGTGGTCTGGCGAATCTTGAAGTTGCTTTTTGTGACTCGGCTGATTGTGGCGACTGTTAGTATTGGGCGCAGTTAATTATGACGCATTCAATTTGCAGCCAAATCATGCAATTTAGCCAACTGATCAAAGCCCGTAAAAGCATTCGCGGCTATCTTCAAAAACCTGTCCCTCGCGATGTCATCGATGCCATCATCGAGGTCGCCAAGTGGGCCCCTTCCTCCATGAACACGCAGCCCTGGCATGTGCATGTGGTGACCGGTGCTCCGCTGGACCGGATTCGCAAAGGCAACACCGACAATATGGTGGCGGGCATCCCCCCCAAGCGGGACTTTCCGATGAAAGAATCCTATGAAGGCTTGCATCGCCGTCGTCAAATTGACGTGGCGGTGCAACTTTTTGACGCCATGGAAATTGCCCGCGATGACAAAGCACGACGCACCGATTGGGTCATGCGCGGATTCCGTCAATTTGACGCACCCGTCTCGCTGGTGCTGACCTATGACAAGTACCTGGAGCCAGCGGCCATCAGCCAGTTTGACTTGGGCGCTTTGTCACATGCCATTGTGTTGGCAGCTTGGGAGCAAGGTCTGGGCTGTGTCATCAACGGACAGGGCATCATGCAGTCGCATGTGGTGCGCGAGCATGCTGGCATTCCCGATGACCAGAACATCATGATCTGCATTGCCATGGGCTACCCCGATGACTCGTTTATCGCCAACACTGTCAAATCGGTGCGCGAAGACAACAGCAGTTTTGTGCGTTACGTTGGCTTCGACGAACTGGAGATTTCAAAATGAAGACATTGAAAAATAACCTCATCCGCATGGGAGTGGCCCTGGCGGTGATGGGTTTGACGGCCGTAACATCCACGGCGCAAACCTATCCCATTAAGGCTTTGAAGCTGGTGGTGCCCTATGCCGCAGGAGGCTCGACCGACCAATTGGCCCGCGCCATTGCCGAGCCCTTGGGGCGCGCCTTGGGGCAGCCCGTGGTGGTAGAAAACAAACCCGGCGGCAACACCATCATTGGTGCAGACGCAGTGGCCAAATCCACACCAGATGGCTACACCTTGTTCATGGGGAGTTCAGCCAGTTTGGCTGTGAATCCCTTGCTTTACAGCAAGCTGCCTTATGACCCGAGCGCTGACTTTGCGGGCGTCAGCATGTTGGCCGCCTCGCCTTTGGTGATGGTGGTGCCCGCCAGCTTGCCGGTGACCAATGTGAAAGAGTTTGTCGATCTGGCCAAGCGCCGTCCCGATGCGCTCAACTTCGCCTCCGTGGGCAATGGAAACCCACTGCATCTGGCGGGTGAATTATTCAAAGTGGCCACGGGCATCGAGATGACGCATGTGCCCTACAACGGCAGCGCGCCGGCACTCACGGCCTTGTTGGGCAACCAGGTGCAGGTCATGTTCGATGTGGTCTTGACGTCGAACCCGCACATTCAGTCGGGCAAATTGCGTGCACTGGCTTTGACCGGAACCGAACGCTTGGCCTTGTTGCCCAATGTGCCGACCATTGCAGGATCGGGTTATCCGGGTTACGAGGCGGGTATTTGGTTTGCCATGGTGGTACCGAAGGCCACGCCTGCCGCCATCGTGGCGCGTTTGAACGCCGAAGTGACCAAAATTTTGGCGCAACCCGATATGAAAGCGCGCTTCGATGGACTGGCGCTCGAACTCATTCCCGGGCCTTCTGAAGAAGTGGCCAAATACGCGCAGCGTGAGCAAGCGCGCTGGGGACGCCTGATTCGGGACAAAGGCATCCGGCTAGAGCTTTGACGGCTTTAACGCATCAGGGCGGGCTCAGTTTTGAAAAATCCCGGTCTAAGTCATTCATCGCTTTGTCGATGAAATTCTTTTTGCTTGAAATCCAGCGTGATTGCGCTTGTATGGTCTGCTGGGCAAGTGACAACATGCGTTGCATTTCAATGGCTTGCGGGCCGCCCACGGTTTTTCGATTTTGAACGATGGTCTCGGGTTTCAGGGTGGCCTTGAACTCTGCTTCACCCATCGGTAATTCGGGGTTGGCAAGCTCATCTTTCACTGACATCTTGAAAATACGTTGCGCCTCTGAGTAAGGAAAATCAAGGGGCTTGATGTTGTTCAGTTTCGCGTAGTCCACCACCTCTGAAGCAAAGTGATGGCCGGCCCGGAAGGGAATTTTGTATTTGTGCATCAACACATCGGCCAGTTCTTGTGAGGCGGTCCAATCGCTGTTGAGTTCTTCCAGTGCCCGTTCAGGATGAATGACCAGCCCCTTCATGATTTTGTCAAAGCCTTGCAAAAAGACGATGGCGCTTTTGACCATGTCGGTATGGGTCTTGGTATCCTTGGCGTCAGCCATGCCGGGCGTGATGTTGTGTGCGCGAATGACGGGGCCCATCGCCAATGCGATGGACGTCGATGCATCGCGGCGGGTGTCGTTGAGCAAACCAGGGTTGCGTTTTTGTGGCATGGCACTGGACACATAAGTGTTGCCCCCACCTTCTTGCAACAAGATCCATGGACGTGGCTGGGCATACTGTGTCATTACGTCTTCGATGAAGCTGCCCACATGCAGGGCCATGGCGGTGACCAATGCGGCCACTTCAACAGGGTGTTCGCTCGAAGAAATTTGAGCTGCGTCGTAAGCGTTGTCAACGAGGGCCGCAAAACCGAGGTAGTTGGCCATGCGCAAGCGATTCAAAGGCCAGCTTGATCCATTCAGAACGGTCGTGCCCATGGCTGAGCGGTCGATGCGTGCATAGGCCTCACGCAAGCGTTGGGCATCACGTTCCAAGCCGGCGGCATGCCCCAAAAGGTAGTGGCCATAACTGTTGGGCTGGGCCGCAACACCGTTGGTGTAGTTGGGAACAATGGTTTTGCTGTGTCGTTCGGCCAAGTTCACCAGGGTGGCTGAGCTTAGATTCAGTTGCTCAGCCAGAGCCAACAAGTCATCTTTCAAAATGGCGGCACGGTAGGTGGCGTGCATGTCTTGGCTGGAACGCCCCGCGTGCAGTAAGGTCACGTCTTGGCCCGCGGCACGAATCAATAAGGGCTCAAACGTAATCACAGTGGAAGGCCTGCGGCCACCAGGCAACGCGCCGTCTTGCAAAACTTTGACAATCCCGGCCGCAATGCGGGGCACCTTGGCGGGATCCAGCAAACCCTCTTCGCTGTTGATGACCGTGGTGGCCTTGTTCATTTGACCAAGCCAATAGAACTCGTCTCTGGGCGCGGGCTTTTGTGCCCATGCAGAACTGGCCCCTACACACAGTGTGATGGCCGCAGCGATGTGCTTGAGTTTCAACAAGGTATGTCCTCAGATTCAAATCAAATGGATTCAACTGGCCAGCAGTTTCATCTCGGTATACAGGTCGGCTTTGCCTTCAAAGCCGATGCCGGGTAACTCGGGCAGGTCGACATAACCGTTGTCGACCTTGACCCCGTCAGGAAAGCCGCCATAAGGCTGGAACAGATCGGGGTAGCTCTCGTTGCCGCCCAGCCCCAAGCCGGCCGCAATCGCCAATGACATCTGGTGCCCTCCGTGCGGGATGCAGCGGCTGGGCGACCAGCCGTTTTCTTTCAGCATGTCCAGTGTGCGCAGGTACTCCACCAGACCGTAGCTCAGGGCGCAATCGAATTGCAGCCAATCGCGGTCGGGGCGCATACCGCCGTAGCGGATCAAGTTGCGTGCATCTTGCATGGAGAACAGGTTTTCGCCGGTGGCCATGGGCGGTGCGTAGTGCGGTGCCAGGGCAGCCTGCAGTTCATAGTCGAGCGGGTCGCCGGCTTCTTCGTACCAAAACAAGTTGTAGCCGGCCAAGGCTTTGGCGTAGGCCATGGCGGTGGGCAAGTCAAACCGGCCATTCGCATCGACCGCCAAGCGTTGGCCCGGGGCCAGCATTTTCAGCACGGCTTCAATGCGCTGGCAGTCTTCGCTCAGGCTGGCGCCGCCGATTTTCATTTTCACCACCGAGTAACCGCGGTCCAAATAGCTTTGCATTTCGTCCGTCAGGCCGGCCAGCCCCTTGCCTGGCCAGTAGTAGCCACCGGCGGCATAAACAAACACTTTGCGATTAGCTTGGCCGTTGCCATAGCGCTCAGCCAGCAATTGGTAAAGCGGCTTGCCTGCGATCTTGGCCACCGCATCCCAAATCGCCATGTCCATGGTCCCCACCGCCACCGAGCGCTCGCCATGGCCGCCGGGCTTTTCGTTGGTCATCATGGTGGCCCAGATTTTGTGCGGGTCCAGGTTGTCACTGGCGTCGTCCAGCAGGCTGTCAGCGGGCGCTTCCAAGATGCGCGGAATGAAGCGCTCGCGCATCAAGTGGCCTTGGCCGTAGCGGCCATTGGAGTTGAACCCATAGCCAACCACGGGCCGGCCGTCGCGGATCACGTCAGTCACCACAGCCACCAGGCTGAGGTTCATTTTCGAAAAGTCGATGTAAGCGTTGCGAATATTGCTCTGGATGGAGCGGGTCGATTCGCGAATTTCAGTGATTCTCAAAACACATTTCCTTATTTTTTACCCAGACCCAATCGTTTGGCGCCTTCGATGTACAGCGCGGTGCGCTCTTTCATGAAAGCGTCCATTTGATCGGTGCCAATATTGACCAACTCGAAGCCGCTTTTAGCAGCCAGCTCTTTCATTTCAGGGTCATTGTTCAGAGTGGCCCACATGTCAGAGATTTTTTTGCGGGCTTCGGGCGAAGTTGATTTGGGCGCACCGATACCGCGGTAAGCACCATCGATCCAGTCCACGCCCAGCTCACGGAATGTGGGCACATTGGGCATGAGGGGGTGGCGTTTTTCCATGGCCACCGCCAAGGGGCGCACTTTGCCTTTGTTGGCAATCGCAAACGGCGTGTAGGTCACGGCCCCGTCAATCTGCGCGCCCACCACGGCCATCGACATGTCGCCTGTGCCTTTGTAGGGCACATAGGTGCTTTTGATGCCAAAGGCCGCATTCAGCCGCTCATGCGCGGCGTGGTTGGCCGAGTTCAGACCCGAGCCGCCCAGGTTCATTTTGCCAGGCGACGCTTTGGCCGCGGCAATGAATTCAGCAAAGCTTTTGATGGGGCTGTTCTCGGGGACCACCAGCACGTCCGGCGTGTAGTGGAACCAGTACACCGGCGTGATGTCGGCGGTTTTGTATTGAACCTCGCCCTCGATCGGCTGGAACACAATGTGTGGCAGGTTGATGCCCACCACGTTCAGGCCGTCACCGGGCAGGTTGTTCATCTGACTCCACATCAGGCCGCCGCCCGCACCTGCCTTGTATTGGATGATGGTGTCGATGGCAGCGCACTTTTTCTTGAGGACCACCTGTTGGTGGCGCGCAGACAAATCTGATTCGCCCCCCGGCGGAAAGGCTTGCCAATACAGCAGGTTCTTTTCGGGGCAACCACCGGGGATGCCTTGGGCCATGGCCACAGGGGTCAGGCAGGCCAGTGTCAGGCACAAGAGGCCTAGCCAGCGGGTGAGGGTTGTGTTCATGCGTGTCTCCTTCAGTGTGTAAGTTATTTGTTGTGCAACTGTTGGCACACGGCCTCGGTCACTTGGGCCGTTCCGGCTGGCCCACCCAGGTCGCGTGTGTGCAGTTGCGGATCGGTCGTCACCGCTTCAATGGCTTGCATCAATTGCTTGGCAGGGGCAGTCAAACCGATGTGTTCGAGCAGCATGACGCAGCTCCAAAACGTGCCGATCGGGTTGGCCAGACCTTGGCCCATGATGTCAAACGCTGAGCCGTGGATGGGCTCGAACATCGAGGGGTAGCGTCGCTCTGGGTCGATGTTGCCCGTGGGGGCAATGCCCAGACTGCCGGCCAAGGCAGCCGCCAGATCGCTCAAAATATCGGCATGCAAGTTGGTGGCCACCACAGTGTCCAGCGAGGCGGGGCGGTTGACCATGCGCGCGGTGCAGGCATCGACCAGCTCTTTGTCCCAATGCACATCAGGGAACTCAGCGCTAATTTCTTTGGCAATTTCGTCCCACATCACCATGGCATGGCGCTGGGCGTTTGACTTGGTTACCACCGTCAGCAGTTTGCGGGGCCGCGATTGCGCCAACTTGAAGGCATAGCGCATGATGCGCTGAACGCCCACGCGGGTCATCATGGACACATCGGTGGCCACTTCGATGGGGTGCCCTTGGTGGGCGCGACCCCCCACACCGGCGTATTCGCCTTCGGAGTTTTCGCGCACGATCACCCAGTCCAGTTGCGCGGGCGTACAGCGCTTGAGAGGGGCATCGATGCCGGGCAAGATGCGTGTGGGCCGCACATTGGCGTATTGGTCAAAGCCCTGGCAAATCTTCAGGCGCAGTCCCCACAGCGTGATGTGATCGGGAATGTCCGGGTCGCCGGCCGAGCCGAACAAGATGGCGTCCATCGGGCGCAACGCGTCAAGGCCGTCAGCCGGCATCATCACGCCATGGCGGCGGTAATAGTCACCGCCCCAATCGAAGGAGTGAAAGTCAAAGCGAAAATCTGTGGACTTCGCGGCCAAAGCCGCCAGAACGGTTTGTCCTGCAGGAATGACTTCCTGGCCAATCCCGTCTCCGGGGATGCAAGCGATATTGTAGGTTTTCATAAACGATTAAACGAAGGAACAGGATACTGTAGCGAATTCCGCAAGCCATCGCTCACATCTGTGTGACTTCTCGTCATGTCCTCGCAAGTATGGGAAAAAGCTTTTGCAGTCCGTCAGACATCACCTCGACCGCTAGCGCAGCCAGTATCAGCCCCATTAATCTGGTCATCACGTTGATACCGGTTTTGCCCAGCACGCGGGCAATCGGTGTGGCCAGTGCAAAACACAATGCCGTGGCCAGCGCGATCACCACGCCATAACCCACCAAGGTGCCTAATTGCGAAAAGCTTTTGGCTTTTTCGGCATAGATCACCACAGTCGACATGGTGGCTGGCCCCGTCAACAGCGGAATGGTCAATGGGACCACAGCGATACTGGCACCCATGGCGGCCTTGGTTTCGGCGTCCTGCACTTCTTGCGCATTGACGCGAGCTTCAGCAGGCTGGGCGTTGAGCATCGACATGGCCGCAGTGAGCAGCAACAGGCCGCCGCCCACTTGAAAACTGGCCAGTGAGATGCCAAAAAACGCCAGAATTTGAAGGCCCAACAAGGCGCTGGCGGCGATCACAATGAAGGCGGTCAGCGAAGATACGAAAATTGTGCGCTGGCGCTGCGCACGGCTAAAACCTTGGGTGTAGTGAATGAAAAAGGGCACGCAGGCCAGCGGGTTGACAATGGCCAGTAAGGTAATGAGCGGTTTGAAGTCCATGCCGTGCATTGTGCCGCGAGTTCACTGGATTGACGCCCCTCAGACCGGCTGTAAAATTGACCGCTACTCCTTGCAAAGGCTTTTCACGTGTTTTCATCTGTACGCACCTTTTTTCAAACGCTGCATCGAACGACTTTGAAGGTCTCCGATTGGCTCACCCAGGGTTTTCGCATTGGCCTGGTGTTGGCAGTCTTGGCCTACGGTGTGGGCATGGTCTGGTTCATTTATTTTGCAGACCGAGTCGCCATCACAGACCACACGGTGTTGGTGCTGGACCTCAAAGGCGCCTTGGTGGAAGAATCACCGGGCGGATTGCGCGACAAGGTTCTGGGCGAGTTGCAGGGTGAGTCGACAGATTCGGTGCGTTTGCGTGATCTGCAAATGGCACTCGCATTGGCGGAGAAAGACAAACGCATTGACCAGGTGCTGTTGAAGCTCGATGATTTCAAGGGCGCGGGTTTGGCTTCTTTGCGTGAAGCTGCAGGCGCCATTGAAAAGTTCAAGACTTCTGGCAAGCCTGTTTTGGCGTGGTCTGCGGGGTATGACCAACGCCAGTACTACCTGGCAGCGCATGCCAGTCAGGTGGCCGTGCATCCCATGGGGACGGTTTTCATAGAGGGTTTTGGACGCCAACGCAATTACTACAAAGAGGCCCTTGACAAGTTGGGTATACAGGCGAACCTGATCCGTGTGGGGCAATACAAGTCTGCGGGCGAACCGTTCATCCTCAGCCAACCTTCTGCGCAGGCCTTGAAGGCTGAGGCGCATGTGTATGACGCTTTGTGGAAACTGTACACAGATGGCATTGAGCAAGCGCGCAAGCTGCCGCCCGGCAGTGTGGCGCAACATATCGACAGCTTGCCGGGTGCGTTGCAGGCTGTGCAAGGGGACGCGGGCCAGTTGGTCAAGGACTGGAAGTGGGTAGACCAGTTGCAGACTTTGGAGTCTTTGCGTCAAACGCTGATGGACACGGTGGGCAAAGATGAGGGCGGTAAGACTTTTCGGCAAGTCGGTTTCAAGGACTATCTGCAAGCGCAATTCAAACCGGTCAAAGGCGAGCACATCGCTGTCATCGTAGCCCAGGGCGAGATTGGCGATGGCCGTGCGCCCGCGGGCAAGATTGGCGGGCTGTCAACGTCAGATCTGATTCGAACAGCGACCGAGGATGAGGATGTCAAGGCCATCGTTTTGCGCGTCAACTCACCCGGCGGCAGCGCCTTTGGCTCTGAATTGATTCGCGACCAGTTGCGCATTGCGCGTGACAAGGGCAAGCCAGTGGTCGTGTCCATGGGCGATGTGGCCGCCTCAGGCGGTTATTGGATCGCCATGGCGGCGGACCAGGTGTGGGCCGATGCGGCCACCATCACCGGGTCCATTGGTGTGTTTGCCATGTTGCCCACGGGCGAGGGCTTGATGCGCAAACTGGGTGTGAACACGGGTGGCTACCGCACCACATGGCTGGCCGGCGCCTACGACCCGCGCACGGCATTGAACCCCCGGCTCCAGGCTTTAGTGCAGTCAGGGGTTGAGCATATCTATGCCGATTTCATTGGCAAAGCGGCGCAAGCGCGCAAGCTGGAGGTGGCCCAAGTGGACGAACTGGCGCAGGGTCGGATTTGGACTGGCGCACAGGCGCAAGGGCATCGTTTGGTGGACCAGGTTGGCAGCTTCAATGATACGGTGCAGGCCGCGCGTCAACTCGCTGGTAAATCGGCTGGCAAGTCGGCTGGCACGGAGGTGCCTTTGCCCATTCGGTATTGGGGCCCCAAAATCTCCAAAGTGCAAGGCTGGGTTCAGCGGTATTTGATGCAGGGTGCTGCGCAGATTGGCTGGGGTGTGGGGTCGTCCGAACTCACACCGTTCACCGGCTTGCCTGGTGTGAACACTGTGCTGGCGGAAGATTTCATTTGGCTCAAAGGGCTCTTGGATCAGGCACAAGCTTATACGGCTGTCACGCATTGCCTGTGCCAAATCACGCCTTGAAGTTCGCTGGTTTCAGTCGCTTGCAGGATGCCTGCGGCGGAACATGCCCCAGCCTTCCATGTGCAGGACTTTGTCGCCGTGTTGGTTGAACATTTCCCAGTTCGTGCGCACCAAACCCACGTCGGGTTTGCTGCGCATGGGCCGCGTTTCGGTGATGAGGTGCTGAAGATGGAGGGTATCGCCAGGCAAGACCGGCTTCATCCATTTCACATTTTCCAAACCTGGCGAGCCCAGGCTGGCCGCTTCGTGCAGAAAATTTGTCACCATCAGCCGCATGGCCATGGCGCAGGTGTGCCAACCGCTGGCACACAGGCTGCCAAAAACGGAAGCTTTGGCGGCTTCCTCATCGAGGTGGAAAGCTTGGGGGTCAAATTGGCTGGCAAAAGCCAAGATCTCTTCTTTTGTGGGGGTGATCGTGCCCAGGTCACGCACCTGGCCTGGTTGCAGGTCTTCCCAATAGTACTGAATGTGGGCCATCAGCGGCCTCCTGACACATCGAGAAAGCTCATCGTCGTGTAACTGGCGTCTTCTGATAACAGCCAGACAATGGCTTGGGCCACTTCTTCAGCGCTGCCGCCGCGCTGGATTGGGACTTGGTGCGCCAGGTCGCGCACGCGGTTGGGGAGTCCGCCTGAGGCGTGAATTTCTGTCTCAATGAGGCCCGGGCGAACAGCGTTGACCCGTATGCCTTCGGCGGCAACTTCTTTGGCCAATCCCAGCGTCATGCTGTCAATGGCACCCTTGGATGCTGCGTAGTCCAGGTACTGACCCGGCGCTCCCAAGCGCGAAGCCGCGCTGGACATGTTCACGATGCTGCCACCCGAGCCGCCATGTTTTGTGCTCATGCGCCTCACAGCTTCGCGGGCACACAGCAGTGAGCCGATCACGTTGATGTCGAACATGCGCTTCCAGCGCGCCACACTCATCTCATCGAGACGAGCGGTCACGTCCACGATGCCTGCATTGTTCACCAAACCGGTGAGCTGACCCAGTTTGGCGGTGACTTTGTCGAACATCGCTAACACTTGGGCCTCATCTGCGACGTCGGCTTGAACTGCCATGGCGCTGCCACCTGCGGCGCGAATAGCGCGGACCACCTCGTCAGCGGCCAAAGAATTGGCGGTGTAGTTGACGGCCACAGCCCACCCTTTTTGGGCAGCCAGGCGGGCGGTGGCCGCGCCGATGCCTCGGCTACCCCCTGTCACCAAAAGAACTTGACGCATAACCTGATTCCTGCAAAAAAGTAGCCAACAGAGTACAACTGCGGCTGGTGTCATTTCATGGCATTACATTACAACAGTCAGGAGACCCCCATGCGTCGCACAGTGGACTATTATTTTGCCCCACAAAGCCCCTGGGCTTACTTGGGACACCAGCGCTTGGCCAATATGCTCAAGGCCACGGGCAGCGCTGTGCGTGTCATGCCGGTGGATTTGGGCGGCAAGGTGTTCCCAATCTCCGGCGGTTTGCCCATTGGCCAGCGTGCGCCCCAGCGCCAAGCCTACCGATTGGTGGAGCTCAAGCGCTTTGGCGAGTTTGTGAAGGTGCCTCTGGTGCTCAAGCCGAAATATTTTCCCGTGGGCGGTGACGACGCCTCACGCTTGATTATCGCTGTGGATTTGCACCATGGCCCCGATGCCGCCATGGCCATCACGGGGGCCATTTTGTCGGCGGTGTGGGCGCAAGAGCGTAACATTGCCGATGAAAAAGTGCTGGCCACTTTGATGGATGAACAAGGCCTGAGCGCCAAGTGCTTGGAGCAGGCTTACAGCCAGGCCACGCAAGTGCGTTATGAGCACTACACGCAAGCGGCGATTGATGCGGGCGTGTTTGGCGCACCCAGCTATGTGATCGATGGGGAGTTATTCTGGGGCCAGGATCGACTTGATTTTGTCGAGCGTGCCTTGCACGTAAACAACTGATTTTTCATTCAACCAAAGGAATCAAAAAATGGGTCATTTTATTCAATTGAGTGCGGCAGATGGCAAATCCATACCCGCGTATGTGGCGCACCCCACGGGCGCTGTCAAAGGCGCTGTGGTGGTCATCCAGGAAATTTTTGGGGTCAACTCGCACATCCGTAACGTGGTCGATGGCTATGCACAGTCGGGTTACCTGGCCATCGCACCTGCGGCTTTTGAGCGGGTCAAATCGGGCGTGGAGTTGGGCTACGCCGAGGCTGACATGGGAGAAGGGTTTGGCCACAAGACAGCCGTAGAGGCTTTGCCCGCGCCGGGAGTGTTGCAAGACATTCAAGCCGCAATCGATTACGCAGCCAAATCCAGTGGTCACAAGGTGGGCATAGTTGGTTATTGCTGGGGCGGTTTGCTAACTTGGCGTGCCGCGTGCATGCTCTCAGGTTTGTCTGCGGCTGCGCCTTATTATGGTGGCGGAATGACCACAGACGCCGAGATCGCGCGTCTGCCCCAAGTGCCGGTCATGGCGCATTTTTCGAACCAAGACAAATACATTCCCATGCCTTCGGTGGAGGCTTTTGGCAAGGCGCACCCACATGTTCAGGTCTTTGTCTACGATGCGCACCACGGTTTTAACTGTGACCAGCGCGGTTCTTGGGATGCGCCTTCAGCTGCATTGGCGCAGGAGCGTACCTTGGCGTTTTTTGCCCAGCACCTGGCCTGACTCAGGCCGCAGAGCTGACTTGAACCGTGCCTGATAGCGGCTATTGGGCCGCTATCCAGCGTGCCGCATCGCGCGCAAAATAGGTCAGTACGCCGTCCGCTCCAGCGCGTTTGAAAGCCAGCAAGCTCTCCATCATCACTGCATCATGGTCAAGCCACCCGTTTTGAGCCGCGGCTTTGAGCATGGCATATTCCCCTGAGACTTGGTAGGCAAAAGTGGGGACACCAAATTCATCTTTCACGCGACGCACGATGTCCAGGTAAGGCATGCCGGGTTTGACCATGACCATGTCTGCGCCTTCGGCAATATCAAGGGCGACTTCGCGCAGGGCTTCGTTGCTGTTGCCGGGGTCCATCTGGTAAACCTTTTTATTGCTCTTGCCCAAGTTGGCAGCAGAGCCCACGGCATCGCGGAACGGTCCGTAAAAAGCACTCGCGTACTTGGCGCTGTAGGCCATGATGCGCGTATGAATGTGGCCGTTGGACTCAAGGGCTTGACGGATGGCACCGATACGCCCGTCCATCATGTCACTGGGAGCGACCATGTCCACGCCCGCCGCCGCTTGGGTCAAGGCTTGTTGAACCAGTACTTCGACAGTAGGCTCGTTCATGATGTAGCCCGTCTCGTCCAGCAAACCGTCTTGGCCGTGACTGGTAAAGGGGTCCAACGCCACATCGGTCATGATGCCCAGTTGAGGGAAGCGTTTCTTCAGCTCCCGCACCACGGTGGGGACCAAACCATCCGGATTTTTGGCTTCGCTCCCTGTCTCGTCCTTGAGTTCGGCACTGATCACAGGAAACAGGGCCATCACCGGAATGCCCAGCTTGACGCAGTCTTCAGCCACGGGCAACAGCAGGTCCAGACTTAAGCGCTCCACACCGGGCATGGAGGACACCGCTTGGCGTTTGTGATGACCTTCGAGGACAAAAACCGGGTAGATCAAATCGTGCGCCGTGACCCGGTGTTCTCTCACGAGGTTGCGCGTGAACTCGTCCCGACGCAAGCGGCGAGGGCGACCCATAGGGAAAGGAGCGTGTAATGTATTCATAGATAAAATTGTGCCTCAATTTGATATTCGAGCCCTTTTGAGTTGAATTATGCTCGCCAACGAGTCGCCCTTGGCCGTGTCTTTTTTATCAAATAATTGGCAAATAAATTAATTTATTACTTGAAATCATTTTTGTTATTTGTTAAATTGAGAGTGGGCGGTTGTTAACCGTTCCCCGCTTTACCTCCCTGAGCGGGGCCTTGATGTGTCACAACAAAGAGGCTTGCAACCCTCGGCCCATGGTCGAGGGTTTTTTTTAGAGCCGCCGCTACTTTGCATCACAAGGGAGGAGGGCTACACTGGCAACATGCTCTGGATAAAAGCTTTTCACATCGTCATGGTGGCCAGTTGGTTTGCCGGTCTTTTTTATTTGCCGCGGATCTTTGTCAATTTGGCCATGGTGCCGCAAGACTCTGTCGCCGAATTTGACCGCTTACTTTTAATGGCACGGAAATTACTTCGATTCACCACCTTGCTGGCGGTTCCCGCTTTGGCCTTGGGTTTGGTGCTGTGGTTGTATTACGGCATTGGCTTGGGCGCAGACAATGGCTGGATGCATGCCAAATTGGGTTTGGTTGCCTTGACCATGGCCTATCACTGGCAATGCGCTGTGCTGTTGCGCCAGTTTGCGGGCCAAACCAATACCCGCAGCCATGTTTGGTACCGTTGGTTCAATGAGACGCCGGTGATGTTGATGTTGATCATCGTGGTGCTGGTGGTCGTGAAGCCCTTTTGAAGGCGGCGAATGCAAAAAACATCCGCCTGGCCGTTAGCGTGGGTCTATGCCGCGCTGGTTGTTTATGCCAGTCTTTATCCCTTTGATGGTTGGCGTGTTCAGGGCATAGCACCCTGGGTTTTTTTGTGGGCCCCTTGGCCTCAGTATTGGACAATATTTGACGTCATTTCTAATGTGTTGGGCTATGCCCCATTGGGTTTCTTTTTCACTTTGTCCTTTCGCAGAACAAGGCCCACGCTGCCGGCCTTGACGGTTGCGACGCTCATGGCCGCTTCGCTGTCTTGGATGATGGAGTCGCTGCAATTCTTTCTGCCCTTAAGGGTGCCTTCCAACGTGGACTGGCTGCTCAATGTGGCGGGCGCTTGGCTTGGCGGTGCGGTTGCCATTGTTTTGAATTGGGCGGGCGTATTGGCGCGCTGGAGTCGATTTCGGGCCAAATGGTTCATTGCAGATGCACGGGGAGCATTGGTGTTGCTGGCGTTGTGGCCTGTGGGTTTGTTGTTTCCTGCACCCGTGGCTTTCGGTTTGGGACAAGTCTACGAGCGCTTAGAAGAGGCCGCAGCGGGCTGGTTGCAGGGCACGCCCTGGTTAGAGTGGCTGCCTTTGAGGGAGGTCGAGTTGCAGCCGATGTTGCAAGGTGCCGAAGTGTTGTGCGTTCTTTTGGGTCTGCTTTTGCCGTGTCTGCTGGCTTTCAGTGTGGTCCAGACCCTCCAGCAGCGGTGGGTCGCCCTGCTGGTTTTCTTGACGATGGGGCTTTTTGCCAGCGTTTTGTCGGCTGCGCTCACCTATGGACCCGTGCATGCGTGGGATTGGACAAGCAGCGAGGTCCGTGCGGGCCTGGTGGGCGCTATTTTCACCTCGGCCGCTGCGGTATTTTTGAGCCGAAGAGCCTGTCTGGTGATTGCCTTGGTGTGCCTGGTTCTGCAACTGGCGCTATTGAACACTGCTGCTACGGACGCTTATTTTGCTGTGACTTTGCAAACTTGGGAGCAAGGCCGATTCATTCGTTTTCATGGCTTGATTCAGTGGATTGGTTGGCTCTGGCCCTACGTTGCATTGTCGTATTTGATGCAACGCTTGTCGACTTTATCCCCACGTGATATTTGAACATGGGCGTGTATCTAAAATACGTCTATGACCTCAAACTCCCCACACTACTATCAGCGGCACATTTTCTTTTGCCTGAATGATCGAAAGAACGGTGAAAACGCTTGCATTCACCACAATGCCCAGTCGGGCTTTGACCATTGCAAATCGCGCATTAAAGAACTGGGCTTGTCCGGTCCTGGCCAGGTGCGCGTCAACAAGGCTGGCTGCCTTGACCGCTGCGCCGCGGGACCTGTTGCGGTGGTCTACCCGGAAGGCGTTTGGTACACCTATGTGGACCCATCCGATATCGATGAGATTGTTGACAGCCATTTGAAAGACGGGCAAGTGGTTGAGCGTTTGCTTGTACCGGCGCATCTGGGGCGCTGATGAATGCTTCGACCCAATTACTCAGCCTGCAAGGCGAGTCGGGCGTGATTGAGGCTTTGCTGGACAAACCTCTCGAGATTCCTGCCTCGCAAATCCGGGGGACCGCAGTGATTGCTCATCCTCACCCCTTGTATGGCGGCAGCATGCAAAACAAGGTGGTGCAAACACTGGCCCGGGCCTTTGTGCAATGTGGCTGGCGGGCGGTACGGTTCAATTTCCGTGGCGTTGGCGCCAGTGACGGGGCCTACGATGATGGCCGCGGAGAGCTGTTGGACATGGTCTCCGTCATTGAGCAAACAGCCCTTCCAGGCCAAGCCTTGGCTTTGGCTGGGTTTTCTTTTGGCGCTTATGTGACCAGCCATGCACTTGCCCGAACATGGGGCACTCGCACAATAGACAAAGTGGTTCTGGTGGGCGTCGCCGCTTCCCGTTTTCAGGTGGCAGCGCTTCCTCATGACGCGCATGACGCGACATTGGTCCTGCACGGAGAACAAGACGACACGGTTGAGTTGCTCAGTGTGATGGACTGGGCCAGGCCTCAATCTTTGCCGGTGATGGTGATCCCAGGCGTCGAGCACTTCTTTCATGGACAATTGCCCCTTTTGAAATCTTTGGTGATGCGCCATTTGCGGGCCTGATCCCTCCTGTTTGTATTTTTTGTGAAATTCCTGATGAAACATGTTTTGAAAACTTGGCTGCTGATTTGCTGGGTCTGCGTGTGCGCGAATGCTTGGGCCCAAATGCCTCAGCCGCCCGAGGTGGCCGCGAGAGCTTATTTGTTGCTGGATATCACGGCCAATCAAATTTTGGCGGCCAAGGACATCGACATGGCCGTCGAGCCGGCTTCTTTGACCAAGTTGATGTCGGCCTACCTGGTTTTTGATGCCCTTAAGACCCGAAAAATCGATTTGAAACAAAGTTTTCCTGTCAGCGAGCGCGCATGGAAGATGCCCGGCTCCCGGATGTTCATTGATCCGAAAATGAAGGTGCCGGTCGAAGACTTGGTCAAAGGCATGATCGTGCAGTCCGGTAATGATGCGACCATGGCCTTGGCAGAAGGCGTTGGCGGCTCGGTTGAGAATTTTGTCGTGATGATGAACGCACAGGCCAAAATCCTGGGCTTGAAAAACACCGCCTACAAGAACCCCGAAGGACTCACCGAGCCCGGCCACACCACCACAGCCCGAGATTTGAGCATTTTGGCGTCGCGCTTGATGCATGACTTCCCGCAATATGTGGGCTTTTACGCCCTAAAGAAGTACCGTTATGAGGGAACCCCTGCGGCCAATGACAGCAACCGCAATCTGTTGTTATTCCGTGATCCTACGGTTGACGGCCTGAAAACAGGCCATACCGATGCGGCCGGTTACTGTTTGGTGGCGACTGCCAAGCGCGACTTTCCCAATGTGGGCTCGCGTCGGTTGATGACGATTGTGCTGGGCACAGCCAATGAAAACGCACGGGCAAACGAATCTCAAAAGCTGCTCAATTGGGGATACACCGCATTTGAGGCGGTCAAATTGTTTGACGCTGGGCAGCCAGTGGTGACGCCGGCTGTCTGGAAGGGCCAAAGTTCTGGGCTTAAGCTGGGCCAGCCCTATGCCATCGTGGTGGCTGTTCCCGCAGGCAGCGCAGCACAACTGAAGACACAAGTGGTACGCCCTGACCCCTTGGTTGCGCCTTTTGCCAAAGGGCAAGCCGTCGGGACGCTGCGAGTTACCCGTGCCGACCAGCCGATGGTGGATGTGCCGCTCGTGGTTTTGGAGGCCGTAGAGCAGTCCGGGGTTGTAGGCCGCGCTTGGGATGCGGTTCGACTCTGGATCAAGTAAATTGTCCCCTTATTTGCCCATCAGGGGTAACCGGTATATACTGAAAAGCTTTCCCGCATTTGGAGCGGGGGAGATTCTTTTGTCAAATCTTAACGTTTAGGGACGTTTTAAACAATGCCAACCATCAATCAATTGGTGCGTCAGGGGCGCGAGGTCGAAACGACCAAGTCAAAAAGCCCCGCGATGCAAAACTCGCCGCAACGCCGCGGCGTCTGCACCCGCGTCTACACCACGACGCCTAAAAAACCAAACTCTGCGCTGCGTAAAGTGGCCAAAGTTCGCTTGACCAATGGTTTCGAAGTTATTTCGTACATCGGCGGTGAAGGCCACAACCTGCAAGAACACTCGGTGGTTCTGGTGCGCGGTGGTCGTGTCAAGGATTTGCCAGGTGTGCGTTACCACATCGTGCGCGGTTCGCTTGATTTGCAAGGCGTGAAAGACCGCAAGCAGTCGCGTTCCAAGTACGGCGCTAAAAAGCCAAAAGCCAAGTAAGCCCTGTCGGTTTGAATTTTTCGGTGCTGTTTCCCGCGTGGCGCGGTGATTCAGCGAAGTGATCCGAAGCCCGGAATCGTCCAGGTGGGTCGAGTAAGTGAGTGTTTTGAATAGCGCTCGCGGTGTCTGAAAAGATACCAACTGAAGCAATATGAGGTGAAATATGCCACGTCGTCGTGAAGTCCCTAAACGTGAAATCCTGCCGGATCCCAAGTTCGGCAATGTCGAGCTCTCCAAGTTCATGAACGTGATCATGGAAGGCGGCAAAAAAGCTGTTGCCGAGCGCATCATTTACGGTGCCCTCGAAAACATGGAAAAGAAAACAGGCAAAGACCCTGTGGAACTCTTCTCCATCGCTATCAACAACGTCAAGCCCATGGTGGAAGTCAAATCCCGCCGAGTGGGTGGTGCGAACTACCAGGTGCCTGTTGAAGTGCGCCCCGTTCGTCGCTTGGCCCTGTCCATGCGCTGGATCAAAGAAGCCGCGCGCAAGCGTGGTGAGAAGTCCATGGCTCTGCGTTTGGCTAACGAACTGCTCGAAGCCAACGAAGGCCGTGGCGGTGCCATGAAAAAGCGTGACGAAGTTCACCGCATGGCCGAAGCCAACAAAGCGTTCTCGCACTTCCGCTTCTGATTCACACGGGCTTCACACAGAGGCCCGATACTGTCAGAAGCTAGCCCGCTGGCCCTTCAAGGGTGGCGGGCTTCAGCACATCATATTTGGAGAATTTTATGGCTCGCATTACCCCTATCGAGCGCTATCGCAACATCGGTATTTCGGCGCACATTGACGCTGGCAAGACCACGACGACAGAGCGTATTCTTTTTTACACTGGCGTGAACCACAAAATTGGTGAAGTTCACGACGGCGCTGCCACCATGGACTGGATGGAGCAAGAGCAAGAGCGCGGCATCACAATCACTTCGGCTGCCACCACCTGCTTCTGGAAAGGCATGGATGGCTCGTTTGAAGACCACCGCATCAACATCATTGACACCCCTGGCCACGTTGACTTCACGATTGAAGTTGAGCGCTCCATGCGTGTTTTGGATGGTGCTTGCATGGTTTACTGTGCTGTCGGCGGGGTTCAGCCCCAATCCGAAACCGTGTGGCGTCAAGCCAACAAGTACAAAGTGCCGCGCTTGGCCTTTGTGAACAAGATGGACCGTACCGGTGCCAACTTCTTCAAAGTTGTGGAGCAGATGAAGTTGCGCCTGAAAGCCAATCCTGTGCCGATCGTGATCCCGATTGGCGCCGAAGAAAACTTCACGGGTGTGGTCGATCTGCGCAAGATGAAAGCCATCATCTGGGACGAAGCCTCCCAGGGCATGAAGTTCAATTTTGAAGAAATCCCTGCCGAGCTGTTTGAGCTCGCCAAAGAGTGGCGCGAGAAAATGGTGGAAGCTGCCGCTGAAGCCACTGAAGAGTTGATGAACAAGTACCTTGAAGAGGGTGACTTGACCGAAGAAGAAATCACACACGGTCTGCGTGTGCGCACCATCAACAGCGAAATTCAGCCCATGTTGTGCGGGACCGCTTTCAAGAACAAAGGTGTTCAGCGCATGCTGGATGCGGTTCTTGAATTGATGCCTTCTCCTTTGGACGTGAAAGCCATCAAGGGCTTTGACGAAGACGAAAAGGAAATCACGCGCAAAGCTGACGACAGCGAAAAATTTGCCGCCTTGGCTTTTAAATTGATGACCGATCCGTTTGTGGGTCAGTTGACCTTCGTGCGTGTTTATTCTGGCGTTCTGAAAAAGGGCGATACCGTCTACAACGCGGTGCGTGGCAAAAAAGAGCGTATTGGCCGTATCGTGCAGATGCACGCCAACAACCGCCAAGAAGTAGATGAGATCCGTGCCGGCGACATCGCCGCCTGCGTGGGCTTGAAAGACGTGACTACCGGTGAAACCTTGTGCGATCCCAACGCCGTGATCACTTTGGAGCGGATGGTGTTCCCGGATTCCGTGATTCGCCAGGCTGTTGAACCGAAGACCAAGGCTGACCAAGAAAAAATGGGCATGGCGCTGGCCCGTTTGGCCGCAGAAGATCCTTCTTTCCGTGTGCAAACCGATGAAGAATCTGGTCAGACCATCATTGGTGGTCAAGGTGAATTGCACTTGGAAATTATCGTCGACCGCATGAGGCGTGAATTCGGTGTGGAAGCCAACGTCGGCAAACCACAAGTGGCTTACCGCGAAACCATCCGCAAGACCGTCGAAGAAGCCGAAGGCAAATTCGTGCGTCAATCCGGTGGTAAGGGTCAATACGGTCACGTGGTACTCAAAGTTGAACCTCAAGAACCAGGCAAAGGCTTCGAATTCGTTGACGCCATCAAGGGCGGTGTGGTTCCTCGTGAATACATTCCTGCCGTTGAAAAAGGCGTGATCGAAGCTTTGAGTCAAGGCGTGTTGGCGGGTTACCCTGTTGTGGACGTCAAAGTAACGCTGCACTTTGGCTCGTACCATGATGTGGACTCGAACGAAATGGCCTTCAAAATGGCCGCCATCTTTGGTTTCAAAGACGGTTGCCGTAAAGCCCAGCCCGTGATTCTGGAGCCTATGATGGCTGTGGAAGTCGAGACACCTGAAGACTACGCCGGTAACGTGATGGGCGATTTGTCTTCACGCCGCGGTATGGTGCAAGGCATGGACGACATGGTCGGTGGCGGTAAAGCCATCAAGGCCGAAGTCCCATTGTCTGAAATGTTCGGCTATTCGACAACCCTGCGCTCGATGTCGCAAGGCCGTGCCACTTACACGATGGAATTCAAGCATTATGCGGAAGCCCCGCGTAATGTGGCTGAAGCCATTGTGGCTTCAAGGGCAAAATAATGACAAGCGTGCCGGACCAAATTCGCCTGCGAATTTTCTCGGGCACCTCTGATTGGAACAAGCGTGCCGGAGCAAATTTGCCTGCGAATTTGATCCGGAGCCACTGGCTAGAAGCCAGCGATAGTCAGATCTGAAAGTTCAAAACCTGTCTGCGATCAAGTGCCACTCTGTGCCCGTGCGGAGTGAATCAGCAATTTGATGCAAACATAAAACCAACACACGGGCATTGTTCTTTGGAGAATTGAAATGGGAAAAGAGAAATTTGAACGGACCAAGCCGCACGTGAACGTGGGCACCATTGGTCACGTTGACCACGGTAAGACCACGCTGACTGCGGCCATCACGACCGTGTTGGCAGCCAAGTTTGGCGGTTCTGCTAAAGCGTACGACCAGATCGACGCGGCGCCCGAAGAAAAGGCGCG
>CAMDKK010000026.1 GCA_945901045.1 Limnohabitans sp. Rim8
TGGGGCGTCAATTGGGCTTTTTTCGTTACCTGACCAAGCCCATTGTGGTGGAAGAATTCATGACTACCTTGGACTTGGCGCTGGAGTGGGCTCAAAAAAATGCCGTATCTCCCAAAGTCCCGGAAAAGCCCTAGGCCTCAAGTATTTGACGCCTGAATTTAAGCGCCACGCCCATTATTTATGCACCTACTGAACAACGCGTGATCCAAACCTCCCACATCCTGAAGGCCAAACTGCTCATCGTCGACGATCAAGCCGCCAACTTGCTCTTGCTTGAGCGCTTGCTGAGCAGCGCGGGATATTCCAACATCTCCTCCACACCCCATCCAACCGAGGTGATGGAACTGCATCGAAAAAACAGATACGACCTGATCCTTTTGGATCTGAATATGCCGGAGATGAACGGTTTTCAAGTGATGGAGAGCCTCAAAGTCATAGAGTCTGACGGTATCCCACCGGTTTTGGTCATCACCGCCCAGCCCAATGAAAAACTGCGGGCATTGAAGGCCGGTGCTTTGGACTTTTTGAGCAAGCCTTTCGACATTGCCGAGGTTTTGGCAAGAGTGCAAAACCTGTTGCAAGTGCGCTTGTTGAATTTGGAGACTCAAAAACTTTACAAACAACTTCTGGTGGAGCAAGAACTTTCCGAGATGCTGCTGCACAACGTGTTGCCCCAAGCCATTTCAGAGCGTCTGAAAGGGCGATCCAAACTCACAGCCGACCACTTTCAGCAAAACATTGTGGACAGCTACGCCAATGTGACGGTGTTGTTTGCGGATATTGTGGGTTTTACCGCCTTTTCGCAAGGCGTGAGCCCCGAGGCCATGGTCAGTGTCTTGAACGATCTGTTCACGCGTTTTGACCACATTGCGGAGCATCGTGGCTTGGAAAAGATCAAAACAATCGGCGACTGTTATATGGCGGCAGCGGGTTTGCCAATGGAGGTCCCCGACCATGCCGATCGCGCTGCACACATGGCGCTGGACATGCTGGTCGCCATTCAAGACTTCAACGCAAGCAGTCAGCACCCGCTGAATATCCGAATAGGTATGAGTACGGGCGCCGCGGTCGCTGGGGTCATTGGCAAGAGCAAATTTCTGTATGACCTTTGGGGCGACGTGGTGAACACTGCCAGCCGCATGGAGTCACATGGCACTGCGGGTCGAATCCAGTTGAGCGAGTCGACACGCCAAGCCTTGATCCAGTCTTTCGCGCTTGAACACCGTGGTGTCATTGAAGTCAAAGGCAAGGGCGAGATGAGTACTTGGTACTTGAACAGCCTTGTTTCCGACTGATGGGGCAAGACGAAAACCAATCAGCTTTGTCTTGTTGATCCAACTCAACCACCGCCATGGCGAAGAAGTTGCTCCAACGGGCAAGCAAATTGGCAAAATGATGCATGAAAAAATTGTAAATTTCTTTCCCTCGGGCAAAAAGGCTGCCGTGGAAACATCGATAAACTTGTTATTTCGTGTCCACGTATTGACTGCAACTGGCATGAACTCAGCACTGTCTGAGCAGTAGGCTGCGCCTTAATAAGGCAATATGGTTGCAACTGGAACTTGGATTCCGTGGTCCTGTACAGTACGGTTTTGGGTTGTTTTCCTACATTGCGAAGGACATGTTTTTCACGCTGATTGGGCGCGTGGTTCAAAGTTCTTCTGGCCGTCTGGTCATGGGTTAATACTCTGTCTGACTAAAAATGGGCCTCCACAATTGCGCTTGTGAATCTGGACATGAAACTGCACTGAAAATATTCGACAACTGGATGATCCATGAAATCATTGAAAGTCCTTGTTTGCAATCAACCCGATGCCATGTTCACACAGGAGACCCCTTTGAAAAAAACCAGCAAATCCTTACCTGGCCATTGGTCAGAACCGGTCTACGGTTTGTTGCGCGAGCACCAAATCAGGCAGGTTGCCATGGTCCCTGATGCGGGGCATGCACAATTGATCAGCCTGTGTGAGGCCGACAAAACCATGTCGGTTGTGCGCCTGACCAGTGAAGAGCAAGGTGTGAGCTTGCTCGCTGGCGCATGGCTGGGTGGAGAAAAAGGCATATTGCTGATGCAAAGCAGCGGTGTAGGTAACTGCATCAACATGCTGTCGCTCAGCACCTCGTGCCAATTTCCGTTGTTGATCTTGGTCACCATGCGCGGCGACCATGCCGAGTTCAATCCGTCCCAAGTTCCCATGGGCAATGCCACAGAGGCCGTTCTGGCCGCAATGGGGGTGATCGTGCGCCGCGCTGATACGCATGAAGACGTTGTAGCCGAGGTCTCTGGTGCTTTGAACATGGCGTACAACACCAGCCGTCCCATGGCGGTGTTGATTGGTCAAAAAGTCACGGGTTCAAAAGATTTTCGCAAACTCAGCCAGGGAGACTTCGAATGAAAAAATCATTGCACCGCCGCGAGGTCGTCAATCACTTGTTAGACGATCGGGGTGAGTTGTTGGTTGTCGCCGGACTCGGGGCCCCTGCCTGGGATATCACGGCTGCGGGCGATCATCCGCTGTCTTTTCCTTTATGGGGCGCCATGGGCGGGGCGGGAATGATCGGCTTGGGCCTTGCCATGGCGCAACCCCAACGCAATGTTTTGGTGATCACCGGTGACGGCGAAATGCTGATGGGTCTGGGCTCATTGGCGGTCATCGCAGCGCACAAGCCGCCCAATCTGTTCATCGTTGTGCTTGACAACGAACACTATGGCGAGACTGGCATGCAAAAAACGGTCACCGCCTTGGGCGTGGATCTGGCGGGTATGGCCAAGTCAGCGGGGTTTACGCAGTCCCTGTTGGTGAAAAGCAAAGCCGAGGTGGGCAGCTTAAAAGACGAGATTCACAAAAAGGGTCGGGCTCGGACTGGCCCTTTGTTTGCGCAGATCAAGGTGGATTCCGAAAAGTTACCAATTGTGTTGCCACCACGGGAGGGCGCTTACTTGAAAAACAGATTCCGCATTGCTTTGCTCGGACATGCGATCGCCCTCGCTTAGGCCAAGTTAAACTGATCGTAGATGCCCCATGAATGCCACAAGCCCCAATGCACATGACTGACTTTCATCCAAGCCCCCGATATCCTGACCCCGCCATCGTCTCGGTCGACCCCTCCTTTGACCGCTACCGAATCGGTTTGGCCAAGGTCGAACGGCTGGCCACGGGCTTGCGTTGGTCCGAAGGGCCTGTGTGGTTGGGCGATACGCGTTCGTTGGTGTGGAGCGATGTGCCTGGCAATTGCATGTACCGCTGGGATGAAGAAACCGGGGCCACCTCGGTGTTTCGTAAACCGTCCAACAATGGCAACGGCAATACGCGTGACCGACAGGGCCGCATCATCACTTGCGAGCATTTGACCCGGCGTGTGACGCGCACTGAACACGACGGAAGGATCACGGTGCTGGCGAATTCATTTGAGGGCAAGCCACTGAACTCGCCCAACGATGTGGTGGTGAAGTCAGATGGATCAGTCTGGTTCACAGACCCTTCCTTTGGTATCCTTGGCTTTTACGAGGGTCACAAGGCCGAACCTGCCTTGCCTTTCAACGTGTATCGCATTGATGCCGATGGCAGCATCAGCGTGGCGGCCCAGGGCATCAACCAGCCTAACGGATTGGCATTTTCGCCGGACGAGTCGATTCTGTACATTGTGGAGTCACGCGCCACGCCGCGTAAAATTTTGGCCTACGACGTGATGGGGGGCCGGTCTTTGACCAACGGCCGTGTCTTCATTGAGGCCGGACCCGGTACACCCGACGGTTTTCGGCTGGACGTTGATGGCAACCTGTGGTGCGGTTGGGGCATGGGCGAAGCGGGATTGGACGGTGTCCATGTGTTCAACCCACAGGGCAAATTGATCGGCCGTATTGACTTGCCTGAGCGGTGCGCCAATCTGTGTTTCGGTGGCTTGCATCGCGACCGTTTGTTCATGACGGCCAGCACTTCGCTGTATTCGCTGTATGTCAACACCCAGGGCGTAGCTTATGCCTGAAATAAACCAGGCCTTTAGATCACCCTGACCCGTATCACATGCTCAACAGCCTCCATGGCTGAGATCACCTCATGGCTGGGTGCACTTTCGACGTCGATGAGGTTGAATGCCAACTCGCCCCGGCTCTTGTTCATCATGTCAGTCACGTTAACTTTGTTGTCGGCCAGAACCGACAGCACATGGCCCAAGACACCTGAGACGTTGTCATTGGAGAAGGTGATCCGAGTGGTGCCTGCGACACGCCCCATGCTCACTGCGGGAAAGTTCACCGAGTTGGAAATGTTGCCGTTTTCCAGGTATTCCATGAGCTGATTGGCAGCCATCACGGCGCAGTTTTCTTCAGACTCTTCGGTGCTGGCACCGATGTGCGGCATGGCAATCACCTTGGCATGGCCGAGCATGGCGGGCTCAGGGAAATCGCACACATAGCAACCCAGCTTGCCGTTGTTCAAACTGCGCAGCACGGCTGCGGAGTCGACAATGGTTTCGCGCGCAAAGTTGAGCAGCACGGCCCCGGGTTTGCTTAGGTTGAGGGCTGATTCGTTGATCATGTGGCGCGTCGCATCCATCGCAGGTACATGCACTGAGATGTAGTCGGCACGCGCCAGGAGTGCCGGAAGGTTTTCCATGCGCGTGACCTCACTGGACAAACGCCAGGCTGCGTCGATGGACAACGCGGGGTCAAACCCCACCACTTTCATGCCCATGGCCAAGGCCATGTCGGCCACCATCGAGCCAATGGCGCCCAGGCCCACAATGCCCAGCGTCTTGCCCTTGATTTCACCACCGGCAAAGCGTGATTTTTCTTTCTCCAGCAAAGCCGCCATTTCCGCCGAGTCACGCATGTGGCTGAGTGAGTTCACATAGGCCATGCCGGGCAAGATACCGCGTGTAGCCAAGAGCATGCCCGCCATCACCAATTCCTTCACTGCATTGGCGTTGGCACCGGGTGTATTGAAAACCACCACGCCCTGTTTGCTGTATTCGGCAATGGGCACGTTGTTCACGCCTGCACCTGCGCGTGCGGCGGCCAGCAAGCTCTTGGGTACGTCCACGTCTTGGAGCTTCTGGCTGCGAAGCAAGAAGGCATCAGGGTGGCCAATGTCACTGCCTACCTCATAGGACTGGCGTGGAAAACGGTCCAGCCCCTTCACGGAGATTTGGTTGTAGGTTCTGACTTTGTACATAAGAAAATTGGATGAAGTGGCCACGCTTATTGATGATGTGATTCAGGCTGAAACAGATTGTGTGACCTGCCCATAGGCCCAGGCCAACCAGGGCATCAGCGCCTGCAAGTCGGACTGCTCGACCGTGGCGCCGCACCAGATGCGCAGCCCAGCGGGTGCATCTTTGTAAGCACCAATGTCATAGGCCACGCTTTCTGCTTCGAGCAACTTGGCCATTTTCTTGACCTGATCTTCGCTTGCCTTCACCGTCAGGCACACGCTGGTGTTGGAGCGGGTGGCTTTGGATTTTGACAAGAAAGAAATCCAGTCATTCGCCTCAACAAAGTCTTCTATGACCTTGAGGTTGGCCTCGCTGCGTGCAATGGTGCCTTGAACACCCCCGATGCTCTCGGCCCATTTCAAGGCGTCCAGATAATCTGCCACGCACAGCATGGAGGGAGTGTTGATGGTTTCGCCTTTGAACAAACCTTCAATCAGCTTGCCGCCCGATTTCATGCGGAACACCTTGGGCAGAGGCCAAGCGGGGTTGTAGGCCTCGATGCGTTCAACAG
Source organism: Limnohabitans sp. Rim8 (assembly GCA_945901045.1). GTDB lineage: Bacteria > Pseudomonadota > Gammaproteobacteria > Burkholderiales > Burkholderiaceae_C > Limnohabitans_A. The sequence goes on from CAMDKK010000026.1 coordinate 5,726, forward strand.
CGCGAGGGCTCAAGATCAGCATGCCATGGCCGCCTTCCCCACCCAGAACTTTTTGCCAGGAATAGGTCACCACATCGAGCTTGTCCCAGGGCATCTCCATGGCAAACACAGCGGACGTTGCGTCGCAAATTGTCAGGCCTGCCCGGTGGGCTGGAATCCAGTCACCATCAGGTACTTTGACGCCTGAAGTGGTGCCGTTCCAGACAAACACCACGTCGTTGTCGAAGTTGACCGGGGCAAAGTCGGTGATGTCGCCGTAATCGGCTTTCAGCACGTTCACAAGAGGCAGCTTGAGTTGCTTGACGATGTCAGTCACCCAGCCTGCGCTGAAGGATTCCCATTCCAGCACATCCACCCCCCGAGCGCCGAGCATGGACCACATCGCCATTTCAATCGCGCCGGTATCTGAGCCTGGCACGACCGCCACGCGGTAGCCTTCTGGCAGGCCCAGAATTCGTGCCGTTTCAGAGCAAGCCAGCCCCAATGCTTTTTTACCCACTGCAGAGCGATGCGAACGTCCTAAGGTGTCGAGTGTCAAGGCGCTGACGTCATAGCCGGGGCGCTTGGCGCAGGGGCCTGAAGAAAAATTGGGGTTGTGGGGTTTGCTGGTGGGTTGCATGGAGGTCTCAAGGGTAAAAATCTGACAAAGGCAGAATGAAAGAAGCAGCGCTCTCGAACGAAATCTAGGTGCAAAACATTGTACCAACCACCTTTTGGCTGCTAAAACACAGCCCTGTGTGCATGGAGTTGCTTGAAATATGGCACAGTGGAGCCTATGAAATTTCAAACCATTGAATATGCGATCGGCCAAACGCCGCTGGTTGCCCTGCAAAGACTGGGTGCTGAAGATGCTGCCGCGAATGGCAATGTGATTCTCGGCAAGCTCGAGGGCAATAACCCGGCCGGCTCCGTTAAAGACAGGCCCGCGTTGTCCATGATCCAGCGAGCGCAGGAGCGCGGTGAAATCAAGCCGGGTGACACCTTGATCGAAGCCACCTCCGGCAACACCGGCATTGCCTTGGCCATGGCGGCGGCCATCAAGGGTTACCGCATGATTCTGATCATGCCGGAGGACTTGTCTATAGAGCGAGCGCAGACCATGAAGGCTTTTGGGGCCGAGTTGATCCTGACGCCCAAAAGTGGCGGTATGGAGTACGCCCGCGATCTGGCCGACAGCATGGCTGCGCAAGGCAAGGGCCGCATCCTGGATCAATTTTCTAATCCCGATAATCCGCGCATTCACTACGAAACCACCGGCCCCGAAATCTGGGAGCAGACCGGCGGCAAAATCACCCATTTTGTGAGCGCCATGGGTACGACCGGCACCATCACTGGGGTGTCGCGATTTCTCAAAGAAAAGAACCCCGCCATTCGCATCATTGGCGCGCAGCCTTCTGAAGGCTCGCGCATTCCCGGCATTCGCAAATGGCCTGAAGAATATTTGCCCAAAATTTACGATCCCAGTAGCGTGGATGAATTGGTGTTGGTCAGTCAAGGCGATGCCGAAGAAACCTGTCGTCAAATGGCCCGCAGTGAAGGCATATTCGCTGGCGTTTCCGCGGCGGGTGCCTGCTGGGTGGCGCAGCAAACTTCTCTTTCTGCACGCAATGCGGTGATCGTGTTTATCGTTTGCGACCGTGGCGATCGTTATCTGTCCACCGGCGTCTTTCCTGCCTGAACAGCCAGGTTGCGTCCTTCATTTCCAGAAAGTGTTTCATGTCTGAATTTCGTTTTTGCCCCATGTGTGCCTCGCCATTGGAATGGATTGCGCAAATCGAGGACGGCGGAGAAAAAATGCGCCTGCGTTGCCCCGGTTGCGGTTATACGCACTGGAACAATCCGACGCCCGTCCTGGCGGGAATAGTTCAAGTGGGGGACGAAATTTTGCTGGCCCGCAATGCGGCCTGGCCCGGTCGGCGTTTTGCATTGATCACTGGCTTCATGGAAGCCGATGAGTCCCCTGAAGAAGGCATCGCGCGTGAGATTGCCGAAGAAACCAACTTGACCGTGAGCGCTTTGAAATTGGTCGGGGCTTACGAGTTCAAGCGCATGAACCAGGTCATCATTGCCTACCATGCCATGGCGCAGGGAGAGGTCCGTTTGTCGCCTGAGTTGGCCGAATACAAAATGTACAAACCTGAAGACATCATTTGCTGGCCTGCGGGCACCGGCTATGCGGTGGGCGACTGGCTGCGCAGCATCGGCATCGAGCCCCGCTTTATGAGCTGGGAAGAGCGTTACGGCAATCAAGACAAGCCGGCATGAGCTTTGACAAAGAAGTGGACACCTGCGGGCTGAACTGCCCCTTGCCAATCTTGAAAGCCAAGAAAGCATTGACGGACATGGTGAGCGGTCAGGTGCTGCAAGTGCGCTCGACTGACCCCGGGTCTGTGCGCGACTTCGAAGCCTTTGCGCGTCAGACGGGCAATGAACTGGTGTCCAGCCTTACTGAGGGTGATCAGTTCATCTTTAGGTTGCGCCGTCGCTGATCACAGGGCCAAACCTTTGAGGTACTGGCGGAACGATTCGCCAACTTGGGGGTGCTGCAAAGCCAGCTCGACGGTGGCCTCAAGAAAGCCTTCTTTGCTACCGCAATCGTATCGCTTGCCTTCGTATTGGAACGCATAGACTGCCTCACGTACCATGAGGCGGGCGATGGCATCGGTCAGTTGAATCTCACCGCCCACGCCGGTGGGCTGGTTGCGGATTTCGTCAAAAATGCCTGGCGTCAAAATGTAGCGACCGGCCACACCCATGCGCGATGGGGCATTTTCAGGGGCTGGTTTTTCCACAATGTGCTCAACGCGGATCAGCTGCTTGCCGGCCGGCTCGCCGGCCACAATGCCGTAGCGGCGAGTTTGGTCCAGGGGCACCTCTTGCACTGCCAAAATAGAGCGACCTTGTTGACGAAAAGCTGTCGCCATTTGGGTCAACACGCTGGGGCCGTGGGGATGACCGATCATCAAGTCGTCGGCCAAGAGCACTGCAAAGGGCTCGTTACCCACCAAGGGTTCAGCGCACAAAACGGCATGACCTAAACCCAACATGCGGTTTTGACGCACATAGGCGCAGACCATGTCATCAGGTTGTACGGAGCGCACCAGCGCCAGCAGTTCTTCTTTGTTCGCGTACTCGAGTTCGTTTTCGAGTTCGTAGGCTGTGTCAAAGTGGTCTTCGATGGCGCGCTTGCTGCGACCCGTCACAAAGATCATGTGGCGAACCCCAGCCGCATAAGCTTCTTCGACGGCGTATTGAATCAAGGGCTTGTCGACCACCGGGAGCATCTCCTTGGGCGCTGCTTTGGTCGCTGGTAAAAATCGTGTTCCCAAACCCGCGACAGGAAAAACAGCTTTGCGAATGATGTTGTTGGTCATGAAGAGTTATCGCTTAAGAATGTGGGAGTTAAGCCAGTCGGGCAAGCTGGTCACGCATCTTAACGACGGTGTCTGAAAAATCGGTGACACGTTTTTTCTCGAGTTCAATCACAGCAGGCGGAGCTTTGGCCACAAAGGCTTCATTGCCCAGTTTGTTTTGGGCTTTCACAATCTCGCCTTCGAGTCGGGTGATCTCTTTGCCCAGACGAATCTTTTCCGCAGCCACGTCGACTTCTATGAACAAACACATGCGAGCGCCACCCACCATGGCCACAGGGGCCGATTGGGCTGCAACTTGCCACGCTGCCTCGTCTTCAAAAACTTTGACCTCACTCAGCTTGGCCAGCGACTGCAGTACCGCTGCATTGGCACGCATGAACTCGGCATCGCCCAAGGCAAAAAGCGGCATTTTGGTGGCGGGTGAAACACCCATTTCACCTCGCAGGTTACGGCATGCGTCGACCAGCGATTTGAGCTTCAACACATTGGAAATGGCTTGCTCGTCAATCTTGTTCAGCTGGGCTTCGGGGTAACGGGCGATGCTGACCGAGGGGCCAAAAATGCCGGCTACGGGCGCGACTTTTTGCCACAACTCTTCAGTGATGAACGGAATGATGGGATGGGCCAAACGCAAAATGGCTTCCAGTGTGCGGATCAAAGTGCGACGGGTGGCCCGTTGCTGGGACGCGTCGCCGGTCTGGATTTGGACTTTGGCAATTTCGAGGTACCAGTCGCAGTACTCGTTCCAGACGAAGTCGTAAATCGTGTTGGCCACGTTGTCGAGGCGGTACTCGGCAAAGCCTTTGGCCACGTCGGCTTCAGTTTGCTGCAGCACTGACGCTATCCAGCGGTCAGCTTGGCTGAACTTCATGTACTGGTAAAACGGGCCGGCGGCAATGGCTTCGCCGTTATCGCCGGTGCGCGGTGGCGCGCATTCGGCCTTGGTGTGCTCTTTCAAGCCGCAGTCCTGGCCTTCGCAGTTCATCAGCACAAAGCGGGTGGCGTTCCACAGCTTGTTGCAGAAGTTGCGGTAGCCTTCGCAGCGCTTGGAGTCAAAGTTGATGCTGCGGCCCAGTGACGCGAGTGCGGCAAAGGTGAAGCGCAGGGCGTCTGCGCCATAGGCCGGAATGCCTTCGGGGAATTCTTTTTCGGTTTGCTTGCGCACCTTGGGGGCGGTCTCGGGCTTGCGCAGGCCTTGGGTGCGTTTGTCGAGCAAGGGCTCCAGCGTGATGCCGTCGATCAGGTCGACCGGGTCGAGCACATTGCCCTCCGACTTGCTCATCTTCTTGCCTTGGGCGTCGAGCACCAGGCCATGGATATAGACGTGTTTGAAGGGCACTTTGCCCGTGAAGTGCGTGGTCATCATGATCATCCGGGCGACCCAGAAGAAGATGATGTCGTAGCCGGTCACGAGGACGCTGCTGGGCAGGTACAGGTCGTAATCTTTGATGTTGGCTTCGGTTACGGTGCGCTCGCCAGCTGGCTTGTTGACTTGCGCATCGTCGTTGCCCCAGCCCATGGTGCTGAAAGGCACCAAGGCCGATGAATACCAAGTGTCCAGCACATCGTCGTCACGGCGCAGGGTCTTGCCGGGAGAAATTTTGTCGGATTGAGCTTGTGCTTCGGCTTCGTCACGCGCCACGTACACCTTGCCGTCTTCGTCGTACCAGGCAGGAATCTGATGGCCCCACCAGAGTTGGCGGCTGATGCACCAGTCGGTGATGTTGTTCATCCACTGGTTGTAGGTGTTGACCCAGTTCTCGGGCACAAACTTCACCTCACCCGATTGCACCGCGTCAATGGCTTTTTGCGCAATACTTTTGCCGGTCGTGTCTTTGTCACTGACCTTGTTCATCGCGATAAACCACTGGTCGGTCAGCATAGGCTCGACGACTTGACCCGTACGTGCACAAATAGGCAGCATCAGCTTGTGCGGTTTGATCGCTTGTAAAAAACCCTGCACATCCAAGTCAGCGAGCAAGGCCTTGCGGGCATCAAAGCGATCCAGGCCTTGGTAGGCTGCGGGGCCGTTTTCATTGACCTTGGCATCCAGCGTAAAAATGGTGATCAATGGCAAGCCATGGCGCTGTGCGCATGCGTAGTCGTTGAAGTCGTGTGCGCCCGTGATCTTGACGCAACCGGAGCCGAATTCGCGGTCTACAAAGTCGTCGGCAATGATGGGAATTTTTCGGTTGCAAAGAGGTAAATCGACCATTTGGCCCAACAGGTGTTTGTAGCGGTCGTCCTCAGGGTGAACCGCCAATGCCCCATCGGCCATCATGGTTTCCGGCCGTGTGGTTGCGATGACCATGCCTTTTTGCATGACTCCGTCAATCCACTGTGGACCGTTGGCAAAGGGATACAGGATGTAGTGCATCTTGCCTTCGGACTCAACGCTCTCAACTTCCAGGTCAGACACCGCGCTCATCAGCACCGGGTCCCAGTTGACCAGGCGCTTGCCGCGGTAGATCAGGCCTTGCTCGAACAGCTGCACAAAGGTTTCGGTCACGGTTTTCGACAGCTTGGGGTCCATCGTGAAGTACTCGCGGCTCCAGTCCACGCTGTCGCCCATGCGCCGCATCTGGCTGGTGATGGTGCTGCCGGACTCCTCTTTCCATTCCCAAACCTTGCTGACAAAGTTCTTGCGCGCTTCGGCAGGAGTGGGGCCCATGTCGTGGCGGCTGATGCCTTGGGCTTGCAATTGGCGCTCGACCACGATTTGCGTAGCGATGCCCGCGTGGTCGGTGCCCGGAATCCAGGCGGTGTTGTGGCCCAGCATGCGGTGGTAGCGGGTCAACGAGTCCATGATGGTCTGGTTGAAGGCGTGGCCCATGTGCAGCGTGCCGGTCACATTGGGTGGCGGCAGCTGGATGGCGAACGCCGGGGCTTCGGCCGTTGGTGCACCTGTGCCGCGAAAGCCGGCCACGCCGTAACCGCGCTTTTCCCACTCGGGGCCCCAATGGGCTTCCAGCGCGGCGGGCTCGAACGATTTGGACAGGGACTGCAGACCGGGTTGGTCGATGGGCGTGGAAGCGTTGCTCATGGGGGCTTTAAAAAGGTTAACGCCTTAGATTTTACCCAGCCCCGCCCCCCGCCTTGCAGGAGCGTTCTTTCAAATGGACAAGTCCTTGGCCGCCTGTATGCATTCGCGCAGAACAGCTGAATCGCCGATGTGATTGGCCAGAATCAGGATCAAGCGGGTATTGAGCAGCTCAGATTGTTCGGGACTCATGTCGGCGTGGGCATCGATCAGTAATTCGTAAAAGCCGTCAGCGTCTTGAAAATTGGCGGTGGTTTTCATGTTCTTTTGTAATTCACAGGGCCAGTGTGTTGGCGATGGCTTCGATCAAACTGCCGTCGACACGATGGCCGGTGGCGGCCAGATACCCATCAGGTCGGACCAAGGCCCAGCCCTGGCCTTGCAGTTGGCAGGCGCTGCGCAGCCGATGCTGGGTGTCGATCACATGTTCCCGCGCTTGGGGTGGTGTGAGTTTGTCAACCACCTGCACGCAGCGCAAGGGCGTGCCTTCGGTCAAAGTTCGCAGCCTGCGCAAGCCGGTTTGGGTTGAGGTGCCAAAGCTCAATAGAAGCAAACGGCCTGCGGCCCAATTGAGTAAATCGTTCACCACGCCGTTGTGGCCTTTGCGCCAAGACAGCGAGACGTTTTGCAAAGAGACACCCCCGTTGTCCGCGCAGATCGAAGAGCGGGTGTAGGTGTTGGCCACAGCCATGCGGCCGGTATTGATCAGCGAGCGGGCAAAGGGGTACTGCTTGGCCAAGCTGATCGCAGCATCGCGAAAACTTCTTTCCATGCCCTCGGGCGCACGCAGAAAGCGGGCGGTGCGGTTGGTGACACGCACGTTTTCCTGCGCAGCTTCCAGGCGTTCAGCGTTGTAACTGTCCAGCAGTGCGGGGCTGGCCCAGCCCTTGAGGACGGCGCCCAATTTCCAAGCCAAATTATCGGCATCTGAAACCCCGGTGTTGCCGCCGCGTGCGCCAAAAGGGCTGACCACCTTGGCCGTGTCGCCCATGAAGTAGACCCGGCCCATTTGGAGCGTGTTCACGCATTGGCTCTTGTAGGCGTAAGGGCCGACCCACACGATGTCTACTTTCACGTCTTTGCCAAACTGGCGCTCCAAACGCTCGCGCACCACGTCCTCGCGACTCACATAGGCCGGGTCAGCGTTGGGGGCCATTTGGTAATCGATGCGCCAGACATTGTCGGCCATCAGGTGTTGCCAAACGGCGCGATTTTCATTGAAGGGTGCTTCAATCCAGGTGTGCCGCTCCACTGGCGGATGGGTGTTAAAGCGCACATCCGCAATGCACCAGCGGTCATCGCCTTTGGTGCTTTGCATGCCCACCCCTGTCCAGGCGTGGAACGGGCTGTGCGAGCCGGTGGCGTCAATCACATGGTCGGCCTGAATTTGGTAACTTCCCTCGGGCGTTTGCACGGTCAATGTGGCAAGGTCATTGTTTTGTTCAAAGAGGGTCACGCGGGAATTCCAGCGCAAATCCACCCCGCCCAACTCGACAATGCGTTCAACCAAAAAGCCTTCGATATAGAACTGCTGGATGTTCATGAACGGCGGCTGCGCCGACAAATTGAAATTGCTTTGGGCGCTCAAATCAAACGAATAGACCTCGTCCTTGCCAGCAAAGGTGCGACCGACGCTCCACTGCACGCCTTTCGCCGCGATGCGTTTGTAAATGCCCAGGCGTTCAAATATTTCGAGGGACTTTTGGGTGTAACAAATTCCCCGCGATGACGCGCCTTTCACACCCACGGTATTGTCTTCGTCCAGCAACACGGCTTTGACGCCTTGGTTGGCCAGCGAACACGCCAAGGTCAAACCGGTGATGCCACCACCGACGATCACAATGGCGTGCCGCAAAAGCTGATCCGAATGCAACTCGGGTGGCGACACAAACGGGTACTCTGGCAAGGTGTAGCCGGTACCTTGGGTGAACTCGTAGCCATTGGTGTAATGAACCTTGGCGAAGCTGGGAGTCTCTGGTCGCATGGGGAGAAAGTCTTTAATTGGATTTGAATTCTGGACGGTCGTTTTGCTGGGGTTTGAGAGGCTGGGCGGCTTTGCCCTCAGCGCGCTCTTGACGCCATTGTTGCTTTCGCGCAGTCCATTCGTTCAATCGGGCGTGCACTGTTTTACTTTCTTGCAACATTTGGAATTCATCGGCCCGTTGCGCAGTCAACTCCAGACGAACGCCGTTGGGGTCAAAGAAGTAAATGCTTTCAAAAATGTGATGGTCGGTGATGCCCAGTACCTCAACGCCATGGGCTTGCAGTCGCTCTTTCATGGCTTGCAGATCGGCTTTGTTGTCGACTCTGAAAGAGATATGGTTGACCCACAACGGCGTATTGGGCGAAGGCAGTGCGGCCTGATCGTCACCGAGGTCAAAAAACGCGATGAACGAGCCGTCACGTAAACGGAAAAAGAAGTGGGTGTAAGGGCAAAATTCGCCGGTGCTGGGCACCACATCGCTCTGGATGATGTGGTACAGCGGCAGTCCCAGAATATCTTCGTAAAAATGCCGGGTTTCCTCAGCATCTTTGGCGCGGTAGGCGTAATGGTGTAACTGATGAATGGGAGCTGCATCCGGCAGTGACGAAGAAAGCAGGGGGGCAGGTGAGCTTACAGACATGGCGTCTCCAGATTGTTTACTAATGCGTAATCCATTTACTGTACCGTAATTTACCGCCTTGTTCAGTTTGGCCGGTGATTTGAAGGTCAATCCATCTTGATGTTGGCCGCCTTGATGGCTTTGGCCCAATCGGTGGTTTCACGCTCCAGCACCTTGGTGGTTTCGGCGGGTGACAGGTAACGCACCTCAATGCCGGCGGCATCGGCGCGTTGCTTGGTTTCCGGCAACTCCATGCTGCGTTTGACATCGGCAGACAGTTTTTGAAGCACGGCAGGGGGAGTGCCCGAGGGCGCGTACAAGGCCACCCAAGACTCCAGCTCAAAGTTGGCCAATCCGGCCTCCGCCACGGTGGGCACTTGCGGCATGCCGGGGTGGCGGATTTTACCGGTCACGGCCAGGGCTTTGAGCTTGCCCGACTGCACATGCTGCATGACTGAGGGCGGCGTGGTAATGAACACTTCCACCTGACCGGCCAACACATCGGCGATGGCCTGGCCTGAGCCTTTGTAAGGCACATGCACCATGTTCACGCCGGTCTGTAATTTGAAAATTTCGGTGCCAATGTGCGAGACCGAGCCATTGCCTTGCGAGGCGTAATTGAGCTTGCCCGGGTTCTGCTTGGCGTAGGCAATAAAGTCTTTCAGGTTGTTGGCCGGTACCGTCGGATGGACCGCGATCACGTTGGTGGCGACTGTGATCAGGCCCACGGGTGTAAGGTCTTTGAGATCCCATGGCAGTTTGTCCATCAGGATCGGATTGGCTATGTGGTAACCCGAATAAGACACCAACAGGCTGTGGCCGTCTTTGGCCGCCTTGGCCACGTTTTGGTAAGCCAAGTTGCCGCTGGCACCGGGCTTGTTGTCCACCACCACCGATTGGCCGATCAGGCGGGCCAGAGGCTCGGCCACCAAGCGGGCCGAGGTGTCTACCAAGCCACCCGGCGGGTTGGGCACCACCAGGGTGACGGGTTTACTGGGAAAGGCTTGCGCCCATGCGCCCATGGGAATGATCAGAGCAGTCAGTGTTGCAAGCGCGGTGGCAGCAAAAAGGCGACGAGGTGTGACGGGCATGAGATGTTTCCGTAGGTGTGTGTTCAGCGCATGCCAATTTTGGCGTCGGTGAAAATATTTTTGGCTTCGCGGGGCAGACTTCGCCAGTACTGGTGTTGAGCCCGTACCTCGCCGCCCAAGGCCACAGCAGCCTCCCAAGCCCAACGGGGCTTGTACAAAAAGCTGCGCGCCAGAGCCACCAGATCGGCATCTCCGCGTTGCAACACAGCTTCGGCTTGCACAGGCTCTGTGATCAAACCCACGGCGAAAGTGGTCAGACCAGAACGTTTGCGAACCGCCTTGGCCAGGGGCACCTGGTATTCAGGGCCGAGGGGTATTTTTTGCAATGGCGATACACCCCCTGAAGAGATGTGTACAAACTGCGCACCCGCGTGTTTGAGTTGAGTCGCCAAGTCGGCCGTTTCGTCCACAGTCCAGCCCCCATCGATCCAGTCTGTGCCGGAGATGCGAACGCCCAGCGCACCTTGAAAAACATCCCGAACCGCCTTGAAGACTTCCAGTGGGAAACGGATGCGGTTTTCGAACGAGCCGCCATAGGCGTCTGTTCGGTGATTGGAAATGGGCGACAAAAATTGGTGCAGCAGATAACCGTGCGCGGCATGCAATTCCATCGCCTCAATGCCCATGGCTTGGCTGAGGCGGGCCGTGTTCACGAACTCGGCCTTGATTTGCGCCAGGCCGGCCAGTGTCAGTTCAGTGGGTGGGGCTTCTTGGGACAGTTGAGGCAGGGCACTCGGGGCGACGGCTTGCCACCCACCATGGGCCGATGAGATCAGCATGCCGCCATTCCAAGGTTCTGCGCTGGACGCTTTGCGACCCGCATGGGCAATTTGAATGCACACCGGCACAGCGGGCGCCAGACGGCGGGCCCTTTGCAAATTGTCACTCAAAGCTGCGGCGGTGGCGTCATCCCATAAACCCAGACAACCCGGCGTGATGCGGCCCACCGCTGAAACCGCCGTGGCTTCGAGGGTGACCATGCCTGCGCCACTGTTGAGCAATTGTGTCCAATGCGCCAAATGCCAATCGGTGGCTTGCCCAACATTCGCAGAATACTGGCATATGGGGGCAACCACAATGCGGTTGGGCAGGGTCAGAGGGCCACTGGGGGCGTCGAAGGTGAAGGGTGTGAAAAGTAAGCTCATGTCGCTATCTTAGGCCGATGCTTGGGGCTGACTATCCGTTGGGTGACAAGTCGGCGTCATCTGCTTGTGTAGGCATGCCAAAGGTCCCATTCTGGCTCTGTTGGCGATGCGATCACCATCTGCTTGCCGTTCACAGGATGGCGCATTTCGAGGCGCATGGCACGGAGCCACAAGCGCTGAGCGCCCAGGTGTCCGGCAATGGCGCGGTTCAAAGGCCCTTTGCCGTGGGTGGCGTCGCCGATGATGGGGTGGGCAATGTATTTCATGTGGCGGCGCAGTTGGTGGCGTCGTCCGGTCAGGGGTTGCAGTTCCACCTCGGCCCAGCGGGTGCTGGCAAAGGTGCCGTGACGCAGCGGCAATTCACCCCTGCGCAATGTAGTGAAGCGCGTTTGAGCGGCTTGGTACTCTTCGCGCTCGCTGCGCATGTCGTCGGGCATGCGTTTCAAGGCATGGTCGATCAGGCCCGCGTCCTCAGGCCAGCCGCGAACCATGGCGCGGTAAGTTTTGTGCAGACCCTCGCCGGATTCAAAGGCTTGGCCCAAGGTGCGGGCCACCTCGGCGTTGCGTGCGAATACCAGCACGCCGCTGGTGCCTTTGTCCAGCCGGTGCACCGGCCACACCCTTTGGCCGATCTGGTCGCGCAGTGTTTGCAAAACAAAACGGGTTTCACCTTTGTCCAGTGGGGTGCGATGCACAAGCCAACCTGCAGGCTTGTGCACGATGGCGAGATAATCGTCGATGTAAAGGATTTCAAGCATGCTGTACCTATTGTCCCCCGCCAAATCACTGGATTACGAAACCCCTGCGGGCGACGTACCGCACACCTTGCCCCAGTTCTTGCCGCAGTCAGCAGAACTCATAGAGGTACTGCGCCCCCAATCGCCTCAGCAAATTGCCGAGTTGATGGACTTGAGCGATGCCTTGTCTGCGCTCAACGTGGCCCGGTACGAGGCTTGGTCGCCTAAATTCACGGCCAAAAATTCCAAACAGGCGATCCTGGCTTTCAACGGCGATGTCTATGACGGACTGGATGCCAAAAGCTTGAGCCCTGCGGCTTTGGGCTGGGCACAGCAGCATGTGTGCATTTTGAGCGGCCTGTATGGCGTGCTGCGGCCGCTGGACCGCATGCAGCCCTACCGCTTGGAAATGGGCACCGCTTTGACCAACCCCAAGGGCAAAAACCTGTACGCCTTTTGGGGTGCGCAGATTGCCGAACACTTGAACGAAAAATTATCTAAAGAGACCACACCGGTGATTGTGAATTTGGCCTCGCAAGAGTATTTCAAGGCGGTGGACCTCAATGCGCTCAAGGCCCGGGTGATCGAATGCGTATTTGAAGACTTCAAAGGTGGAAAGTACAAAATCATCAGCTTCTTTGCCAAACGGGCCAGGGGCTTGATGGCGCGTTATGCCACCCTGAACCAGGTGAACCACCCCGACGGTCTGCGCGCTTTTGATCTGGATGGTTACGCGTTTGCGCCTGAACCGTCCAAGCCGGACCGGCTGGTGTTTCGCCGCAAAATTTCAGAGTAAAGCCGCGCAAGAGCATGAACACACCAGAACAATCCCAGCTCGGCAAATCCAGTGCGTATGTGGACCAATACGATCCGTCTTTGTTGTTCCCCATCCCCCGTGCCAGCAAGCGCGCCGAGATCGGCGTCGTCGGTCAACCGATTTTTGTAGGCGCTGATTTATGGACCGCCTTCGAGCTGTCGTGGCTCAACACCAAAGGCAAGCCGCAAGTGGCGCTGGCGCACATCACCGTGCCTGCCGAGAGCACGCACATTGTGGAGAGCAAATCTTTCAAGCTGTACCTGAACAGTTTGAACAACACCCGCATCGAGGCCGTGGACGAAGTGCGCCAAAGGATACGCCAAGACATCAGTCGGGCCGTCTGGCATGGCGGGCCCATGCAAGCCAGTGTGGGTGTGAAAATGGTGCTGGCTGAAGAATTTGACAAAGAACCTGTGCATGAACTTGACGGGCTGAACCTGGACCGCATGGACCTGGAATGCACGCGCTACGAACCCGCACCCGATTTGCTAACAGCCACCTGTGACGAAGCCCCTGTGACGGAGACTTTTGTCAGCCACTTGCTCAAAAGCAATTGTTTGGTCACAGGCCAACCCGATTGGGGCAGCGTGCAGATCAGCTACACCGGCCACCAAATAGACCAACCGGGTTTGCTGCAATACATCGTGAGTTTTCGCAATCACAACGAGTTTCATGAGCAATGCGTGGAGCGCATCTTCATGGACATCTGGACCCGCTGCAAACCTACCAAGCTCACCGTGTACGCCCGCTACACCCGGCGCGGTGGGCTGGACATCAACCCCTGGCGCAGCAGTGCGCCTGGCAAGTTGCCGCCCAATGTGCGCACGGCGCGGCAGTAAAGCAAGCCAGCGGGTATGAGCAGGACACCAGTCCCATTTCGGGACTAAAATAGCCCATGCGAGTCATTACCGTATCCACCCTCAAGACATTCTGGGAAAACCCCGGGCGTGGAGACTCAGAAGAGCCTTTGAAAACTTGGCACGGTGAGGCCTGTCGCTCCGAATGGAAATCCCCAGCTGAGGTCAAAGCTCAATACGGAAATGCCAGCATTGTTGGAAACAACCGGGTCGTATTCAACATTGCTGGAAACAAATACAGGCTCATCGTCGCCTTTGCCTATCGGATGCAAATTGCCTACATCAAGTTTGTGGGCACGCATGCCGAATACGACAAGGTCAATGCGGTCATAGTGGATCAGTCGTGAGCGTCAAGGAGAGCATCATGGAAATCACCCCCATCCGTACAGAGATGGATTACCGCGCAGCACTGCGCGTCGTGTCAACGCTGGTGGATCAAGATCCATCGCCTGACTCAACCGAAGGCGAACGCTTGGACGTGCTCTCGACCTTGATTGAGGCCTATGAGCGAAAGCACTATCCGATTGATTTGCCCGACCCCGTGGAAGCCATCAAGTTCCGTATGGACCAAGCGGGACTTTCGATCAAAGATCTTGAGCCGATGATCGGTCAGCCCAACCGTGTCTATGAAGTGCTCAACCACAAACGCCCCCTCACGCTGCGCATGATCCGAAATTTGAACAAAGGTTTGGGCATCTCCGCTCAAGTTCTCATCACTGACAACGCCAAACAAATCGGGTGAGTGACCAAGATCTGACCCCCAAAGCCCCTTCCACAACTTGCGCTGGTCAGCAAGATGTTCAACATGAGTTACGCCATGTGCGTGCACTCATGCAACTTGAGCAAAAGGAAGACCAAGCGCAATTCAAACTTAAAAATGCCAGTGCCAGCATCAAAGAGCGCAGGCGGCGCGGCTTGACCTGGTACCCCGTCACCATCACCCAAGAAGACATCGGTTTTGGTGGCAAGGTGGTGCTGGAGCTAGAGCGCCCTGCGCATCGGCAAGACCTGCACTTGTTTCAGGTGGGCAAGAATGCTTGCCTGTTCAGCAATGCGCCCGGCTACTCGGGCACACATTCAGCATCAGATCGACCCGTGCTGATCGGCGTCGTGACCAGTGTGCGGCGCAACAAACTGCTGCTGGCCACCACCAAAGAAGCGCTGCCTGACTGGGTGCTGGACGGCAGCACCCCAAACGGCAGCACGCTCGGCATTGACCTCACCTTTGACGAGGTCAGCTACCGCGAGATGAACCAGGCCCTGAGCGCTGTCATGCTGGCCCACGGCAACCGCTTGGCCGAACTGCGCGACGTGCTGCTGGGCGCCCGGCAGGCCAGCTTTCGCGCGCACAAAGCCGACGTCCTGTTTTACCCGAGTGCGCTCAACGACTCGCAGCTCTTGGCTGTGCGCCATGTGCTCTCGGCCCAAGACGTGGCCATCGTCCACGGCCCGCCTGGCACGGGCAAAACCACCACGCTCGTGCAGGCCATTTTGGAAACTGTCCGGCGTGAGCGGCGCGTGCTGGTGTGTGCACCTTCTAACACCGCCGTGGACCTGCTCACAGAAAAGTTGGCCGAGCGCGGTGTCAACGTGATCCGCCTTGGCAACCCCAGCCGTGTGTCAGACCTGCTGCTCCAGCACACCCTCGATGCCGGTGTGATGGCCCACCCCAGCTACCCCAAGATGCACGCAATGCGCCAAACCGCTGAGCAGCACCGAGACACGGCTAACGAGCATGTCCACCATTTTGGTTTTGAGGAGCGTCAGCACCGCCAATGGCTCAGAGACGAAGCGCGCACGCTGCGCCAAGCCGCCGACGATTTGGAGCGCTTCATGACCGAGGACGTGCTTGAATCGGTGCAGGTCATCACCTGTACGCTGGTGGGTGCCAGCAACCGCCACATTCGCCACCTGAGCTTTGAGACCGTCTTCATCGACGAAGCCGCCCAGGCCTTGGAGCCGGGTTGCTGGATTCCCATAGCCAAGGGCCAGCGCGTTGTTTTGGCGGGCGACCACCACCAGCTGCCGCCCACGGTGAAAAGCGAAAAAGCCGCCCGTGAAGGCCTGCGCGAAACCTTGTTTGAAAAGTGCATCCAACGGCAGCCGCAGACAGCCCGCATGCTGACCATGCAATACCGCATGCACACGCAGATCATGGGCTTCAGCTCCGAAAAGTTTTATGGCGGCCAACTGGTGCCGCACGCCAGCGTGCGCCATGCTGGCTTGGAGGCCTACGACCTGCGTTTTGCACCCGACTTGCCTGTGGAATTCATCGACACGGCCGGCTGCGGTTTTCTGGAGCTTGCCATACCTGAAAGCCGTTCAACCGCCAACCCCGAAGAAGCCCACATGCTGTTGGAGCGACTGGCGCAGTTGCTAGAGCGCTGCGACCCCACCGAACACGACCAGCGCCCGCTCAGCATTGGCGTGATCGCACCCTACCGCGCCCAAATCAACTACTTGAAAGACGCCATCGAAGACAGCGCCATGCTGAACGATTTGCTGCTGCAACGCAGGCTCAGCGTGGGCACTGTCGATTCGTTTCAGGGCCAAGAGCGCGACATCATTGCCATCACGTTGACGCGCAGCAACCCCCAGGGCGAGATCGGTTTTTTGTCTGACATCCGCCGCATGAACGTGGGCATGACCCGCGCACGGCGCAAGTTGCTGCTGGTGGGCGATTCGTCAACGCTTTGTAAGCATCCGTTTTTTGGGGAGTTGTTGGCTTATGTGAAGGGGGTGGGGGGCTACCGCACAGCGCATGAGATGGCCAAACAGAACTGAATTTGTGATGGCCATTGCGGGCTGCTCACCCGATACGGTGACGCCCCCGGATGACCAATAAAAGCTCGCTGTTATACATTGAATGCATGTATTCAAATGAAGGTTTTATATATGGCGACTTCAATTCGTCTTGCTCCAGAGACTGAGCAAAGGCTTGACTATCTCGCGTCTCAAACTGGGCGCACCAAGGCTTTCTACCTGCGCGAGATCATCGAAAACGGCATCCAGGAAATGGAGGACTACTACCTCGCTGCCGATGTGCTTGAGCGTGTCCGTCGAGGGAAAGAACAGGTTCATTCCGCTGCCGACGTGAGAAGAGACCTTGGCCTGGACGATTGAATATGCCGATTGCCGGGTGATTTGTGACATTCAGGACGGCGCTTTGCGCGTTCTCGTGGTGCAGGTAGGCAACCGGCGTGAGGCTTACCGATAGGGAAACCATGGACGCACGGTTTGGGCTGTTCAACCAGTTTAGGCCAGTTGATTTGTATTTTGCGAGCCTTGAGCTTGGAGAGGTCGTATTCGGCTTTCATTTCAGTTGCCTCTATAAAACGCGCTTTCGCGCTTGGTTGCCTTGCGAGCAGAGATGATTCGAATGATTTCTCCGCCTTCACGTTCACAGTGGCAGACGATAAGCAGTTTGGAATGAACATGCATGCTTCTACGTCATCCAGTCTTCAAGCTTCAAGCCCGCCACCCGCTTGAAGTGCCGTGTGTTGTGGGTCACCAAGGGCAGGCCCAGGGCCAATGCATGCGCGGCTATTTGGGTGTCCATTTCGCCAATGGGCTGCCCGGTTTGCTGCAGGTGGGCGACAATTTCGCCATACCGGTCTGCGGCCTCCGGCGTCCATGGCAAAACTGGAATCTCATTGAGCAGCAAATCCATGGTTCGGCGGCGTTTGTCATCGGCTTGCAGCATGGCCCGCCCAAACCGTGTTTCGGCGCGGGTGATGGCGGAGATGGCGATTTCCTGCTTTTTGAGCGCCGTCAACATGCGCTTTTGTAACGCGGCAGAACTGTTGCGCGCAAAGTAGCCCAAGATGTTGGTGTCGGCCA
This sequence comes from Limnohabitans sp. Rim8, assembly GCA_945901045.1. Taxonomy (GTDB): domain Bacteria; phylum Pseudomonadota; class Gammaproteobacteria; order Burkholderiales; family Burkholderiaceae_C; genus Limnohabitans_A. Next base: position 23,230 of record CAMDKK010000026.1, read on the forward strand.
GGTACTTGATCAAGTGCGATCCTTGGTTTTGGCGCATCAGGATGTCGACGCAGGCATCAGTCTTGACGCTTTCAATGGCCGCCGTATTGGCGCCGCTGTTGTCGATGGTGATCTTCTCGGGCACGCCTTGCAGGTTGATGGCACCCTGCAGAAAGCGCCGCGCTGCTGTCTTATCTCGCTTGGCCGTGAGAAGAAAGTCCACCGTATCGCCGGCGCGGTCAACCGCCCGGTAAAGGTACTTTCACTTGCCTGCGGCTTTGATGAAGGTCTGATCCATCCGCCAGCTTGAGCCCACGGGTCGCTTTCGTTTGCGAAAGAGTGCCTACAGGGACGGCAAAACTTTGATTGCCCAGCGATGCACGTTGGAGTGATCAACGAAAACACCCCGCTCCTGCATCATCTCCTCGATGTTGCGCAGGCTCAGCGGATAAGCCACATACCAACGCACGCAGGTGAGCATCACCTCAAGCGGATAGTGCAGCCGTTTGAGGACCTTGCGCAGGATGCTGTTGATCAGACTTTGGCGGAAATCGAGCATGGCAGAGATTGTCGTTTATGCTTACTTCGACAGAACCGTGTAATCAGTATGCAGTTCATGGGTTCCTCAATCATCTTTGTTCGAAAATCTAGAGGACGGTGTAACTGTCAACGAGTTTGTCGATTTATTTCCTGGAGTAGATTTGCTTCATGCTCGCAGCGTTTTAGAGCATGCAGCTAAAAGTGTTACGGCGGTTCATTAGCCTTGAAAGTCCTGTTTGATCAAGGGACACCTGTCCCATGAAGAACGCATTTCACAACACACCATGTTTCAACAGCTTATGAGCTCCTAATTCGTTTCAGAGAGTTGCAATAAATTAGCTTGAATCCAGGCTTGGGGCTCGAGCTTGTTGAGGCTAAAAGTGAGGTACCAACTTTTGGACGTGAAACAATTTCGAGCTTAAAGCTTAGACGGGTAGGGGGTTTCCAGAGTCTGGACGCTGTGGCATTTGGTAGATCACTTTGGTACAGATTGCTAGGAGGCGCTACCAGCGAAGACTAAATGGCGCGGCACTTGCCAGTGCCAGCGTGCTGCGCTACGCTTGGCACACTTACACAGGCAATTGAAGTAAATGCTGCAAACCAATTCGGGCTCCTAAAAGCCCTTTTTAAGTAACCGACTGGCTCCCTTTTATTCCGCCACACTGGTATCCAATTCGCCGCCATTCACAGGCCTCTTTCCAAAATCGCAGGCCCAGTGTGGCTGAAAGGAATTTCCATGACCACCGAAGCGCCCCAACTGAATCAGGCAGAACTCGATGCGCTGCTTGGTTTTGCGTCCGACGACGACAGTCACGTGCCCTACATGAAACGCACGCGCGACTGGTACATGGCCCTGGGTTATAACAACCCCTACCGCTACGCGCACTACATCGACGTACCGTTCCAGCCGCTGAAGAAGGCGTTGTCTGAATCGACTGTGACCTTGATGACAACGGCAGCGCCGTACCACCCGGACTACGGGCCGCAGGGCCCTGGCGCGCCGTACAACGCCGCCGCCAAGTTCTTCGTTCCGTACGAGATGGACACCTCGAAAGACCATGACGTGCGAGTTTCGCATGTGGGCATCGATCGCATCCACACGTCGATGGAAGACAGCAACTCCTGGTTCCCGCTGCCGCTGATGCGCAAGCTGGCCGCGCAGGGTCGAATTGGAAAGCTGGCCAAGCACTTCCACGGCGTGCCAACCAACCGCAGTCAGCGCCACACGATCGAGGTTGATATTCCCATGATCATTGAGCGCTGCCAGTCAGATGGTGTGGATGTGGCCATCCTGATCCCCAATTGCCCAATTTGTCATCAGTCGATGTCCCTCACGGCCCGTGCGCTCGAAGCCTCCGGAATCCCGACGGTTGTGATGGGTTGCGCGAAGGACATTGCGGAACATGTCGGTGTGCCTCGCTTCATGTTCTCCGACTTCCCGCTGGGCAATGCAGCGGGTAAGCCAAAAGACGCCGCGTCTCAGGCTGCCACACTGGAACTGGCATTGAAGGTCCTGGAGACTGCGCCCGGCCCGCGCACCACGGTGCAGTCGCCCCAGCGCTGGAGCGATTCGCACATGTGGAAACTGGATTTCTCCAACATTGACCGCGTCTCGGCCGCCGAGGTCGCGCTCCTGCGCGTTGAGTCGGACAAGGCCAAGGCCACCGCCATGGCCATCCGCAAGGCCACGGTCGCCTGAATGAAACAATCAGAACTGTCGGCCCCGGCGCTGTCACTTGGCTGGCCAGTCAGCGCTGGCGCCCAACGGAACAAACGAGAATACCGCCGCAATGATGAGCGCCAGATGGGACAGGCGGTTTCGAGTCATGCCGAGGTCCTGTTGGGCGGCGCACAATTTTTCCAAAATGTATAGAAAATTGACAATAGGCTTACTGGCAATGTCTGTCAAGATCGCGTTCCTGCACACCACGTCTTGATACCTTTTGACGCATGGCCCTATGCTGTGTCAAAACGGAAAATAATTTTCACAAAATGGAATATTTGTTGGTGAATATCATGAAAAATCCCCCGCAAAATTACCTGTCGGCTGTTCTGGGCCCGGCGCACGATGCAGCCGTGGCCGCTCGGGACCCCGTTGCCTATATGGCGGCGCTGGATGAGCATCGCATCCGCAAGCTGACCCCCCAGCTTGCTTATTGCTTCAGCAATGAGTACTACGGCAAGAAAATGCGTGAAGCCGGCGTGAATGACCCGCGCGAGATCACCACACTCGATCAATTTCGTGCGCTGCCGGCGTTCATGACCAAGGCCTGGCACCGAGAATCGCAGTCGGAGTCACTGGAGAAATTCGGACATTCGTTTGGTATGCACTTGTGCGCACCGCTCGAGGATGTCGTGCACGTGGCGGGCACATCGGGCACCACCGGCCTGCCAACGTTTTATCTCTTCACCCGCAAGGACCTGGACCTGACGTTCCTCACGCTAGGGCGCCTGATGACGATGGCGGGCATCCGGCGCGGCGACACGATCCTGCAGCTCTTTGGTCTGAGTATTTGGGTCGCGGGTACAACGATGCTACAGGCGGCCGAAGCGCTGGGTGCTCGGCCGATACCGCTTGGCGCCGAAGCCGGCGTCACCAAGGCGCTGCAATACATCCAGTTGTGCCGGCCGCGCGTCGTCTTTTGTACACCCTCCATGCTCTCCCAACTTATCGAGCGGGCGCCCGAGCAGCTTGGCAAGCCGCTGAACCTGTGCGGAATCGAAATCGTCATGTGCGGCGGCGAACCGGGGCTGGCGATCCCGGCCGTTCGCAAGCGCATGCAGGATGGATCGGGCGCGAAGGTCTATGACATGAGCGGTGGTGCCTGGACTAACGCGGCGGGTGACTGCGGCGGGCCTGACCATATGGGCCAGCACTGCTTCGGCGAGGACTACTGCTTTCGCTATGATTTGGTTGATCCGGAAACTCGCGCGCCGCTTCCTCTTGTGGACGGGCAGGTCGGCGAGGCGATCCACACTGGCATGGAATACGAAGCCGCGCCGGCACTGCGCTACGCGTCAGCGGACATCCTGAAGCTGCACGTCGGCGAGTGTCCGCACTGCGGCCGTTTCGGCAGTCGTTTCAGCTTTGTCGGCCGCGCCGATGACATGATGAATATCTCGGGTGTCAAGGTTTATCCTTCTGCGATCAAAGAAGTGGTTGAGAGCTTTTCGCCGGACATCTCGGGACAGATGAGGATCGTGCTGGACCGGCCACCGCCGCGCGTCATTTCGCCGGTAAACATCACCGTTGAGGCTGCCGCACATGTTGGCGAGGCAAATTGGGTCGACTTTGCTAAAAAGCTGGAGGATCGTATTCATCTGAAACTGAAGATCCGCTCGAAAGTGAAGATGGTAGCGGCCGGGTCGCTGGAAACATCCAACCTCAAGACGAAGCTGGTCCAGGTGCTGGACAGCGCCGAAAAAACTTGAGGCATTCTCCGTCGGCCTGCTGAGGGCCGGTCGGACAATGCCTCAGCGGGCTCGCAAGGTATAGCCCACACGCGGAAAGTGGAGCATCACCTCGCCAAGGCTTGGATCGGTGCGTAGTATGGATACGTCAGCGGTGTCGACTTGCGTCAGTATTCCTTCAACCATCGCGGTCACATAATCCTCCGGAGCGATCGTCACTAACATACCGCAGGCCGGCAGAGCATCGTCTTCGATACTCGGTCGCAGCGGCGCAGGAGCGGCGTGGGCGGCGATGGACAAGGCGCCAGTCGGTGAGAGTGGCTCGCAAATTCCATGTCCGATCGCCGCTACGCGCTCCATCCAGGCGCGCGTTCGCGGAAAGTTCGCGAGAGAGTGCGAGCAGTCAATCGGTAGAGCACCGAGAAACCAGAGCCCATGGTAGAGCGCGAGATCCGCCTGACCAGGTCCGTCCTGGAGCACCCAATTGTCGCCGTGCGCTAGCAAGCGTTCGACGTTCGGCAAGCACGCGCGCACCAGACCAAGGTTGCGTTGTGCGACTGCCTTGAGACGCGCCAGCGAAGGCGTGCGCTTGCCGCGCAGGGCCGCGCGGTCCACATGCAGCTGCGGGTCCATCCGCTCGGCATTGACCCCGGAGACATATCGCGCGATTGGCCAGAACAAATCCCGTTCGGCCCACGCTTCTATCGTTGTCGCGATTGCGCGGGTTGCATCCGTTATCAATGGCGGGGATGGAAACCGCCGGTCCAGTTCGCGCGCAATCGTACGTGTGTCGCAGTAAACGTCCGCACCGATCTGAAGGACCGGAATGTGCCGGTAACCGCCGGTCAAAGCGACCAGATCCGGCTTGGGCAGGATCGAAGGCGCGATCACCGAGCGCCAGTGCAGATTCTTCAGCCCGAAGGCCAAGCGAATCTTCTCGGCGAAAGGTGAAAATTCGTAGTGGTGAAGGATCGGCGTGTTCACGGACCAGCGTCCTCCAGCCACTGCTCGACCCGCTGGCGCTGCACTTTGCCGCTGGTGCTGCGAGGAAAGTCATCTTGCGAGGCGACAAAGCGGATTTGTCTGGGCAGCTTATATGACGACAGACCATCCCTGCAGACCCGCAGCAGTTCTTCTTCGCTGACCGTTGTATCGTGCACCGCTACAAATGCGACCGGGACTTCGCCCCAGCGACTGTCCTTGCGTCGCACCACCACGGCCTCGGCGACTCGAGGGTCGTTCATCAGAACCCGTTCGATTTCTATCGGGTAAATGTTTTCGCCACCGGACTTGATCAGGTATTTCGATCGATCGACGAAACTCAAACGTCCATCGGGTCCCTCGATAAACATGTCGCCCATATGAAACCAGCCACCGCGAAATTCGTGCTCATTGACGTCGTCCCGGTTCCAGTAGCCACTGAACAAGGTCGGACCGCGCACTGCGATCTCGCCTGCTTGCCCCGGAGTAACGTCCTGATCCTCGCTGTCTACCAATCTCCACAGGTAGAGACCGTTGTGGGCTTTCGCAAGATTTTCCGGCACTTCCCCGATGGCGAATCGGGTTCCGGCGGCAGGCAGCATGCCGGTTTCCGTCGATCCGAACGAATTCCAGTACGGCGCATTCATCAGCCTCGACGCTTCGCCGACCAGTTGAGCAGGCACAAGATCCGCAAGGACGCCGATGACTTTCAGTCCTTTGGGACGGACATTCTTCTCGCGCAAGGCCTGAACCAGAGGCTCGATCATTCCCGGGATGAGCACCAACCACCACTGGCGCTCTTTTTCCACAAGCTGGGTCAGTCGCGGTATATCGGCGCCGTCCACGACGAACACCTTGCCTCCAAGCCCCAACACATGAAGCGCGTGCTCGAGGGACACCATGTGGAACATCGGCGCCCAGGCCACAAAGCTATCGCCTTCTTCGAGCCCGACGTCGATGCGTGAAAGTTCCATGCGAGCAAGCTCGGCACGGTGACTGATCAGCGCCCCCTTGGGCATGCCGGTGGTTCCGCTCGTATACAAGATCAACAGCCCGTCCTCGGGTTCGGCCACGACTGGCGGCTCGCAAGGGCTACATGCGGTCAGTTGAGTTTCATACGCGGTCCCGTAAACGATGCGCGCTGTACCCGCTCGGGCGATCTTCTCGTAAGCCGCCTCGAAGCGCGGCGAGAGCAGAACCACGACCGGCTCGACAAGATCCACGCAATGGCCGAGCTCCGCAGGTGTGAGACGCCAGTTCAAGGCGCACAGAATGGCGCCCAGCTTTGCCGCCGCGTAGGCCGCCTCGATATATTCGTTGCGGTTTTCAGAAAGGATCGCCACCCGCATCCCGCGAACGACACCAAGCGAGGCGAGGCAGTATGCCAGGCGATTGGCGCGTTGATTCAAGGCGTGATAGGTGAGCGTATTGACGCCGTCGTCAAGTGCGATTCGCTCCGGCACGCGCCTCGCCTGTGCGGCGAGCAATTCGCCGACCGTCCAAGATCCAGCCCTGCGAATCGAGGCAGCCGCAGGCGAACTCCAATGCGCGCCGCAATCGGGAACGCTATCGTTCGTTGAAGTGCTCATAGGGCAGGGCGTGTTCCAGGCAAATGGTCATCGGTGTATATTAAATTCAAGGTTCTGTTTCGATAAGCATAAACGACAATCCAGGCCATGCTTGATTTGCGCAAAAGTTCAATCAACAGCGCCCTGCGCAAGGTCCTCATACGGTTTCACTATCCCATCGAAGTGATGCTGACGTGCCTGCGCTGGTATGTGGCGTATCCATTGAGCTTGCGCCATTTGGATTAAATGATGCAGGAGCGCGGCGTGTTGGTCGACCATTCCTCGATCAAGCGCTGGGCGATCCGGTTTCTGCTCTTGCTGGAGAAAGTCTTTTGCCAACATAAACGCCCGGTGGGCGTCATCTGGCGCATGGATGTAACGTACATCCAGGTCAAAGGCGACTGGAAGTGTCTCTAGCGCGGTAGACAAGCAAGGCAAAACGGTTGACTTCTTGTTGACCGCTCAGCGCGACAAGGCCGCAGCCATGCGTTTTTTGGCAAAGTCATGAAGATCAGCGGTGTTCCCGAGAAGGTCACCATGGACAAGGGCGGCACCATCAAGGCGGCCATGGATGAGATCAATGCCACAGGCGACAAGCCCATCATCGTGGGGCAAGTCAACTGTCTGAATAACATCGTTGAGCAGGAGCACCGGGGAAGTAAAGCGAGTCACCAAGCCAATGCTGAATTTCAAGTCATTTCGATCCGCCAAATGTGTACTGACCTGCATCGAATTGGTACATATGATTCGCAAAGCACAGCTCCTGCTGCAGTGCTGCATCAAGCTGTGTTGTGCTGACCAGTTTTATGCATTGGCAGGACAAATCCGTCTTGTTTGAGGAACTGGCACTCGTCCCCGCCAAAATCACTTTCATCAGTGGCTAACGCGACAAAACCACTTGCACAACCGTCCCGCTCTAGGAATTGATCTGAGTGGCCGAATTTGCACGAATCTAACCGGCGGGCCAGATAGTGGTTACAAAATCGCGGAAACAGCGGCTGACTTTGCTGCAGATCCACACAGCTGTTCACCGTTCAGCGCGTGCGAATTCTTCCCGCAAAACGGTGTAGAGAGCGCCGAAACGGGCGTAGCGCAAGCGCAGCCAGTCTGCGGCGCCGTCGTCAGGAACGAACTCGGCAATCACTGCTGGTTGACTGCAGACATCCGTGATGGACGCGCCGCACGCCAGCGAGGCAAGCCTTGCGGCACCGAGCGCGGCACCGGCGTGTGCTCCCTCGCAGGTGTGTATGCGTACTCCGAGCACAGTCGCAAGAAGGCCCGCCCACAGGCTGCTGCGTGCGCCGCCTCCCACGAGCGTCAATGCCTGCACAACGGCCTGCGGGCCGCCCAGCGCGTTCCAACCGTCCAGTAGGCCAAACGACACGCCTTCGATGACCGCATAACCTACGCTGCCAGCGTCATGGGAGGCGTCGAGGCCGAACAACACACCGCGCGCGGCCGCGTCGTTGTAAGGCGTACGCTCACCGTCCAGGTAAGGAAGAAAAAGCGGCGCCCGCCTGCGGGCCGGCCCGTCCAGCAGGGCGACCCGCTTCAGCAACGCGGCCTCGCTTTCAGCGCCGGTGAGCTTGGCTGCCCAGCGCAAGGCGCTCGCTGCCGAAAGCATTACGCTCATCTGGTGCCAGGCCTGGGGAAGGGCATGGCAGTAGGTGTGCACCGCGTGTGCGGCGCGGGGGTGGTAGCCTTCACTGCAGAGAAAAATCACGCCAGAGGTTCCGAGCGATATGAAGCCTTCGCCAGGCCTTACCGCGCCAATGCCTACCGCGCTGGCCGCGTTGTCACCACCTCCCCCGGCGATCGGGATGCCGGCCCTAAGTCCCCATCGCGAGGCGATGTCCGCACGCAGTTGCCCAGCCGACTCCGTGCCTTCGACCAGGCGCGGCATGTGCGCGGGCGTGAGCCCGCAGGCGTGCAGCAGGGCTGGCGACCAAGCGCGGGCCGCGACGTCCAGCCACAGAGTGCCCGAAGCATCGGACATGTCGCTCACCTTCTCGCTGCTCATCTTCAGTCGCAGCCAGTCCTTGGGCAGCAGGACGGTGGCGATCCGGCCGAAGAGTTCCGGCTCGTTGTCGCGCACCCACAGCAGCTTGGGGGCAGTGAATCCCGGCATCGCCATGTTGCCGGCTATCTCCCGCAGGCGAGGGACTGAGGCCTCCAGCGCAACGCATTGCGCAGCGCTGCGGCCGTCGTTCCAGAGAATTGCGGGGCGGATGATGCGATCGGCTGCATCGAGCAGCACCGCGCCGTGCATCTGGCCGGACAGGCCGATTGCCTGAACGCAGCTCATTTCGCGCGGCCACTCTGCGGCAAGCTGGGTCACCGCACGGTCCGTGGCGGCCCACCATTCTTGCGGCTGCTGCTCGCTCCAGCCGGAGTGTGGCCGCTGGATGGAAAGCGCCGCCGCGGTGCTGGCTACGAAGCCATGCCGGGCGTCCAGCAGCAGCACCTTGACTTGCGAAGTGCCCAGGTCGATGCCGAGAAACATCGGGCTATCCCTCAGCCGGCCATGAAGGCCAGCACGCGCAGGTGAGCGCTCCGCAGAGCGGTACCCAGCGCCGAGTGGCCGGCAAGGTCGCCCCACAGGCCCGTGTGGCCGCAAAACGCGCCCAGTGCGTCTGGCGCGGCAAAGAAGGCCTGCACGTCGGCAGGGTTCATCACTCCGTCCTCGTAGCGGTACGGTAGCCGGCCATCGTTCCACATCCGCAGGAATTCGAAGAACAGGGCGGGCAGCACAGCCACCGCGTCCATCGGCTTGCCGAGCGCGATGCACTCGCGCACGGTCGGAGCTATGAAGCCCGGGATCTTGGAGAAGCCGTCCATTGCGACGCGCTGATTCAAATCCTGGATGTACGGGTTGCCAAAACGCTCCAGCACTAAGTCGCGATAGCCTGCCAGGTCGATCGGCGAAGGATGGCCCGGACCGTTCAGGCAGGGAATGACGTCGTCTGTCACGTAGTCGAAACCGAAGCACCGGATAGCGGGGTCCTGCAGGTCCTCATGGATGTAGCGCAGGCCCTTGAGCGTGCCGGCCCAGGCCAGGCAGCTGTGGGTGGCATTCAGGATGCGGATCTTCGCTTCCTCGTGCGCGTGGACGGAGGCGACCAGTTCCGCGCCGACACGCTCCCAGGCCGGCCGCCCGGCCGCGAAATGGTCTTCGATAACCCACTGGATGAAGCTCTCGGCCATGACCGGTGCCGCATCGTGCCAGCCCACGGCGATCTCCACCCTGTGCGCCACGTCGGGCGTCGGCCTGGGCGTGATGCGGTCCACCATGCAACTGGGAGAGGTGGTTTCGCGCTTGACCCAATCGCGCAGGGCGCCCTGGCCGCACCGCTCGAGAAAGTCCAGCATGCCGCCGCGAAAGCGCTCGCCATTGCTGCGCAGGTTGTCGCAGCTGAGCAGGGTGACGGGTCTGCCGCCGCGCCGCATCCTCTCGGCCAAAATGGCAGCGAGGGCACCGTAGATGGTGCAAGCCGCGCCGCCCTTCAAGTCGGCGGCGATGTCGGGGTGCGACGGGTCTAGCCGGTTGTGCTGGTCGAGGAAATAGCCCGCTTCAGTCACTGTAAAGGAGATGATGCGCGTTGCAGCGTCAGCGCCCAGAGCGACGAGCCTTGCAAGCGAGGGCTCGAACGGCACGACCTCGCCGATCGAAGTGATGTCCTCGTAGCGCCGCTCACCCTGGGGCGTGACCGTCTCTAGCGTGTAGCGGCCGCCCTGCGCGGTTAGCGCGGCAGCCGCTTCGGACGCGTCGCCCCGGATGTTGCCGGCCGCGATAGTCCAGGAACCGTCGCCCAGCGCGTGAAGGTTCTGAAGGTAGACGGCTTGGTGGGCCCGGTGGAACGATCCAAGGCCCAGGTGCAGGATGCGTTGACTCATCACCACTGCTAAGTCTCCGCGCTTGTCTTGGCGGTGGCCGAGCGCCAGGCGTCGCCATCACCCGCCGTCGCTTCGCGCCACTGGTCGATCTCCGCGAGCAGAGCCTGCCTCTTTCCCGCTGCCGAAGGGCTGTCCCAGAGATTTTGGATTTCCTGTGGGTCAAGTCGCAGGTCGAACAGTTGGCCTTCGCTGCTGTCCTTGAACTGAACCAGCTTCCAGTTGTGGTTACGGATCATCGTCATCAGCTCCGTGGATTTGAGGATGAAGTCGCGGAAGTGCTCGGCGAACACACAGGTCCGCAAGCTGTCGCTGGCGCCGCTTACAACCGGCATCAGACTTTGTGCCTGCATCCATTCCGGGACGTCGAGGCCGGCAAACTCCAAGATGGTGGGGCCGATATCCATCAGCGAGGCCAGCGCATCAGACTTGCGCGGCTTTACGCCCAGGCCCGGAGCCCAGACGATGCAGGGCACGTGCACGCTTTGCTCGAACATCGACCATTTCTGGCTGTGGCCATGGTCGTTCAGGCAGTCGCCGTGGTCGGTCGTGAAGATGATGACGGTGTTATCCAGGGCACCACGCCGCTCCAGCGCCGCGATCAGGTTGCCGACCTGTGTGTCGATCATCGTCACGTTGGCGAAGTAGTGCTGGCGCTGGCGGCGCATCTGTTCCGGCGTCGGGTCGGGCAGGTGGACGATGGCGTCGTGGTCCGACTCCCAATGCTCGCGCCGCAAATCTTTCATTGCCTGGGGCTGACCCTCGAAGTCGCTCTCGGCGCGGATGGGGATGGGCAGTTCCGCGTCCTCGTAGAGAGCCAGGGCGTCGGGTGTGGGGTCGTAAGGCGGGTGCGGGCCGGGGATGCCGATCTGGAGGAAGAACGGATCGGTCTTCACCGGATAGGTGTCCAGCCAATGCACAGCTAGGTTGCCGACGAAGTTGTCGGGGTGCAGATCTTCCGGCAACTCCCAGACGAAGGCGCCGAGCCGGTCGCGATAGTCGTCCCTTCGGCGATAGGTGATGCGGCTCGGCTTCTCGAAGCCGCGGGTCCACAGCGCCTTATCCCAGTTGTCCAGGAAGAACGGCAGGCTGGGATGGGCGCGATCCTTGTTTTCCACCACGTGACGCTCGTGAAAGCCGAAGCTTTTTTCGAACGGGTGCGTGTGCATCTTGCCGACGTTCACGCAGCGGTAGCCTGCGCAGGCCAGCTCCTGAACCCAGGTCCAGCGCCACACGGCGTCGTTGCGAACCACCTGGTGCGAGTGCGGATAGAGACCGGTGAAGATGCTTGCTCGAGAGGGCGAGCAGGATGGCGAGGTAACGTACACCTTTTCGAAGGTCACGCCCTCGCGCACCAGCCGATCGAGGTTCGGCGTTTTCATGTACGGAAAGCCCAAGGCGGCGATGGTGTCGTAGCGTTGCTGGTCGGTCATGACCAGGATGATGTTGGGACGGTTCACGAGGCTCACTTTCCCTTTAGGTCGAGGCGATCTATAAGGCCTCGGTAGAGGGGCTCCTCGGCGTTCCAGGACGCCGCCAATTCGGCGGGCCCCCAATAGGTGGGTTGGAGCAGGTTGTCGCGCATGTACTTCTGGAAGATCGGGTCGGTAAGCGACGCCTGGCAGGCGGTTGCGGCGGCCTTGACGATTGCGTCCGGCAGGCCTTTTGGGCCGACCACCGAGAAGCGCGCGACCATGGTCGAAGACACGCCCAACTCGCGCATGGCGGGCACGCCCGGCCAGAACGGCACACGTTCGTCACCGGTCACCGCGAGTGGCCTCAGGTCGGGGTGGGGCATGTCGCCCACCGCAATATCGAGCTGGTCGGATAAGGCCGCGAGGGTGGCCTGTGGCATGCCCTGGAACGGCACGTGGTTGAGCTTCATGCCGAGTTGCGCCGCCACGTTTTCCATCGCGATGTGCGGCAGCCCGCCCACGCCCGGCGTGGAGTAGGCGATTTTGCCGGGATTGGCCAGTGCCTCGGCCTGGAAATCCTTGAAGCTTTGCCAGCGGTGCGCTTTCTTGACCGAGATGGTGGGGTAGCTGGTGGCGACATTGGCGATCGGGGTGAGGTCGCGGTGAGAGATGCGCAGCGACATTTGGTAGGGCCGCGCCAGCAGCGTGGGGGAGGGCGTGTACAGAAGCGTGTAGCCGTCAGCCGGCGCCTGAAGCAACTTCTGCAGCGCGATGACGCCGCCGGCACCCTGCAGCGGCACCACGATGAAGGTGGTGCCGAGGGTCTTGCCCATTGACTGTGAGAGTGCGCGAGCCGCCAGGTCGTTCAGCCCGCCGGGCGGGAAACCGACCAGCATCTGGATGGGCTTCTTGGGCCAATCGGCTGTGGCTGCCGGTTGCTGCGCATGCAGGCCCGGCACACCCGCGGCAAGGCTCGCCGCGGCTATGCGGCCCAAGGCGCCGCGCCGCGTGGGCATGGAACCGGTATTTAGGAAATGGGACATGATAGTTTCCTTGGGGTTGTTGAAAAACCTTCGCCTCACCACTGAGCGGTGCGTTTCGGGCGGGGCCATTCGATGGCCGCGGACACGTCGAGCAGCATGTCCTTCATGAGCTCACGTGTCTTCGCATGGGCTTCGTCGTGGAACAGGTTGTCGTGCTCGCCCGGATCCTGTTCGAGGTCATAGAGCTCGCCATCGCGCGCATGCCCGCTGGCTGGCTCGCCGTGCCAGACGATGAGCTTGTGGTTGCGGTAGCGCAGCATGGTGGTGTGCACCGGTGGGGTGAAGGTGTGGCCGCTGTCGCGGTATTCGCAGAGCGCCCATTCGCGCCAGGGCGCGGACGGGTCGCGCGCCAGGGGCATCAGGTCGCTGCCTTGCGTCGGGAAGGCGTCGGGCACCCCTGCGGCGGCCAGGAGGGTGCTGGTGAGGTCGATGGTCTGCACCGGGCGCTCGATGTGACCGCCCGCCGGAATCACGCCCGGCTGGTACAGGATGAGCGGCACGCGCACTACCGGTTCGAACAGCATAGGACCCTTCAGCAGCAGCGCATGGTCGCCCAGCATTTCGCCGTGGTCGCTGGTGAAGACGACGAGCGTGTTCTCGAGCTCGCCACGCTTTTCCAGGACGTCCATGACGCGGCCGACTTCCGTGTCGATCAACGTGACCATCGCGTAGTACGACGCGATGATCTCGCGCATCTCGGCTTCGGAATACTCGGTGTAGCCGGGCGCCGTGCCGCCGTAGGACCGCTGGCTGTAGGCGCGAAGTGGGGCGGGTCTGGAATCGAGCTCGGCGAGTGAGCCGGACGGCAGGGGCAGCTTTTGCGCATCGAAAATCGAGCGGTAGGCCTCTGGCGCCCCGAAGGGGTGGTGCGGATCGAAGAAGTTCCCCATGAAGTAGAACGGAGTTCCCTCGGGGCGCGACGGGTCCTCAATGAAGTTGATAGCCTCCTGAGCGATCCAGTGCGTGTAGTGCGCATGAGGTGGCACCGAGTCCAGCGGGACGGATGACTTGGCGTTGTTATTGCCTTCCACGGTGCGCGGGGCCTGGTCTAGGATGGCGGTCTTATGAATTTCCGGATGGTATTCGCGCAGCCAGGCATGGAAGGTATTCACCTTGGAGGGGTGGTTCGGCCCATGCGACCAGCGGTAGACGCGGTAGCCGTCGTCCAACCGTGGCTCTTCATCCTTCCCGGCCATGGGCGCGAGGTGCTGCTTGCCTGCCATGCCGCAGTCGTAGCCTGCGTTCGCCAGCGCTCTGGACAGCAGTGGCAGGCCCTGTGGCAGTGTGACGCCATTGGCCCACAGGCCGTGATTGCGTGGATACAGGCCGGTGTGATAGGTGGCCCGCGATGGGCTGCAAATGGGGTTTTGCACATAGCACGTCTTAAATAGCGCGCCTTGCGCCGCCATGCGGTCCAAGTTGGGCGTTATGGCGTGTGGGTTCCCATAGCAGCGCAGTGAATCAAACCGCTGCTGGTCGGTCATGAGAACAAGAATGTTTCTGCGTTTTTCCATTTTGGAGTCAAAGTTTCAAGCGATGTAAGCGATTTCATATTTTAAGAAACCCGTCGATTAAAAAGCCGAACTAAAAATTAGAAAATATAGGTATTTACCACTGGAAAAAACAAGAAATCATGCTAATCGGAGGTGTACCGCTTTCATGTAAACTGTTACATTATGAAGTCCAAAATCAACGGTATCCGGGATGTTGCACTGCGCGCCGGCGTATCCACGGCGACGGTGTCGCGCGCCATCAACAATCCGGCCGCGGTGCGGCCCGAAGCGAGATCGCGCGTCGAGGCAGCGATCGTCCATCTCGGCTACATCCCAGATGCTTCAGCCCGGGCGCTATCGTCAGGGCGCACCCGCACCATCGGCGCCATCGTTCCCACCATCGACAACGCGACCTTTGCCCGCGGCATCGATTCGCTGCAGATGTACCTGTCCGCCCGCGGCTACCTGCTGCTGCTCGCGAGCAATGGCTACGACCCCGAGGTCGAATACCGGCAGGTGCAGAACATGGCGAGCCGCGGCATCGACGGGTTAATACTCATCGGCGACCTGCACCTTGAGAGCCTGCACCGCCTGGTCGCGGCGCAGCGCATTCCCTTCATCAATGTGAGCGTCTATCACCCCGCCAAGCCCTATGCGAGCGTGGGAGTGAACAACGAAACCGCAGGCTATCGCGCCTGCCTCCACTTACTGGACCTGGGCCATCGCGACATCGGCATGATCGCCGCGAAAGTGGCCAACAACGACCGCGCGGCCGGCCGCCTTGCCGGGGTGCGGCGGGCGTTGGCGGAAGCGGGCCGGAGCCTACCGTCCGAATGGCTCATCGAGGTGCGGTACCGTCTGGACGATGCCCGCCAGGCCGCACGCGTGGTGCTGTCGCTGCCCCGGCGGCCAACCGCGCTCGTCTGCGCGAACGACGTGGTGGCTTACGGAGTCGTGATGGAAGCGCGGCGCAAGGGATTGCAGGTGCCCAGCGACCTGTCTGTTGTGGGCTTCGATGACCTGGAATGGAGCCGCCATCTACAGCCCAGCCTCACCACCATCCATTTCCCGACCGACGAGGTCTGGTCCCGGGCGGGGGAGTACATCATCAACACGCTTGAGGGCCTGCCCGCCACACTGCATCACGAAGTAGATGCGCCACTGGTGGTGAGGGAATCCACGGCGGTGCTGCGGGCGTGAAATGGGGGAGTTGCTCCAGCAAAAGAGTTAGACGGATCTGAAGTAATTCGAATATCTAAGGCTGGGTAGCCAAGCTCGATTTAAACCGCTTGCAATCGGTACGGTTCAAATCATCCAAGTCTCGGAAAATGTAGTCGCCATTGCTGCCACTCTTGGCATCGTTGTCTTTCTCAAAGTACGCATTCGGGAACGCCGTGGCGCGCAGACGGTTGAACTGGGTCTCGCAATGTTGCTCAAGCGTTTCCCCAACCATCTTGGTCGACAAGCGGGCTTTCATGTCCCTCAGGCGCTTGATCGCATCGTCACGATCCTTGATCTGGATTTCGTACTTTTCTTTGAGCGCATCGCGCTCCTTTTCTACGCCATTGAGCGCCTCTGAAATCGCCAGCTTCTGTGCAACAGCAATCGCATCAAGCTTGGCTTTCAGCTCATGGATCTCCGCATCCTTGGCCACAGCAGCCCGTAGCAATTCGCTGGCGGCTTTGGTCTTGGCCAGTTCGCTGGCATTTTGTTTGTCCTGCTCGGCTAGCTCGAGTTGGTCATGCAGTTGCTGCTCGAATTCGCTGTTGCGTACCTGTTTAAGGATGTCTGCATACCCAGCTTCGTCAATCTCAAACGCTTTGCCGCAATGCGGGCAGGTAATTTTGTTTATGTAACTGTTCCCGAGGGCTGATCGAATGGGCAGCAACGAGCTGCTGTTCAGGAGGCGAGTCTTTCGATCTTTGGCCGCTTGAGCAGCCCCGCCTGATAGAGGTCATATTGCATTTGCATACCTGCCCACATTTCTGGGCTGGTGCCAAAGGCCTCTCCCAAGCGATAGGCCATGTCTGGCGAGATACCAGATGTACCCGTTACCAAGCGGGACAGAGTGACCCGATTTACGCCCAAGCGGGCAGCTGCATCTGTGACGGTAACTTCACCCAAATACTCCCTCAGGACTTCCCCAGGGTGCGGGGGGTTGTGCATGCGTGTCATATCAGCCTTAGTGGTAGTCGCGGTAATCTACAAGAACGGCATCTGTTCCATCGAACTTGAATACCAAGAGCCAGTTCCCATTGACCGTAACAGCCCAATGGCCTTTTAATTCGCCTTTTAAGGGGTGCAACGCCCAAGCGAGTGCCGAAAGGTCTTCCGGCTTGATCGCCTGACCCAGTGCGGCCAACTGGAGGCGCAGCCGAGCAGCGTGAGCTGCCTGAATGCCAGCTTTACTGCCGTTCTGAAAAAAACGCTGCAAGCCTTTGTGTCGGAAACTCTTGATCATTGTGCTTATTGTAGCGCGTAGCGCATCATGCTACAAGGGCTCAGGATTCAATATCGCGCAAATGAACTTTCTTAAGGCTGTCTGTTGACGGATTTCAGTCCCTCTTGCGGCGGCGTCAGTCCCAAGCGGCAGCTGGCTCCAAGCTAGGAGAAAACTGTCGGCTTTACTTGCCTTTGGCTTTGTGAACTGGTTTGATTACCCATAGGCTATGTTGTCCGACTAGAAAAACTAGGGTTTTCCTTGACACATGAACGAAACAACAGGAATATATTGAACATGTGTTTTTAAATATGTATTTGATAAAACAAATGTTCAATTCACTGCAAATTGTGGATATACAGATACTGTGCTGGGTCAGCCCGCATCAACCCGCAAGCCCCTTCGATCAATGACTTCGGATACAAAAATGCAAATCTCAAACAAACTGGTCAGAGCATCTTTGAGGACCTTACTGATCACGACCCTGTGCTCAGGTGGCTGGGCGCAGGCACAGGCACAGGATGCTTACCCGTCCAAAACCATACGGCTCATTTCATGCTGCATAGGCGTTATTGATGCAATTGCTCGCGTGGTGGGCGAAGAGGTGTCGAATAACCTCAAACAGCCGGTGGTGGTGGAGTCCAAGGCCGGCGCGAGTGGCGGAATCGCGGCCGATTACGTGGCCAAGTCCAAACCCGACGGCTACACCATATTCTTTGGCACTAACTCGACCCACGCGGCCAACCAGAGCCTTTTCAAGAGCTTGCCTTATGACTATGTTAAAGATTTCGTACCACTGGCCGGTGTGGGTGAAGGCCCCATCGTGCTGGTCGTTAACATGCAGTCGCCGGTGCGAAACGTGGCTGAACTGACGGCATTGGCCAAAAAGCAGCCCGGCAAGCTCACCTACGGCTGGGCCAGTTCTTCCACCCGCATGTCGATGGAGATGTACAACCAGCTAGCGGGCATCAAGATTACCGACGTGCCATACAAGACAAATCCGCAGGCGACTACCGACCTGATTGGCGGGCAGGTGGATGTAATGTTTGCAGACATGAACACTGCGTTGCCACTCGTCAAGGCAGGTAAGCTGCGCGCGCTGGCGGTTTCAGGCACCAAACGTGTCGCTACCATTTCAGAAGTGCCGACGATGAAGGAATCCGGTTTGACGGATTTCAACCTGACCTGGTGGGTTGCCGGGTGGGCACCTGCGGGCACACCCAAAGAAGTGGTGACGCAACTGAGTTCTGCAATCAACAAGTCCATCACCTCGCCCAAGGTACTTGAATTTTTCAAAAACATCGCACTTGAACCTATGCCGATGTCGAGTGAGGAACTGATGAAGTTTCAGATCGCTGAACATGGCAAATGGGCAAGGATCATTTCAGGTGCCGGCATACAGCCGCAATAAAGAACAGCCATGACGTCACTGCCAAAATTTGTAGAGTTTCACGAGGAAGGCCCGCGCGAAGGCTTCCAGTTTGAGAAAACCCTTTTTCCGCTGGAGAAGCGCCTGGCTCTGATAGATGCGCTGGCTCAGACGGGTGTGTCGCAGATCCAGGTCGCCTCGTTTGTACACCCAAAGGTGGTGCCGCAGATGGCAGACACGGAAGAACTGTTCGCCCGGTTAAAGCCGCGGCCCGGTATCGCATATACGGGTCTGTGGCTCAACGAGCGCGGCTTTGAACGCGCGCTAAAGGTGCCCAACATCACGTTACAGGGCGGCCTCAATTTCTATGCGTCTGATGCTTTCAGCCGCATGAACAACAACCGCTCGGCCATAGAGGTTCGCGACGCGCAGCGCGCGTGGGTGTTGCTGTATGCAGATGCAGGCGTGCCGCTGGAAACCGCGCACATCATGACGGCCTTCGGCTGCAACCTAGAGGGTGCGATTGCTACGTCAAAAGTCACTTCACTGGTGCGCTGGATTGCCGACCTCTGTCATGACTTAGATATCAAGCTACCGAAAATCTATCTTTGCGATACAGTGGGCTGGGCTGCACCCAACACCATTCGCCGCATGGTGGATGCGGTGCGCGAAATCGTGCCAGAAGCACGCATCGGCCTTCATCTGCACGACACTCGCGGGCTGGGGGCAGCTAACTTTTTTGCGGCGCTTGAGATGGGCATAGACCTATTCGATAGCTCTGTGGCGGGCCTTGGCGGCTGCCCTTTCTGCGGCCACAGTAGCGCGGCGGCTGGTAACATCTGCACAGAAGATATGGTGTTCATGTGCCATGAGTTAGGTATAGAAACCGGCATAAACCTTGAAGCGCTGATTGAAGCGGCGCAGCTGGCGGAAAGTATTTTTGGCAAGACACTGACCGGGCATGTTATGCATGCGGGTTCGCTCAAAAACT
This sequence comes from Limnohabitans sp. Rim8, assembly GCA_945901045.1. Lineage (GTDB taxonomy): Bacteria > Pseudomonadota > Gammaproteobacteria > Burkholderiales > Burkholderiaceae_C > Limnohabitans_A. The sequence continues at coordinate 42,351 of CAMDKK010000026.1, forward strand.
TCCGCAACGCGAAGCAGTTGGCTGCGGTCTGAAAAAACCAGCTCATGGGCCCCAACTTGCCAATAGGGCTGTCCCAGAATATCGACCTTCAATAGCAAGAGCGAAGACAGTTTGTGATCGTCGCCGGCTCCTCCACTCATTGCTGCAGAGGCCGTTGTACTTGTATTGGGTAAGCGCATGACCCGTTAAGGATCATGGTGGCACCTTTTTCATAAAGCGGTTGAACTGCTGCGCTACTGCAGCTTAACCGCGACCTTGCCGATGGCGCGGCGTTCGCTGACTTCATTTAGTGCATCGACGATCTGGCCGATGCGGTATTCAGCGCAGACTTCTGGATTAAGCTTGCCATCTACATACATTGCGCACAGCGCGCGAAGGTTGGCTGCAGCATTTTTAGGGTTACGCTCCAGGTGCAGTCGGTAGCTGACGCCTATGACGCTGGCCTGCTTGAGCAGCACAAGGTTGCCCTTGATATTGGGAATAACGCCGCTGGCATAACCCGCAATGAGCAAGCGGCCATAAGGCGCAATTCCGCGAAGCGCGGCTTCAGTGATATCGCCGCCCACTACATCGAGGATGACGTTGGCACCTTTTTTGGCGGTTATCTCCTTGATGCGTTCGGTAATGTTTTCAGTTGCACCATTCACCACATGGTCTGCACCATTGGCCTTGCACATGGCAAGCTTTTCTATTGTGCTGGCCACTGCAATCACCGTGGCGCCGATAGCCTTGCCGATCTGGATGGCGCATAGTCCTATGCCGCCCGATGCACCCAGTACGACGAGGACATCGCCTGCTGCGAGATTGCCGCAATCGACAAGCCCGTGATAGGCCGTGCTATAGACCAGTACGAATCCGGAGGCCTGAATGTCGCTCATGTCGGTGGGCACCAACTCGATACGGTTGCGTGCAATCACGGCTTGCTCTGCAAAGCAGCCTTGGCCGGCGTAACTCATCACTCGATCACCGGGTTTGAGGTCAGTGACATTCGCGCCAATTTCAAGCACCGTGCCCATCCCTTCAAGGCCGGGCACAAATGGCAGCTCTGGCTTAACCTGATATTTACCCTGGACCATAAGCACATCGGGCGGGTTGATGGCAGCTACTTGCATTGCAACGCGCACACCATCGGGAAAGAGCTCTGGGACATGGCACTCAGATACCGAGAGTTTGTCGACGGTAGTGTATTCAGTACAGAGCACGGCCTTCATCAGGCCTGTTGTAGATTCAGTTGATACTATGACAGAGCGCAAGTTCATGATCCGGTCCATACGGGTGAGCGTTTTTCACGGAAGGCGAGCAGGCCCTCTTTCGAGTCTTTGGTCATAGACACGAGACCGATCTGGCTTTCGGTAAAAGAGATGGATTCTTCGAACGACATAGCTTGAATTCGGCGCATGGTGTATCGGCCGCGGCGTATGGCGGTGGGTGATTTGTCAGTCAAGCGGCTTATCAGCCAATCAACTTTGGTATCAAGTTCTTCTTTCGACACCACATGGTTAACGAGGCCTATGGCCTTAGCTTCGGCGATGGTGATGGGCTCGCCGGTCAGACACATCTCATACAGCGTTCTTGAAGGAATCAAGTGCTGCAACACCGACAGCACCTGCATGGGAAAGACACCGACCTTGACTTCAGGCAGGCCGAAGATCGCATGGTCTGCAGCAACAGCCATGTCGCACATGGACAGCAATCCCATACCGCCGGCCATGCATGCGCCGTTGACGCGTGCCAGCAGCGGTACCGTGGCGGAGTTGGCTGTGCGAAGGAGATTGGCAAAGGCGAGGCTAGGCGTACCGTAGTCGAACTCAAACGAGGTGCCAGTCGCCAGGTCGGCCCCTGAGCAGAAAGCCTTGTCACCTGCGCCGGTGATGACGACCAAACGCACCTCCTTATTGTTGTCCGCCTGCCGGATGGCATCGGCCAGGCCGTTGATGACAACCTCGTTCATGGCGTTGCGGCGCTCGGGCCGGTCTATCGTCAGCCAGAGCGCTGAGCCGCGCATTTCCTTGATCAGTTCAGTCATTTTTTACGTCTCCAGATGTATTGTCTTTCCAGGTGAATGCAAACTGCCCGCCAACGCGTCGGCGGTGCGCCAGCGCCAGCGGTGTAGTGATGTGTGTGATGCCGGGGATCTTTCGTATGCGGCCCAGCAACAACTCCTGTAGGTGCGCGTAATCACGGGCGCGTATGGTGAGTAGCAACTGGTATTCCCCGCTTAGCCAGTTGGCCACCTCCATCTCGGGGATCGTCATGCAGAAGTCAAGTGCCTCGTCAATGTTTTGCTGGGCATTTACCTGCACGAATGCAAAGGCGTTAACGCCGAAGCCGGCGACTTCATGGTTGACCTCTACGCGATAGCCCTTGATAACGCCGCGCTCTTCAAGCCGCTTGATACGCTCGATCACCAGACCGGCTGAAACGTCCATCGCGCGAGCGACTGAGCGCGCCGACATGCGTGCGTTGTCGCCCAAATAGGAAAGGATGCGGCGATCGACCAGGTCAAGCGGGAAAATACTCACGACTTGCGCTGGGTTTTTTCTATCGTCTGTCATCATGCGACTCACTAGGTAGCCAAACCGGTAGTGCGCACCATCAGAGTGTAGAGAAAGGTCATGACGATAGTGCCGTCCTGCTTCGTGACTTCAATACCGAGCTCGAGAATGCCCTTGGACGCGTTAGAGCCCAGCCGCTTTGAATTTACGGTAGCCGATGCGGTAATGGTGTCGCCGCCATAAACAGGTGCTTTTGAAGTCACCTTATCTAGGCCTAGGAAAGCAATCGTGATGCTGCTGTAAATCAAAGTTGCGCTTAGCAGGCCAATCGCGTAAGACAAGATGATTGGGCCGGGCAAAATCACGCCGCTGAAGGACGTGTTATTGCGCACATATTCGGCGTTGGTATGCAGCGGCTGGTGAAAGCCGGTTGTCATCGCAGTGATCATAACTATCTCTGCATCGGTGACCGTGCGACCAAAGCCTACAAAGTGCTGGCCTACGATAATGTCGTCGAAAGTCTTCCAGGGTGCGATGCGTTCCTGCATTGCGGCTTGGGTGCTCATTTGATATGTTCTCCCTGCACCAGTGGCGCGTCATTCTGGTGGTGCTGCCAGGCATCTTTCTGAGCCAGCAGTTCGGTGACCTTCTCTTCTGTCATGCCTAGCCCGCGCAACACTTCGGCTGTATGTTCGCCGCGCAGCGGCGGTGCGGTGTGCGTTGTGCGCATCACACTGCGCAGCGGCAGCGAAGTAGCCTGAATATGGCCGTAGATTGTGTGTTCAAGGTCAAGCAGCATGCCTCGAGCGGCGGTATGTGCATGGCCGAGTGCGCTACCGATGTCGTTGACGGGCGCGCAGGGCACATCGGCCTTATCAAGCAGCTCGACCAGTGCGGCAACAGTGTGTTGTTTGAGCACCGGACCCAGCATGCGGTATATGCGCTCTCGGTCTGCAGATCGGCCGTGCAAGGAGCGTAGGCTGGGGTCGGCGGCTAGTTCATCCAGGCCGAGTGCCAGGCAAAGGCCGCTCCAGTTGGCGTCGGTCATGACGGTGATGGCGATGTCTCCGTCGGCAGTTTCAAAAGTCCCATAAGGTACTGTGAAGTAATGGCCCGAACCGGCGCGCTTAGGTTGCTCACCTGTGGCATTGAAATAGCCACCGTAGTTGGCCAGTAGCGTGAGCAGGGAGTCGTACATGGCCACATCGATAAAACGGCCTGCACCCGTGTTCTTGCGCTCGAACAACGCAGCAAGTATGCCGATCACCGCAAACAGCGAAGAGGCCGTGTCGCCTATGGGCACACCTACCTTGACCGGCGCCTCGCCCGGTTCACCATTTGTGCTCATGATGCCCGAGTAAGCCTGCGCGATTAGGTCAAAACTGCGCTTTTGCGCAAGAGGCCCTGTCTGCCCGAAGCCGCTGATGCTGCAATACACGATAGAAGGGTTTGTTGCCTTGACCAAGTCATACCCAAGCCCCAGGCGGCCGATGGCGCCTGGGGCGAAGTTCTCTATCACCACGTCGGCTTGAGCCAGCAACTCTAGCGCGACTTTGCGGCCTGCATCACTTTTCAGATTGAGGGCTATGCTGCGCTTGTTTCGGTTGAAGGCCACAAAGTAGTGGCTCTGTCCATTCTTTTCAGGGCCCATTTCGCGACCCACGTCCCCATGTTCAACGCCTTCTATTTTGATAACGGAAGCACCCAAGTCGCCGAGGGTCTGTGAGGCAAAGGGGCCGGAAATGACATGGGTGAAGTCAACCACTCTTATCCCTTGCAATGGGCCTTCAGTTGTGTTGTCTGTAGGAACGGCCATCAATACACATCCACAGCTGCTGAAAAGACAATTGTCTTGATAAATTCAATTTTTAACAACATATGTCCACTGTATTCGACTTTATTTCAGATACATCCAGTAAAAACCCTGTGTGCTCGCATTTATGGCAACACCGATTTCGAGCAGTAAAGAGGTCTTGTTAACCATTCACATCCCTGCTTTGTTCCCTTTAAATGAGACCATAACTCGCAAGCGTTAAAGTATCGGTACAGGTGAGTGTTGAAGAACTCGACGAAGCCACGCTGCCTGTGATGTCCTGCGAACTGCGGTTCTGTCGCGTTGGCCACTGATGAACGTGATTTTGGCGGGGACGAGTGCCAGTTCCTCAAACAAGACGGATTTGTCCTGCCAATGCATAAAACTGGTCAGCACAAGACAGCTTGATACAGCCCTGCAGCAGGAGCTGTGCTTTGCGAATCATATGTACCAATTCGATGCCGGTCAGTACACATTTGGCGGATCGAAATGACTTGAAATTCAGCATTGGCTTGGTGACTCGCTTTACTTCCCCGGTGGTCCTGCTCAACGATGTTATTCAGACAGTTGACTTGCCCCAGGATGATGGGCTTGTCGCCTGTGGCATTCATCTCATCCATGGCCGCCTTGATGGCCCCGCCCTTGTCCACGGTGACCTTCTCGGGAACACCGCTGATCTTCATGACTTTGCCAAAAAACGCATGGCTGCGGCCTTGTCGCGCTGAGCGGTCAACAAGAAGTCAACCGTTTTGACTTGCTTGTCTACCGCGCTAGAGCGTCCATGTACGGCTGGGCACGACACCTTGACCGTGCCACCGATTCAGGCTTGCGGCTGTCAGCGGTGAGGCAGTAGCTCGTCGATGCGACTGTTCATATGGCCAGGTAGTCGCGACATCACATCCTTGAGATAAGCCCAAGGATCATGGCCTTTAAGTAATGTTGAACAACTCGCGCGGCCCGCAGAACCTGCGCAGTGCCTTAGCGGCCCTGCGCTGTAACGTCGGCACGGTGCAGGAGGCGGCGCAGTTTGGCGACATGGTGGCTGTTGCGGTCCCCATGTCGGCCTGGCGCGAGCTGCCGGCGGAGGCGCTGGCCGGCAAGATCGTCATGGACATCATGAACCACTACCCCGATCGCGACGGACTCATTGAGGAGCTGGAGCAGGGCGCAAGCACCACCAGCGAGTTGATTGCCCGCCAGTTGCCGGCGTCACGCGTGATCAAGGCCTTCAACGCCATTATGGCTAACGACCTGGAGCGCAACCCGCGCCCCGCAGGCTCATCGGAGCGCTTTGCGCTGCCGATCGCGGGCGACGACGCACAGGCCAAGGCCCAGGTCGCGGCACTGGTCGAGGAGATCGGTTTCGACGTCGTAGACGCGGGCTCGCTCGCCGAGAGCTGGCGCATCGAGCGCGCCCGCCCGGCCTATTGCATCCCGATGGACAAGGCGACGCTGCATTCCACACTCGCTGCCACCACGCGCGACAGTTGGGTGGGCGAATACTCTTGGCGCGCGGCTGCCCAAGCATAGAGCGCATCGTGAGCAACACACCCTCCACCAGCCACAACGGCCTCTTGAAAGGCCCAATTGAAAGGCAACTATAGGGGTTTAGGCCGCTCCGAAAAAAGGCATCTTAACGACACGGCATCTTCAGTGACTCGTCGTCCTCTTAGCGCAAGCTTGCCACACCGTTTCCAGCCCGAACCCCTTGTCCTTCAGGCAGAACAAACAAGGGGTTGATTTCCGCGTCGACCAAACGATCTACCCAGGCCACCCCTGCGCCGGTGCTAGCTTTGCGTACCGCCAGTTATTGCACTGAAAACGTACATGGACGCTCCCGGTATGCCAAGCTTTCAATTAATGATGACTCTAAGGTAAAGATTGCACCCGTATATTCGGACTTTTTGCGTGACTCTTGGTCACTGTCCCTGATGGGATTCGCTGGTTGACGCCCCAATCGAGAGGATGCACTCGAGGTGCTTCGTTTTCAACGGGCTTTGTCAACCACGCTCTAACCTGTCTTGCCATCACTTCATGCTCGCCTGAGCAATCGGTGGTTCAATTCTCCCTGCTTTATTGTCGTTGTTACTTCAAATCAGCCGACCCGACTAC
>CAMDKK010000027.1 GCA_945901045.1 Limnohabitans sp. Rim8
GCAAATGTTGATTCACCCTTTTGTTTTGGGTGAGCTGGCCTGTGGCAACCTCAAAGCCAGAGCCTCAGTCCTGGCCCTGCTAAGGGCACTGCCTGCAGCCACCCTGGCCACAAATGAAGAAACCTTGGCTTTCATTGAGCAACATGGGTTGATGGGCCGAGGCATCGGCTAATGCTTCCGCTTTTTGACTGGCACCCTTCACGCGACATCATTGGCGTCTTCACCGATATCGATGACACCCTCACGACCGAAGGCGCGATCACCCCCGATGCCATGCAGGCGCTGGCCGACTTGAAGGCCGCAGGCCTGCATGTGGTGCCGATCACCGGGCGGCCGGTGGGCTGGAGCGAGCCCTTTGTGTCGCGCTGGCCGGTCGACGCGATCGTGGCGGAAAACGGTGCGGTGGGCTTGACGCATTCACCTGCGCAGGGCTTGCTTAAGCGCTACCAACAAGACGCCGCCACGCGGGCAACCAACTTTCATCGCATGCAGCAGGTGCTCGCGCAGATAGAAAAAAGCATTCCCGGCGCCAAGCGCTCGCAAGACAGCGCGGGGCGCGAGACCGACATCGCCATCGACCACAGCGAATTCACCCACCTGACGCAAGCGGCTATCGATCAAGTCGTACACACCATGCAAGCCGCAGGAATGACCGCCACCGTCAGCAGCATCCACATCAACGGCTGGTTCGGCGAGCACAGCAAACTCTCAGGTGCCCGCTGGATCGTGCAGCAACTCTGGCAACGCGACCTCAGCGCCGAAATGGACCGCTGGGTCTATGTGGGCGACTCCACCAACGACCAGCTCATGTTCGAGCACTTTACCCACAGCGTAGGCGTGGCCAACATCCGGCGCTTTGAGGCGCAGCTGACAAACCCACCGCGTTACATCACACCCAGTGAGCGGGGGGCGGGGTTTGCGGAAATGGTTGAGCGACTCATGCAACAAATCTCAGCGAAATCCGATTGACAAGTTATTCACGCGCACCTCAAAATTCGAGTATATTAATATCCCTGTTGCTCTTAAGGAATTAACCTGTAAATCTGATTCACACCATTGACTTTGTCAGATGTCTGATTGACTTAAATCAAAGCAAGTGCAAATAAAAAGAAAATGCCAATTGGTTGACGATTTGGACAAAAAAAGGTCTGCATATGCAGACCCTTAGGCTCTTTGGTTTGCTATTTACGCAATAACAAATTTTCCACGGTCTTGACCGTCAATCCATTTGGGTGATTTACCACGCCCCGTCCATGTAGCGCCACTGAGGGGATCTTTGTATTTGGCAGCGACTTTGTTAGCACTCGATTTACGTGGGACTTTGCTGCCACCAAAAATGTCATTTTGAGTCAACCCATGCTCACTGATTATGGCTCTCACTTTAAGGACAGCATCAGCATGTTGCGCTTGATGTGCTGCTTGGATTTGAGTTTCAAGTGCTTCTTTTTGTTTGATAAGTTCTGCGATGATAGACATGTAGTTATCTCCAAGTTAACGGGGAGTCGATTGTACTTTATTTTAATTGCAATCGCGCATTATCAATGCGTAAATATTTGATACAGTAACTTTCTTTGGCTCTATTTTAATTATCCTGAATCCGTCATCTGAAGGCTGCCGTCTGGCAAGTTGATCAGCAACTATTGCCCCCGGCTGGCTTTTATTCAATAAAGAAAACCCAGATGAGGCTTGGCAGGTTGGCTATTACGCCGATTTTCTGCGCCCCATTCGGCTCTTGGAGGTAAGTCGTGAAACAGTGGTCCTCTACAGCGTCATCAACAGGCAAGTTCATACCAAGCCTCAAACCCGCGCCAGCACAGAGGCCAAGGCTTGGCCGGTGTGGGTGCCCAGGCGCACAACGTCTTCGGGCGTAGCGCTGGCCACCACTTGGCCGCCGGCTTTGCCGCCGTCGGGGCCCAGATCAATGACCCAGTCGGCTTCGGCGATGATGTCCAGGTCATGCTCGATGACCATCACGCTGTGCCCGGCGTTGACCAGCCGGTGCAGCACATGGATGAGCTTGTCCACGTCGGCCATGTGCAGGCCCACGGTGGGTTCGTCAAGCACATACAAAGTGTGCGGTGCTTTGTTGCCACGGCGGCCGACTTCGTCACGCACCTTGGTCAGCTCGGTCACCAGTTTGATGCGCTGTGCCTCACCGCCGCTGAGTGTGGGCGAGGGTTGGCCCAGCGTCAGGTAGCCAAGGCCAACATCTTTGAGCAGTTGCAACGGGTGCCCAATCGAGGGCATGGTGGCAAAGAAGTCAACCGCTTCGTCCACTTCCATTTGGAGCACGTCGCCAATGCTTTTACCGCGCCAAGTGACAGCCAATGTTTCGGGGTTGAAACGGGCGCCATGGCAGGCTTCGCAAGGCACTTTGACATCGGGCAAAAAGCTCATCTCGATGGTGCGCACACCCTGCCCTTCGCAGCTGTGGCAACGCCCTTCGCCGGTGTTGAAGCTGAAACGCCCGGCCAGATACCCCCGCGCTTTGGCTTCCAGGGTTTCGGCAAACAGTTTGCGCACCGTGTCCCAAAAACCGATGTAGGTGGCAGGGCAAGAGCGCGGGGTTTTGCCGATCGGGGTTTGGTCAACTTCGAGCACGCGGTCGACCGCCTCATAACCTTCGATGGCGGTGCAACCCACCAGAGCAGGCCGTTGCCCCGCCGCCAAGGCGTCACGACCGGCTTTGGTGGCACGCAGAGCGACCAGTGCGTGCACGTTGGCCAACAACACGTCGCGCGCCAGAGTCGATTTGCCCGAGCCGGACACCCCGGTCACAGCCACCAGGCGCTTCAAAGGCACATCGACAGACACGTTTTGCAGGTTGTGCATGTACGCACCTTCAAGGTGCAGCCACTGCAAGGCGGAGTCTGTTGAAACCAAGCGCCGCGCCTGTAAGGGGTGCTTCATGGCGTGCAGCAAATAACGGCCAGTTTGTGAATCGGCGGCGGCGGTGATGTCGTCCACAGAGCCTTGGGCGACCAAGCGGCCACCGCGTTTGCCGGCGCTGGGGCCGATGTCGATGATGTGGTCGGCGCGGCGGATGGTGTCTTCGTCGTGCTCGACCACCACCAAGGTGTTGCCTTTGTCGCCCAGTTTGTGCAGGGCGTTGAGCAAAATTTGATTGTCACGGGCGTGCAGGCCGATGGTCGGTTCGTCCAGCACGTAGCAAACGCCTTGCAGGTTGCTGCCCAGTTGCGCAGCCAGTCGGATGCGCTGCGCCTCGCCGCCGGACAGGGTGGGGGCGCCGCGGTCCAGCGTCAGGTAGCCCAGGCCCACTTCTTCAAGGAACTCCAGACGGCTTTGGATTTCGGGGATCAGGTCGCGTGCGATGTCGCTCTCGCGGATGCTCATGCGACCGATCAAGGCCATGCTCTGCACCCAAGCGCGGATGTCACTCACACTCATGCTGGCAATCGCGGTGATGGGCCAGCTGGCGTCTTCGGCGCCATGCTTGTGTGCACCAAAGCGCACCGCACGGGCGGTGGCGTTGAGGCGGGTGCCTGCGCAGGTGGGGCAGGCGACTTCGGCCACGTCTTCGACCTCGGGTTCAGCAAATGTTTTTTCGCGGCCTTTGTCTTTGTCATCGGCCACCGAGTCGTCATAAACTTGGCGCTGGTCTTTGGTGAGCTTGACGCCGGTGCCCACGCAATCGGGGCACCATCCGTGCTTGCTGTTGTACGAGAACAAACGCGGATCGAGCTCCGCATACGACGTGGCGCACACCGGGCAAGCACGCAGCGTGGAGAACACCTGCAAGCGGCCAATGTGCGCGGTGGGGGCGCTAGCCGTCATGGCATCTTGCAGGCCTGCCAGATCGCTGAGCACATGGACCACGCCTTTGCCGTGCTCCAGCGCCTGCGTCAAGGCGGCACGCAAGGCGGCTTCGTTGCTGGCATGCACATCCAGGCTGACCACCGGCAATTCGATGGTGTGTTCTTTGAAACGGTCAATGCGCGGAAAGCCCTGCGTGGGCAGAAAGTTGCCGTCCACCCGCAAGTGCGTGTAGCCCTTGGGGCGCGCCCAATCGGCCAGTTCGGTGTAAACGCCCTTGCGGTTCATCACCAAGGGTGCGAGCAAGCCGATGTGCTGCTCTTTGAAATTTTTGAGTAACTGCGCGACGATGCTGTCAGGTGTTTGCGGCTGCACCGGCGCGCCGTCGTGCACGCAATGCTGGGTGCCCAATTTGACGTAGAGCAAGCGCAAGAAGTGCCACACCTCGGTGGTGGTGCCCACGGTGGATTTGCGGCCCCCACGGGACAAACGTTGCTCAATGGCCACCGTCGGCGGAATGCCGTAGACCGCGTCCACCTCGGGCCGTCCGGCGGGTTGCACGATGCTGCGGGCGTAGGCGTTCAGGCTTTCGAGGTAGCGGCGTTGGCCTTCGTTGAACAGAATGTCAAAGGCCAAGGTGGATTTGCCCGAACCACTGACGCCGGTGATGACGTTGAACTTGCCACGCGGTATATCCACGCTCAGGCTCTTGAGGTTGTGTTCTTTGGCGTTGACGATTTGGATGGCGTCCGGGCCTTGAGGCTTCTTGACTGTGCTGGAGGCTGAGCTGGCAGCCCAATAGCCTGCGCCTTTTTCGCGCAATACGCCGATCTCACCCATCGACTCCGCATACTCCCGCAGCGCTTGCCCTGTGTGCGAGGTCGGGTGCTGACGGACCTCTTCGGGCGTGCCTTCGGCGACGATCAAACCACCGGAGTCGCCGCCTTCGGGGCCGAGATCGATCAGCCAGTCGCTGGCGCGAATGACGTCCAGGTTGTGCTCAATGACGATCAAGGAGTTACCGGCTTCGAGCAGTTTGCGCAGGGCGCGCATCAGCTTGGCAATGTCGTCAAAATGCAGGCCGGTGGTGGGTTCGTCAAACAAAAAAAGCGTACCTTTACGGCTGAGCGGTTGGCGGCTGTTGGAGGCAGTTTTGGCCGCGCCCGCCAAAAAGCCTGCCAGTTTCAAGCGCTGGGCTTCGCCGCCTGACAAGGTGGGCACGGGCTGGCCGAGTTTGACGTATTCGAGCCCCACGTCCACGATGGGTTGCAAGGCACGGATCACATCGCGGTCGTTGGCAAACAGCTGCGCTGCTTCGCTCACGGTGAGGTCGAGCACGTCGGCCACATTGAGTTTTCGGGGCAGATGTGAATTGAGGAAATTGGGATCTGACCCCAATTGAAGTCTTTCGATGGTGACTTCGAGGATTTCGGGGCGGTAGCGTTTGCCGTCGCAGTCTTGGCAGCGCAAATACACGTCGCTCAAAAACTGCATTTCTACGTGTTCAAAGCCAGAGCCGCCACAGGTGGGACAGCGGCCATCGCCGCTGTTGAAACTGAATTTGCTGGCGGTGTAGCCGCGTTGTTTGGACAAGCCTGCGGTGGCAAACAACTCGCGAATCGTGTCCCAGGCGCCCACATAGCTGACGGGGTTGGAACGGGCGGTTTTGCCAATCGGGGATTGGTCGACAAACACCACATCGCTCAAATGATCGGCGCCCAACAAACGGTCGTGCACGCCCGGGGTTTCTGTGGCTTTGCCAAAGTAGCGGAACAATGCAGGCGCCAGCACGTCTTGAATCAAACTCGACTTGCCCGAGCCGGAAACACCGGTGACGCAGACCAGGCGCTGCAAGGGAAACTCCACCGCGATGTTTTGCAGATTGTGCTCGCGCACGCCTTCCAAAATCATGCGCGGCGTGCTGTCGGTGACCATGCGTTTAAAGCCCATGCCCACTTGTTTGCGACCGCCCAAATACGAACCGGTCATGGTGTCGGCCAAGCGAAGTTCGTCGGTGGTGCCGTCAAAAACGATGTGCCCGCCTTTTTCGCCCGGGCCGGGGCCCATGTCGATCACCCGGTCGGCGGCCAGCATGACGGCCGGGTCGTGCTCGACCACCACCAGCGTATTGCCGGCATCACGCAGGCGGTGCATGGCTTCGGTGATGCGGCTCATGTCGCGGGGGTGCAGGCCGATGCTGGGCTCGTCCAGCACAAACAAGGTGTTGACCAGCGAAGTGCCCAAGGCCGTGGTCAGGTTGATGCGTTGCACCTCGCCGCCACTCAGGGTGCGGCTTTGCCGGTCCAGGGTGAGGTAGCCAATGCCCACATCGCACAAATACTGCAGGCGGGTGGTGATCTCTTCCAGCAAGAGCTTCAGGGCTTGCGACTCGCCGTCGGTGCCACGCGCGGCCAAGGCGGTGCGGGCCATGCCGTCAAAAAAGCGGCGCAAACGGTCGAGCGGCATCAGCATCAAATCATGCAGGCTCAGGCCGGACAATTGTTCAAGTTGGGCGCGGCTCCAGCCGACACCTTGTGGCATGAAGCGCTGCGCTGCGGGCATCGCGGCGTTGGCGTCTTCCAGACTGCCAATGCGCCAGATCAGGCTGTCTGTTTTGAGGCGAGCACCACCGCAATCGCCACAGGGCGTGTAGCTGCGGTATTTGGACAAGAGCACCCGAATGTGCATCTTGTAGGACTTGGTTTCCAGGTATTCGAAGAAGCGTTTGATGCCGTACCACTGCTGGTTCCACTTGCCATTCCAATTGGGCGAACCTTGAATCACCCAATGCCTTTGCTCTGCGGTGAGCTTGTTCCATGCCGTATCGCGCGGGATACCGGCGACTTCGGCGTAGCGCATCATGTCGTCTTGGCATTCTTTCCAGGCCGGGGTCTGGATGGTTTTAATCACCCCGGCGCGCAGTGTGAGTTTGTCGTTGGGAATCACCAAGCCGTAGTCCACGCCAATGACACGCCCAAAGCCACGGCAGGTCTCGCACGCGCCCAAGGCCGAATTGAACGAGAACATCGACGGCAAAGGCTCGGGGTAACGCAAATCGCTTTCAGGGCAATGCAAGCCGGTGGAATAGCGCCACAGTTTGGCTTCGTCGGCTACTTCGGCTACTTCGGTTTCTTCGACCTTGCCCGCTTCGTCAGCGGCGAGCTTGTACACGTTGATGCGGCCACTGCCGCGTTTGAGCGCTGTTTCAATGGCTTCGACCACCCGGGCTTTTTCGGCATTGCCCAAACGGAATCGGTCGGCCACCACGTCCAGCACCTTGCGCGGGCCCGTGGGCGTAGCCACTTCGCGTTCAGCCTGCACTTTGGTAAAGCCACTGGCCGAGAGCCACTGCGAGACCTCTTGCGCACTGGTGTTGGCCGGCAGCTCAACGGGAAAGGTCACCACCACACGCGGGTCTTGGGCCGCCACAGACCTGGCCAGCATTTGCGCGTAAATACTCTCTGGTGTGTCGTGTTGAACGGGCTGCGCCGTTTGGCGGTCATACAGCTGTCCCAAGCGCGCAAAAAGCAACTTGAGGTGGTCGTTCAGCTCGGTCATGGTGCCCACCGTCGAGCGCGAGCTGCGCACGGGGTTGGTCTGGTCGATGGCAATGGCCGGCGGAACCCCTTCGACCTTGTCCACCGCCGGTTTGTCCATGCGGTCCAGGAACTGCCGCGCATAGGCACTGAAGGTCTCTACATACCTGCGTTGGCCTTCGGCGTACAAGGTGTCAAACACCAAACTCGATTTGCCCGAGCCACTGGGCCCGGTCACCACGGTCAACTCACCAGTGCGGATGTCCAGATCGATGTTTTTGAGATTGTGTTGACGCGCTCCGCGAATGCGGATGAGACCTTGGGACATGGTGTACTGCTTTTAGAGTGGGCCCCAACATTCTAGGCATTGTGCATGAACTTGGTTTGGCAACGGTCAAAGAGGGGGGCCATCAGAAAGGCCACGCCGTTAGCCTTTCTGATGCAAAAGCGCGGCTTATTTGGCAGGTGATGCGGGGGTAGCGGGTGCGGGTGCGGCCGCTGGGGCCGGTGTAGGGGCAGCGGGTGTAGGGGCAGCGGCAGGGGCGGCTTCTTTGGCCGGCTCTGTGTGCACGGCATCAGCGCCGTGTTTTTCACCGCTCATGTCCAGGCTGTCGCCACCTTGACTGATGACCCACAAAGCCAGGCCTGCAAAAATAGCGAAGCCGACAGCAATCTTCCACATGGTTGTTCTCCAAAAATAAAAAGGCCCTCCTCAGAGGGAAGGCCTTGAATTTAGCACCCGAGAGCCCTCGGGTTGCTTACAACAATCAGTCGTTGGCGTAGATGTCCACGTCTTTGGTTTCCTTGATGAACAAGCCACCGATGACCACCGTTGCGCCGGCAATGATGATCGGATACCACAAGCCGTTGTACATGTCACCGGTCTGGGCCACGATCGCAAAAGCGGTGGTGGGCAACAGGCCGCCAAACCAGCCGTTACCGATGTGGTAAGGCAAAGACATGGAGGTGTAACGGATACGGGTCGGGAACATTTCCACCAGCATGGCGGCAATTGGACCGTAGACCATCGTGACCAGAATGACCAGGTAAGTCAGGATGATGATGACCATGGTTTTGTCAAACTTGGCCATGTCAGCTTTGGCAGGGTAGCCTGCGGCCTTCAGCGCAGCGCTCAGGTTGGCGCCCAATAAAGCACCATTGGCAGTCTTCTCGCCGCTCAAATCTTTGACAGACTTGGTGGCGGCTTCGATGGCTTTGGCATCTTTAGGATCGGCTGCATTCAGAGCTGCCAGTTTATCTTCGGCTTTGGCTTTGGCTGCAGCAATGTCTTCAGCAGCGTATTTGACTTTGACCAAGGTCTCGCCCACTTTGATGGTGGCCGGTGTACCGGGCGCAGCCACTTCGTTGATGTAGCTCACCGAGGCGCCAGCCAGGCGTTGTTTGGCAATGTCGCAAGACGATGTGAATTTCACGGTGCCGGTCGGGTTGAACTGGAACGAGCACTCGCCTGGATCGGCAGTCACCACCACTTTGGAGTTGGCTTGTGCAGTGTACAAGTCGGGATTAGCCGCCTTGGTCAAGGCTTGGAACACAGGGAAGTAAGTCACCGCAGCCAAGAAGCAACCGGCCAAAATGATCGGCTTGCGACCGATCTTGTCAGACCATGAGCCAAACACGATGAAAAAAGGTGTCCCGATGATCAACGAAACCGCAACCATGATGTTGGCGGTTGCACCGTCCACTTTGAGGGCTTGCGTCAAGAAGAACAAAGCGTAGAACTGACCGGAGTACCAGACCACCGCTTGACCTGCAGTCAGACCGACCAAGGCCAGGATCACGATCTTCAGGTTTTTCCACTCACCGAAAGCTTCTGTCAACGGTGCTTTGGAGGTTTTGCCTTCAGCTTTCATTTTCACGAAAGCAGGCGATTCGTTCATGCTCAAACGAATGTAGACCGACACGGCCAACAAAAAAATAGAGAGTAAAAACGGAACGCGCCAGCCCCAGTCAGCGAAAGCCTCTTCACCGATGAGCGTACGTGTGCCCAAAATCACCATCAAGCTCAGGAAAAGACCCAAGGTTGCCGTGGTTTGAATCCACGAAGTGAAGGCGCCGCGTTTGCCTGCAGGTGCGTGCTCGGCCACGTAGGTGGCTGCGCCACCGTACTCACCCCCCAAAGCCAGACCTTGCAGCAAGCGCAAGGCGATCAGGATGACGGGAGCGGCCACACCAATGCTGGCGTAGTTGGGCAAAATACCCACAATGAAGGTGGAAACACCCATGATCAAGATGGTGACCAAGAAGGTGTATTTGCGGCCAATCATGTCGCCCAAACGGCCAAAGAAAATGGCGCCGAAGGGACGCACAATGAAACCGGCAGCAAAAGCCAACAGCGCAAAGATGAAGGCAGAGCCTTCATCAAGACCGCTGAAGAATTGCTTTGCAATGATGGCGGCAAGTGAGCCGTACAAGTAAAAGTCATACCACTCGAACACGGTTCCAAGAGAGGAAGCGAAAATCACTTTCTTCTCTTCGGCCGACATCGGACGGGTTGCGGTTGTAGCCATAAAGCTGTCTCCAATTGAATATCAGAACCCAACATGGGAACTTGGAGCGATTCTTAAGACTTGCTCTGACCTGCGTCTGACACGAAACCAACAGAGGCTGACGATTTAGGTTGAAACCCTTGGATTTATTTTCGTATAGTAGAATTTTTGCCGATTCAAGTGAAAATAATTTCCCTCCTCTGCCGTTATGCTTGTGGCATGTTCACCCGTTCGCCACGTCCTGCAGAATCTCAACGCCGATTGCGATGGCTGACTGCAGCCTTGCTGGTGGTCTGGGCCGCAGCGTCATTTGGGGTGAGTTTTTTTGCACGCGCGCTGAACTTCATGTGGGGTGACTGGCCCTTCAGTTTTTGGCTCGTTGCGCAAGGCAGTGTGCTGGTGTTTCTGGCCATCACTGTCATTTATGCCGTGGTGGCCAACCGGCTTGATCCTGCGTCCAATGAGCAAGATATTTTTATCGACGACGAACCCCCACCGGAATCGCCCGAACCCCATGCCAAGCGGGACCGCTGAACCAGTCGTCACCCTCCAAGTAGGCACGCAGCATGGGCAAGGCATCTTGCCCCCAAAACACTTTGCCCTCCAGCACCAGACTGGGGACTCCAAAAACATCCAGTGCAATGGCCTCTTCGGTCCAGGCTTGTAACTGCTGTTTGACTTCGGGTGACTGGGGGTCTCGGCTCGGCGAAATGTGCGTCGTTAAGGCGGCCAAGGCTTGCGCATCGGCGGCGTCCTGGCCTGTGCACCAGACTTGCTTGAATATTTTTTCGGTCACATAGCGGTTCGGCACACCGCTGGCTTGACTGGCCACGGCCAGTCGCAACAAGCCCAAAGGGTTGAAGGGGTGTGTGGCGGGCATTTGAAACGCAATGCCCTGGGTATGTGCCAGCCATTGCACTTGCCTGTAGGTCCAATCGCGTTTTGACGGAATTTCTGCCGGGCCGAGTTGCCCGTGATGTTTGAGCATGGCGCCGAACAACACGGGTTTGTAGGTGACCGAATGGCTGATGCCTTGCAAGGCTTGCGGCAGGGCCTGAAAAGCCAGCCACGCATAGGGCGAGATGAAGTCAAAGTAAAAGGTGATGTGTTTCATGCGGCATTTTCTGTGATGAGAATGCGCTTGCCAATGGTGCGCCAGACCTGGCGTTTGGCAGCGTCGTCTGCATGGGCCCAGTCACCGATTTCAGCCAAGCTACGCAAACACCCTTCGCACCAACCGGTCACGGGGTTCATGACACATACGGACACGCAAGGGGATGGCACCTGCGCTTGCGGGTCTGCGACCACACGCGCCGCCAATTGCGCCAGACGAGACAAGCGACTCATGTTCAGCCCATCCTTTTGGTGACGATCGCGGTGGCCACCCGCGAGTTGGGTTTGCGGCCCAAGAAGTCACTGATGAAGACGCCGGCATCGACCAGTTTGTCGAGATCGATGCCGGTCTCGATACCCATGCCGTGCAGCATGAAGACCACGTCCTCAGAAGACACATTGCCCGTCGCCCCTTTGGCGTAAGGGCAGCCGCCTAAACCGGCGACAGAAGACTGGAAGTTCCACACCCCCATTTGCAGCGCCGCCAAAGTGTTGGCCAGCGCCTGTCCGTAGGTGTCATGGAAGTGCCCGCAAATGTGCGCCACGTCAAAGTGCCCGAGCGTGGCCTCAATGGCTTTTTGCACTTTGCGCGGCGTGCCAACGCCGATCGTGTCGCACACGTCAACACGCTGGACACCGATCTGTTTCATCAAGCCCGCCAGATAGGCCACGCTGTCAGGCGATACATCGCCCTCGTAGGGACAGCCCACAGTGCAGCTCATCGCGCCACGCACCGCCATGCCTGCCGTCAGCGCGGCTTGCACCACGGGGGCAAAGCGCTCGATGCTTTCGGCAATCGAGCAATTGATATTTTTTTGGCTGAACGCTTCGCTGGCTGCGCCGAAAACCACGATCTCGTGGGGCTGCGTCTTGCGCGCTGCCTCGAATCCAATTTGATTGGGCGTGAGCACCGAATAACGCACACCCGCTTGGCGCTCGATGCCCGCCATGACATGGGCGTTGTCGGCCATCTGCGGGACCCACTTGGGGCTGACAAAACTGGTGACCTCGATCTCGGTCAGGCCTGCGGCCTGCAAGCGGTGTACCAGTTCGATCTTGACAGCCGCAGGCACAGCTTGTTTTTCGTTTTGCAAACCGTCGCGGGGGCCGACGTCGATGAGTTGAACGCGTGAGGGCAATGACATAGAAACTTTCAATAGCCGCGCTGGGGGTCGACCACGCCGTTGATCGGTTCACCGCGTTGCAATGCTTTGATTTTGCCCACAATTTGCGCGATGCTTTCTTCGCGCAGGGTGCGGGCCGAGGTGTGCGGCGTCACGGTGATTTTGGGATGCGCCCAAATTGGATTATCGGCGGGCAAAGGCTCGGTGCGGAACACATCGAGTGTGGCGCCAGCCAGGTGACCGTTGTCGATCAGGGTGATCAAATCTTCTTCTACCAGATGCTTGCCACGGGCCACGTTGATGACGTAGCCGCCTCTTTGCAATTGCGACAAGGTGCTGTGGTTCAGCATGTTTTCAGTCTCGCTCGTGAGCGGCATCAGGTTGACCAACACGCGCGTGGACTGCAAAAAATCAGCCAAGCCCTGGGCGCCACTGAAACTGCGGATGCCAGGCAAATCTTTGGGACTGCGGCTGTAGCCCAGAACAGGGAACTCGAAGACCTGCAAGGCTTTGGCCACCCGTTCACCCAGTACGCCCAGGCCCATCACGCCCACCGAAAAATCGGCGCGGATGCGCGGCTTTCTGTAAGACCATTTGCCCGATTGTGTGTCCACATCGTAGGCGTCGAATTCTCTGAAGTGCCGGATCACGGCATGGCACACGTACTCGGCCATCTGCACCGACATGCCGGCGTCGTCGAGCCGCACCACCTTGAGGCTGGGCGGCAAGCGAAGTTGCAGCAAGGCATCCACGCCTGCGCCGATATTGAACAAGGTCTTTAAGCCGTTTTGTTCGTCAATGAATTGCTGCGGCGGGGCCCAGACAATGGCATGGTCAGCCAAAGGGGCGCCAGGGGCCCAGGCAAAAACCCCAGCTTGAGGGAAAGCTTTTTGCAAGCCCTCCACCCACGGCTCGGGCGGCAGGCTGGCGAAACAGAGGGTGATTTTCATGGCCTTATTTTGTCAGCAAGCCATTGCCTTGGCTGTCGCATGGGTCTTTGGTGGGGCAAAGGCTTGCGGACGACTGCAATCGCTTGCAGGCATCTCCTACACAATACGGGTAGGAGCCAGCCTGCTGGCGATTGTGGTCCAAGCTCAAAGCAGCTTGAGCAGTTCCGCCCCATCGGCCACCTGGTCGCCGGGCGCGTACAGCAACTCAGCCACAGTGCCGTCTTTGGGGGCACTGATGGTGTGCTCCATCTTCATGGCTTCCATCACGGCCAGGGCTTGACCGGCTTTGACCTTGTCGCCCGTCATGACGGCAAACGACACGACCTTGCCGGGCATGGGCGCTGTCAGGCGACCGCCCTCTGGCGTGGCCTCACCGGCGTGGGCCAGCGGGTCGAGCAGGCTGATGCGGGTCGCGCCTTGCGGGGTGAACACATGGCGTAAGCCGTCCAATGCACCCTCTTGGACGTAAACCGTGCTGTGGATGCGCGCACCATTGAACTCGACCCACAGGCCATCGCCTTGGGGCGTGCACTGCAAAACGGCTTCAGCCCCCTCGCCGACTTGCAAACGCAGCTGCGGCGCGTAAGTCAGCAGCGCACGCACCGGCTGGCCATCGTATTCGAGCTCAAAGCGGCGACGCGTGGTGCCGTGTGACTGCCAGCCATCGCGGCGGCTGAACGGGTCAGCACCCTGCGCTGCAGATTCTGATTGCAGGGCATCGGCGATCACCGCTGCGGCGGCGGCCTGCAGGCCCACCGGGTCCTGCTTGAACAGCACAGCGCTCTCGCGCTGGATCAATGCAGTGTCGAGTTGGGCGGTGGCAAACGCGTCGCTGCGCACCACGTAGCGCAGGAACTGCACATTGGTGTTCAGGCCCACGATGTGGGTTTGTGCGAGTGCAGTGTCGAGCCTTGCCAAGGCCTGCTCTCGCGTGTCGCCGTGCACGATGAGTTTGGCCACCATCGAGTCGTAAAACGGGCTGATGGTGTCGCCCTCGCGCACACCATCGTCGATGCGGAAAGCGACACCTGTGTCGCTCATGTTTGTACGTTCAAAGCTTGAGGCTTGCGGCTTGCGGTAAATCTGCAATGTGCCGGTGGCGGGCAAAAAATTGTTGTCCGGATTTTCGGCGCAGATGCGCGCCTCAATGGCGTGGCCCGTCATGCGGATTTCGCTTTGCTGCAAGGGCAGCGGCTCGCCGCTGGCCACGCGCAGTTGCCACTCCACCAGGTCCAGCCCGGTGATGGCTTCGGTCACCGGATGCTCGACCTGCAGTCGCGTGTTCATCTCCATGAAAAAGAACCTGGCCCCCTCGTTCCCCACTGCGTGTGGTTCGCTTCCCCCCCAGGTTGAGGTTTCCGCCAATCCATACACGTCGCCTTGCTCGACGATGAATTCCACCGTGCCAGCGCCCACGTAGTTCACCGCCTTGGCCGCCGCAACGGCAGCTGCGCCCATTTGCGCTCGCAGGGCTTCGGTCATGCCGGGGGCCGGAGCTTCTTCCAGCACCTTTTGGTGGCGGCGTTGCACCGAGCAGTCGCGCTCGAACAAATACACGCAGTTGCCTTGCGTGTCGCCAAACACCTGGATCTCAATGTGTCGCGGGCGCTGCACATACTTTTCGATCAGCACCGCGTCGCTGCCAAAGCTGTTGATGGCTTCGCGTTGGCAGCTGGCCAGCGCGGCTGCAAAGTCTTCCGACCTTTCGACTACCCGCATGCCTTTGCCGCCGCCACCCGCGCTGGCCTTGATCAGGGCGGGGTAACCGATGCTGTCGGCCTCTCGTTGCAGCAGCGCCGGGTCCTGGTCGACCCCGTGGTAGCCGGGCACCAGCGGCACACCGGCCGACGCCATGAGACGCTTGGACTCGGCCTTGAGGCCCATCGCCAAAATGGCCGATGCCGGTGGACCGATGAACACCAGACCCGCCGCAGCGCAGGCCTTGGCAAAGTCTTGGTTCTCGCTCAAAAAACCATAACCCGGGTGCACGGCTTCAGCGCCGATGTCTTTGGCGGCTTGCAAAATGCGCTCCCAACGCAGGTAGCTGTCTTTGGGCGCAGAGCCGCCCACATGCACGGCTTCGTCACAGGCTTGCACATGCTTGGCACCAGCGTCAGCATCCGAATAAACCGCTACGGTCTGGATGCCCATTCGGCGTGCTGTGGCCGCAACGCGGCAAGCAATTTCACCGCGGTTAGCGATCAGGATTTTTTTGAACATCAATTTCTCCAGACCACTTGGTGGTCAACTGCATACAACTTGCACGAGGCACCTCGAAGGGCCATTAGCCGATGGCAATTTTTCACTGCAACCAATTCGGTTTGCGTTTTTGCAAGAAGGACTGCACACCTTCCTTGCCTTCGCTGCTGGCACGGATATCGGCAATGCCTTCCACCGTCATGCGCACCAGCGCGTCGTTGATCTCACGCTCGGCCACGTCTTGCACCAGTTTTTTACACACACGCATGGCGTTGGGACTGGCACTCACCAAGGCCTGCGTCAGCTCGTTCATCTTGACGTCCAAGACCTCTGCGCTCGTCACCTCGTGCACCAAGCCGATCCGGTGCGCCTCCTGCGCCGAGAAACGCTCTGCCGTCAAAAAATAGCGGTGGGCTGCACGAGCGCCCATGGCCCTGATCACATAGGGACTGATGGTGGCGGGGATCAAACCCAACTTGACTTCACTCAGGCAGTAATGCGCACTGTCAACGCTGACGGCCATGTCGCAAGCGGCCACCAGGCCCATGCCACCGGCATACACGTCGCCCTGAACCCGGGCGATGGTCGGCTGAGGGCATTCATAAATGGCACGCAGCATGGCCGCCAGCTCGCTGGCGTCGGCGAGGTTATCGTCGCGCGTGTAATCAGCCATGCGGCGCATCCAGTTGAGGTCGGCGCCTGCGCAAAAGGCAGGCCCCTCGGCGGCCAACACCACGCAACGCACGTCGTCTCTGGTGCCTACAGCCTCAAAGGCCGATTTGATCTGCGCGATCACCTCGGCGTTGAACGCATTGCGCACCTCGGGGCGGGTCAAGGTGATGCGAGCCACCTGGTCTTGGACGGTGACACTCAGGGCGGCGTTCTGATCGTTGCTCATGGTTTTTTGGCCTCGGCGTCTTGCTGTTGAAGGTAACAGACCCAATCCAACTCGGGTGCGGGGTGACCCAAAGTCTTCAATGCCGCTGTGACTTGACCCCGGTGGTGGGTGGCGTGGTTGAAGACATGCGCCAAGGAGGCCGCAAAAGGCAAGGTCTGGGGCACGCCCTTGCTGGTCTGGTAATCCAGATGGCTGTCAAAACGATCGGAGGGCCAGGTGCCGATCAGATGCGACCAGTTGGCGGCACCGCCGTTGAGGGCCTGCGCCAGGCGTTCGCGATGGGGTTCAATCTCGGCATCGAGCGCCAGCACCGGCGATGCGCCTTTGGCAAAACGCGCATACCAAAGTAAGTGCTCGGCCACCAGCAGGTGGTTCAGCGTGCCGTGGATGCTTTTGAAAAACAAGCCCACATCGCGTCGGTAATCGCCATCGGACACCCGAGATACCGCCTCCAGCAAGCGGTGCGTGGCCCAGACGTGGTAATACGCTTGGCCCTTGAAGTGGCTGTGCCAGGGCGATGCGGTGTTCAGTGTGGCCATGTGTCCAGCCCGCCAAGGGTTTTGAGTGATTCAAAATCGGCGTCGCGGTGCAACAGTGCGTGGCCGTGGGTGATGCAGTAGCTGGCCAAGAGCACGTCGATGGGGCTGTGCACGGTGCGGCCTGACTGGCGCAACCGTCTGTAGAGCACAACCGCGTTCAAGGCATTGCTGAGTCCGCCGATCTCGAGCAGGGTAATGCTCAACAACATGGCTTTCGCCGCCTGCTGAGCCCGAGGTGAAGTGAAGCCTCGCAACACTTCAAACACCACCAAATCGGCGACGCCGACCTCGCCTTCACCATGCTCCAGCAGAAGATCAAGTTGTTCGGTTTGTAAGTTGCGCTCGCCCCTGAAATAGTCGATCCAAACGCTGGAGTCCACCAAAATCATGGTGTCTCTCTTGGCTTTTCGGCATAAGTTGCCGCTGGCTCTTGGACCGCCTGGGCCGTCAACGGCGCTGCGCCCTGGCGCGCCAACTCGGATCGGCGCTCAGCCCAAGCCTCTTCCGAATCGTCCCAAAACAGGGTGCCCCGCGCTGCGCGAAGGGCCGCGTAGGCCTTTTTCCGCTTGAGCAGTCGCAAGCCCTCCTCGACCGCATCTTTTTTGGTCTTGAAATCACCTGAAGCCATGACATCGGCCATGAGCTTGTCGTCGATCACGATGTTGGTGCGCATAAAAAAACCTCTAATGTGTATAAATATACGAAATCATACACATTACATGCGGAAAAGTCCAAATTTCGTTTCGAGGATGGGTGCGTTCAGTGAGGCCGACAGACCCAGCGCCAACACGCGGCGCGTATCAGCGGGATCGATGATGCCGTCGTCCCAGAGGCGGGCGGTGGCGTAGTAGGGGTGGCCTTGCACCTCGTACTGCTCTTTGATAGGGGCCTTGAATGCGGCCTCTTCGTCGGCGCTCCACTGGCCGCCCTTACCCTCGATGCCATCTCGCTTGACGGTGGCCAGCACGCTGGCCGCTTGCTCGCCGCCCATCACGGAAATGCGCGCGTTGGGCCACATCCACAAAAAGCGCGGGCTGTAGGCGCGCCCGCACATGCCGTAGTTGCCTGCGCCAAAGCTGCCGCCGATGATGACGGTGAACTTGGGGACTGCTGCGGTGGCCACGGCCGTGACCATCTTGGCACCGTTGCGGGCGATGCCTTCGTTTTCGTATTTTCGACCGACCATGAAGCCGGTGATGTTCTGCAAGAAGACCAGCGGGATCTTGCGCTGGCAGCACAGCTCGATGAAGTGCGCGCCTTTGAGCGCAGACTCACTGAACAAAATCCCGTTGTTGGCGATGATGCCCACCGGCATGCCTTCGATGCGGGCAAAGCCACAGATCAGCGTGGTGCCGAATCGGGATTTGAATTCATCGAACTCGGAGCCGTCGACGATGCGGGCAATGATCTCGCGCACATCAAAAGGTTTGCGCGTATCGGTCGGGATCACGCCATACAACTCTTGCGCATCAAACAAGGGCGCCACAGGTGTGTGCGTGGCGATGTTCGGCGCCTTTTGCGCGTTCAAATTCTTCACCACCTGGCGCGCCAGTGACAAGGCGTGCACATCGTTTTGCGCCAGATGATCGGCCACGCCCGACAAGCGGGTGTGCACATCGCCACCGCCCAGGTCTTCGGCCGTGACGACCTCGCCCGTGGCCGCTTTGACCAAGGGTGGGCCACCCAAAAAGATGGTGCCTTGGTTTTTGACGATGATGGTTTCGTCGCTCATGGCGGGCACATAAGCACCGCCTGCGGTACACGAGCCCATGACCACCGCAATTTGCGCAATGCCTTGCGCGCTCATGTTGGCTTGGTTGAAAAAGATACGGCCAAAGTGATCGCGGTCAGGAAAGACCTCGTCCTGATTCGGCAGGTTGGCGCCGCCCGAGTCCACCAGATAGATGCAGGGCAGGTGGTTTTGCTGCGCGATTTCTTGCGCCCGCAAATGCTTTTTCACCGTGAGCGGGTAATAGGTGCCGCCCTTCACCGTGGCGTCGTTGCACACGATCATGCAGTCCACCCCGCTGACGCGGCCAATGCCCACGATCACGCCTGAGCTGGGCGCGTCGTTGTTGTACATATTCAGCGCCGCCAGTGGCGCAACTTCCAAAAAGGGCGTGCCGGGATCGAGCAGCATTTGCACACGGTCGCGCGGCAGCAGCTTGCCACGGGCGGTGTGCTTGGCGCGAGGCGCATCGCCACCGCCCAAAGCCACGCGTTCCAGATGAACGCGCAGGTCGTCGACAAGGGCTTGCATCGCGACGGCGTTGGCCGCGAATTCGGCTGAACGGGCATTGAGTTGAGATTGCAAAACAGTCATAGGGCATCCAGTGGAATCGCTGATAGCCGACAGCATAAGGCGCATCGCCCTTGCAGGCCAAGCCATAGGGGTTGCAAATCCTGCCAAAATAGACCGCATCATGACTACCCCATCGCCTGCGTCGCGCACAGAGACCCCCATCGCTTTTATTAACGCTATGGTTCAGGCCTACGCGCAGCGCGGCCTGGACCCGAAGCAGGCGCTTCAAAAGGCACAAATTGCGCCAAAGTTACTGAATCAACCGGACGCACGTGTAACGGCATTGCAGATGGAATGGATGAGCGAAGCCGCGATGCGCGAGCTGGACGATGAAGCGCTGGGCTGGTTTCGCCGCCGCCTGCCCTGGGGCAGTTACGGCATGCTGGTACGCGCCTCGCTGACCGCCCCCACCTTGGGCGTGGCGCTGGCCCGCTGGTGCCGCCATCACAACTTGCTGACCGACGACATCTGCCTGACCTTGAGCACTTCGGATGGGCAGGCTCACCTTGAATTGCACGAGGCGCACAACCTGAAAGATATGCGCGAGTTCTGCACCGTCTCGGTTCTGCGCAACGCCCTGGGCGTGGCCTGCTGGCTGGCCGACTCGCGCATCCCGTTGACCGCCACTCAGCTGCAGTTTTCGGCGCCATCCCATGTGGACTGCTACCGGGTGCTGTTTGACGTTCCGGTGCATTTTGATGCGCCGCACAGCCAATTCAGCTTTGAAGCAGGCTACTTGGAACTGCCCATTCGCCGCGACGAAGCTGCGCTGCAGCGCATGCTGCAACGCGCATTGCTCCTGATGGTGCGGCCCTACCGGCGCGACCGCCTGCTGGTCGAAAAGGTGCGCCAAACGCTGGCCGAACACCCTGCGCACAGCCGCAACGCCGACGACCTGGCCGCCTGGCTGAACCTGTCACCGCGCACGCTGCACCGACAACTCAAGGAGGAAGGTGCCAGCTTGCAATCCCTCAAGGACAGCGTTCGGCGTGACACGGCGGTGGATTTGCTGCTGCGCACGACGCGCCCGATCAAACAGATCGCGGCTGAAGCGGGATTTCAAAATGAAAAGAGCTTCATGCGGGCGTTCAAAGGGTGGACAGGACGAACCCCCGAGGCGTTTCGTCACAACGTCTAACGCCCCTTCAGAACGCTCTTGCAGTACTGCGTGGCTTGCCATCACGGCAGGATTGTGAGCAGTATTTGACTTGCTCCCAATTCTTGGCCCATGACTTGCGCCATGTCATGACCCGCTCGCAGCGCTCACACAGCTTGCTGGGCAAGTTCGACTTATTTCCTTTGAAAGGTGGTTTCAACGTTAAACCCAAGGTGCATGGGCATGCGCTGCAAGACTGGGAAAAGGGCGGTGGGCTGATACAGCAGCACATCCCCAGACCGTAGACAGTTCATTGGGCATCCGCTGAGGCTTGACTGCCAAACCATAGCCCACTTGTTTGACGCAATTGACATGCAAGCCATAGGGCTCAATTTTTCGGTTGATGCGGTGTACATAAAGCTGCACAGCGGCTGCTCGCAAAGCACAAGATTCGCCTTGGGCCATGTGCAAAGAAATTTCATGGTTTGACACCATTTTCCCAACCCGCTGCATCAATACCGACATCACCTGCGCCTCTCTTTGGGTCAACGCAACGCGGTGTTCATTGCAAAATAAAGTCATCGCTGCATGGTCAAAGCTCAAACTGGCAAACTGGCTGATACCGCAATCTAAGGCAAAACTCCGCCTGTGCAGCGATCGCAGCAAAGCAGCCAGCAAAGCAGGCTGACAAGGCAAAGCCACACAACGGTCAGCGCCTGCGTCCAACCATTCGACGATCTCTGAACGCCTGTCGAAGGGCAGCAAAACCACTACCCACACTTTCAACTTCGCTTCAAGTAAGCCCTGCCTCAAACCAGCAGGTGAATGATTCAAGCCATTCACTTGCAAGACCCAAATGGAGTTGTTTGTCGCGTACAGGGATCGCAGACGCCCTAAAGCATGTGGCCAGTCAATGTGCTCCACTTTGTCAAATCGCGGCCATGCATTGGGCCCCTGTTGCAACAGCTCAGTCTCAGACAAGGACAACCACAGGGTTCGCATGCGTAGTACTCAGCAGTGACTCAATGCTTACAAGTCATGGACAAGGTTCAAGCCTTTTTGGCCCACGCGGTACACCACCCTTTTGCGGCCACCTGCTTGCCTGCAAACAAGGGGCAAGCACCCGCTGCCGCACCGGAGGCGGCTTGGAAAAGGGCGCAATTCGAGCAGACTTGGCCCGCCGCATATTTGGTCTGTTTGGCTTTGTCGACCTTGCTTGCATCGGCTTTGTAGCCGAGAGCCACTGCTTGCGCATCCGACTCGGCGAGTGCGGCTTGGGCAGCAACTTGCTGCGCAGTCAATACGGCGCCAGATACAGCAATGGCTTGCATGATGAAAACACGACGCGAAAAATTTGTCTTCAATAAAGTCATGGTTTGAACTCGCAGTGCAGTGAAAAAAGGGAAACGACAGCCATGAAGCTCATGCGGTAGCCCGCAAGCCCATGAATTGAGAGAGCTGAAACACCGAATTGGGTGCAACGGGGACGTAACTGGGCGCTAAGGGTTTGAACCCGAAACGCCAATCGTTAGGCCCATTGCGTGTGTCTGAGGGTTCCATTTCATGGGTGTAATTCCCGATGAAAATGGAAGAAAGGATGCTTTGAAACTGGGACTCAATCGCTCCGCCAAGCAGGGCATCCAAATCGATCTGGTACACGCTGGTAGGCGCTTGCGGCTTGGAGCGGTCATCGAAAGCCTGCGCCACGGACCACACACTCAACTGCGAGGCCGGCAAGGCCAGTTCATACCCGCCACCAGGGCCGCGCGTGGAGCAAACAAGTTTGTTTTCACGCAGGATTTTGAGCAAGCTCTCCAGATATGAAACGGACAAGTGCAGTTGTCTGGACAGCTCTGTAGTGGAGATGCTGACACCCTGAGGCAGCGAGGCGATATGCACAAGCGCATGAATTGCGTGAAGCGTTTTTTTATTCAGCATGGTTTTATTTCCTGATTTTGTGCAAATTTACCATCCATTCAGGTTTAATCTACTCAAAATTTTATTTATTCCTATAATTCAATTCAATATCTACTCAGATCAGGTAAATTTTATGGCCACCCCCATTTCTAACCACCGAATTGGTGCTGTATCGGCACTCAGTGGTGTACCCGTTTCTACATTGAGGGTGTGGGAGACCCGGCATGCCGCATTTGCACCCCGCAAATCCGAAGGCAGACATCGACAGTATTCGGATGAGGACGTGCTGCGTGCCTCGCTCATCAAACAGCTCACTGAATCAGGACACAGCATCAGCACCATCGCGGCCTTGCAAGGCGCGCAGCTCAATGCCCTGCTGCTGCAGCAAAGAACAGCGCACCGCCTGAATCGCCCCACACTCGCGCATGCTGCCCCGGTGACCATGGCCGTGGTCGGCGTGGGCATGGCTGCACGCATGGAATCGAGCCAGATGTCGCTGGGCTTGAACGACAAACCCATCCAAATCACCGAGATTTTTGAAGACCTGAACGCGGCACACCATGCGCCCCTGACCTCGCAACCTTTGGTTCTGTTGGTGCGCGTGAACTCGCTCGATGTGATCGCGGGCAGAGACATACAACGACTGGTACAGGCGCACCACTTTCAGCAAGCGATCGTGCTCTACAACTTTGGCCAGGAACCTGTGGTGGCCACATTGAAACTGGCGGGCGTCAAAGTCCGCAGAGAGCCTGTCTCGAATGCAGAACTGGGAGAGTTGATCAACTCCGTTTTGTGGATGGACCACACCCCGGAAGTCAGCGAT
Source organism: Limnohabitans sp. Rim8 (assembly GCA_945901045.1). Taxonomy (GTDB): domain Bacteria; phylum Pseudomonadota; class Gammaproteobacteria; order Burkholderiales; family Burkholderiaceae_C; genus Limnohabitans_A. The sequence continues at coordinate 22,779 of CAMDKK010000027.1, forward strand.
TTCCAGCGCAATGGCCTGGTGCCGCCGCGCAAGTACAGTGACGAAACCTTGAGCAGGGTGGCCAATATCTCCAGCCAAGTGCTGTGTGAATGCCCCCGACATGTGGCCGAACTGATCACACAACTGGCCAGCTTCGAGCAGTACAGCCAGGAGTGCCTGAACAAAAGTACCGACGACGCGCACCTGCACGCCTACCTCAGCACGGTCTCAGGATCGGCGCGCGCCTTGTTCGAGAAGGCTCTGGAGATGGTGGCCCAGCACGAAAATATTCCGCTGGATGCACACACGACCTTGCCCTACCCCACCGCATGAAGCCGCATGTTGCGTTGACGGCGCTGATGGCGACCCTCATTGCCGTCACGGTGAGCCATTTGGAATGGATCCAAGCGGACGGTGGTCATTTGCTGATGGTGGACGGTCGTCCGCTGGACGCTGAGGGCTGGTTGCGCAACCAACTCAACAGCCTGCGCCGCGAGTGCACTGATGTCCAAGTGCTTCAGGCAGACGATCAGCGCCTTCCACAGGCATTACAGGCATTGAAAAACTTCAGCCCTCCCGCATCGCAGAGCGCACGCGTTGCTGCCGCATCAGTCCGAAGCGACTGGATGCTGCTCGAAGTTGAATTTGACGACTTGCAGCCGGCGGTCGTTCTGATGCAAAAGAACGGTGCTGACTGGGTCATTGCGCAACGGGGGATTTGGAGTGGCCAGACTCACCCTTGGCTGGCTGCAACGCATATTCGCGCTTATCTGGCGCGGCAAGTCGAATCAGCGCCGACCGACTTGTTGGCTTGCTTTGATCCCAAGGGCGACAGGTCCCCTCCACGCCAAATCTTGGCCCCCTGACATGGGCACGCAGTTGGTTTGGTTCAAACGCGATTTGCGGGTGCACGACAATGCGGCTCTGACGCATGCTGCTGCCCTGGGGCCGGTCATGTGCGTGTACATCGTGGAGCCGTCATATTGGCGCAACCCAGACGCTTCGCAAAGACAGTTTGATTTTTTACATGAATGCCTGCGCGACTTGTTTGTGCAACTGAAGGCCTGCTGCGTGCGCCTGCAAGTGCTCACGGGCGAGGTCTCAGAAGTGCTCGATCGCCTGCACCAAGCACAAGCTTTCAGCCACCTGCACGCCCATGAAGAAACCGGCAACGCGCTGACCTACGAGCGTGACAAAGCCGTCGCTCGCTGGTGCGCCACGCACAACGTGCAGTGGCAGGAGCACAGCCAAAACGGCGTGGTGCGCCGACTGCCCAGCCGCAACCAGTGGAGCGCCCTGTGGACGCAGCGCATGCAAGCGCCCCAGCTGATAGCCCCCACCCTCACGCCAGCCCCGTGGCCCTGGCCAGCAGAACGCTGGCCCGATTGGCAGGCCTGGGGCTTGGCACTTGACGCCCCACCCGAGCGGCAAACCGGCGGCAGGCAAGCGGCTTGGCACACCTTACAGAGTTTTTTGAACACGCGCAGCGGCCAATACCGGGGTGGCATTTCATCGCCCTTGAGCGCCACCAGTGCTTGCTCGCGTTTGTCGCCCTATCTGAGCTGGGGGTGCCTGAGCATGCGCGAAGTGGTTCAGGCCACCGAACAAACCCTGGTTCAGCCGGGCCTGGACCCGTGGACCCGCAAGGGCCTGGTGGCGTTCACCAGCCGACTGCACTGGCATTGTCATTTCATGCAAAAGCTCGAGAGCGAACCCGCCATCGAGCACCGCAACATGCACCGGGCTTACGACGGTCTGCGCGAAGGCGACTGGAATGCCGCGCACTTTGAACGCTTGCGCACCGCCACCACCGGCTGGCCGCTGGTGGACGCCTGCGTGACCATGCTGCAACACACCGGTTGGCTCAATTTCCGCATGCGCGCCATGCTGGTGTCGGTGGCGGCCTACCCCCTTTGGCTGCACTGGCGCGAAGTCGGGCAGTGGCTGGCCGGGCAATTTGTGGACTACGAGCCTGGCATTCACTGGAGCCAGATGCAAATGCAGTCAGGCACCACCGGCATCAACACCACTCGCGTGTACAACCCGATCAAACAAGCGCAAGACCACGACCCGCAAGGTGTCTTTGTGCGGCGCTGGCTGCCGGTGTTGCGCCGGGTGCCCGACACCTGGCTGTTCGAGCCCTGGAAGATGCCGCCTTCGGTGCAGGCGCAGTGCGGGGTGGTGGTCGGCTCCCACGTTGGCGCCCACTGGCCCGAGCCGGTGGTAGACCTGCCGGCAGCCACACGCTCAGCCAAAGCCCTGCTGCACGCCCGCCGCAGCACACCGCAAGTGCGCCAGGGCAAACAAGCCATCATTGAACAACACGCCTCACGGCGAGCCACCCAGCCAACCCAGCGCCGCCGGGCAGCTCCTGCCATTGAAGACACGCAAACCCAATGGGATTTTTGATATGACCACACCCTCACCCACACCCACAGTACCCACAGCACCCACAGCACCGACCTCACCGATTCGCCATTTGGTCATCATCTTGGGCGATCAGCTCAGCCATGACGCCAGTGCGCTGGTCGATTTCGACCCGGCCCACGACGTCGTCTGGATGGCCGAAGCCATGCAGGAGTCGACGCATGTGCCCTCGTCCAAGCAGCGCATTGCGGTGTTCCTGAGTGCCATGCGGCACTTTGCGCAAACGCTGCGCGACAAGCGCTGGCGGGTGGACTACACCGCGCTCGACCAAGTCGGCCACACCGGAACGCTGCAAGGTGAACTGGCCCGCGCCATGGCCACATGGCAACCCGCCCAACTGGTGATGACCGCGCCAGGCGACTGGCGCGTTCTGCAGGCACTGCAGGCCACCGCCAAGGCGCAGCAAAGGGAGCTGAGCGTGCGCGACGACGCCAGCTTTTTCACCACCGTGCGCGACTTTTCGGCGCACATCAAAGGCCGTAAACAGCTGCGCATGGAATACTGGTACCGCGAACAGCGCCAGCGCTTTGGTATTCTGATGGAGGGCAAACAACCGGTTGGGGGCCAATGGAATTTCGACGCCGACAACCGCGAATCGTTTGGCAAAAAAGGCCCGCAAAACCTGCCTGCACCCCAACGCTTTGCGCCCGACGAGATCACCCGGCAATTGATGGCGATGGTGCACAAGGTCTTGCCACAGCAGCCCGGCGAGCTGACCGAGTTTGGTTGGCCAGTCACGCGTGAGCATGCCCTTCAAGCCATGCAAGACTTCATGGTCCACCGCTTGCCTTTGTTCGGCCAATTCGAAGACGCCATGTGGGCGGGTGAGCCCTGGCTCTATCACTCGCAGCTGTCGGTGTGCCTGAACCTCAAGTTGCTCAGTGCGCAAGAGGTGGTCCATGCGGCGCAAAACGCGTGGCAAAAAGGCCATGCGCCACTGGCTGCCGTGGAAGGGTTTGTGCGGCAGATTCTCGGCTGGCGTGAATACGTGCGCGGCATCTACTGGACGCAGATGCCCGGCTACCTCGACCTCAACGCGCTGGACGCGCAAGAAGCCTTGCCTGAATTTTTTTGGACGGGCGAGACCGACATGGCCTGCCTGCGCGATGCCTTGCAGCAAACGCTGCGGCACGGCTATGCGCACCACATCCAGCGGCTGATGGTGCTGGGCCTGTATGGCTTGCTGCTGGGCGTGCAACCGCAGCGCATGCACGAATGGTTTTTGAGTGTCTATGTGGACGCTGTGGAATGGGTCGAGCTGCCAAATACGCTGGGCATGTCTCAATTTGGCGATGGCGGGCTGATGGCCAGCAAACCTTATGTGGCCAGCGGCAAGTACATCCATCGCATGAGCAACCACTGCCAAGGCTGCAAGTTTGATCCGGCGCAATCGGTCGGGCCACAGGCCTGCCCCTACACCACGCTGTATTGGGACTTCTTGCGGCGTCACAAGACATTGTTGGAGAAAAATCCGCGCATGGGCATGCAACTCAAGAACCTGGGCAGGCTCTCGGATGAGCAAAGATTGCAAATCCAAGAGACCGCCAGGGCGCACAAGGCCACCCATTGAGTGGCTGTGCGTCAGTCAGCTCAAACGCAAGGCGTCCATCAGCGTGAACACCCGTGCAGCACCGGCTTGCAAGAGGGGCTCGTGTAGGGCCGGCGGTGCCGCATAGGCCCACACCGTAGCGCCAGCCGCCACACCTGCGGTAATGCCCACGGTGGTGTCTTCGATCACCAGGCAACGTGCCGGGTCGATCTGCAAATAGGCAGCGGCGGCCAGGTACACATCGGGGTATGGTTTGCTGCGCGGCATTTCGTGACCACTGAAAATACGGCCTTCAAAAAAGTCATGCAAACCGACTTTTTTGAGCATCATCTCGACCTTGAAGCGGTCCGCACCAGAGGCCACCGCGATGCGGCCCTGACAATGCGCATGCAAGTGCGCCACAGCCTCGTGCACGCCTTCGATGGCGGTGATATTGGCTTGCAAACGCACATTGCGGCGCTCAAAAAACACTTGCAGCCAGGCGTCGGTGAGAGGCTGCCCGGTATGGGCTTCAATGGTATCGCGCTGGCTTTTGACCGTATGGCCGACAAAGCGCTGCATGCACTCGGCCAGGCTCATGCGCCAGCCTTGTTCTTCAAACATGTCACGCAACACGCCGCAGGTGATGGCTTCGCTGTCAACGAGCACGCCGTCGCAGTCAAACAAAATGGCTTCAAATGTCATGCCGCGATGATACGGGGCGAATCACACGTTTTCAGAGCACATCGCCGTCCAAATAGAACCAGCGTCCATCTTCGCGCACAAAACGGCTGAGCTCGTGCTGGCGGGTGGCCTTGCCGCCCACGCGAAAACGGGCGATAAATTCGACTACAGCGGTGTCCTGACCCGTGATGCGGTGCTGCTTGATCGAAAGCCCCAGCCATTTGGCGCCTGCCTCCAACGCCAAATTGACTGGGCGTTGACTGCTGTGCCAAGTTGCCAAGAGGTAGGGTATGTCGCCACATACAAAGGCGCTGTAACGAGAGCGCATCAGGCTTTCGGCGTCCGGTGCAGCAATGCCAGCGTGGCAGGGGCCGCAGCAGGCATCGAAAGTCAGCGCTTGGCCTTGCGGGTTAGCGCTTGTTCTGCCGCAGGGGCAAGGCGTTGGATTCATAGCGACAGGGAGCAAGGGGGCATGGGTTGATGGGGCATTGGCTTTGTAGCCAGCCTGCTGGCGATTGAATGAGTCCGCGCATAGGAGCAATCAAAACATCGCCAGCAGGCTGGCTCCTACAAGTCACTGTCGGCAATGCGTTATAGCGCGCGCTGGATGATGATTTTTTGCACGTCGCTGGTGCCTTCGTAGATCTGGCACACGCGCACGTCGCGGTAAATGCGCTCGACCGGATAGTCGCTCACATAGCCGTAGCCGCCGAGGGTCTGAATGGCGGCGGAGCAGACCTGCTCGGCCATTTCGCTGGCAAACAACTTGGCCATGGCCGCTTCTTTCAGGCAAGGCCGGCCCGCGTCGCGCAGACTGGCTGCGTGCCAGATCAGTTGGCGTGCGGCTTCGAGTTGCGTGGCGCAATCGGCCAAGCGAAAACCCACGGCCTGGTGATTGAAGATGGGCGTACCAAAGCTTTCGCGCTGCTTGGCATAGTCGACGGCCACCTCGAATGCGCTGCGCGCCATGCCCAGGCTTTGCGCGGCGATGCCAATGCGCCCGCCTTCCAAAGACGACAGGGCGATCTTGTAGCCGTCTCCCTCTTGGCCAATTAAATTTTCTACCGGGACGCGGCAGTTGTCGAAATTGATTTGCGCCGTGTCGCTGCTGTGTTGACCCAGCTTGTTTTCGAGCCTGGCCACCACGTAGCCAGGGGCGCTGGTGGGCACCAAGAAGGTGCTCATGCCCTTCTTGCCTGCGCCCTTGTCGGTCACAGCGATCACCACGGCCACGTCGCCGTTTTGGCCACTGGTGATGAATTGCTTGACGCCGTTGATGACATACTCTTCGCCCACCTTCACGGCGGTCGTGCGCAGCGCCGAAGCGTCCGAGCCCACATGCGGCTCGGTCAGGCAAAACGCGCCAAGCATCTGGCCTTGCGCCAAAGGCCGCAGCCACTGTTCTTTTTGCGCGGCGTTGCCGTACATCATCAAAATGGCGTTGACCGGGCAGTTGGTCACACTGATCACGGTGCTGGTACCGCCGTCACCCGCAGCAATTTCTTCCAGCACCAGCGCCAGCGTCACATAGTCCAGACCCGCGCCGCCCAGGTCTTCGGGCACGCAAATGCCGTACGCACCCAGCTCGGCCAGGCCCTTGTGGACGTCTTTGGGAAAGTGGTGCTTTTTATCCCACTCGGCGGCATGGGGCCAGAGTTCACGCTGCGCAAAGTCGCGCACCGCGTCGCGGATCATGTCCTGGTCGGGGGTCAGCAGCATGGTTTTCTTTCGTTATCGGTTCACCATGGGAGGGGCGTGCCGTCGTGGTTCAAAAAAGCACCCCGGTCCTCAGGGCGCGGATGCGTGCGGATACGTTCGAGCGTCTGGCGCAGACTGGTGGCACTTTGCGCGGGCGTGAGCGGGGCCTGTGCGCCGCCCATTTCGGTCTGCACCCAACCAGGATGCAATGCCACGCAGCCAATTTCAGGAAAGTCATGTTGTGCGCACCGCACGTACATATTCAATGCCACCTTACTCATGCGGTACAGCGCAGCCATACTGGTTTGCGTCTGTGTCAGACTGCCAAGGTGGCTGCTGATGGCCGCAAATACGCCCTTTGCTTCAATCAGCATGGGCGCGATCTGTGGCAACACCATCATCGGGCCCATGGCATTGGTATGCATCAAGAGATCAAATTTTTCACGCGTCGGCGGCGATGTGGTGGTATCCCTATCGCCAACGCCTGCTACATAGATTGCAAGATCGATTTTTTCACCATCGAGCTGCCACGCCAGGCCGCTGTTGCTGGCCGGGTTGGCCACATCCAAACGAAAGGTTTCAGCGCCCAAAGCTTTGAGTCGGGCCAAACCTTCGTCGTTGCGAGCGGTCGCGATCACGCGCCAGCCGTCATCCAGGTACTGGCGCGCCAGTGCCAAGCCAATACCACGCGACGCGCCGATGAGGAGGACAGTGTTCATGCTTGTTTATTTCTTTTTTGTAGGAGCCAGCCTGCTGGCGATGCTTGTTGGTGTCCGCTCATCGCTAAAGCCGATTGCCACCAGGGCAGGCTCCTAAAAACGCCGATTGCATTAAGGGCAGGTTCCTTCAAATGCCGATCGCCAGCAGGCTGGCTCCTACAAGGGCGTTGATCCATCAAATCAATTCCAGCGCAACAGCCGTGCCTTCGCCGCCGCCAATGCACAGCGTAGCCAGGCCTTTTTTCAAACCGCGCGCCTTGAGCGCATGGATCAAGGTCACCATGATGCGCGCACCGGACGCGCCAATTGGGTGGCCCAAGGCACAAGCGCCGCCGTTGACGTTGACCTTATCGTGCGGCACGCCCAGCTCTTTCATGAGCGCCATTGGCACCACCGCAAAGGCTTCATTGACTTCCCACAGATCCACGTCTTCCACCGTCCAGCCCGCTTTGGCCAAAGCCTTTTGCGTCGCGCCCACAGGGGCCGTGGCAAACCATTCAGGCTCTTGCGCGTGCGTAGCGTGGCTGACGATGCGGGCCAATGGCTTGCAGCCGAGTTGGGCGGCGGTGCTGGCGCGCATCAACACCATGGCGGCAGCCCCGTCGTTGATCGACGAACTGCTGGCGGCGGTGATGGTGCCGTCTTTCTTGAAGGCGGGCTTGAGCGAGGTGATCTTCTCGAGTTTGACTTTTCCAGGGCCTTCGTCGATGGAGACCACGCGTTCGCCGCTGCGGTCTTTCACCGTGACGGGCGTGATCTCGGCGGCAAACGCACCGGACTCGGTGGCGGCCTTGGCGCGCTGCACGCTGGTGGTGGCAAAGTGGTCTTGCTCGGCACGGGTGAAGCTGTATTTGGCCGCACAGTCTTCGCCAAAGGTGCCCATGCTGCGGCCGGCTTCGTAGGCGTCTTCCAGGCCGTCCAGCATCATGTGGTCGTAAATTTTGTCGTGGCCCATGCGGTAGCCTCCTCGGCCCTTGAGCATGAGGTAAGGCGCATTGGTCATGCTTTCCATGCCACCGGCCACCAGCACGTCGTGCGTGCCCGCAACCAGCATGTCGTGCGCAAACATGGCCGCGCGCATGCCTGAGCCGCACATCTTGGACAGAGTGACAGCGCCCGCGCTTTGGGGCAAACCGCCCTTGAAGCCGGCCTGACGCGCTGGGGCCTGGCCTTGGCCGGCCATAAGGCAGTTGCCAAACAGCACTTCGGTCACGAGTTCGGGCGTGAATTGCGAGTTCAGGCCAGCGCGTTCGACCGCCGCCTTGATGGCCGCACCGCCCAGATCGTGCGCTGCGAGTGTTGAAAAGTCACCCTGAAAACTACCCATGGGGGTGCGCGCTGCGCTGACAATAACGATGGGGTCGGACATGTGTTCTCCTCAAGAGTTTGTACAAAAGGCTGCACCCTTAAGGCTCAGCCTCGGGGGTAGCGTTTGAAAGCGCGGCGAAAGACATTCACCACTTCATGCGCGCCGGTCATGCTGACGTCCAGGTCTTTGACCAGGCCGTCCTCCAGGCCGTAAATCCAGCCATGGACGGTGACTTTTTGGCCTCGGCTCCAAGCGTCTTGCATCACGTTAGACAAAGCAACGTTGCCGACTTGCTCGATCACGTTCATCTCGCACATCACGGACTCGAGCTCGGCCTGCGGCAAGTGGTTGAGGCGTTGGCGGTGGCGCAAGCGCACGTCTTGCACATGGCGCAGCCAGTTGTCAGCCAGGCCCACGCGGGTGCCACGGGTGGCGGCCAAGACGCCACCGCAGCCGTAATGGCCCACGACCATGATGTGCTCGACTTTGAGCGCATCCACCGCGTACTGGATGACCGATAAGGCATTGAGGTCTGAATGCACCACCACGTTCGCCACGTTGCGGTGGACAAAGACCTCGCCCGGATCGAGGCCGGTAATCTGATTGGCCGGCACCCGGCTGTCGGAGCAGCCAATCCACAGGTATTTGGGGGATTGCTGGTTGGCCAGGCGACTGAAATAGGACGGGTTCTCCTGCTGCATGCGTGCAGCCCAAGCCCGGTTGTTGTCAAAAAGATGCTGAAGTGAATTGCTCATGCATCCATTTTCGCAGGGCTGCGATAACCTCAGCGGGTTTCGGAAAACAATTCGCGGCCAATCAGCATCCTGCGGATCTCGCTGGTACCGGCGCCAATTTCGTAAAGTTTGGCGTCGCGCCACAAACGGCCCAGCGGGTAGTCGTTGATGTAGCCGTTACCGCCAAAAATCTGCACGCCTTCACCGGCCATCCAGGTGGCTTTTTCTGCAGTCCACAAAATCACGGAAGCGCAGTCTTTGCGAACTTGGCGCACGTGTTCGGTACCCAGCAGGTCCAGGTTCTTGGCTACGGTGTAGGCGAACGAGCGACCGGCCTGCAGCACGGTGTACATATCGGCCACTTTGCCCTGGATGAGTTGGAACTCCCCTATGCTTTGGCCAAACTGCTTGCGATCATGGATGTAGGGGATGACGTTGTCCATCACAGCCTGCATGATGCCCAGGGGCCCGCCGCTGAGCACGGCGCGTTCATAATCCAGGCCGCTCATCAGCACCTTGGCGCCGTTGTTCAGGCCGCCCAGAATATTCTCGACCGGTACTTCGACGTTGTTGAACACCAGCTCGCCGGTGTGGCTGCCGCGCATGCCCAGTTTGTCGAGCTTTTGCGCGATGCTGAATCCTTGCATGCCCTTTTCGATCAGAAAGGCCGTCACGCCGCGCGCCCCGAGCTCGGGTTCGCTCTTCGCGTAGACCACCAGCGTGTCGGCGTCAGGGCCATTGGTGATCCACATCTTGTTGCCATTCAGCAGGTAGTAGCCGCCTTTGTCTTCGGCTTTGAGCTTCATGCTCAGCACATCAGAACCCGCGCCGGGCTCGCTCATGGCCAATGCGCCCACATGCTCGCCGCTGATCAGCTTAGGCAGGTATTTGGCGCGCTGCTCGCTTGTGCCGTTGCGCTTGATCTGGTTCACGCACAAGTTGGAGTGCGCGCCGTAGGAGAGACCCACGCTGGCAGAGGCGCGCGAGATCTCTTCGATCGCGATCATGTGCGCTAAGTAACCCATGTTGGCGCCGCCGTATTCCTCGCCCACGGTGATGCCCAGTACGCCCAGTTCGCCCATCTTGCGCCACAGGTCCATTGGGAATTGGTCGCTCCGGTCGATCTCGGCTGCACGGGGTGCGATTTCGGCTTGCGCAAAGTCGCGCACTGCGTCGCGCAAGGCGTCTATCTCTTCACCGAGTTGAAAATTCAGGCCAGGCAGATTGTTCATGCGTTTCTCCATTCAGTGTGTTTTTGTATCAATACGTTTGGGGCACGGGCACCAAGGTTTGCTGCATCACAGCGCAAACCGATTCTTTGCCATCAGCACCCACATGCACCACCTGCGCCGATGTGACGATGATGCGCTGACCCGCTTTGACAACCCTGCCAGTGGCCCGCAGCTCACCGCTTTGAAAGCTGCGCAGAAAATTAATTTTGTACTCTACAGTCGTGACTTCCATGCCTTGGGGCGCCACGGTCAATCCCGCATAACCGCCCGCAATGTCAGCCAATGTGCCCATGGCGCCACCATGAAACCCCCCTTGCTGCTGGCTCACTTTGTCACCGTAGGCAAGCGCCACCTCGACACAACCGGACTCGACCCGCAGCAAACGTGCCTCTAAATGCCGCATCATTCCTTGGCGTGCAAAGCTTTGAGAGACACGTTCAAACAAGGCACAAGGGGCAACAGAAGAAGACATATCGGCAATTCAGATAAAGATGGCAATCGGTGCCGACTTTAATTGACGTTTACGTAAACGTCAATTGATTTTTATCTCAAATTTAATTCCTGCATTCATTTTTTGGCGGTCATTTTTTCGGCTTTAGTCAGCAAAACACGGGCTTCTTTTTCATGTGTTTTCACCTCGTCCATCGTGACCTGTAAGTCGGCCAGTTGCGTCTCCAATTGCTGACGATGCTGCGCTAAAACAAGCAAGAATTTCTTCAACTGCGGCCCCGTGTCACGCGGGCTGTCATACATATCGATCAGGTCTTTGGCTTCTGTAAGCGACAAGCCCAAGCGCTTGGCTCGCAAGGTGAGTTTCAATCGCGTGCGGTCCCTTGCCGAATAGATGCGATTACGCCCACCGGGGCCGCTGCGCTCAGGCTCGAGCAAACCCATATCTTCGTAAAAGCGAATGGCTCGCGTGGTCAGGTCAAACTCTTTGGACAGATCGCTGATCGAATAGGTGTTGGCCATATGTTGATGAGTAGTTGCCAGTACAGCGAACGCTGGCGACAGCCTTTTTGGAGCACCCGCGCCTAGAATATGAGAATGTTGACGTTTACGTTAACGTCAACTCCGTGCGAATGCTAACCGATTAATGTCCGTTTCCCAAGGCCCCCATGAGTTCTGCCTCACTTGAATCCGCATTGACCTTTCCCTTGTCCGAGCAAATCCCAAGCTCAGGCAGTACATTGGAGGTTGCACCAGGGATCCTCTGGGTTCGGATGGGTCTGCCTTTTGCCCTTGACCACATCAATCTTTGGCTGGTTCGCGACGCCTTGGAGGGTCCAGAGGGTTTGCGCCAAGGCTGGACGGCGATCGATTGCGGCATTCACAATGACTCTACGCACCGCGATTGGGAGCAGGTGTTTGCCACTGCACTGCAAGGTCTGCCTGTTTTGCGCGTACTGGTCACCCATATGCACCCCGATCACATGGGCTCGGCAGACTGGATGTGCAAAAAATGGAAAGCCCCGTTGTGGATGAGCAGCACCGAATACCAATCGGCTCAAATGGCCACACATGGCTTGTCCAATTTTGGGGGCGATTTGACCCACAGTTTTTTTGTGCAACATGGCTGGTCCGAGCCGGATGCGATGCGTGATGTCAAAGCACGGCTTAATTACTATTCCGGCATGGTGCCCCAAGTTCCGAACCGTTATCACCGATTGATGGGGGGGCACACTTTTAAAATGGGCGGTGCTGCGTGGCGCTGTATTGCGGGTTACGGTCACTCACCAGAACACATGGCTTTGTATTGCGCTGATCAACATATTCTGATCAGCGGTGACATGGTGCTACCCAAAATATCTACCAATGTGAGCGTCTACGCGCAAGAGCCGGAGGGAAACGCTTTGCAGCAATTTTTGGACTCACTGGATGCGTTTCATGACTTGCCTGAAGAGACCCTGGTCTTGCCCTCGCATGGGCGGCCTTTCAAGGGTTTGCACACCCGAATTGGCCAACTGCAGGACCATCACAAAGAAAGGCTCGCTGAAGTGATCGGCGCTTGCAAAGAAAAGCCCCAAAGCGCCCACGACACGTTGCCGCTTTTGTTCAAGCGTGCATTGAATTTTCACCAAACTACATTTGCGATGGGTGAGGCTGTAGCACATTTGCATTTACTCTGGCATAAAGGTCAGCTCAAACGTACTTTGGACCTCGACGGAGTCTACCGATTCGCAGCCCTGTAATCACCAGGCTGCCAATGATTCGGTTTTGAGGCGTTGCCTGCGTTGCGCGTAATCAGGCATGACCGAACGGACTGTCTCCCAGAACTGTGCGCTGTGGTTCATCACGCGCAAGTGCGAGAGTTCGTGTGCCACGACGTAATCAATTTCGCTCGGGCTTAAATGAATCAGCCGCCAGTTCAATCGAATAGCACCGTCGACTCGGGCGCTTCCCCAGCGTGTGCCGGCATTGGACAGACTGAGTTTTTTCCATTCCACGCCAAGCAGGGGCGCAAAATGGTTCAGGCGCGCCTCAAACAATTCTCTTGCCTGCCGCATCAACCAAGCTTGAACGCAGTCTCTGATTTGCGCGGTATTGGCCTTGGCCGAGACACCAATACGCAACACATTGGTGTCTCCGATGATGAGCTGGGCACTGCCTTGCGCAGGATCGATGCACAACTGAACTGGTTTGCCAAGGTAGGCAAACTGGGCCCCATCGTGCCACGCCACCCGGGTGTGTTCAAGCTGATGGTATCGCTCTTGGGATTCAGACAGTTTGCGCAAAACCCAACTGCTTTTTTGCTGCAGCGCGGCTTCCACCTCTTTGAGTGACAACCATTGAGGGGCTCTGACGACCAAGCCATCGGGCCCGATGCTGAAGCCAATGGTTTTGCGTTTCGCTCGGGCAAAAGCGTAAGCGATTTGCACGCCCTCAAACACCACAGTACGGTTGGCCTGAGGGTGCGCAAACCGAACCGGGTTCAGGACCGTTTCAGGCTGTGGTGCTGACGCGAGCGACTCCGAGCTTGCAGGTTCAGACTCGAAAAAATCCAAAACAAACTGAAACGGTGAGCGCATGGCGCAAGTGCTTTCAGGCGTAGGCTTCGGGATCGAGACGTCGCATTTCAGACTCTATCCAAGCCTGAACTTCTTGCATCAATTCATCGGGCTCACGGCCTTCGCTGGCAATGGCTTTGCCAATCGAAATGTCCACCACGCCCGGCTTTTTGATGAAAGCTTTGGTCGGCCAACATTTGGCCGAGGTCACCGCAATCGGGATGACGGGCACACCCGCTTCAATCGCCAAACGGGTCCCCCCCGTTTTATAGGTCCCCACCTGCCCACGGGGTATGCGCGTGCCTTCAGGGAACATGATGACCCAGACGCCTTCACCCATCAGCCGCTTGCCTTGAGTGACCACCTTGGCAAAAGCTTTCGATTGCTGACCCCGGTCAATGTGAATCATGTCCATGCGCGCCATCGCCCAGCCAAAAAAAGGCACACTCAACAGCTCTTTTTTAAACACATAGGCCAAAGGATGAGGCATCAAGGCCGGCATGACAAAGGTCTCCCACGTGGATTGGTGTTTAACCAGCAAGACGGCCGGATCTTTAGCGCCTGTTGGCAAATTTTCCATGCCCGTCACGCGGTTTTTAATGCCCAAAATAAAGGTGCCACTGTCCACCGCCAGCTTCAACCATCCGGCGCAGATCCAGTACACCTGGGTGCTGCTGACGAAGTAAGAAGCGAGTACAACGAACAACGCCCAAGGGATCACGGTGAGGATCAACCACAAGACGTGGAGAACAGATCGAATCAGGTTCATGCGCTCAGCCAATAGGACTCAAAGGATGGAGTTTTTCGCTCGGCTGAGCCAATGCGTTACAAAAGCATTCAAGTCTTGGTGCATTCGGGTTTGAACGGGAAAGTCGGCAGGTAAACTTTGTCCGCGCAAACACTCAGATTGACCGGTTAAGACCAGATGCGGTAAGCACCCCGCCGCCAAAGCCGCCTGCATGTCACCTAAGCTGTCACCTACAAAGGCCACACCGGCCAAGGACATGCCATACCGTTCAGCAATTTGCTCCAACAAGCCAGGCAGGGGTTTGCGGCAAGCACAGGCTTCGTCAGGTGTGTGAGGGCAATAAAAGATCGCATCAATCCGACCGCCCACCACAGTCAATTGTTTGTTCATGCGCGCATGAATCGCATTCAGAGACACGACATCAAACAAGCCCCGTCCCAGCCCCGACTGATTGCTTGCCAACACAACGTGATATCCCGCATGGTTCAGGCGCGCAATCGCTTCAAGCGCTCCAGGAATTGGGTGCCATTCTTCAGGCGATTTGATGTACTCATCGCTGTCGATGTTGATCGTGCCGTCGCGGTCGAGAATGACAAGTTTGATGCTCATGGCAAAAATTCAGTTTTCAAGAAGGCAGGCGCGACAAATCGGCCACGCGGTTCATTGCCATATGAAGCGACTTGAGCAAGCCCAGGCGGTTCATTCGCAGGCCTATTTCTTCGGCGTTGACCATCACCTCGTCAAAGAAGGCGTCGACCGGCGAACGCATCGCAGCCAAGGTCTGCAGGCTGGCTGTGTAGTCACCCGCTTGGAACTGTGCTTGCGATTCAGGCAGCAACTTTTGCATGGCGGCGAAGAGGTTTTTCTCGGCCTCTTGCTGAAGGAGTGCCGGGTTGACATGCGCGTCCACCTCGCCGGCTTTCTTTAGGATGTTACCGATGCGCTTGTTGGCTGCGGCCAGTGCCGGGCTTTCGGGCAGGGCAGCGAAGGCGTGCACGGCTTGTAAACGAATTTTCAAATCGCTCCAAGTGGTCATACCCTGGGCATGCAAAGCGGCTTCAACTTCGGGAGCCGAATAGCCCCAATCTTTAAGATAACTGCGAAGTCTGTCTTTGAAGAACTCTTCTAAGACCAGCCAATCGTTTTCCAACATACCCTCGGGAAACGCATTCTCTGTGATCTCGTTCAATTCATAAAACTGCAAGGGCAAATCTTTCTCAATCAACAGGCGAATCACACCCAAAGCATGGCGGCGCAGCGCAAACGGGTCTTTGTCACCGGTGGGCACGTTGCCGATGCCGAACATGCCGACCAGTGTTTCAAGCTTGTCGGCCAACGCCACCACCAGGCCCACTTGGTTGCGCGGCAAGTCGTCGCCTGCAAAACGGGGTTTGTAATGGTCTTCGATCGCCTCGGCCACTTCGGTGGAAAGGCCATCGTGGCGTGCGTAGTAGCCGCCCATGATGCCTTGCAATTCAGGAAACTCACCTACCATGTCGGTCAGCAAATCGGTCTTGGCCAAACGCGCAGCCTGCTCGGCTTGCACGGCCAAGTTGTCAGCATCCCCCTGGCCCTGGATTTTCTGGCCAATCGCTTTTGCAATTGCGCAGACGCGCGCCATGCGTTCGCCTTGCGTGCCCAGCTTGTTGTGGTACACCACTTTGGACAGGCCTTCGACACGAGACTCGAGCGTTTTCTTGCGATCTTGGTCAAAGAAGAATTTGGCGTCGGCTAATCGGGGGCGCACCACGCGCTCGTTGCCACCGATCACGGCCGATGCATCGTCTGGCGTGATGTTGCTGACCACCAAAAACTGGTGCGTCAACTTGCCTGCAGCGTCCAGCAGCGGGAAGTATTTTTGGTTCGCCTTCATCGTCAGAATCAAGCACTCTTGCGGCACGTCGAGGAACTGCTTTTCAAATTCACAGGTCAACACATTGGGGCGCTCGAGCAAGGCGGTCACTTCGTCCAGCAAGGCTTCGTCTTCGATCGGCTGGAGCGCAGCGTGCGGCTTGCCATCCTCGCTGCCACCGGCTCTGGCTGCTGCGGCATGGAGCTGACGTTCGATTTCGGCACGGCGCTCCGCAAAACTGGCTATGACCGAACCATCGCGCTTGAGCACTTCGTCGTACAGGTCGGCATGCGGCACCACCACGGTGGACAGTTTGGCCTCAAAGCGGTGGCCTTTCGTGCTGTTACCTGCAGTCAATCCCAGGGTTTTCACTGGCACCACGGCACTGCCATGCAGCGCAATCAGGCTGTGCGCGGGGCGCACAAAATTAACGCTGCTCCAGCCGGGTAACTCGCAGTCGGTCTCCAGTTGGTACTGCATGACTTTAGGAATTGGCAGTTTGGCTAGCGCTTCATCGAGCGCCTTTTGCAAACCCGCAGTCAAAGTCGCGCCCCGGACCACGCTGTCGTAAAACAGGGCCTCGGCACCCACTTTCCCGGACCCGTCAGGTTGACGCTTGAGCGCGGCCACGGAAGCGGCCGGGTCGCTCACATCGGCACCCAGTGCTTGCAGTTTTTTGAGTAAGGCAGGCGTGGCGTTGCCATTGGCGTCCAGGCCCACGCTGACAGGCATGAGCTTTTGTTGCACAGCCTTGTCTGCCGCTTGCCCGGCCACTGCTGTCACATGCGCGGCCAAGCGGCGGGGCGATGCAAAGGCGGTCACCACCGCATCGGCTGCGGCCAGGCCTTGGGCCTGGAGTTGCTCGGCCAACACGCCCGAGAAGGCGGCACCCAGCTTGTAAAGTGCCTTAGGCGGCAGCTCTTCGACAAACAATTCAACCAGCAAATTTTGTACAGACATATCGCTCTCCCTCACGCGGCTTTCTTGGGCATTTGTGCAACCCATTCACGCGGGGCCATCGGGAAGTCCAGACGTTCGCGGCTTTCGTAATAACTCTGCGCCACGCTGCGGGCCAAGTTGCGGATGCGGCCAATGTAAGCGGCACGCTCAGTCACGCTGATCGCACCCCGCGCATCCAGCAAGTTGAAGGTGTGCGCACCCTTGAGCACTTGCTCATACGCAGGCAAGGCCAACTGCTGAATGATCAAGTTCTTGGCTTGTTTTTCGTGGGCGGTAAAAGCAGTGAATAAAAAGTCCACGTCCGAGTGCTCGAAGTTGTAGGCCGATTGTTCCTGCTCATTTTGCAGGTACACATCACCGTAGCTCATGGTGTCGGTCCACTTGAGGTTGTAGACGTTGTCAACTTCCTGCAAGTACATGGCCAAGCGCTCTAAGCCATAAGTGATCTCACCGGTGATCGGCTTACAGTCGATGCCGCCCACTTGCTGGAAGTAGGTGAATTGCGTGACTTCCATACCGTTCAACCAAACCTCCCAGCCCAGACCCCAGGCACCCAGCGTGGGGTTTTCCCAGTCGTCTTCGACAAAGCGGATGTCGTTTTTTTTGAGGTCAAAACCCAGTGCTTCAAGCGAGCCCAAATACAACTCTAAGATGTTGCTGGGCGCTGGCTTCAAGACCACCTGGTATTGGTAGTAGTGCTGCAGGCGGTTGGGGTTTTCGCCGTAGCGACCGTCCTTGGGACGGCGGCTGGGCTGGACATAGGCTGCCTTCCAAGGCTCAGGGCCTATGGCGCGCAAAAACGTGGCGGTATGGCTGGTGCCCGCACCGACTTCCATGTCGTAGGGCTGTAGCAAGGCACAACCCTGGGCGTCCCAGTACTGCTGTAATTTGAGAATGATTTGCTGAAAGGTCAACATGAACGGGGGCTTTGGGTTTCAAGGGCTCGGGGCCTGAAAGTATGAAGAGCAAGCTGAAGTCGTGTAAAAAAGGGCTTACGGACATCCAAGGGTGTAAAAAGCCATTTTAAGGTGTAACAGGGTACTTGAAGTTGCCTTTCGGCTTTACTGTGGTCGTATCGACCCTTGGCTGTCTTGGAATAGCAGCGCGGCGGCTTTAAGAGCCTTGATGCGAACGCCGGCGCGTTGTCCAAAAGCAGACCAACAAGCATGCCACCCACAAAGGTGTTAAGCCCCATCGCCCTGCCCACCAAGCGAATGGCGTCAGACCGGATCGCCCTTCGAACGTCCCATTCAACTCACCACGCGTATAGCGAGCTAACTGGGCTTGAACCCTTCCATGGTGATCGATGATGGCCGTTGCGCCGGTGTTGGTGGCCCTCAGCATGGGTCGCTGTAATTCAAGCGCACGCATCCTTGAAATATTCAAATGCTGGTCAATGGCAACGGTGTCTCCAAACCATCCTATATTGCTCACATTCACCAAGACGGTTGGCGTGACATCCAGACCGTCAAATAGCACATTTGCTGGCGGTGCAAACTGGGCCGCCAGTTCTTCACCAAACAGATCTTCATAACAAATATTGGGGGCCAAGCGTTGACCTTGCCAATTCAAAGTGGGCTGGTGCAAAGCGCCTCGGTCGAAATTACCCAAGGGGATATTCATCCACCCTAAGAACCATTGAAACAGGGGTGGAATGAACTCACCAAAGGGAACCAAATGATGCTTGTCATACCGGTAAGAGGCCATTTCCTTTGGCCCCAGACTGACAACTGAATTGCTGTACCCCTGTTGCTCACTCCCCAGGGGCACGCCCACCAAGGCCAGTTGCTGAGGCGCTTGCTGGTAGCGCTCAACCAATGTTGGCCAGTAGCCCTGTGGCAATCGACTCGGCAACAAGGGGATGGCCGTTTCGGGTGCGACCACCAAAGGGGCCACATTGTCTTGCAAGCGTTGTGCGTACCAAGTCAGTGCGTCTTCGATCCCACGGCCTGGAATGAATTTTTCATCCTGTGCGATGTTGCCTTGCAGCAAGCGCACTTGGGCATGTCCTGCGCTGTGCGTCCAGTCGCCATTTAAGTGCGTCCAAGCCCAAGGCGATATCAGCAGAAGACACCCTGCGGCTATCGATCGAATCGTCGCATAGACGGGCGGTTTGCCTGAACCACCCGAAATGCCCATGCTGATGGCCATGACCAAGCCCGCAACCAATGCCCCGATGCCATACACGCCTACCCAGGGCGCATAGCCACTCAACCACCCGTCAACATGCGCGTAGCCGACAGCCCCCCAAGGAAACCCGGTGAACCATTGGCCGCGCAAGAGTTCAGACAAAGTCCAGAGCGCAGAAAAGCTCAGTGCGCCTTTCCAATGCCATTGACGGCCTTGAATTCCTTGCATCCATCTCACCCACAGGCCGCATGCGATGGCGTAGTAAATCGCCAAGGCCCCCGCCAAGGCTGCTACGGCGCAAACAGCAAGCCAGCTCGGCATGCCACCGAAGTCATGCATGGCAATATACAGCCACCAAAATGTGGCGGATAACCAAGCCCATGCGAAGCACCAACCCAAAAGTGCACCGGACCTGAATGCGGCCCACGGCGCTTTGCTGGCGTTAGAGACCTTGCCCTCTTTCAATAGCAAGCTGCACAAGACCGCCATGCAAAGGGCTTGGAGCCAACCCTGTGCATGTCCTGCTCCATCGGCCAAGGCCACTGCCTGACCTGCGCCCGCCAACATGGCCGTCATCAGCCTTGCGGTGCGCCATGAACGCCAGGCAGGGTGAGGCTTGCTCATTAAGAGGTCCGGTTAACTGCTACCGGAGATACCTTGAACCACCGCACTGCGCCGCCTTTGGTGTGCAGGACCACAAAATCAAGTCCCCCCAAGGTATGCCGCTCGCCGCGTTTGGGCACATGCCCCATTTCATGTGCAATCAGCCCACCAATCGTGTCGAAGTCATAACTGGCTTCGTCTTCTTTATGGGGTGTCAGGTTGACGCCAAAGGCTTCGGCGACCCGTGCTACGGCAGTAGCACCACTGACCCGAAAACTCTTGTCCGGCAGCCCAAAAATATCGCCCTCGTCATCGACGATGTCGAATTCATCTTCGATTTCGCCCACGATTTGTTCCAACACATCTTCAATGGTGATGAGACCAGCAGTTCTGCCAAACTCGTCTATGACAATGGCCAAATGATTGCGGTTATCACGAAATTGGCGCAACAAATCGTTCAGGCCCTTGCTTTCAGGGACAAACACGGCCGGGCGTAACAAGGCCCGTATATTGAATTCGGGTGCGCGCTGAAGTTTGAGGACATCCTTGGCCATCAAGATGCCAATGATGTTTTCTCGGTCACCTTCATACACCGGAAAACGCGAATGTGCTGTTTCAATAACTTGATGCAAAAACGCATCAAAGGGGTCATCGATCGATAACAAGTCCATGCGAGGCGCGGCCACCATCACGTCACCCGCCGTCATGTCGGCCATTCGGATCACGCCTTCAAGCATGAGCCGACTTTCTGTGTTGATGATCCGGTTGTCTTCAGCTTCTGCAAGCGTTTTGATCAATTCATCGGTTGAGTCGGGGCCGGGATGAAGAAATTCGGCGAATTTTTGCAGGAACGTACGGTTGTCTTTACGTTTTGATTTTCGCGCGTGGTGCGGGTCTGACACAGTCAAAATTGCAGGACATGCCGTTGTGGTTAGGCCTGTAGGATACCGGATCGCGATGGCGCCTTGATTTCAGGCCGCTTGAGCGCACACCATGTCGTCATGGCTTGCTTTGATGACGTGCCTCGCGTACGCCTTGCCTTATCTCTTGCAGGACGGCCAAAATATCTCGAAACTGTTTAGCTTTGGCTTTAACTTGGTAGTCCATTTCAGACATTTGCTCGTTCAGGATTTGCGTCACTTGACTGTCCAAATTCGCTGCTGGCAATTCCAAATAGGCTTCGCTTTCACTGCCATCACGCTCCACCCTTGCGCCAGCACTTTTGGCAATGCGCAGCATGGCTGAGTTTTCACTTAAGGCATGGATAAACAACATGCGAACGCCCTCGTTACGGGCATGCACGACGGCGTGGTCAAACAATTTGGCCCCCAACCCTTTACCCCTGCATATGGACAAAACGGAAACACCAAACTCCGCACACGTTGACCATTGAGGGTCGATAGAAAAAGCCAAATGCGCCATTGCCACCAACTCCAAGCGCCGATTGAATACGCCATAGACTTCGTCTCGTAAGAAATTCAGTCCCTCCACATAACGGCCGATGTGCTCATCTGTGGCTGCGTAACCAAAGCGCAAATAACGGTCATGCGCATTCAATTCACATAAATGCCGAACAATTTTCAAGCGATGGCGCGGGGACAATTGGAGAATGGGTATCCAAGGATATGGCAGTCCATCCTCCCCTACTAAGCGAAGTAGGACTCTACGCCACCAATTGAGCGCATTGTTGTGTTCGATCGTTGGGTCAGAGTTCACATTGAGGATCAAGGGTTTTCCCTTATTCTCTCATTTTTATCTACAAAGCACTTGATTTGACTCTTCAGTCATGTTGAATGCCTTGTGCACGGTGATGCCATGCTTTGTAAAATTTCAAGGAAGGTGATGCGAAATCGATTTCACACACTCATAATTATCGACTGAAACCGCTCCGTTAAAAACGGTGCAAGAATCTCAAATATGTTCGGGCAATATTTGAGGTTGACCAAAAACTGACCCGCTTCGGGTGAGGTAACGTCGTCAAAAAGCCGAGGCGTTTTCTTAGAAATGTGTGTCCGCAATTTGGGCTTCAAGATGGGTGAAATTGTAGGTAATCCCTTAGTGATTGAATGCAAGCCCCGCAATAGGCACCCTTATTAATTCCGACCAAGTGGCCAAATCTGCCCTGATCGTCACATGCTATTGATCGTTTTTTCAAACCGTGTGGACAGCACTTGGGTCTACAAATACCGACCGTATGACCCATCAAAAGCCTGAGGTCCATCACCAAACTGGTGGATTAACCCTAGGTCCTGCTGACCCACCCCCAAAGTACCTGAAAATAACGATCAAGAATTCATTACATTGGCCAAAGCCAACTCAGAAAAAATTCTCATCAAATTATCGGGCAATGTCATTGCACACCACCTGATTGGCGGCGTGTTTGCTTCCATGGACCACACACAACTCAAGCATGTACCCTATCGCAGCAGCAACTTGGCAAGCACTCACGTTGTGACGGGCATTGTGGAAAGCAGTTGTGCAGGCATGCCAAAGCACTGTCACAAGTACCGGCTGGCCGACTGAACACGCTGGCGGAGACCCTTGCCAAACGCACTCCCCAACGACCCAACTACCCAATGCTACCAACACCCATGAGGCGGGTGTTCATGGCTACGACGACACCGTTCAGCTGCCCTTGCATGCCCCTGGCCGAACTCCGCTCCCATTGTGAACAAATTGAATTCTGAGATTGCAAAAATCATGTGCAGCGCCGAAACCAACAAAGCCTTTTTTAGATGAGTTTGTAGAAGTCAGCCTGTCAACCCAGATACGCTGAACCAACTGATGGTTTCAGACTTGTACAAAGTGGTCAAAGTGGCTTGAATTGAGTTGAAATATGCTTAAAACAATTTTTTTATTTAAGGCTAATCTTTGAATTTGCAATGAATGGAGACTAAGACTCGCCATAATTCTGACTTCAGTAGCGTCGGCTCTTTGAATTTTTGTAAGTTTAAATCGTCTTGTGTTCGCACGATGACTGGCCCCATCAAGCTTGAATTTTGTTGCCTGAGGGACCATTTCTGACCTTCTACTGCGAATAACCCGATTCCGCTCGTTCTGACCAAAGAACACAATCAAACCCTTAATGGAGATTTCTATGGAAAAAGTCTGGCTGGCACACTACCCACAAGGCGTTGCTCACGATATCAATCTTGCGCAATACAGTTCTTTGACACAACTCTTGGACCAGTCTTTCAAAGCGAACAGCCAAAGTCCTTTTTCCGTTTGCATGGACCGCTGGATGAGCTATGGCGAACTTGACCAATTGTCTGAAGCTTTAGCTGCTTGGTTTCAGAGTCAAGGATTGCTGCCTGGCGCCCGCATTGCCATCATGTTGCCTAATTTGCCTCAATTTGCAGTCACGATGGCGGCGGTTTTGCGTGCGGGCTATACCTGCGTGAATGTGAACCCACTGTACACAGCAAGGGAGTTGGAGCACCAATTAAAGGA
Source organism: Limnohabitans sp. Rim8 (assembly GCA_945901045.1). Lineage (GTDB taxonomy): Bacteria > Pseudomonadota > Gammaproteobacteria > Burkholderiales > Burkholderiaceae_C > Limnohabitans_A. The sequence goes on from CAMDKK010000027.1 coordinate 45,840, forward strand.
CTCCGGCGCCACGTCCATCGTGATACTCGAAAATTTCGCCCATACCTTAGCCGACGTCGTTGAGCACACACAAGTCAAACACATCGTACTGACTTCATTGGGTGACTTGCTCGGTCCTTTGTATGGTCGCTGGATGACCTTTGCGGTTCGCCACTTGGCCAAGATGGTCCCTGCGTTTGAAGTACCATTGTCTGATGGGCGTCGTGTTACTTCGTTTAAGAACGCTTTGTCACAAGGTCAGAAAAAGCCCCTAAAATCGGTTACCCAAACCTTGGATGACATTGCATTTCTTCAATATACGGGCGGCACAACGGGTTTATCCAAGGGCGCCGTGCTAACACATCGCAACATTGTTGCGGCCATGCTTCAAGCGGAGGCCTGGTTCACTCCAGCCATCAAAGACATTGGGGACTTGCGCAAAGTCAACAGCATCGCTGCGCTTCCGCTTTACCATATTTTCGCTTTAACTCTATGCCTTTTGGCCATACGCCAAGGCTCACACATGACGTTGATCCCTAATCCACGTGATTTCGGAAAGTTCATTGACGTCCTGAAAAAGAGACCCTTTCACATCATGCCGGGCGTTAACACTTTGTTCAATGCCTTGATGTTGCATCCCATGTTCAAAACGATAGATTTTTCCAACTTGCGCTTGACTCAAGCAGGGGGCATGGCCGCATCTGAAGGTACAGCAAAAAATTGGCATACTGCTACGGGCAGTTCCATGATTGAAGGCTGGGGGATGAGCGAAACGTGCGCAATTGGCAGCAACAATCCTGTGACACAAAAAACATTCAGTGGAGACATTGGCTTTCCTCTGCCGGGAATTGACATGGCGATCAAGGATGACAGTGGCCTGACAATTGCCCAAGGTGAGTCAGGTGAGATTTGTATCCGGGGCCCCAATGTGATGACCGGGTACTACCAGCAACCCGAAGAGACAGCCAAAGCTTTTACGGCCGATGGTTTTATGCGCACAGGTGATATTGGCATCATGGAGCCCAATGGCCGATTCAAGATCGTGGACCGAAAAAAGGACATGATCATTGTCAGTGGATTTAACGTGTTTCCAAGTGAGTTGGAAAATGTCATTTCAATGTGTCCCGGTGTTGTGGAGTGTGCGGCCATAGGTATACCTGATGCAATGCAGGGGGAAGCCATCAAGGTTTTTGTCGTGCGCAATGACCCCCTGTTAACCGAACAAACCTTAAGTACTTTTTGCCATGACAATTTAACGGGTTATAAGCGGCCCAAACACATTGAATTCCGTGATGAACTGCCCAAAACGAATGTGGGGAAGATCTTGCGACGTGAGCTTAGGTCTTAATTAAGCAGTCGATACCCATGGATTCAATCTGTGCATGGCCAGATGGTTTGCAAGTATTTGAAAGAGGGTGGTTATCATCCAACAACATTCTGCTGAGAGATGAAGTTTCAACAGTTTTAATAGACAGCGGATACGTCTCCCACGCACCCCAGACACTTGCACTGGTCCAACAAGCCTTGGGCCCGAGGCCCTTAGATTTGCTTCTTAACACGCACTTGCACAGCGATCACTGCGGAGGAAATCGAATACTTCAAGATGCCTACCCTTCATTAGAAACACGCATTCCCCCTGGAATGGCATCTGAAGTTACTGATTGGGACGAAGATCATTTAACTTACAAATCAACAGGACAAAATTGCCCACGCTTTGGATTCGATGGGCTCATTGAACCAGGCTCTGAAATGACTTTAGCCGGCCAGATTTGGGAGGTCCATGCTGCACCCGGACATGACCCCCATTCTGTGATTCTTTACCAACCCCTGGACAGAATATTGATTTCAGCAGACGCACTTTGGGAACATGGTTTCGGCATCGTCTTCCCAGAGCTAGAAGGCGTATCTGCTTTCCAAGAAGTAGCCGCAACACTGGACTTGATCGAATCCCTGAACCCACTGCTTGTGATTCCAGGACATGGTCGACCTTTCAACGATGTATCAACGGCGTTAGCTTACTCTCGGAGAAAGCTCAATGGCTTCATTGAGAAACCCGAAAAGCATGCGCTCTACGGCGCAAAAGTGCTCATCAAATTTAAGCTCTTGGAATTGCATTCAATCAGTAAGGCGCAATTCAAGATATGGACTGAATTGAATGGGTATTTAAATGCACTGCATCAACTCCAACAGTCCAATCAGCCCTTTCCAGATTGGGTAGATATGGTTTTAACGGAGCTGGCCAAAAGCAAGGCTTTGCAAATACAGGGTGAGACTCTGTGCAACATTTAAATTCAGCGCTAGATTAAACAAAAAAAACGCCCCATCAAATGATGAGGCGATTTTCAAATACAAGCCTGACGATGTCCTACTTTCACACGGGAATCCGCACTATCATCGGCGCTGAGTCGTTTCACTGTCCTGTTCGGGATGGGAAGGAGTGGGACCAACTCGCTATGGT
>CAMDKK010000028.1 GCA_945901045.1 Limnohabitans sp. Rim8
ACTTACATCAAGGTTTCAGGCCAGTGGAAATACCTTTACCGCGCCGTCGATCGGGAGGGCGAGACGGTGGATTTTCTGCTCACGGCCAAGCGCGATTTGGCTGCGGCCCGGCGGTTCTTGGAGCGCGTGATCAACCTGCACGATGTGCCAGAGAAGATCACCATTGACAAGAGCGGCGCCAACACAGCCGCCATTGAAAGCGTCAAGGCCGACGCCTGCGTCGACATCCTGATGCGCCAAAACAAATACCTGAACAACAACATCGTCGAGCAGGACCACCGGGCCATCAAGCGGATCACCCGACCGATGCTGGGTTTCAAATCATTTTGGAGCGCAGGATCATCATCGCGGGAATTGAGACCATGCACATGATCCGAAAGGCGCAGATGGACTGTCCCGCCGGATCACCCGCTTTTGCAGCCAATCAGTTCTACAGCCTTGCTGCTTGAAAACGTGGCTAACGAAACGCCCTTTCTCGGCCATACTCCACTAACGCGACAGAACCCATAAAAAAGGGTTTCCCCCCCCTAATGGCGCTTGCCGAATACTGAACGCCTTCGATGTTGACCAAATTTGACATGAATCAGATATAAATGGATATGAAAATGGATATCAAGATCGGACATAAACGGATATATTAGCGGATATGTTTGAATTTCAGCCGCCGCGCATTTCGTCAGAAATCCTTTCTCTCATCTCGAACATCAACGAGTTCAAAGGGGCGTGGCGTGCCTATGGAACCATTTCGCCTGAACGATTGGATGCACTCAAGCACGTGGCTACCATAGAAAGCATTGGCTCATCAACACGTATAGAAGGCAGCAAGCTGTCAGACCGTGAGGTTGAAAAACTCCTGGCAGGCTTATCCAGCACCTCGTTTGAATCCCGCGACGAACAAGAGGTCGCGGGTTACGCAAAAGTGATGGAACTTGTGTTCACCTCATGGGAGTACATCCCTTTCAATGAAAACCACATCCAGCAGCTTCACCGAGATTTGCTTACCTACGTAGATAAAGACGAGGGGCACCGAGGCAATTACAAGACCCATGAAAACAAGGTCGTTGCACGTGATACCAATGGAAAAGTAATCGGTATTGTTTTTGAAACTGCCTACCCATTTGATACTCCGCGCCTGATGGCAGACCTGGTGGCATGGTTTCGAATGGAACAGGAGAGTCGAACCTTACACCCACTTTTGGCCATAGCGGTGTTCATCGTGACATTCCTTGCCATTCACCCTTTTGAGGACGGGAACGGCCGGCTTTCTCGGGTCCTCACCACTTTGCTACTTTTGCAGGCAGGCTATGCCTATGTCCCGTACAGTTCTCTTGAATCGGTGATTGAGCAAAACAAGGGCGGCTATTACATCGCCCTTCATCAAACGCAAATCACTATTCACACTGAACAACAAGATTGGGAGCCTTGGCTTTTGTTCTTCCTGCGTTCCCTTCATGCACAGGTCAAGCGATTGGAGAAAAAGGTCGAGAACGAAAAAACCGTCTTGGCCGCTCTGCCTGACTTGTCTCTCAAAATACTAGAACTGACCCGCGAAAGAGGGCGTCTCACACTCAAGTCAGCCGTGGAATTAACACGCGCGAACCGCAACACAGCAAAACTACATCTTCAAAAGCTGCTTGGCGCGGGCCATCTCAAACGCCATGGAGCGGGGCGGGGAGTTTGGTATGGATTGGCGTAGTCAGCCCTGAAGAACTCACTTTGATCGGCGTATAGGGGTCCCCTCAATGGGATGGACGCTCCCACTGGGGTGAACATGGGCCAAGATGCAAGCGCAGGCGTTCACCGTGAAGGCAGCCTGAAGAATTTCACGAGGGTAAACCGAACAGTCAGTGATCGAGCTGCGGAACATGGCCCGGCTCAACCTCCCGTCACGTTGAATTCCTTCATGAGCTTGCGCCATTGCTGCACCTCCAGCGGAATGGCCTTCTCGAACTCCTTCGGGCTGGAGGTAACGGGCTCGATGCCCTGATCGCGCATGAGCTTGGTCATCGAAGGCTCCGCGACGATAGCCCGGATGTCCCGGGAGACCTTCTCCACGACGAGGGGCGGGGTGCCGGCCGGTGCCATGAAGCCAAACCAGCCACCGCGCTCCATGCCCTCGTAGCCCTGTTCGGTGAAGGTGGGGACATCGGGGAGCACTTTCGAGCGGCCCGGCGCGACGATCGCCAGCGCCCGGACCTTGCCCGACCGGATGTGCGGCAGGGCCGTGCCCACCGAGTTGAAGCTCACATCCAGATGTCCACCCAACAGGTCGGCCAGGTGCAGGGCCTCGCCCTTGTAAGGGACGGGCACCACCTCGATGCCGGCATTGCGGCCGACCACCAGACCGTAAAAGTGGAAACTTGAGCCGTTGCCGAAGTGCCCGTATTGCATCGGCTTTGCGGTGCTCTTGTAACCGGCCGCGAGGTCACTCAAGGACCGGTAAGGCGAATCGGAACGGATCAGCATCACCACCTCGGGCGTCGCATATTGCGTGATCGCGGCGAAGTCGGTGACCGGGTCATAGGGCGTGTCGGGATTCATGAGCTTGGCCATGGTGTGAGTGCCGAAGGTCGACAGCAGCGTGTAACCGTCGGGGGCCGCGCGGGCGACCTCCTGCGCCCCAATACGGGTGCTTGCACCGGGGCGGTTGTCGACGATCACCGGCTGGCCCCATTGCTTGCTGAGCCGCTCGGCGATCAGGCGCGTAAGCCGATCCGGGCTGCTGGCGGGCGCGCTGGGCAGGATGATCCGCACCGGCCTGGTCGGCCACTCCTGCGCATGCCCGGCGATAGGAAGCAGGCTCATTGCTGCAATACCGAGCAGCAGACGACGGGTTATGGTCATTGGGATTTATCCTTGGTTCGTCAAATGATGATGGTGCACTTATGTGGATTAAAAATTATTGCGAAAAAAATCCGCTTGAAAAACTTGCCAAGCCGATGGTACCCAAGCGCAAAACACCAAGGCCAATATCAATTGACCAAAGTTGAAACGGCTGACTGTCGACATAAGGCGAGACATACAACACGAATCATCGATCAAAGTTCAAAGAGATGCTAACACCAAGATGAAAGACGGCAACCCGATGTCCGAGCGTGCGAAGGGCGAGACCGGGCGGGGACGCAAAGCGACGCCGCGCCAATGCAGCGAAGCCCGGCCAACCAGCAACACAAAGGACGCGCGGGACGCGGTGAGCAATGGTTAGCGGTCAGCGGTAAGCGATATGCGGGCGGCTCTAATCTAAGCGACAGCGAAGCACAAGAAAAAAGGGCACCGCGCGCAAGCAAAAAAAAACGGGCATAAAGCCCGGGGATGAACGAAGACAGAAAAAGCGGGTTAGCAGTCGTCTTTATTTTCTTCGTTCTGGCCACGTTCAAGCCAGTTGATTGCTATCCTGAAAAGCAAACAATCACGAAAAAAAGATGATGTGGCCGATTCAGCGCGAATCTTGCCGACAGCCCCTCTAGGCAGGACAGCCTCAAGGGCTGCTCGGGAACGCTTGTTTGCGATGGCTATGGTGTGTACGACAAGGTGATGGAGCAAGACGGCCGCATTGGTGCGGGATGCTTTGCGCATGCGCGCAGGAAGTTTGATGAATTGGTCAAGTACAACTTGAGTCCGGTGGGCACGCAGGCCATACTGCGCATAGCTTCGCTGTACAAAATCGAGCGTCAAATCCAAGGTCTCTCGAATGAAGACCGGCTTGCAGCGAGACAGTCAAGTTCAATGCCCCTGTGTGTGAACTTGCATGAGTGGTTGAAACTGGAGCGTCAACGCGTGCCCTTGGGCAGCGCCACAGCCAAGGCGATTGCGTACAGTCTGAACCGTTGGGATTTGCTGACGGCCTACTTGGACAACGGCGCCGTGCAGATCGATAACAACCATATCGAGAATCTGATGCGGCCTTGCGATGGGCAGAAAGGCATGGCTCTTCGCCGGTAGTGAACTGGCGGGCCAACGTGCAGCCTTTGTGATGAGCTTGCTGCAATCAAAGCTTCACGGCCATGATCCTTTGGCTTATCTGCGGGACGTGCTGACAAGACTGCCATCACACATGAAAAGCCGCATTGAGGAACTGCTGACTCACCGCTGGCATCCGCGAACCTGAATCGGAGGCACGTTCAAGGTGCCGTGCCCAGTCGCTTACGCAGCATCAGTTCTATCAGCATTAGGAATGGTCGAAAGGCTGCGCCTCACTTGATTGATCTGTAGTAACGACCAACCGTTAACAGTCAAGGTGCCCAGTCTTAACAAAGATGAGGGCGCCTTCGGATTTCGTGAACGGCGCATGCCTGCTGTAGCGAGGGCTTCGTATCCACGTGCCACTACAGTAGGAGCCGTGTTCATCATGAAAAATCCCCTCTAAAACCAATATCTCCTCCCCGCCTGGGTGCACATGGGGATTGAAGATGGTGTTCGGCGCCCAGCGAACGAGGGCGCATCCAACGCCATCAAATTCATGAAGTGGCATGACGGAAAGACCGGGGACCATGCCGGGATACCAGTCGGCCGTTTTGGTATTGATCCGAATGGTAGCGAGATCTTCGGGATGGAACTGCCTGAGCTTTACGAATAGGGTGCAGCCCTCGTTTGAAAATGGGGCGTGGTGACTGCCTGGTGGATTGCGAAGGTATGTGCCAGCTGGGTAGATGCCGTTTTCATCTGCAAAGACGCCTTCGAGGACAAGGATCTCTTCGCCGGCGCCGTGCGCATGGGAGGTGAACACACTGTTGGCTTCGTACCTGACGATGGTGCTGGCCCGGGCCACTTCGTCCCCGATTCGGTCCAGTGGCTTTCTGGAGATGCCTGGCACTGGCGACGCTTCCCAAGAAACTGCTTGGGTATCGATCACGGCTTTGAGGCTGAAATCCGGATTTACATTCATGTCGTTTTTTCTGAGGCGGGAAATCGATTGAAGAGGCGTTGCAACCACGTGTTGGCTAACTCAGTATGGACCGTTCGGACTTTATGACGGATGCAGCAGAGACTTACGGGCGCATTCATTTTCAATTTGATTGCGCGCCCGCACAGTGTCAATTTTACTTGGAGGCCTCTTTGGCCGCTCTAACCTTCAAATTTGAGCCGAAAATCCAACTATAGATTTAGCCCAATGAAGTCTTGAATTCCTGGTGATTGCCCCCATGTTGAGATCATGGAAAAAGAAAACGCAAGATACCAAACACTGGAGCAACTGCACGAGCGGCGCAAGCAAGTCATTCGGTTGCACAAGAAGGGCATCAAAGTGATGCAAATTGGGTTCTGTCGCGTTAGTCGAGTATGGCCGAATAAGGGCGTTTCGTTAGCCACGTTTTCAAGCAGCGAGGCTGTGGACGTGTACCTTTTAAGCGGAAGACCCCATTAGCTACCGAAAGAAGTGGGTCGATCTAACGAGCCTTTTGCGTCGTCCAGAACTTCGTGTGCATGACATCAGGCATTGGGTGGCAGCGTCACTACTTAGAAATGGCATTGGCGTTGGAGTTGCTTCGCAAATTCTGGGGCATAGAGATCAAAGGCGCTGATACGGATTAAGGCTGATGACATCTTGTCTCCTGTTACCCTGCAGGTCCGACACCACTAAGGGGGAGTGTCTGTGGTCTTGAATCATTTTAAGAAGCGCGACTCCCAGGCCGGTAGTGGATAACCCTTTCTTGTATGACGAAATTTCACACAAGTGAATGCCCCCCTTCAGTCGACACCGCGAATTATTTAGAAATAATAAGCCCCTCGAGATATTTTTCCCAGCCTCAAGCCGTGCTCGGTTTCATCCATTGGTGCCAGTTATTGGTGCAATTGGCCGCGACGTCAACAGTGTGGCAGCGCCATTGAGATATTTTGTGCGCCGCCATTTCAACGTTTTCCGAAATGAATTTGAGTTGGGCTTGTGTTTTTGCTGGATGGATATAGAACGCAACCAGTGGGCCCACAAACACATCTTGGTCGCCCCGAATCAACGTTGCCGCTCCTCCTAGTCCATGAATTCCTTCGCCATACCCTTGTGCTGTATCGCTCATTTTCAACCTTCTCAAATTGGCTATCAATTTGTCGGGCTGAATTAAACCAGCGGGCTATTGACCCGCCGTATCCGAATGAACCGACGCGGCCTTGTCTTGAAAAAACAAGCGCTGCATCGCCGATACAAACACTTCTGCCTGGATCACCAGCTTTGCAGCATCCGCCTGCATAACCGATTCGCCGTTGTAGTCGGCAACCAAACGCATCTCTTCGGCACTTTTGAGTTGTCGTCCCAGCTCTTTGCTCACAGGGCCATCCTTGACCAAATAAGCACTGAATGTGATGACCAAACCACGGTGCGTCTTGCCCAAGGCATCGGGCGCAGGTACACCCGAGATCAGCAAAGCGGCCTGTGCAGAATCAAACATGGCGCAGTAGGCCCGGTTGCAGGCACCATCCTCATCACCCAGCTCCAGCAAAACACGCGCAGAAGCCACAGCCTGTATCGCTTTGGCCATCAAAGAAGTGGACGCTTTGGACTGCATCACACCCGCACCCCTTCACGAGCGATGTTGGCCAGCAAAGCTGGATTCACATAGGTCTCTGGGTGCTCCCACTCATCCAACCACACCGGCAGGGGTGAAATGTTGATGCCTGTGTCCAGCAAAATGTCATAGGCGGCGTCGGACATTTTTAACTTGGTATCTAGAAAAGGCTTGGGCACCTCTTGCAAAGACGCCAGAATGAACTTGCGCAATCGCTCAAACCGCCCTAAGCGGACCATGTCTCTGGGTGAGATGTCGCCCAGCAAAGGATTTCGGGTCTTAAACCAAGTGACTGTCTTGTCCACATCTCCCCCAAAAACCTTGGCCACCAAATTGATGGTGATAGCGATTTCCTGCAGCCTTTCACGCACGGGCTCGGGCATGGCTTCGTCAAAACGCACCTACTTGGGCGACACATCGGCAATGCGCGAAACCTCTTCCTTTTTCAGGCTCAAGAACGTTTGCACCGATTTGGCATTGAACGAAGACCCCAAGCCAAACCCCAACAGGTCTGGAGGGATCGTGTCAAATAGGGCAAAGCCCTTAGACGTCAACACTTCAATTGCTGGCATAGGATGATCTAAAACACATTAAAACCATTTTTTAACCACGTTTCAACCAAAATCTGGCCATATTCGGTGTTGCATTCAGTATGTACCCTGCGCCAACGAACTTAGCCTCGGCCTTTTTTCTTTTTGATATCTTTCACCATAGGCCTCCAGCCCAGTTGCTGCTCAAGCGCCTTCCTTGCTTCAGAAATAAGCTTTTGCTCTGCCGTAAAGACCCGCTCAAGGTCTAAGCTCACGTTATGAGCCTGAGCCACGTGAAGATAGACCCCAATTTTCCGGAGTCTTTTTATGCAGATCGAAATCATTTACGGCAACATCGTCAAGCAGCCCGATGCAGATGCCATCGTCAACAGTGCGAACGCTAATTTGCGCATGGGCTCAGGCGTGGCGGGGGCGATTCATACGGCAGCGGGCCCCAAGCTCGAAGAGTACTGCCGGCCTTATGTGCCTTTGGCCTTGGGCGCCGGTTTAATCACCCCTGGTTTCAAGTTGCCCAATTTGTGGGTGATCCATGTGCGCTCTGCCCATTACTTGAACAATGACGAGCCAGAAAAACACATGCAGATGGCGCTCGAGTCGATGCTGCGCATTGCCCATGACAACGATTTGAGGAGTTTGGCTGTGCCCGCCATCGGCACGGGCATGTTCAAGTTCCCGCCGGCGTTGGCGGCTCGCTTGACAGCGCAAGTGTTGGCCAAGGCGGATGCGTTGGCACCGCACCTCAATTGGGTTCGCATTTGCCTTGCCGATCAGGCTTTGCTGGCGGTATATGAGTCGGCTATGGCTCAAGCCGTTCTTCAACCTTCAAATGTGACTTCTTCAGCATCCATAATCAGATTGCCTAGGCTTGAATCACAGACTTGTGCCTAGGCCAATCTACCCCAAGGAACCCATGAAGCTACTCCACACATCTGATTGGCATTTAGGGCAGAGCTTGAATCAGTACGAACGCGGCTATGAACATGAGCAGTTCTTGGCATGGTTACTGGACACGCTGGAAGCCGAGCAGGTCGATACGCTTTTGATTGCGGGAGACGTGTTTGACAATACAAATCCGTCCTCAGCATCGCAATCTCAGCTTTACAACTTTTTGACACAGGCTCGCAGGCGCGTGCCTCAATTAGGCATTGTCATGACTGCAGGGAATCACGATTCACCCGGTCGTATGGAGGCGCCCGCGCCTTTTTTGGCGTTATTGGATGCTTACGTGGTGGGGCACACGGGGCTGATGGGAGGTCAAGTAGATTTTGACCGGATCGTTGTGCCGCTCAAAAACCGAAGTGGCCAGATTTCGGCTTGGTGCATTGCGATGCCCTTCTTGCGCCCTAGCGATGTACCGCGCGTGGAAGGTGCTACCGACCAATACATTGCTGGTATTTCAGCGATTTATGAACAAGCCTATGCGTTTGCTTTGACCAAACGAAGTCCGGATCAAGCGATCATTGCTTTAGGTCACTGCCACATCACAGGCGGTCAAGTCTCGGTGGATTCGGAGCGAAAAATTGTCATTGGCGGCGCTGAAGCGCTTTCCGTCAAAGTATTCGATCCTGGTATTGCCTATGTGGCATTGGGCCACCTGCATCTTGCGCAAAAGGTGGGCGGCGATGAAACGCGGCGCTACTGCGGCAGTCCCTTGCCCATGTCTTTCTCTGAAATGGACTACAAGCACCAGGTCGTTGTTGTAGAAGTGACGCAGGGCAAAGTTTCCTCGACCCGAGAAATACCCATCCCGCGCAGTGTGGACTTGCTGCGTGTCCCAAAAAAAGCGGCGCCTCTGGTGGATGTTCTGGCTGCTCTTGAGTCATTGAACCTGCCAAATCTGCCTCCCGAGCAATGGCCTTATTTACAGGTGCGGGTTCAATTGAGCCAACCTGAACCGACACTGCGCTCACAGGTAGAGTCGGCCATCAATGGCAAACCGGTGCGTCTGGTTCGGATTGAGACCCGTACCGTTCATCTGGGCGGTGGCTCGCCAATGCCCGAGGTCAGCATTGATGAACTGAGCAATTTGAACCAGTCGGACTATTTTGAAAAGCTGTATGTGCATCGGTATGGATCAACGCCTCCTGGCGAGATCATGTCTGCCTTTGCCGAATTACTGAACGCACCTGAACCAGCAGGAACAAGCGCATGAAGATTTTGGCCATTCGAGGGAAGAACCTCGCATCCTTGTCGGCAGAATTTGAAATTGATTTTCTGAGTGAGCCTTTGGCCAGCGCGGGCCTTTATGCCATTACAGGGCCTACAGGCTCTGGCAAAAGCACTTTGCTCGATGCACTGTGCCTGGCTCTTTACGAGCGCACGCCGCGATTAATGAAAGCGACCGCCAAGGGCGAGTCCATTCCCGATGTGGGTGACAACACGGTGTCCCCATCAGATCCGCGAACCATTTTGCGCCGTGGGGCAGGGGAGTGCTTTGCCGAGGTCGACTTTGTCGGCACAGATGGTGTGCCCTACCGTTCACGTTGGGGGGTGCGCCGTGCTCGAAGCAAGGGAGAGGGCAAACTGCAGGCCAGCGAAATCACCCTGACGCGTATCACGGATGGGCAGCGATTGGGGGACCACACCAAGACAGCAACCCTGAATCTGATCGAGAAACACATTGGCCTGAGCTTTGACCAATTCACCCGCGCGGTCTTGTTGGCCCAAAATGATTTCGCCACATTTTTAAAAGCATCAGACGATGACAGGGCTGAACTGCTGCAGACACTGACCGGGACCGAAACGTTTTCAGATATTTCAAAACGTGCCTTTGAACGCATGAAACGGGAAAATGAAGCACTACAACTGTTGCAATTGCAACTCAAGGACCAGATGCCTTTGCCCCCTGAAGAGAGGGCAGAAAAATCAGCTCAATTGACAATCCAAGCTGACAAGTCCAAAGAATTGGAAGCAGCTAAATCGATTGTTGAAAGCCATCTTCGCTGGTATGAGCAATGGGCAAAACACCAGGCAGATATCACAAGCGCAAATGAAACGCTCAATGCTGCAATTGCAGAAAACTTGAACGCGGCACCCCGCAAATCGGCTTTATCGTTGACAGAGCAAGTGCAAAGTGCGCGCCCCTTTGTGGGAGAACTGAGTCGTTTAGGCAAAGCCGTCAACGACGCATTGACCGAGCAGGGTAAGACTGTGGAGGAATTGGCCCAGGCGAAGGGGTCGGAGCTTATTTGCCAAACCGCTTTCGATCAGGCCAAAAAAATATCAGACGACAGTTTGCAGACCCGGGAATTGGCGCAACCCGACTTGAACAAAGCCAAGGCGCTGGACGCCACGATCGCTGCGCTTGAGCCTCAGGTTGTGACGGCTAAACAGGCGCATGCACAGGCTCAGACGCGCCAGGGTGACAATGCACGAGCCCAATCTGAAATTGAATCCAAGATCAAACTGACCCAAGACAGTCTGCTGAACGCACAAGACTGGCTAGAGAAAAACGAGAAATTTGAACCATTAGCCCAGGGCTGGCAACGCTGGGAAACGCTCTTTGGGCAAGCACTGACAACTCTTACCGGTCAGGTCAAGGTTGATGCCGATTTGGTCCAACTTTCGGCAAAGTCTGCAGGGAACTTAACGGATCTAGCTAATGCGAACAATGCGCTCCAAGATGCAACAAGTCGAGCGAACAAGGCGGAGAGCCAATTAGTCCAAGCGACTGAAGCCTGCGCAGAGTTAGATACCGACAAACTGGCCCAAGATAAAAAGGCGCAGGAAAGCCAACGAGATCAACTCTTGGCGGCCTCGCTCTTATTGCAGCAGCGCACTGAAGTAAAGACGCAGCTACAAAAATTTCAAACCCAAAAACTATTGCATGAAGACACTCTGAAAATGAGTGAGGCCGAGTTGTTGGATTGCACCAACAGCCAGCCTGAGTTGGAGGCAAAACTCGGATCCGCAGAGCAGGCTTTGCAATTGGCTAACTTGGCTGCTGGTAAAGATGCGATTTCTATACGTGCGCAATTGCAGGCCGAGCAACCCTGCCCGGTGTGCGGGTCATTGGAGCACCCTTACTCAGACCACTCGCCCGTTGTGGATGCGGTGCTGCAAAGCTTGGGCAAGCATGTCAAATCAAGCAAGGAGGCTCTTCGCGTCTTACATGTTCGCAGTACCCGAGCTTCGACCCAGAAGGAAGCGGCAGTTAATGCTTTGGACGCCATCACCATTGAGATCGCTGACGCAAAAATGCTTCAAACACAGGTCAATAGTGCTTGGGCTGTTTTGCAATTGAGTGCCCAAATCGATGGCCTACCTGAGCAAGAGCAGGGCAGTTGGTTACAAACGCGTCAACAAGAAGTACGCCAGGAGATTGATCAATTCAATCTGCAAGAAACCACGCACCGTGACCTCCTGAAACAAAAGGAAGAAGCGCAGAAAAGCGTCACCATTTCGACAAAGTCTGTCAATGCAGCCAAACAGGTTCAATCGGAGTTGAGCAGTTTGGGTGAACAATTCAAGCACTCCATTGATGTCGCCCAGGGAAATGCAAAAGCCCTGACTGGGCAGTTGGAAGAAGCACTGCTTCAGCTGGATGGCGCGTTTGATGATATTTCGTGGCGTGAGCAATGGCGAGCAGAGCCCATCGTTTACGTTTCAGGCTGTGGAGAAAAGGCCAAAAATTGGCTACACCAGACTGAACTCAAAAATGGGCTCACCATTGATTTACAAAAATTAGGCGTGCAGAAAGAAGCGGCAAAGAGTGCTGCCAAATCGGCAACAGAGTTGTTGACTACGCAAGCGGCATCACTTGAAACAGTGAACTCGCTTTTAACCGAGCGCATTCAAGACCGTGGGCTGTTGTTTCAAGGTAAGGCGGCGTCAGATGTTGAGGCTGAACTTAAGCTTGCCGTTGAAAGTGCCGCCCAAGGCCTGAGCAGCGCCCAGGATCAACTGCAAAATGCACGGTCCGTCATTGCGCGCGCAGAGGAGGCAAATCGGCAAGTGGGTATTTTGTGGGCTAAGTACGTTCAAGAGCAGAGCGTGGTTCAAGAGGGATTACTGACTTGGCTGAAAAATTTCAATGCCCAACGCAATGCGCTTGAGCCAAATGGCTCAGAAGTCGCTGATTTGACGCAAACCAATTTAGAGCCCTTGCTTGCACACGACGAAAACTGGATTAGCCAAGAGCGGTCTTCACTTCAAAAATTTCAAAGCGCCGTTGAATCAGGTAAAGCAGTTCTTGCCTCGCAAAATAAAACCATGGCGTTGCATGAGACGGCAAAGAGCACGCAAGAAGATCAGGAAACGCTTGGAGAGCAACTGCTCGCCATAGCCCAATCCGCTGCCAGTCTGGCCGAAGAAATATCGGCCCTGAAAATAGCGATTTCCATGGATGATGGGCGCTTGAATGCCTCTGAATCTATTCGTTTCAATATCGAGCAGCAATCGGGCATCACCCGCGTATGGTCGCAATTGGGCGAATTGATTGGATCTGCAGATGGCAAAAAATTCCGTAACTTTGCCCAGCAACTCACCTTGGACATTCTTCTTGGCTATGGAAACCGCCATCTGCACAGCCTGACCAGTCGCTACCGCCTTATGCGCATCAAAGACAGTTTGGGCCTTTTAGTGGTCGATCAAGACATGGGGGATGAGGTGCGCTCTGTTCACTCCCTTTCGGGCGGGGAGTCATTTTTGGTGTCTCTGGCCATGGCGCTGGGCCTGGCTTCGCTGTCCTCGCACCGTGTGCAGGTCGAGTCTCTCTTTATTGACGAAGGCTTTGGTAGCCTGGACTCTGATTCGCTGCGAGTGGCGATGGATGCCTTGGACAATCTGCAAGCGCAAGGCCGCAAGGTAGGGGTGATATCCCATGTCCAAGAAATGACGGAAAGAATAGGCACCAGGGTGCAAGTTCAGCGGCAATCTGCGGGAGTCAGTCGGATTGTGGTTTGCTAGTCGTTCAGTAAACCTGTTCGCACAACCATTACATGGTTTTGCTGGACAGATTAATCAAACTTCTGGTTTGGCCAGCAGGTACGCAAAGCCCCGCTCCAAGCGGAGGGTGGTGATGTTCGTGCTCCACACTTGGTTGGGCCGCACCACCGCCACGCCGTGCAGCAGATACGGGTACACCTTGTGCTGCGGGTGCGCCCAACTCGTGTTGGGCCCCGGCGCACAGGCTGCGGCCTGCGCTTGCCCTTGCCCTCAAACAGCTTCTTGGCCTGATCCTGGATCTCCCCTCTTCCACTGAATCACCTGCACCGGATGCACTCCATAGTCCTGTGCAATCTCGTTGATGGTCTTGACCCCTCGCACCGCCTCAAGCCCAACCTTGGCCTGGAACTCTGGCAGGTGAACGCTGCGCTTTCTTGTCTCGGTCATGATTTACCCTGTTGCCAGTGACAGTGTCCCACTTAAACTGCTGTCCCTTTGCCTGGGTCCATTTCAAAGCTTGCCCCGCTTCACCAGAGCGGGGCTTTTTTGTTTGGGCTCCAAAGTGTTGACAATTCAATATTTTGATAAGCTTGGACCACCATCTTAGGCATGTAACTCAAGCTGACTAAGCGCCCAATGCGGACCCGCATGCGAGGTGGTGTGGCAGGGGCCAAGTCATGTTGACTGCGCCCTATTCCGATAAGGAAAAGGCAAGATGGATACGGTAGAAACAGTGGTGGTGGGTGCAGGTGTGGTGGGCTTGGCGGTGGCCCGTACGATGGCCTTGCAGGGGCTCGAGGTCATGCTGCTTGAATCTGAGAACGCCATCGGTACAGGTACCAGTTCGCGCAACAGTGAGGTTATCCACGCAGGGATTTATTACGCGGCAGGTTCTTTGAAAGCGCGCTTGTGTGTGCAAGGCAAAGAGATGCTCTATGCCTACTGCGAAGCGCGTGGGGTAGGGCATAAGCGCTGCGGCAAACTGATTGTGGCGACCTCGCCAGAACAGGTCGCGCAGCTTGACAGCATAACGGCTAAAGCCCGCGCCAACGGGGTCAATGATATGGTCCTGCTGAGTCGTCAGCAGGCGCTGGCCATGGAGCCTGCGCTGCAGTGTGAGGCTGCCCTGCATTCTCCCAGTACCGGCATTGTGGACAGCCATGCGTTGATGCTCTCGTATTGGGGTGACCTGGAGCATGCAGGTGGGTTGCTGGCGCTCAATTCACGGGTGGAGGCCGTTAGATTAGGGCAGGGTCCGAGCAGCCATCCCCATGTGATTGTGATGGATGACGGCTTGGAGCTGGCCTGTTGTTACTTGGTCAACTCTGCGGGCTTGACGGCCCCGGGTTTGACCCGGAGCATGGTGGGTTTGGCTGCGCAATACCAACCCCGCGCTTATTACGCCAAGGGCAATTACTTCACGCTGGCGGGGCGTTCGCCTTTTTCACGTCTGATCTACCCGGTTCCTGAGGCGGCTGGCTTGGGCGTCCACTTGACCCTGGACTTGGGCGGACAAGCCAAATTCGGCCCAGACGTGCAGTGGGTCGAAGCGCCTGACGATCTGCTGGTTGACCCTCAGCGGGGAGATGCTTTCTATGCCGAAGTTCGCAAATACTGGCCCGACTTGCCTGACGGTGCATTGCATGCAGGTTATGCGGGCATTCGCCCCAAAATCAGTGGGCCCAGCGAATTGGCTGCAGATTTTTCAATCCAAGGGCCAGAAACGCACGGGGTTGAGGGCTTGGTCAATTTGCATGGCATCGAATCGCCAGGTTTAACGAGCTCGCTGGCCATTGCTGAAGTGACGCATCGTCTCTTGAAGAAAACACGCTAAACCCCAAACTGTTTGCAAAAAATTTTGACAATCAAGCCCATAGCGCGTTGAAACAAAAATTCGGACACCCTCAAGTTTCATCGAGAGGCGTGTAAGGCACCGGGGATCAAAGAGTGGCATTTTTGCCAATAACAGCTGTTATCACATCTCAGACACACACAGTCAGTACGCTCAAAGGCTGTGAACAGACCTGCCCAGTAACCACAGCCTTTATCCCTCATTGGAGTATTCCCAGCATGATCAGCAAACGAGTTTTTTCATCCTCTATTGTGTTAAGCGCCGTGCTGACACTTAGCGCATGTGGAGGGGGTAGCACAATTGACCTTCAAACCACTGCCACCGAATTTTCTACAAAAATCACCACCGCACTTGCTGAATTGGCGAGCAGCGCTGGCCTTAACTCCCAGACTTTGCCCAATCTCTTTAATGAGAAGTTTTTGGACGGCGGCTTCTCCAAGGCTGATCTTGTGAATTCGCTGACTGCCAACTCGACGGCTCTGGGGACCAACCCTGATTTGTCTTTGTTTCCAATGGCTGCTGTCACCAACGTCAAATTGACGGGTTGCGACACCAAAGACATTTGCACCCTGACTGGCACCCTGACCAATTCAGACGTCGACACCACCTCTGTCGAGTTCAGCGCCAAAGTCCTCGTCATCGCTGGCGTCGCCTATCTCATCGGTGATCAGTCTTCGACCACATCGATTTAACTTTACCGCACTGAAAGGTATTTCCCATGCGCAATCAATTTGCCCTTCGTCACACTGCAGTTGCGGTAGCTTCTTTGATAGGTTTAATCTCTGTTGCCACCGTGCAAGTTGCAACAGCGGCTGAAAAAGCCAGTGCAAAGCCAGCGGCCACCTATGTCACCGGCGACTTTCACAACCACTCAACATGTTCGGATGGCTCTCTTTCAATGCAAAAGCTGATTGACAAGTCAGTCAAAACCTTTGGTCTGGACTGGTTTGTTCAGGCCGACCACGGCGGCAGCAGCGCCAGAAACTGTACCTTGAGAGAAGATCCGTTTGAACCGGTTGCTCCCGCATTGGGGCTGACCAACAGCGCGACCGGCCCATACCCGCCCGCTACCTACCCCACTGGCGGTCAACCCGCGTCTACGCTGAAAGGCCCCAACCTGTCTTGGGAGTCCACATTGCCAGGCGGCCGTGCAGCCATCAAGGGCGATGGCACTGCCGTACCTAAGCGCATGTGGCGCTGGCAGGAGATTCAGGAGTTTCAGTACAAGGTCACTGAAGACGAGAGCCGCGCACGCCAGAAACCCATCTGGATTGGTTTGGAGCAAAACGCACCGGGCCACGAACACGTCTCTATGGTGGTGTTGCAGGGCCAGCAGCCATGGCCAAAGACTGGCGTGTCAGGCAATGCCAACCTGCAGGCACAGTACGAGTACTGCTTTGACCGCTCCGATACGGACACCAGCCGAGGTGCAGACAACCAGTGGGACTGCTCTGTGGCTGGCACCACCAGCACGGATGCTCTGGACACCACTTCACGCAAAATCTCGGGCAGCAACGCTACGGCAACGCCTGACCTCGGACACCGCAAGACGATTGAGGGCCTCAAGTGGTTGAAAGAAAAAGCGCCCACCACCAGCTACTTTGTTCCCGCCCACCTGGAGCGCGCTGGTATTTACAACCCAACTTCCAGCAGGGGTTTCAATATCGAGCATTTACGCAACTTCAACAACACGGCACCTGATATTGCTTTCGGTTTTGAGTCCATGCCAGGCCATCAGGCCGCGGATACCCGTGGTGAATACTCGCCCAACCGTGGCGCTTCTTTGACCAACCCAACTGGCGGCATTGATTCCGTGGGCATCGGCACTTATGGCGGCACGGGCATTTACGCCGCCCGCATTGGCGGCGTGTGGGACGCCCTCTTGGGTGAGGGCCGTAAGTGGTGGTTCTTCGCCAGTTCTGACTACCATAACCGCGGCTCCTTCGGTGCTGACCAGCGCGAGTCCAACCAAGACTTTTACCCTGGTGAGTACCAAAAAGATTATGTGATGGCGCGCAAAGGCACCAACAACCTGTCGGCTGAAGCCATCATTGACGGTTTGCGTTCGGGCAACAGCTTTGCAGGCAGTGGCGACCTGGTCGACCGCTTGGCCTTTGTGGCCTGTGCGGCCAATCCAGCCATCCCCCGCCCAGCTTTCAAAGCGCTGGTCGAAAAGGCTGCGGCGAATGCGGCACTCAAAAATGGGGAGGTTCGCATCAACGGTTGCGCAACCATGGGTGAAAAACTGGTGGTGGCTCCGGGTGCCGATGTGGTTGTGGCCATTGCAGTGCGCGATCCGCAAGGCAAAAATTTCTCGCCCTACAGTTTTCCCAATCCTTCGCTCAAGCAGATCAATATCACCCAGCCCCTCGACGCACCAGTACTCGATCACATCGATGTGATTGGCGGCAACGTGACAGGCTTTGTGAGCCCCACCGATACAGCGAAATACGCAGGCATAGAAGGCACTGCCGCAGCCCTCAATACGTCTGCGGAAATCAAGAAAGTGTTCAACAGCACCAATTGGACAGCCACTGCCGATGGTCTGCGGGTCATGAGCTACCGCATTCCGGCGGTGAAGGTGTCTCAGTACGTTCGTTTGCGCGGCACCAACTTGCCGGCAGCCACGCCCTTTGAAACGGATGCGAAGGGCAACCCCTTGAACGACTATGACTTGCTGCCGTATTTTGATCCGAGCAAGACACTGGCCGAACAGCCCGGCAAAGTGGTGTGCGCTGATGCAGCATGCCCGGCGCACATGCGGACCATCAACGGCGTCAAGTACTCCAGCTTCGACGTATCTGCATGGGCCGACCTGTGGTTTTACAGCAACCCGGTTTATATTGAGGTCACCAACTCAGTCAAGGTCGCTGGCGCCAAGTAAGGCGTGCAAGTGAGACGTGCGAGTCCGGAGTCCGGACTTGCACACCCGGCCTTTGGCCGGGTTTTTTGTTTTTGAAAGTACATGTGTTGACAGCAGAGAGTTCTACGCCGCACACAACGCCGGTGCCGCTAACGGCGGGGCACGCCCAATCAGGGCTCGCGATGCTGCTGATGTTTGCATCGGGTGCGGGCGGATTGGTTTGGCAAATGGTCTGGACCGCGCAGTTTGGCTTGGCACTGGGCCATGAAATCGTCGCCGTACTCTCGGTTGTCGCAGCTTTCTTTGGTGGCATTTCGGCAGGCTCCTTCTTTCTGGCCCACCGGCTAGAGCGCAGCCTTTACCCGGGTCGCTGGTATGCCGGTCTGGAGGCTTTAATTGCCAGTTGGGCACTGCTGGTAGCCTTGGTGTCACCCTTGGTGCTGCCGCATCTGTCCCAATGGATTGGCGCTGAACCATCGGCACTTTGGCATTGGGCGCTTGCTTTTTTCATTCCTCTGTTGGCGTTGCTGCCGGCAACTTTGGCGATGGGCGCAACCCTGCCTGCGATGGAGCGTTTGCTGAGGCGTGAGCACAGCCAGCCACTGGGCAGTGTGTACGCCGCCAATACGGCAGGCGCCATGGCGGGCCTCTTGCTTGCCGTGTTCTTTTTTGTTCCGAGTCTGGGGCTGCTCGGCACCAGCCTGGTCTTTGCCGGGGTCAACGCGACCTGCGCCTTTCTGGCGTGGCAAGTTTGGGGCGGGTCACTTAAGAGTGATTTGCACTTGCCCGACGCTGCGCCGCATGCTGCGCCCCAACGGGCTCAGGCGTTTGATGCAACAACTCCGTTGGCTACGCCGCAAACTGTTGGGCTGCGCCTTTTCTTGACCGGACTGTTGGGCATAGGTTACGAGGTACTGGCGGTTCGCGTGATCAGCCAGGTCACAGAAAATACGGTGTACACCTACGCGATGCTGCTGGCGGTTTTCTTGATGGGCACCGCTCTGGGTGCCGTCCTCATCAAGCGCGCTGGTGTGACTGGGGATGTCACTGCCCAGCGCATAGACCAAGCCCTCGGCGAGCTGATTGTTTCCATTTTTTTGGGCGGGATCAGCCTGTGGTGGGCAGACCAAAGCTACGCGCTGCCATTACGTTGGTGGGGGCCGAGCGCAACCACCGCAATTGCGGGCGAGTGGCTCGCGGGTATGACCGCCATGTTTTTGCCGTCTATGGCCATGGGTGCGCTGTTCACCTTGCTGTGTCGCCAGGCCCTGCAAATCCGTATGCCGCTGGGCACGGCATTGGGCATCAATAATCTGGGTTCAGCGCTGGCGCCTGTGCTTGTCGGCCTGGTGCTGGTGCCCTTTGCGGGTGCGCGCGCTGTTCTGTTCATGTTGATCGCCGGTTATTTGGCGCTCCGATCTGTGCAGAGCTGGCATCGGCCTGCCGGTTGGGTGGCCGCCGGAGCTTTGTTGGTTCTGGCAATTTTTGCTGGCCCCCTTCGCTTCGTGAATGTGCCTGCGGGCGGGAGCTTGTTGTCCTATCGCGAGGGTGTGATGGCTGCCGTGAGTGTGGTCGCAGATGCCGACGGTGTCGCGCGGCTGCACATTAACAACCGCGTACAGGAAGGCAGCAGTGCCAGCGGCCAGGTGGAGACGCGTTTGGCGCAGCTGCCGCTGCTGCTGCATCCGTCGCCGCGAACCGCCTTGTTTCTCGGCTACGGCACAGGCTACACCGCCAACGCCGCAGCCCTTGATCCCCACATCCAAGTTAAAGCGGTTGAGCTATTGCCTGAAGTCATTGAGGCCGCTGGCATCTTCGCTTTGAAGGCAGGTGCGCCGGCGTCGGCCAGTCCGGTCGCGACAGTCGCCGCCGACGCTCGCCGCTATGTGCAGTCCGCGACGGATCGCCACGATGTGATCGTGGCCGACCTCTTCCATCCAGCCCGAAGCGGCGCCGGTAACCTGTATACCGTGGAGCACTTTTCTGCTGTGAAGGCCCGCCTTGCGCCAGGCGGCTTGTTTTGCCAGTGGCTGGCATTGCATCAAATGGACATCGAAACGCTGCGCAGTATCGTGGCCGCTTTTTTAAAGGTTTATCCCAATGCGGTTGCTGTGCTTGCCAGCAACAGCCTGGACACGCCCGTCCTTGGCTTGATCGCGCGACCCGATCAGCCCGGCTGGCAGATCCAATCGGTGCGCACCCGCCTGTCTGACATGTCGCCGCGCATGACTAAAACGCTCAAAACCGCCAAGCTGGACGATGAATTTGCGGTGCTCGGCAGCATCATTGCTGGGCCGCTGGCGCTCAAGGACTTTGTGCGTGACGCCACCCTCAACTCGGACGACCGTCCAGTGGTCACCCACAGGGCACCTTGGGTGAGTTACGCCCCCCAAGAGGCGCCCAGAGATCGGCTCACCCTGCTGATGCAGCGGCTTGCGCCGCATGCCGCCGATGGGATGGCACCCCATCAGGGCGCTGACGCTGCGCGGCTGGAGGCCTATTGGGCGGCGCGTGCAAAATACATTGCCTTCGGTATGGCGGTGCGCCCGGACCGGGACCCGCGGGTCATGCTGAACCAATTGCGCCTGCCGCTGCTGGACATGGTGTCCACAAGCCCAGACTTTCGTCCGGCTTCTGAGCCGCTGCTGGCCTTGGCTGAAGCGGTTCGGGAGACGGATCCCCAACTTTCGGCACAAGTCAAACTTGCATTACGGACCGCTCTTTCAACTCCGCCTTCTCCATCTTCTGCGTCTTCTCCGTTGCCTGCCATCCCTCTTGTCAATTTGAAATAAGCACCATGGAATCTATATCCCATACTAGTCCCGCTACTTGGTTACAGCGCACTCTGCGTGAGCCGCTGACCCACTTCATTGTTTTGGGTACCCTGATCTTTGCAGCAGATTATTTGCTTCTGTCCAAGCGGGGCGATCCGCAGGAGATCGTCATCACCAAGGCGACCTACGACGAAGCCCGCGGCGCGTTTGTGGCGGGCATGAAGCGCGAGCCTAGTGCCGCCGAACTCAAAGTGCTCACCGACCGATGGGTGGACAACGAGGTTTTATTCAGAGAGGGGCTCGCACTCGGTATGGACCGAGGTGATCAAGCAATGAAGGACCGGGTGGTTTTCAAAGTCTTGACGGCCACACAGTCCGGGCTGGCATTGCCAAAAATTGACGAGGCGGGTTTGCGCGAATGGTTTGCATCGCGGCGCGATCAATATGACCTGCCTGTACGTCTCAGTTTTGAAGAAGCAGTGCTGTCTGCCAGTGATTCAACGCCTGAAAAGTTGAAGAAGTTTGTGACAGCGCTGAATGCTCAACAGACCCCCGAACTGGAGGGCAGTCTGCGTATCTTCAAGGATAGGCCCAGACCTTCCTTAGTGCAAAGTTATGGCGCGCCATTTGCTGATGCACTTGCCAAGCAAACCCTCGGCACCTGGGTGGTGCTGGAAAGCCAAGAAGGCTATCGTGCGGTAGGTCTTACCGGATTGACGCCGGGCCGCGAAGTCAGTTACGACGAGATCAAAGAGCGTGTTTACACCGATTGGAAGGAGATCACGTCATCTGATTTGACCAAGAACGCTATACGTGAAATCGCCAAGAAATACCGTATTCGCGATGAAGGGAAGAGTTCGTGATGCTTTCCCATTTGAGGCAACTACTCAAGCCCGCAGTCTTGTCCATCATTTTGCTGGTGGGTGCAGCGGCAGCCGGTGCCCACGAGATGACCATGGCCGATCTGACGATGCGGGAGGTTGCCCCTAAAGAGTTCGTTTGGGCCTGGGGCATCCCTGGAAAAAATACGCCGGTCTCGCAAGACTTAACACCGGCTTGGCCAGAGGGTTGTGTGGGCGACGCGAACACTGTTCGCTGTGGCGAGCGCGGCTTGGCGGGAAGCCTGTCGGTCAATGGAATAGGGAAAAACTACTCAGCCGTCATTTTGCGCATCACTTGGCAAGGGGAGCAGCGCAGTACTTTTACCTTGACCCAAAATCAATCTTCCGTGCGCTTGTTTGGCTCTGCGCGCGACGACCGCGACGCCTGGCAGGTGGCGCAAACGTACGCTGTGCTGGGTATAGAACACATTCTCAGCGGTATCGATCATTTGCTGTTTGTGCTCAGCTTGTTGTTTCTGGTGGGTTTTAGGCGTCAACTTTTGGCAACCATCACCTTGTTCACGGTGGCGCACAGCCTGACCCTGGCCGCCAGCGCCTTAGGTGCCTTGACGCTGCGGTCACCGCCGGTGGAGGCCGTTATCGCCTTGTCCATTGTGCTGGTGTGCGCGGAAGCCTTGAATCAAAAAGACACCCTGACCCGGCGCTGGCCAGGGATAGTGGCTTTTGTATTCGGGCTCATACACGGCTTGGGCTTCGCAGGTGCCCTGAAAGACATTGGACTGCCCGAGCAGCATGCCAATATGGCATTGCTTACCTTTAATTTGGGTGTGGAGGCGGGTCAGTTGCTGGTCATTGGACTGGCATGGCTGGTGCTTCTGGCGACCCGCCGATTTGCCTGGACTGCTAGCGCGCGGCGGGCAATTTTGTATGGCATTGGCAGTGTGTCGGTGTTCTGGACCTTCTCGCGCATCGCGGTGATTGCGGGCTGACGCCACATGGCCGAAATCTTTGAACTGTTTCCCACGCCGGTGATGCGCATACCCGCCTTGCTCTCAGCAGAGGCTGCACTGGCGCTGTCAGAACGTTTGTCGCTGGCAGCTTCGGTGGCCAACCAACGATCTCCGCAACTGTCGCACACGCGCATCCTGCGGCCGGGCGAAGACACCGCTCTGGATGCGGTGGTCGGGCAGATCGGGCCTCACCTGCAGGCCTTCGGCCAGCTGCTTTTCGGCGAGTCTTTGCGCTGGCTTGTGAAGGAGATGTGGGTCAATGTACTTCAGCACGGTGGAAGCCAGTCGCTGCATAACCACGCCAACTGCTTTGCATCCGGTGTCCTGTATCTCAGCCCTTGCGACGCTTCGGCCTGCACCCGTTTCAGCCGCCCGCTGGGCGGTGCAGAGTTTGTTTTTCGCAACACGCATGCAAGCATGGAGACAGGCCCTTTTAACGCCGACAAGTGGAATGCGCCACTGCCTGCGCCCGGCGACTTGATTCTTTTTCCAAGCTATCTGCTGCATGAAGTCCCCGTCAATCTAGGTGGCGAGCGGGTCACCTTGGCTTTCAATGCCATCCCGGATCGACTCGATGCGTGGGGCTACGGTGTTGGGTTTGAACCTTAAGTTTTGTAATTACGCCGGCGTGACCGGTCTTAAAAGGGGGTCATCAATGATGAAGCGCGTTGGGATAAACATCATTTTTTTATCGATGTTCGCCATGGCAGCACCGGCCTACGCTGAAGTTGCTTTGGCATGTGAAACCCAGTCAGTCACCTTCAAAAAGCGAGAGTACCGGTGCCCCTTGAAGGCTAACGGCAGCGGACAGAAAATCCGCTTCAAGGCGGACTTTGCTGGAAGTCACGACGACACGCAGTTGTCCATTTCCCTTAGCCTGGACGGTTTGCCTGTCAACTGTGGCAAGGGCAGCAAGACTTGGCTGAAGGGCGAGGACGGCGAGGAAGGCGACGTCAGTCTTGAATGCCACCTCGTCCTTGACGGTGCGGCGGGTACCCAGAAAATGCTCCGTGCAACCGTCAACATGTATCACGCGGAATTTGTCAGGGTCCAACTCAGCGCCCTTTGACTCTGGTCGTTTGATCACTTCAAAAAATCGGCACCGACCTGCAACGGGTGCTTGAGAACGGTATAAGTGAAAAATCCAAGTCCAAGATGGATGTCAATTGGGCAGGGCTCAGCGGTGCATTTTTTGCAGTGCGTTTGCCACTTCAGTCACCAAAGTCGGGCCTTTGTAAATGAGACCGGTGTAGATCTGCACCACATTGGCACCCGCCTTGATTTTGGCCAGTGCGTCTTGAGCGCTCAAAATGCCGCCAACACCGATGATTGGAAACGCGCTGCCCAGAGCAGCTCGCAATTGGCGGATGACCCGATTGCTTGGCTCCGCTGCGGGTGTGCCTGACAGGCCGCCGGTTTCGTGCGCATGCGGCATGCCTTGCACCGCCTCACGGGCCAGGGTGGTGTTGGTGGCGATCACGCCGTCCATGCCGTGCTTGAGCAAGGTGGCAGCAATCACGCCGACCTGGGTTTCGTCCAAATCGGGGGCAATTTTCAAAAACAAAGGCACGTTCCGTCCATGCTGTTCGCTCAGCTGCGCGCGCCGCTCAACCAAGGCCCCGAGCAAGCCGTCCAAGGCCTCGTCGCTTTGCAGGGCGCGCAGGTTTTTGGTGTTGGGGCTGGAGATGTTCACCGTCACATAGTCGGCGTGCGGATAGACGCCGGCCAGCGCTGTCAAATAGTCATCGGTGGCGTTTTCAATTGGAGTGAGCGCATTCTTGCCGATGTTCAAGCCGAGCAATCGCCCTAATTTGCGAAACTGCGCTTGCTGTACATGGGCCACAAAGGCCTCAAGACCCTCGTTGTTGAAGCCCAAGCGGTTGATCAAGGCTTGGGCCTCGGGCAGGCGGAACATGCGCGGCTTGTCGTTACCCGGCTGGGCCTTTGGCGTCACCGTGCCCACCTCGACAAAGCCAAAACCCATGGCCCCCAGGCCGTCAATGCAACGTGCGTTTTTATCCAAGCCTGCAGCCAAACCCACCCGGTTGGGAAACTGCAAACCGGCCAAGCTGAGGGGGTCGCGGACAAAAGGCTGGCGGTACAGCGCGTCCAAAACCGTATTTTGGGTTTTGGCCAGCGCATTCAAGGTCAAGTCGTGTGCAGCTTCGGGGTCCATACCAAATAAAAAAGGTCGGGCCAGGGGATACAGGTTAATCATTGGATAATTTGCGCTTGCTGGTTGTGTGCGATTGCTTTGATTGTCGCAAAACCCGAGCCTCCTTCCCCTGGCCTTATTTTTCAGCACCCTTGAATTGCATATGACACAAGACGAACTCAAAGCTTTGGTAGGGCAAGCGGCCCTGCATTACGTGGTGCCCGGCGAGATAGTAGGCGTGGGGACGGGCTCCACGGTCAACAAATTCATTGACGCGCTGGCCAGCATGAAAGACCAAATTAAAGGTGCAGTGTCCAGTTCCGAAGCCTCCACACAGCGCTTGAAAGCCCTGGGCATTGCGGTGTTTGACTGCAACGCCGTGGGCGAGTTGTCGGTGTACATCGATGGTGCGGACGAAATTGACGGCCAAGGACATATGGTCAAAGGTGGCGGCGCCGCGCTCACGCGTGAGAAAATTGTAGCCGCCCAGTCGCGCCAGTTTGTGTGCATTGCAGACGAAAGCAAACTGGTGAAAACCTTGGGCGCTTTTCCGTTGCCGGTCGAAGTCATTCCCATGGCAACCGCCCGTGTGATGCGCCAGTTTGTGGCCATGGGCGCCGTAGCCCAGATTCGCCAAAAAGACGGGCAGCCGCTGGTGACTGACAACGGCCAGTACATCGTCGACGTGAGCGGCTTGCACATCACCGACCCCTTGGCCTTTGAAACCCAGGTCAGCCAATGGCCGGGCGTGGTGACGGTGGGCGTGTTTGCTCACCAAAAAGCCCATGTGTGCTTGCTGGGGACTGCCAGCGGCGTGAAGACGCTGGTGTTTTAAGTGCAAGCAGCCCGTTAATTACGCGCTCATCCCCTGGTGCCGCAACAAAGCATCCAGATTCGGTTCACGCCCTCTGAAGGCTTTGAATGATTCGAGTGCGGTGCGGCTGCCACCAGCCTCCAAAATGGCTTCGCGGTAACGGCGACCTGTTTCAATGTCATGGCTGCCGTCACTGTTTATGGTTTCTTCAAACGCGGCATAGGCGTCGGCGCTGAGCACTTCGGCCCATTTGTAGCTGTAGTAGCCGGCAGCATAGCCTCCGGCAAAGATGTGGCTGAAGGTGTGCGCCGAGCGGTTGAACGCAGGCGAGGGCAAGACTGCCACTTCAGCGCGCACCGCTTGCAGCAAAGGCATGAAGTCTTGAGCCGGGTCATGGTCTGAATGCAGCAGCATATCGAACAAGGCAAACTCGATTTGACGCAGGGTCTGCAGGCCGCTTTGGTAATTTTTGGCAGCCACCATTTTGTCGAACAGGCCGCGCGGCAGGGGGTCGCCAGTCTCGACATGCGCGGTCATGTGGCGCAGCACTTCCCATTCCCAGCAAAAGTTTTCCATGAATTGGCTGGGCAATTCGACCGCATCCCATTCAACGCCGCTGATGCCGGAGACGTCGTGCTCATTCACTTGGGTCAGCATGTGGTGCAAGCCGTGGCCAAACTCATGAAACAAGGTGGTCACGTCGTCGTGCGTGAGCAGGGCGGGTTTGCCGTCAACGCCTTCGGCAAAGTTGCACACCAAATGCGCCACAGGGGTTTGCAATTGGCCGCTGTCAGGACGCAACCAACGGGCACGCACATCGTCCATCCATGCGCCGCCGCGCTTGCCGTTGCGGGCCGGTTGGTCCAGGTAAAACTGGCCGACCAAGGCGCCTTGGCGCTCAATGCGGTAAAACTGCACTGCGGGGTGCCAGACGGGGGCTGTGTCGGGGCGAATGCTGACTTCAAACAAAGTCTCGATGATCTTGAACAAACCGGCCAGTACTTTGGGTGCGGTGAAGTATTGCTTGACCTCTTGTTCGCTGAAACTGTATCGGGCTTCTTTGAGCTTCTCGCCAATGTAAGGCCAGTCCCAAGCCTGCGGATCTGTCAGGCCGAGACGCTCGGCGGCGAAGGCTTTCAAGTCCGCCACGTCCTTTTGTGCAAATGGTCTGGCGCGGGCAGCCAGATCGCGCAAGAAGTCGATCACCTTGGCGGGCGACTCGGCCATTTTGGGCACCAGCGACACTTCGGCAAAATTGGCGTAGCCCAGCAGTTGCGCTTCTTCTCGGCGCAGGGCCAGAATATCTTGAATCAAGGCGGTGTTGTCAAAGCGCTGTGCATCGCCCACGGATTGATCGGAGGCGCGGGTCACGAAGGCACGGTAAAGCTTTTCACGCAGCGCGCTGCTTTGCGCAAATTGCATCACGGGCAAATAGCACGGCATTTTCAGCGTCAGCTTGTAGCCGGACTGGCCGTCTTTTTCTGCGGCGGCGCGTGCGGCTTGTTGCACGTCATCGGGCACGCCCAAGAGTTCTTCGGCGCTCACAAACAAGGCGTAGCTGTCGGTAGCGTCCAAGGTGTTTTCGCTGAATTTTTGTCCCACTTCGGCTTGGCGCTCTTGAATTTCTGCAAAGCGCTCTTTGGCCGCACCAGTCAACTCGGCACCCCCCAAGACAAAGTTGCGCATGGCGTTGAGATGCGCTTTTTGCTGTGCAGGGTTCAAACTGGCGGTGTCGATGGCTTTGTACTTGGCATACAGGCGCTCGTCGGCTCCCAATCGGGTCCAGAACTCAGTGACCTTTGGCAACGCGGCGTTGTAGGCGGCTCGCAGCTCGGGGTTGTCGGCCACGCTGTTCAAGTGACTCACAGCGCCCCAGGAGCGGCCTAGGCATTCGGTGGCCACGTCCAGCACCTTTGCTATGGCTTGCCATTCAGACGGAAAACTGTCTTGAGTGACCTGTTCCAACGCGGTTTCGGCTTGCACCAGCAAGGCGTCAACCGCCGCTTCGACATGGTCGGGCGTCACAGCATCAAACAAGGGCAAATCGGCAAAGTCGAGCAAAGGATTGGTCATGGTGTGAAAAGGTGCGTAAGGTCTGGCTTTGATTGTAATGCTTGTATTGACAATGTAAATAGGCTGTTTACAATAAAGGGCCATGATCACCTCTTTCAAGCACAAGGGCTTGGCGCTCTTTTTCGCAAGGGGGAGCTACAAAGGCATTCCTGCTCAATACGGTTCTCGTATCGAGCGCATGCTGGACCGTTTGGACGCTTCAAAGCAGGCGGACGACATGAACTTGCCTGGCTGTAAATTCCATGTACTGAGGGGCGAGAGAAAAGCAGAGTTTGCTTTATCCGTAACTGGTAATTGGCGATTGACTTTTGAATTCGATGGCGAAGACGCCATCAACGTTAACCTGGAGGACTGTCACTGATGAAATCTTTACGAAATCCTCAACGCAAGCCAACACACCCCGGCGCTGTGCTTCGCGAAGATGTTCTGCCTGTGTTGGCTTGGACACAAGGAGAACTTGCTTCGCGCCTGATGGTGAGTCGGCAAACCGTGTCTGATTTACTTCATGAAAGAAAGTCAATCACCGCCGAGATGGCTATACGCATCGCCAGAGCTGTGGGCGGGACTCCTGAAAGTTGGCTGCGCATGCAAGAGGCGTTGGATCTGTGGACAGCTGAAGCTAAATTTAACAACAACCCAGGACTTGCTCCCAAAGCCCTGGCCGCCTGAAATTTTGTGGGCTGAAGCGCTAGGTCGTGAAAGTTGCCAATTTGCGTCAATGAAGATGCAACTTTTTTCGTCTCACTGTCATTGACCCTGGCGGTAGTTTTTCTCCTGATCGGCCCAATGACGACAATGTCGCGTTAGGAGTCATTTGATTGACCAATAAGTCAGTATTCACAACATTTCTTTATCGTCAAATCAATGGACTGTTTACAGTGACATCAATATTCCAAATCCTTCCTGTTGCCAAGAGCAGCTTCTTTAAAAGCCTTGGTTATGAGTCCTGTGGTTGTGCTTGCAAAGTAGCGTGCGCCCCAAGAGCCGTAACGATCTTCTTCTTCGGGTGACAAAGCCAAAATGCCTGGGCATTTGCCTGCTGCTGCCACGGCTTTAATTGTGCGTTCAATTGCCAACTGAACTGACGGCTCGTTCCAGCGGTTTTCACACCCCATGCTGTGAGCCAAATCATTGGGTCCAATAAAAATACTGTCAACACCAGGCACTGCGGCAATTGCTGCTGCATTGGCAACGGCTTGCGGTGTTTCAATCATCACAATCAATGCGATACCGTCGTTGCTGCGTTGAGTGTGATCAGGGCCCCCAAATGCCCCGTATCCGGCTGCTCGACTGCTGAAGGCGCTGCCTCTTGAGCCTCGGATGCCCGGGCGATCTGGTGGCAAGGTGTATTTAATTCGCTGTACCAAAGATGCTGCATGCTCCGCCGTGTTGACCATAGGAATTTTTAAGGCACCAGCTCCAGCATCAAGTATGCGGGGGATGTCATGTTCTAGGCACCTCACCGCCATGGGGATACCACTTGCGCGCCCGGCACGGAGCATATTTTCAGTCATCTGCAGATCTGCTATGCCGTGTTCATTGTCTAAGACCACAAAGTCAAAACCTGCATAAGCACACATTTCGACGATCGCCGGTGACGCAAGTCCATTGAAAACGCCTCGCAAGGTTTTACCGCTGTAAAGCGCTTCTTTTAAGCGTGTATCCAGTGGGTGAATTCCATGTGTTTGTGTTGTCATGACCACAGCTCCTTGGATGCCATCGCTGCACCTTCCGCCATAGACTTTAGTTTTGCATAACCGATAGAAGGGTGAATGGCCCCGTATCCGGCGAAGGTTCCAAAGCCACAATCTGTCCCTGCCATGATTCTTTCGCGGCCTACAATATTTGCATAAGTCATGAGCCTTTGAGCGATCAATCGCGGATGCTCAATGAAATTGTTGACTGAGTCCAGGACGCCAGGGCAGAGAATTTTATTGTCCGGAAGTTGTCCTTTTTTCTGAACATCGGCCCAAACCTCCCATTCATGAGCATGACGTGGGTTAGCGCCTTCAAACAAAATTGTGGCTGGCTTGGCTTTACAAACCAGGCCAATAATGCGGTCCAGTCCGATGTCGTGGTGGTGTGGCCCTTCATAATTACCCCAGCAGACATGCATTCGCACTCGGTCAGCAGGTACATTGCGTAAGGCATGGTTAAGTGCTTCGACCTGTTGCTCGGCAGCTGATAGGAATTCTGCTTCACTCGCATCGCGGAACCGAATGTGCCTGCCCATGGCTAAATCAGGAGCGTCAATTTGCAAATCCAAACCGGAGTCCACAATGGCCTCATATTCGGCTGCCATGGCATCGGCCAGTGCGCCCAGGTACTTTTCGTGACTGGCGTAGTATTGATTGGGCTGGAACACTGCGATCACACCCGGAGAAGCACTGTTCATGAAGCCGCGTTCAACGCCGCAAGCATTGCAGGCGTTCTTTAAATTCTGAATGTCTTTGTGCAGGCCGCTCAAGTCTTTGACTGCAATCGGGCCAGTACAAATGGGCCGGTGGTATTTGGGCGTGGCACCTAGTTTGACCAGCCGCTCTTTGAAGTCGGGAAAATCATCAAGGTCTTTGGGGACTGCGCGCGGCATTTCGCCTATCTCAAAACCCGTCAGCCTATGACGAATGTAGGTGGCATAACTGATCTTACTCATCTCGCCGTCGCTGACGACATCGACGCCTGAGGCTTTCTGTTTTGCCACCACATTGAGCACTTCAGTCTGCATGAGTGTGTCAAAATTTTGCTCGTTGTAATTAAGGCCGCTGTCCTGCGCAAACAGTTGTTCAACCACTGCTTCGGGTCTTGGCAGGCTGCCCACGAGTGTTGTTAGTATGCGTTGGGTAGTTTTCATCGTTGTGACCTGTCTGTAAATCGTTTTAATGCAACATAGCCATTGGCGTCAATGGAATACCCGGCCTGAGCTGCGGCATCCACTACTTCAGGTGCCCAAGTGATTCTCTTGCGCGCATCACCTGGTGTCATCAGCAGCACAGTTGCTGGACCATCACCCACATTGCGTAGACAGCGCCAAACCTGAGCAGGCATGGCAAAACTGTCCCAAGCATCTGGCATTCCGTGGGCAATACACACCGGATCGTCTGAAAACAATGCGTCCGTGGTTTGTATTTCATGGCCGACATGAATGGCCACCGAACCCTCATAAACCGATAGCACCTGTTTTTCTGATAACGAATGTGCTGAAACATGTCCCCCCACGGGTATGCGTAACCATTCGATGGAGAACCCGTGTGCGTTGTTAATAGGCGCACTGTGAACCCTTGATTCACTCATGCCCAGGCCGATCACGGGGGCCATTTGCGCGCCACCACCAGGTATCACCGCGTCCAGCAGTGCGTCAGCTTGCCATTCCAAGTCAGAATGGCGCACCACCCTTTGGCTCATTTGATCAGGGAGCCAGCGTTTCAATTGATTGATTTCGGAGTTCGTCATCGGTTGAAGGTGCTTCATGGATGCTGGATCCCAAGCTTGCCCTGAATTTTCATCAATGATTCGGTAGTCCTCTGTCAGATGGACCCCATTTGCGCGAGCCGCCTCAAGAGTTTGCGGGCCCCACAAAATACCGCCTGTGTCGTCTTGCCCCAGAGCGGTGAACATAAATCCCTCATCCTGCCCTGTATTTTGAAAGCCACGGTAAATCCAAGTGGGGACACTTGCAATGTCGCCAGGGCCGAGACGCGCCTTCATAGGATCAGGGTTGAAGCCCCAATGAAAATCCCATTGGCCTTTGGTACACATAAACACTTCTGCTGTGAAATGCATGTGAGGCGGGTTGATCTTGCCCGGTGGCATGGCCACCCCACCCACTTGAAAGCCATGCTTTTCACGCAGACTTACAGGCTGGTTAGGATTTTGGGAAACGCCGGGTCCGATGAGGGCGTAATTTTTCTTAGGTGCGCATTCGGGAATGCAGTAATCGATGAAAGCCTCGGTGGAGTAACGAAGGCTAGAGAAAGGTATGAATCGTTCTTTTAATTGCGATGGTGTCAGCATGGATGCCTTTTCTGGGGAGGTGCGCAGTCAGTCAAGTCAGCGGCTAAGTGTTTCTCGGATTCTTTCACCGGAGTCGTTGTCAAACCAGTACAAGTTAGAGGGGTCAAATCGCACGCCCACTTGATCGCCAAATTTAAGTCGAATGTTTTTTTCGCCCTTTACTGCAACACTTTGTGCGCCAAATTTAAAAGTGATCATCGTAGAGTCACCAAGCAACTCGAATGCATAGACTTCAGCCGTGAAGGCGGCATCAGTCTCGGACGTCAGTTGCATGTCTTCCGCACGCAGGCCCATGGTCATGGGGCCTTGCCTTGGTGCTGTTACAGGAATACGCAAACCATTCGCAGTTTCCACAAAACCACTGTGTGCGACGACATCAATCAGATTCATAGCGGGGCTGCCAATGAATCCAGCAACATAAAGATTGACGGGGTCGCTGTAAATTTCTTCAGGAGGGGCGAGTTGCATGATCACTCCATCCTTCATGATGGCCACACGATTGGCCAGTGTCATAGCCTCCACTTGATCGTGTGTGACATAAATGGTGGTCACTTGCAACTCATAGGCCAAATGCTTGATCTCGGCACGCATAGCGACGCGCAGCTTAGCATCCAGATTGCTCAAGGGTTCGTCCATTAAAAACACTTTGGGCTTGCGAACTATGCTTCGCGCCAAGGCAACCCGTTGCCGCTGCCCACCAGAAAGCTCTCTGGGCAGGCGATGCAGATAAGGACCTAGATCTACCCTTTCTGCTGCCTTCAACACACCAGCTTCGCGCTGCGAAGCGTTGAAACCACGCAGTTTCAGTGGATAGGCAATATTTTCTGCAACAGTCATGTGGGGGTAGAGTCCGTAATTTTGAAAGACCATAGCCACGTCACGCTGCTGGGTTGGCACCTCATTGATACGCCGCCCATCAAAACAAATTTCCCCGTAGGTGGCTTTTTCCAGGCCAGCCACCATGCGCATGGTGGTGGTTTTGCCGCAGCCTGAAGGACCAAGTAAAACCAAGAACTCCTTGTCTTCAATGTCCAGGTTCAAATCTCGCACAACGTGCGTTGAACCAAAAAATTTGTGCAGTCCGCGAAGTGAAATTTGAGTCATGCTTGAAACTACCGCACAGAGCCTGCTGTTAAGCTTTGAATAAATTGTTTTTGCACCAGCAATGAAATCAAAAACATGGGGGCTGTGATGAGAATGCCGCCTGCTGCCATAAGCTCCCACAGATCGCCTCTTTCTGTTCGAAAGCCAATTAAACCAATCGGAAGTGTGAGTGCATCTTGCTTGCCGATAATCAACGCAAAAAGAAATTCGTTCCAAGTTAGCGTGAAGCTGAACACCGCAGCAGTGATGATTCCAGGCAAGGCCGCAGGCACCACGATTTCCCAAATGACTCTGACGCGATGGGCTCCGTCCACCATGGCAGACTCTTCAATTTCTAGAGGGACTGCGTCAATAAATCCCTTCATCATCCATACTGCGTAGGGCAGCACAATAGACATATTGATCAAGACCAAGGCTGAGCGGGTGTCCAACATATCAAGTTGCTTGAACATTAAAAAGTACGGTAGTACGATGACCGCGGCAGGTATGAATTGAGATGCAATAACCAAAAGGAAAATTGTTTTTTTGAAACGAAATTCAAACCGAGAAAACGCATAGGCAGCCATGGTGGCCATGGGAATGGCGAGTATCACGGTGCCACCTGCCACCGCAAAGCTGTTCAAAATTTTGTGACCTAGATTCCAGGGGTGCTCGAAGATGGTTTGGAGATTCTCAAGCGTAGGTGTGAAATTAAATGCCGTTTGAAGGGAATAAACATCTCGGGGAAGTTTAAAAGCAGTAAGAAACAGCCACGTTATGGGCAGCAAAATGATGCAAATACCAATGAAAACCATCATTTGAGACAACCAAAGCCTAAACTGTTCAGTTGCAGTGTCGATGTGCCCTGGAATCAGTGTCTGCGCGTTTGAATGAGGGCTTGCAAAGGTCATCTGGCACGGTCTTTTGCAAAAATCAGCCGCAGATAAAATCCGGCCATCACCAGCAGCACAGCGGTCAGTACATAAGCGGATGCCGCTGCGTAGCCCATGTCGTAATAATTGAAGCCTTGCTCATAAACAAAATAGGCGAGCGTCTTGGTGGAATTGCCTGGACCGCCATTGGTGAGCGTGAAGATGGTGTCAAAAGCCTTCAATGCAAAAACGGTTTTAAGGACCATCACCACGCTGATGACTGGAAGTAGCTGCGGCCAAGTGATGTCACAAAAAATACGCCAACTGGACGCACCATCAATGCGAGCGGCTTCAAGTGTATCGGGAGGAATCGAGGCCAAGCCGCCCAGCATGACCAAGGTCATGTACGGAGCCCAATGCCAAACATCGGAGGCAATGATTGCCGCCATCGAAAGTGAAGCGTCCGCAAGCCAAACCGTATCCTTCATGGCCGGCACCAACAAGCCAACCGCATGGGCAACAATCCCATACTCTGCATTCAGAAAAAATCTGAATGAAATGCCAATCAAGGCCGGACTCATGACAAATGGCAGGATCAGCAATGTACGCGCAAGTGAGTTCAACCGACCTGCTCGGTGCAGCAGCAAGGCGCCCGCCAGTGAGATGGCAACAGTCACAAGTACATCCGCGGTCACAAAGACAGCTGTCACACGAACCGCTTCAAAAAAGTCTGGGTCGTCTGTCAACAAGTTGATGTAATTGGACAAGCCGACAAAATCACCCGCCACAGGACTGCGGGCTAATTTCCAATCTCTGAAACTGAGCACCAAAGAGTAGCCTAGAGGGAAAATTGCCATGGCCCCCACAAACAACAGTGCGGGTGCCAGAAGCAGCCAATGTACTGGCAGTCGCATCACCCGCGCATCACCCGCGCATCACCTTGCGCACGCGCGAAGCCGCATCGTCCAGTGTCGCTTTGACTTGAGTTTTCCCGGAGGCCAATTCACTGATACTGGCTTCCAGTATGTCACTGACTTGCGGCCACTGTGGAAACAGAGGCGTACC
This sequence comes from Limnohabitans sp. Rim8, assembly GCA_945901045.1. Lineage (GTDB taxonomy): Bacteria > Pseudomonadota > Gammaproteobacteria > Burkholderiales > Burkholderiaceae_C > Limnohabitans_A. The sequence continues at coordinate 34,349 of CAMDKK010000028.1, forward strand.
TTTTGCACCTTTGAGCGCCTGGGCTCCAAAGACGTGCATGCCTTTGTAACGCAGATTCACGTCGGCATCGATCAGGTTTTTGGTTTGCATAGCCACCACCTCGTTCATGCTCTTGTCCAGCAGCACGCTGCGCTCGATTTCGGGGTTAGACAGCCAGGTCAGAAACTCCATCGCTGCCGCTTTCTTTTTCGAGTTTTTGTTGATGCCGTAAAACCAGGTGTTGGTGTAGGTCGTATTCGGTTTGCCCGGCATGCTAGGCAGCGGAGCAAATGCAACTTGCTCAGGCTTGAGTGTGGAGACTTTGGGGTCTACGAGGCTGGCATAGCGCCACCACCAAACAGGCACCATGGCGCTTTTGCCCTGAGCAACCGAGTTGACCGCATCCGTTTCATTGAAAGATGCCGAGGCGGCAGGAGCAGCTTTGTGTTTGAGCAATACATCGATATAGGCTTGCGTTGCAGCGATGCCGGCTGGACTGTTGAACGCTGGCTGCCCCTTCGCATCCAGCAGATCCCCACCTGCACCCCACAGGTAATTAAACCAAATCATCAGGTTTTGTCCGGCTGTCTTACCGTAGTACATAGCCACACCTGAAAGGTCCGTTTTGGCAGAGATCAATTGACCGTGTTCGACCATTTCGTCCCAAGTGTTGGGCGCCTTCAAACCCAGCTTGTCAAAAATATCTTTTCGATAAAACATGAGTTGAACATGGCCACGAATGGGGAATCCTAGGATGTTCTTCCCCTGACCATTTCCGTCGCGGGAGGCGCGAAGGTGGGCATAGGGGTAACGGGATTCCATCTCGATTTTCTTTTCCTCCAACATGCCATTCAATGGTTCAAACAAGTTGTAAAGCGACGGACCCCAGACATCCATGGTGCTCAAAACATCGTACTGAGAACTTTGACCGACAAGCTCCGCGGTGAGTTTCTCGCGGGTATTGGCGAACGGAACATACTGGTACTTGACTTTGATACCAGTAAGGGCTTCAAACTCGGCAAGTTTTGCTTCATGGGCCTTAAATTGAGGTGCAACCACTGTCAACAGATTAATCTCGGTCCCGGCATAGGGCTTGCCGGGCTTGACTGAGCCTATGCCCTGCGCGAAGGCCCAACTGGGTAAAGCGCTGCCAAAGCCGGCTGCGGTGGCTTGGAGAATTCCGCGACGTTTCATTTTTGTCTCCTGTGAATTGAATTCGAATTCATTTATCTTGAGTATCTGCAAATCTGATTACACTTAAAAAACTGACTCATATCAATCAAATATCGGGAATACCCTGTTATGAATTCGATTTCACCATGAGACGCAAACTCAACGCACCAACGTCTTATGACGTTGCCCGCCATGCCGGCGTTTCGCAAGCAGTGGTCTCGCGCGCCTACCAAGTCGACTCGCCCATTTCGGCCCAATCACGGGCCAAAGTCCTCGTGTCGGCTCAAGTTTTGGGATATCAACCCAACGCGGTCGCTCGAAGCCTGATTACCAAGCGGTCCGGACTGGCCGCGGTCTTACTGACAGAGGCCACTCAACGTGATACGCCAGAGGTGCTGATCAATCTTTCGCAAACTTTGCTCGAACAGGGCTTTCAGCCACTGCTGTTTTCATGTGCGCATGAGAGCGAGTCCAGCAACGCTTTGGAAAAAGCGCTTGCGTTCGGTGTGGATGGGATCATTTCATGTGTGAGCTTGTCAGACGAAGATCTGGTTCGCGCACGTTTGCGTCAACGTCCGGTAGTGTTGTTCAACAGACACAGCACAGACCCCCTGGCGCTGAGCGTAGCCTGTGACCACGGTAGTGCTTCCAGGCTACTGGCATCGCGCCTTTTTGCGGCCGGACATCGCCGTTTTGCTGTTGTAACAGGCCCCTCAGAGGCCCCTGTTTCAAACCTGCGGATCCAGAATTTTGTCCAACGTCTTCAAGAACTGGGGATTGAAAGTGTTCAAACTTTCGAAGGCGATTACCACTACGAATCCGGTCATGAAGCAGGCCTTGTTCTGCTCGGATCGTCGCCCAATAAGCAACAGCAGAAACGGGCAGAAGTCATTTTTTGTGCCAACGATGCCATGGCCCTGGGCGTATTGGATGCTGCACGTTTTGCCTTGATGATGCGTGTACCCAGTGATGTTTCAGTATTGGGATTCGATGATATTCCGGCCGGTCGCCGACCCGCTTATCTGCTTTCTACAGTTCGTCAACCCACCCAAGAGATGGCCGGTGAGGCGGCTAGATTGTTTCGCGCAAGCGTCGATGAGCAAGCCATCACGACAAGACAGTTTCTCTTGCCAGGCACCCTTATTGAGCGTGGCTCTGCCCAATTGTTTCCCATGGCATCGCCTACCCAACGTATTTAGATATTTTTTTACTACCAGCACCCAATCTGGGACATGCTGTGCGCCGTATCTAAATAGAGACGTCAGGGTGACCTCCTCAGTGATATTTCGCTGCCGAGGTTTCGGCTGCTTCAAGGGTATTGACCAGCAGCATGGTGATGGTCATCGGCCCCACGCCGCCTGGCACGGGGGTGATGTAGCTGGCAACTTCTTTCACGCCCTCAAAATCCACGTCGCCGCAGAGTTTGCCTTCGTCGTTGCGGTTCATGCCCACGTCCAGCACCACGGCGCCGGGTTTGACCATGTCGGCCGTCAGCACATTGCGTTTGCCCACAGCAGCGACGATCACATCGGCTTGCAAGGTCATGGCTTTCAGGTCGGGGGTGGCGCTGTGGCAGATCGTCACGGTGGCGTTCTTTTGCAAGAGCATCAGCGCCATGGGTTTGCCTACGATGTTGCTGCGGCCAATGACCACGGCGTGCTGGCCTTTCAGGTCGTAGCCAATGCTCTCCAGCATCTTCATGCAGCCATAAGGCGTGCAGGGCCAAAAGCCGGGCATGCCGGTCATCAGGGCGCCAGCGCTGGCGATGTGAAAGCCGTCAACGTCTTTGGTCGGGCTGATGGCCTCAATCACCTTTTGGCCATCAATGTGCGCGGGCAAGGGCAGCTGCACCAAGATGCCGTGAATGCGCGGGTCATTGTTCAGCCCTTCAACACGCGCCAGCAGGTCGGCCTCGGTCATGCTGGCATCGTACTTTTCCAGCAACGAATGCAGTCCAGCGTCTTCGCAGGCTTTGACTTTGTTGCGCACATACACCTGGCTGGCCGGGTTCTCGCCCACCAGAAGCACCGCCAGGCCGGGCGTGATGCCTTTGGCTTGGAGGGCTTGGACGCGGGCAGCCACTTGGGCCCGCAGTTGTAAAGAGAGCGCGTTGCCGTCGATGAGTTGAGCGGTCATGGTGGATATTTGAAAGGGGGCTGGAGGGTAAAAAGCAAAACGCCCGGCACAGGCTCGGGCGTTTCAAAGTCGGGCAGGGGGCTCATGCCTTGGGTGCGTTTTGCCCCAAAGCGATCTTCAGTAAATCGGCCACGGTGTTGGCGTTGAGTTTTTCCATGATGTTGGCGCGGTGTGCTTCCACGGTCTTGATGCTGATGCCTAAATCATCGGCGATCTGTTTATTCAAACGACCAGCGACGATACGCTCGAGCACTTGCGCTTCACGGCCGGTGAGCTTGGACATCAAGGCGTCACGACTGGCCGCTTGTTGGAAGTCGGCAAAGGATTCACGCGCATTCTCAAGCATGCGCTCCACCAAATTAACCAGGTCATCTTCTTTGAAAGGTTTTTGGATGAAATCCATGGCGCCCTTTTTCATGGTGTTCACAGCCATGGGCACATCGCCGTGACCGGTGATGAAGACAATGGGCAAAGGAGATTTGCGCTCGATAAGCCGATCTTGCAGTTCCAGGCCGGTCATGCCGCCCATTCGGATGTCGGCGATCAGGCAAGCAACTTCACGTGGGTCGTAGCGGCTGATGAAAGTTTCTGCGGAATCGAAACAGCGAACGCGGTAGTCTTTTCCTTCGAGCAGCCATTGCAAAGAATCTCGCACGGCTTCGTCGTCGTCAACAACGTAGACAGTGCCTTTTTTCGGAATCAAACTCATTCGGTTACCCCGGGTAATTTTTCGGTGCTTGGTAAAGGTGTCCCGGATACAGGAATCCAGAAGGAGAAACAACATCCTTGTACATCGTCGGCATTGTAGAGGTTCTCAGCAACGATTCTTCCACGGTGCGATTCGACAATGCTGCGGCACAAATTAAGACCGATGCCCATGCCTTCAACCTTGGTAGAGAAAAAGGCTTCGTACAAGTGTTCCAGCACCTCCGGTGGAAGTCCCTTTCCCGTGTCGGTGACTGAAAAACTGACGACTGAAAGACCATCGATCATTTTGGGTATGACTTGCAACTCCACCTGCCTTGAACCCATGGGGCGTTGGGCATTGTCAATGGATTCGGCTGCATTTTTCATCAAGTTGACCAGGACTTGCTCAATCAAAATCGGATCAACCATGAGTTGAGGCAAGCGGGCTGCCACGTAATGTGACAGCCGCACGTTGCGGCGTCGCAACTCGATTTCAGCCAACTCGACGGCTTCATGCACCATGGTCAACACATCAGAGGGGGTCCTGTTGGGCTCACTGCGTTTCACAAAAGAGCGAATGCGCTGAATGATTTGGCCGGCGCGTTGGGCTTGGTGGGCCGTTTTTTCCAGTGCCCAAAGCATGTCTTTTTCGTTGATGTTTTGGCTGCGAATGCGACTGACCAAACCTGTGCAGTAGTTGCTGATGGCGGTCAGGGGTTGGTTCAATTCGTGGGCCACGCTGGAGGCCATCTCGCCCATTGTGATGAGTCGGCTGGCGGTCTGGGCCCGTTCAGCCTGTTGCGCAGCAACTTCTTCGGCTTGCCGTCTGGCTGTGATGTCAGTCGCAATGACCATTTGAGCCAGCCGACCATCGGCCCAGTTGAGATAGCGGGAGCGAACTTCTAACCATTTGCCCAGAACCGGAATGAACAACTCAGCCCGCTCTGAAGGCGCTACCGTCAGGCTTTCAGTGGGCAGTCCCGCAAAAGCGTCGACGTCGTCATCGTTGGATGTTTCTTTACTCACTTCGATAACGCCTGCTTCGGCGACAAGACTCAAGTGACCTTGTGTATTGGCACCAAACCATTGTCGGTAAAGTTTATTGGCAAACAACAATTCTGATCTGCCCAAAGGCGCAACGGAAACGGCTGCGTCTAGAGCTTCCAAAACAATCGTAAATCGGTCATGTGCTGCAGCCAGTTGTTCTCGAACTCGATTGGGCTCGGTGATGTCCGTCATGGAGGTCATCCAGCCGCTTTGTTTGCCCACCGCATCAATCAAGGGGCTGACATACATCCGCGCATCAAAAATACTGTTGTCTTTTCGTTTGACCCGAACTTGAAAGCCGCCAGGAGTGCTGTGTCCGCTGATCTCTTCGTTCAAGCGTGTCATCAGATGCTCACGGTCATCCTCGGGCCAATAGGCAAAGGGTGGGGTGCTGCCGACCAGTTCGCTTTCTGTCCAACCTGTCATTTGGCAGAAAGCGGTATTCACGTAACTGATCCGGCCATGCATGTCTAATGCCCGCATCCCCGTGAGCATGGAGTTTTCCATGGCGCGACGAAAGTTGGTTTCTGCAACCAAGGCTTGTTGAGTTTGCATGCGTCTTCGGGTGTGCCGCCAATTGCCAATCAGCATCCAGGCAGTCATCACGCTCAAAGCGCAAACCATCCAAAACAAGCCACTGCCGACAACACCTTGGGACGTTCGCCATGCTTGCGCACGCAAGATCAAGCCATTGCCAACGGGGGAAACGGGGACTTCGTATTCATTTTCTTCTCGTCCGGTCCAAGTTTGTAAATTCCACAGTTGTGTTCTTTTGGGGATCGATTGACCTGCAAGCATTTGCCCTTCGCTGTCAAGCAGCGCAACAGCATATTTGGCCATGATCTCAGTGGGAACCCCGTAGCGTAAGAGTCCTTCAATGCTGTATTCACCCATTAAGACACCGCTGAATCGGCCATTGTCATCCGTTAAGGGTGTGTGCAGTTGCAGTACCGGAAGCGCGTTCGAGTTGTCCTTTAATTTGTTCAACTCGATTTGGGCATACACGGGTTGCATGAGGTCCCTGGCCAGTCCGTAGCTGTTTTCGGTTTCGCCGATTTTGAGAATCTCACCTGCTGTCCAAGATTGACCGCTCGTCAAGCTGGGGGCTGTTCGAGAGGCCATGATGCGGCGTTTGTTGTCAATCCACGTTAAAGCTTGTAATTCCGGGTTTTGCATGACCAGTGATTCAGCACGCAACATGAATTTTTCGCGGTCCAATTCTTTGTTGGAAATGTCACGTGCCAGCCGCATAATTTGCTCTTGTCTTTCTAACAATCGCAGTCTCAACCTTTGTTGACCGTATTCCACATCACGTTTGACGGCCTCTTGTTCGCGGTCAATCTCTTCAACTCTCAAATACCAAAATGAAGACACGATCGCAGCCAAAAAAAGCAATACCGCAGCCACGGGGGCCAAGGCGGCAAACCGGTCTTGTCTATGCGGCGCTTGGCGTTTCCACCAGCGTTGCCATAAAGCCACGGGTTTGAACTGTAATTTTCTGCCGGTAGCAAAGCTCAATTTCATGTTTGCGAGTGTAGATGAATGCTGTTTGATCTTCTCATTTGCTTTTCGTTTGATTTCCTCTAAGTAGAAAAAATTTCACAATACAAAATCATTAAGCACAATTTGAAATTTTTTTTAAACTGTGAGAAACTCCAGCTATAAATTTTCAACGGCCTAAACACAAGGAGACAACCATGTCAGCCGTACCCTCGAATCAGTTGGGATTGGACTTGGACGTCCAAGAAACCCGGGAGTGGATGGACGCCCTGTCCGCGGTGATCGAAAAGGAGGGCGCAGAGCGTGCACACTTCTTGTTGGAGCAACTGCTCGAGCATGCACGGGAGAGCAGCATCGACATGCCGTTTTCCGCCAACACGGGCTATGTCAACACGCTTGAGCCTGCTCAGGAAGCACACTGCCCCGGCAATATTGAAATAGAAGAGCGCCTTCGGGCTTACATGCGCTGGAACGCGATGGCCATGGTGGTCAAAGCCAATCGCCACAATCCTGCCGACGGTGGTGACTTGGGTGGCCACATTGGCTCATTCGCATCCTTGGCCCACATGTTTGGTGCTGGCTTTAACCACTTCTGGCACGCTGAAAACGCTGAACCCGGCAAAGAGCACGGTGGTGATTGCTTGTACATACAAGGTCACGTGTCTCCGGGTGTTTATGCCCGTGCTTACCTTGAAGGCCGATTGACCGAATCACAGTTGCTCAACTTCCGCCAAGAAGTTGATGGCAATGGTTTGTCCAGCTACCCCCACCCCAAACTCATGCCTGAGTTTTGGCAGTTTCCTACCGTGTCAATGGGCCTCGGTCCATTGATGGCAATTTACCAAGCCCGCTTCTTGAAGTACCTGCACGCACGTGGCATAGCCAATACAGAAAACCGCAAAGTCTGGGTATTCTGCGGTGACGGCGAAATGGACGAAGTCGAATCCCTGGGCGCTATCGGTTTGGCGGCACGAGAAAACCTCGACAACCTGATCTTCGTGGTCAATTGCAATTTGCAACGTTTGGACGGTCCTGTGCGCGGTAACGGCAAGATCGTGCAAGAACTCGAAGGCGAATTCCGAGGTTCTGGCTGGAACGTCATCAAACTCTTGTGGGGCAGTGAGTGGGATCCCCTCTTGGCACGCGACAAAGACGGCGCTTTGCGCAAAATCATGATGGACACTTTGGACGGCGACTACCAAGCCTTCAAAGCCAATGATGGTGCCTATGTAAGAAAACATTTCTTCGGCCGCGATCCACGCACACTTGAGATGGTTGCTCACCTCAGTGACGACGAAATTTGGAACCTCAAACGCGGCGGCCACGACCCACAAAAGGTGTACGCGGCCTACCACGAGGCAGTGAACCACAAAGACCAACCCACCGTTTTATTGATCAAGACCGTCAAAGGTTTTGGCATGGGCAAAGCAGGCGAAGGCAAAAATACGGTCCACCAGACCAAGAAGCTCACCGACGACGACATCAAGTACATGCGGGACCGCTTCAATATTCCGATTCCTGACAGCGAGCTGTCCAAAATTCCTTTTTACAAACCGGCCGACGACACACCTGAGATGCGTTACCTGCACGATCGTCGCAAAGCGCTGGGTGGCTACTTGCCACATCGCCGTACCAAGGCCGATGAGAGCTTCACCGTGCCGTCGATCGACACGTTCAAAGCTGTGATGGAGCCTACGGCTGAAGGCCGCGAAATCTCCACCACCCAAGCCTATGTGCGCTTTCTCACGCAACTCTTGCGTGACCAAGCCTTGGGTCCACGCGTGGTGCCGATTTTGGTGGACGAGGCCCGTACCTTCGGTATGGAAGGTTTGTTCCGTCAAATCGGTATTTACAACCCCGCGGGCCAGCAGTACACCCCAGTCGACAAAGACCAGGTCATGTACTACAAGGAAGACAAAGCCGGACAAATTTTGCAAGAAGGCATCAACGAAGCCGGTGGTATGTCGAGCTGGATTGCTGCTGCGACCAGCTACTCAACCAGCAACCGTATCATGGTGCCGTTCTATGTGTACTACTCGATGTTTGGCTTTCAGCGGGTTGGCGACTTGGCCTGGGCAGCGGGTGATATGCAGGCTCGTGGGTTCTTGTTGGGCGGCACCTCGGGCCGTACCACCTTGAACGGCGAAGGCTTGCAGCACGAAGACGGTCACAGCCACATCATGGCCAACACCATTCCGAACTGCGTGTCTTATGACCCCACCTTCGCACACGAAGTCGGCGTCATCTTGCACCACGGTTTGAAGCGCATGGTGGAGAAGCAAGAAAACGTCTTTTATTACATCACCTTGTTGAACGAAAACTACCCCATGCCTGGCCTCACGCCAGGCACGCAAGAGCAGATCATCAAGGGCATGTATTTGCTGCAAAAAGGCGAGGGCGATAAGAAATCACTGCGCGTGAACTTGCTGGGGTCGGGCACCATCTTGCGCGAATCTATCGCCGCGAGCGATTTGTTGGCCAAACAATGGGGCGTCGCTGCCAACGTCTGGAGCTGCCCAAGCTTCAATGAACTGACACGTGACGGCCAAGACGCTGAGCGTTACAACTTGTTGCACCCCACTGATGCAGCCAAAGTGCCGTTTGTAACGGCGCAGTTGGAACCGTATACGGGCCCGGTGGTCGCTTCAACTGATTACATGAAGGCGTACGCCGAGCAGATTCGTCCGTTCATCCCCAAAGGTCGCAGCTACAAAGTGTTGGGCACCGACGGCTTCGGTCGCTCGGACTTCCGCAGCAAGCTGCGCGAGCACTTTGAGGTCAACCGACATTACATCGTGGTGGCTGCGCTCAAGGCGCTGAGTGAAGACGGTATGTTGCCTGTAACGAAGGTGGCAGAGGCCATCAAAAAGTACGGCATCAACGTCGACAAGATCAACCCGCTTTACGCTTAAACAACTTTGCGGGACTGTCCAAATCTGCAAGCTTTGCTCTGTCCCCAACATACTAAGTGAGACATAACATGACATCGTTAGAAGTACAAGTCCCGGACATCGGAGATTTCGACGAAGTGACCGTCATTGAGTTGATGGTCAAAGTGGGCGACACCGTGAAAGCGGAGCAATCGCTGATCACCGTCGAGTCCGACAAAGCCTCGATGGAAATCCCGTCAAGCACAGCCGGCGTGGTCAAAGAAATGCGCGTGGCGCTGGGCGACAAGATCAAGCAAGGCTCGATCGTGTTGGTGGTGGAAGCTGCGGGTGAACCTGCCGTGCCTGCTGCGGCCCCGGCTGCCGTGGCTGCGCAAGTTGTCCCAGTTGCCGTGTCAGTTCCTGTGGCTGGCGCACCTGCCGCTGCGGTTTCATCTGGCCCCGTCGAAGTGCATGTGCCTGACATTGGTGACTTCAAAGACTTGGCCGTCATAGAAGTCTTCGTCAAGCCTGGCGATACCATCAAGGTCGAGCAATCGCTGATCACGGTGGAGTCGGACAAAGCGTCGATGGAAATTCCATCTTCACACGCCGGCGTGCTTAAAGAGTTGAAAGTCAAAGTCGGCGACACGGTCAGCATGGGTGACTTGTTGGCGATTTTGGAAGGCACTGTGTCAGCTGCCTTGGCACGCGTTGCTGTACCCGCTGCAGCTTCTGCCGCCGCTGTGGTCACTCCGGCGGCAATTGCAACGGCCGCTGTCGCTGTTTTGGCCGCTCCTGCACACGCACCGGGTGCGCCCACATTGGGCTTGCCCCACGCCTCGCCCTCGGTGCGCAAGTTCGCGCGCGAACTCGGCGTCCCGCTGGAAGAAGTCATAGGTCAGGGGCCCAAAGGCCGAATCACGCAAACCGATGTGCAAACCTTCACCAAGGCCGTCATGACGGGCGGGACCCAAACCAAAGCCCAGGCAGCCAAATCTCCGGCAGCGTCCGGTGGCGATGGCGCGGCGCTCGGGCTCATCCCCTGGCCGAAAGTGGACTTCGCCAAGTTCGGCCCCATCGAGCGCAAAGAGATGGGTCGCATCAAGAAAATCAGCGGTGCCAATTTGCTGCGCAATGCCATCATGATTCCGGCCGTCACCAACCATGACGATGCCGACATCACCGAGCTGGAAGCCTTCCGCGTCTCGATCAATCTAGAGAACGAAAAGGTAGGCAAGGCCGGACTCAGCGCAAGCGTTAAGGTCACCATGCTGGCGTTCTTGATCAAGGCCTGCGTGGCTGCACTCAAGAAATACCCCGAGTTCAACAGCTCAATCGACGGCGATGCCTTGGTCTACAAAAACTACTGGCACATCGGTTTTGCGGCGGACACGCCGAATGGGCTGATGGTGCCGGTGATTCGAGATTGCGAGAAAAAAGGCGTCTTGCAAATCAGCCAAGAAATGGGCGAATTGGCCAAGAAAGCGCGTGATGGCAAGCTGGGCCCGGCAGAAATGTCAGGCGCCACTTTCACCATCTCCAGCCTTGGCGGTATTGGTGGCAAGTACTTCACGCCCATCATCAACGCGCCCGAAGTGGCCATCCTCGGTGTGTGCAAGAGCAGTATGGAGCCAGTGTGGGACGGCAAGCAATTTGTGCCCCGGCTGATGCTGCCGCTGAGCTTGACGTGGGATCACCGCGTCATTGATGGCGTCGCAGCGGCACGCTTCAATGCGTTCCTGGGTCAAATCCTCAGCGACTTCCGTCGCGTATTACTCTAAACCTTGTGGGCGGACCAAAGCGCAACTTTGCTCGACCCCCAACTGATTGAGAAAAACATGTCATTCATAGATATTCAAGTCCCCGACATTGGCGACTTCGACGAAGTGGCTGTGATTGAGTTGCTGGTCAAACCCGGCGACACCATCAAAGCTGAGCAGTCGCTCATCACCGTCGAGTCCGACAAGGCTTCGATGGAAATCCCGTCCTCGCATGCGGGCGTGGTCAAAGCGCTGAGCGTCAATCTTGGCGATAAGGTCAAGCAAGGCTCGGTGGTGTTGGTGTTGGACGTGGAGGGCGCTGCGGTGGCCCCGGCGACCGCCGCTGCAACTGCACCGGCAACTGCGTCTGCCTCCGCGACCGCGCTCCCAACACCCGCGCCCACAGCTTTATCCTTTGGCGGCTCGGCTGATATCGAATGCGATGTGCTCGTGCTCGGGGGTGGTCCCGGCGGCTACTCGGCAGCGTTTCGCGCTGCTGACCTCGGCTTGAACGTGGTCATCGTGGAGCGCTACGCCACTTTGGGCGGCGTGTGTTTAAACGTGGGTTGCATCCCGTCCAAAGCTTTGTTGCACGTTGCCGCAGTAATGGACGAAGTGGCCCACATGGCCGACCTGGGCGTGGACTTTGGCGCGCCGGTGGTCAACATCGATAAGCTGCGCGGCCACAAAGAAAAAGTCATTGGTAAGTTGACCGGTGGCTTGGCGGCCATGGCCAAGATGCGCAAGGTCACCACCGTGCGCGGCTACGGCGCGTTTGTGGGCAGCCACCACGTCGAAGTGGAAGAAACCAGCGGCAGCGCACAAGAAAAAACCGGCAGCAAAAAAGTGATCGGCTTTAAAAACTGCATCATCGCGGCAGGCAGCCAAGCGGTGCGTCTGCCCTTCATGCAGAAGGATGGGCTAGACAAGGACCCACGCGTGGTCGACAGCACCGGCGCTTTGGAGCTCAAAGAAGTACCCAAGCGCATGCTCATCTTGGGCGGCGGCATCATCGGCCTGGAAATGGGCACCGTGTACAGCACACTGGGCGCACGCCTGGACGTGGTGGAAATGATGGACGGCCTGATGCAGGGCGCAGACCGCGACTTGGTCAAAGTCTGGCAAAAGATGAACGCCAAGCGTTTTGACAACATCATGCTCAAGACCAAAACGGTGGGCGCACGCGCCTTGCCCGAAGGTATTGAAGTCACGTTCGAAAGCGCCGAGCCCGGCGGTAAGGCACCTGCGCCACAGGTGTACGACTTGGTGCTTCAAGCCGTGGGTCGCACGCCTAATGGGAAGAAGATCGCCGCCGACAAAGCTGGGGTCTCCGTCAGCGACCGTGGCTTCATCAACGTCGACATCCAGATGCGCACCAACGTGCCGCACATCTTCGCCATTGGCGACATCGTTGGCCAGCCCATGCTGGCACACAAAGCGGTGCATGAGGCGCACGTGGCCGCTGAAGTGATTGCTGGCGAACTGATGCAAGGCAACGAAGAGTTGGCCCAACAACTCAGGTCCTCGGCGTTCAACGCCCGCGTCATCCCCAGCGTGGCCTACACCGACCCCGAAGTGGCCTGGGTGGGCTTGACCGAAGACCAGGCCAAGGCCCAAGGCATCAAGGTCAAAAAAGGCTTGTTCCCTTGGACCGCCTCAGGCCGCGCCATTGCCAACGGCCGCGACGAAGGCGTGACCAAACTGCTATTTGACGATTCACCCGAGGCCCACGGCCACGGCAAGATCTTGGGCGGCGGCATGGTGGGCACGCACGCGGGCGACATGATTGGCGAGATTGTGTTGGCGATTGAGATGGGCGCAGACGCTGTGGACATCGGCAAAACCATCCACCCCCACCCCACGCTGGGCGAGAGCATCGGCATGGCGGCGGAGGTGGCGCACGGGTCTTGCACCGACTTGCCGCCTGCGAAGAAATAAACCTGTTTTCAGGCCAATCGCACAAAGCCCGA
>CAMDKK010000029.1 GCA_945901045.1 Limnohabitans sp. Rim8
ACAAGACCAAGCCAGGCGGCCACTTGACGACCGTTGTCACAGTTCTTCGCGTCGCCAATGGAGGCGAGCAACGCACTGGCGGTGATCGGGCCAATGCCTGGGACATGCGCTAGCTTGCAGCTGAGATCGCTGTTGCGATGCCAAGATCGAATTTGTATTTCAAGTTCATCGACCTGACGATCCAGTTCCTTGAGATGGTCCAACAGCCGTAACTCGTTGCTTGCATCTTCAATAAGTTCAGGAACTCTTGTGGCGATGTAACCGATGCCCTGTGGGACGATCAGCCCGAATTCACCAAGAAGTCCGCGTATTTGGTTGGTCCAGTCAGCCATTCGATGCCCATCAAGAAACTTGACCAACAGCCCAGCAAATTTCTTGACCACACTCACTTAAACTGAACAGACCTCGGGCTTTCAGAAGTCCAAAACCCCTATAATCATTGAGCCTATGCGGTTGAATCCCCCATCCTTCAAACCCCTTTACCAGCAGGTCGTGGACGCATTGCGCGACGAGATTTTGCGCGGCAAATATCCCGTGGGTGGGCAGTTGCCGACGGAGGGCGAGCTCTCCGAGCGGTTCTCGGTTAGTCGACACACAGTCCGCGAGGCGTTGCGCAATCTACGCAGCGACGGCCTGGTATCGTCCCGGCAAGGTGCGGGCACCACCGTTGCGCGGCCGAGCGCCCCCAGCACTTACGTACAGGAGATCGAATCCATCAATGACCTGATCCAGTACGCTGCGTCGATCCGCTACAAGGTGGACCGCAGCGAAGTTATCGCGGCCGACGCGGCGTTGGCCGCAAGCATTGGCGGTATCTCCGGTCAAAAATGGCTGCGCATAGAGGGTCTGCGGTATGAGGACAACAACAACAAGCCGGTCTGCCGCACGGTGGTCTACGTTCACACCGACTTCGCAGGCGTCGGCCGGCTGGTTGGCCGGCGCAACAGTGCCATTTACGAACTGATCGAAGATTTGTACGGGGAGAAGATCGCAGAAGTTGAGCAGGTGATCAACGCCTACCGCGTACCCGAGGTCGTGGCAGCCGAACTCGCGCTTGAGCCGGATGCGGTCATCGTAGAAGTCCGGCGTACCTATCGCACAGTCGCCCGCAAAATCGCCGAGGTCGCCGTCAACCAGTACCCCGCAGACCGCTTCTCGCTAGCAATGAAACTGCGGCGCAGGACATAGCTCGTCTGAGACCGAAGTATGCTGCTCAGACCTTGATCACAAACGGGTCCTGTATTTCCTCGCTCATCTCGCACCAGACGCTTTTGGTCTGAAGGAACTGGTCGAGTGACTCAATGCCGTTGACCCGGCCCAGCCCACTGTTCTTGTAGCCGCCGAACGGAGAATTGAAGGCCAACGCCCGGTAGGTGTTTATCCACACCGTGCCAGCCTGCAGACGCTTTGCCATCTGGTGGGCGCGGCGGATGTCGCGCGTCCATAGCCCCGCAGCCAGGCCGAATCGCGTGCCGTTGGCCAGCGCCAGGACTTCGTCGTCGTCGTTAAAGCGAGTGAGGCTCAGCACCGGGCCGAACACCTCCTCCTGCATGATGTAATTTTCGCTTTTGACGTTGTGCAGGATGGTGGGCTGGAAGAAATAGCCACCCTCTAGGCCGGGAACGCTGACGCGGTTACCCCCTGTGAGCAGCTCTGCGCCTTCGAACAGCGCGCGCTGCACCATCGCCTCGTCCTTGGCGAGCTGTGCTTGGGTCGCGACTGGCCCCATCTGGGTCTCCGCTAACAACGGGTCGCCCAGCTTGATTGCACGGGCCCGCTGGGCAAGCCGGTCGGCCACTTCTTCGTAGATGCTTGAATGCACGTAGGCACGCGATCCGGCAATGCAGGTCTGCCCTGCAGCTGCGAAGATACCTGAGAGGATGCCAACCACTGCATTTTCGACCGTTGCGTCGCCGAAGACGATGTTTGGGCTCTTGCCGCCGAGCTCGAGCGTGCAGCTAGCCAGACGCCCGCCTGCCTGAGCTGCGATGGCGCGGCCCGCACCTTCGCTTCCGGTGAATGAGATCTTGGCCACCTGTTCGTGCCCGACGAGTGCCTCGCCCGCCTCGCGCCCGCCAGTCACCACGTTGAGCACGCCGGGCGGAATGCCCGCTTCCTCCGCCAGTCGCACCAGCTCGAAGGCGGACGCCGAAGTTATTTCTGACGGCTTGATGACGATCGTGTTGCCCGCCGCGAGGGCCGGCGCTACGCTCATGATGGTAAGGAAGGTCGGCGAGTTCCATGGCACGATCACCGCCACCACGCCCAGCGGCTCGCGCAGAGTGTAGTTCAGCACGCTCTGCCGCTCGACCGGGATGACACGGCCCTCAATCTTGTCGGCCAGCCCGCCAAAGTAATACAGCCACTCCTTCACCACGGTGGCCTGGGCACGCATCTCGGCCACGAGTTTGCCGTTCTGCTCGCTCTCCATGCGTGCGATGCCTTCCGCGTTGACCGCGATCTTGTCTCCCCAGGCCATCATCAGGCGGCCGCGCCGCGTTGGCGACAGCTTGCCCCAAGGCCCATTGCCGGCCTCAACGGCGGCGCGTACCGCACAGTCGACGTCGGCCAGGCCTGATTCGGCGAAGGTGCCGTACGGTTTGCCGGTGGTCGGGTTGGTCGAGACGAAGCTGCGCCCTGCGGCGGGAGCGACGTTCTGACCGGCAATGTAGTTCTGGAAGCTCAAGGCAGTTGCGTTTGGCATTTTGATACGTTTGGACTGAAGTAATTAATACGTACAAGTTATGCCAACAAAGGCAAAACAAGAGCCAGATTTGACGCTAAAACCTATTTTTAGGATCTCGGTATTATCCCTTGCATGTGTTGACCGAAGTGCATGTACGTACAACAATGTCGTTCATGCAAAATACAAATAACAGTGTGGCGGATGTGATTGCGCGGGTGTGCCTGCGTCATGGAGTGGCGCGGGTGTTTGGCGTCCCGGGCGGGGGCAGCAGCCTGGACCTGATCGAGGCGTTCCGCGCGCTTGGCGTGCCCTTTATTCTGGCGCGCACCGAGACGGCCGCCGCCATCATGGCAGCGGCTGACGCAGAAGCCACCGGCGCCATCGGCGTGGTGATCGCCACACAGGGGCCTGGCCTAGCGAGCGCAACCAACGGTATGGCCAACGCGCACCTTGAGCGCGCACCCGTGCTGCTCTTGACAGATGGCTGGTCGGCGCGGCAGGCGGTGTTCGACACACACCAAGTCATTGACCAGCAGGCCCTGATGCGCCCTCTCACGCGCGCCATGTCGCGCCTGGAGTCGGACGACGTTGAGGCTGAGCTCGAAACCATGGTTGTGAAAATGCGCACCGCCCCCTGGGGCCCCGGCTACGTCGAGCTGACCGGGGAAAACGCCCGCCGGCAGGTTTCCGCCACGCGAACCGCCGCCATGCCGCCGACCCCCTTAACCACTCCCCCTTCCGCTCGCATGCGCGAACTGCTCAGCGCGGCCCGCAAGCCGGTCATTATTGCCGGGCTGGAAACGCGCTCGCCGAAGGCCGCCGCTCAACTGCAGGCATTGGCCAAGCGGTGGCGCTGCCCCGTTGTGCCGACCTACAAGGCCAAAGGCGTGCTGCCCGACGCGTCGCCCTATGTCGTGGGCTTGTTCACTGGCGGCGCGGTCGAGCGCGAGTGCGTTGGCGCTGCGGACCTGATCGTACTCTGCGGCATGGATCCGGTGGAACTCATCGGCAGGCCTTGGGGCTACACCGCGCCCGTGGTTGACATCGCCCTCGTGCGCCACCCGGTGCACTACGTTGAAATGGCCGCGGTGCTCCATGGACCGCTTGATACCTCGCTTGCGGCGGTGGCAGGAGTTCGCGCCGAAAGCGAGTGGCAACTGGCGGACTTCGAACGCCTGCGTGCGTCGCTCGAGACGCGCTTGGCGTACGAAGGGGACGGCAGCGGGCTGACGCCTGAACAGGTGGTGCGCGCAGCGCTCGAGGCCGCCGGCCCGCTGGACGCGGCGATGACGGTGGACGCCGGAGCACATATGTTTTCGGCTATGGCATTTTGGCAGACGCAGCGCCAAGGTGACACGCTCATCTCCAACGGCCTCTCGACGATGGGCTATGCCCTGCCGGCCGGCATCGCCCGCGCGCTCCGCTCGCCCGATCGCCCCGTCATTGCCTTCACAGGAGATGGTGGGCTGATGATGTGCGTTGGTGAACTGTCGACCGCAGCGCAGTACAACCCGTGGCTTTGCGTCGTGGTTTTTAACGACGCCGCCCTTTCTCTGATTGATATCAAGCAGCAGTCACGAAAGCTTTCGCGCAACGGTGTCTGCTGGCCGCGCCCGGACTTTGCCGCCATCGCCCGCGGCTTCGGTCTGCAGGCATGGTCTGCTGATACGCCGCAGGAGCTTCGCGAGGCCTTTGCCGCCGCGCTCGCGACGCGTGGCCCGACGCTCATCGACGCAAGAGTCGATCCGTCCGGCTACTTGGCCCAGTCCAAAACCCTCCGCGGCTGAGTTGCTTGAATTATTGGTACGTACAAATATTGAGATATGTTTTTTATGCGGGTTTACTCTATTTTATATAACTTATTTTTTGATATATTTGTACGTACATGTTTAAAACGAAGGGCAATGCCATGAAAATTTCGTCATCGCTCAAAAGTCTGCCGTACCTGGCGGCTGCCCTGCTCGCCTGTCTTTCGGCAGGCACCCATGCCCAAGACGACATTGCCAACTATCCGAACAAGCCGATTCGGCTGATCGTGCCCTTCGGCCCCGGTGGCGCCGGTGACGCCGTGGCGCGACTTATGGCCGACCGCCTCCGGCCGATGCTGAATAACGCAACGATCCTCATCGAGAACAAGCCCGGCGCCGGCGGCGCGATCGGTACCACAGAGCTGGCTCGCGCCAAGCCCGACGGCTACACGCTGCTGCTCGCATTCGACGGCAACCTGGTCGTGTCGCCGACCCTTGTCAAGTCGATTACCTTTCACCCGGTGAGGGACTTCCAGCCCATCGCTAAGCTGGTGAACCTGCCCATCATGGTGGTCGCCCATCCGTCGGTGAAGGCGAACAACATCAAGGAATTCATCGACCAGTCCAAGGTCAAGCCCGGTGACATCACCTACGGCACGACCGGCGTGGGCAACACCATGCACCTGGCCGGTGAGCTGCTGCGCACACGGGCCGGCATGGCCTGGACTCACGTGCCTTACGCCAGCGGAGGTGCAAAGACACTGACCGATCTGGCTGGCGGATTTATCAATTCAGCGATCCTGTCAGTGTCGGTCGCGGGGCCGATGATCAGGGACGGGCGGCTCAAAGGCATAGGCGTTTTCAGCGACAAGCGCGCGCTGTTGCTGCCCGACGTCCCGACTTTCCAGGAGGCCGGTATTGGGGGCATCGAAGCGTCCTCATGGCTCGGCCTCGTCGCGCCGGCCGGCACACCCCGCCCGTTGGTGGACCGCCTTAACAAGGCCGCCAATGAAGTCATCCGCAATCCCGAAGCTGTCGCCCGCCTGCAAGCGTTGGCGCTGGAGCCGACGCCGGGCAGCGTCGACGAGTTCGACGCCATCATCAAGTCGGAATTCGCCAAATGGACCCAGGTAGTCAAGGACGCCAACATCAAGGTGGAGCAATAAGACCAACCTTGACGCGGCACTTGCCGGCGAACGTCCGCCGACGCAGGTGAACTGATTCACGCACGCAAACAACTCCAGGAGATAAATTTGAAACCCTTCACCCCATCCGTCCGCCGCCGCGAGCTTTTCACGGGTATTGCGGCACTTGCCGCCACGACGCTCGCCGCGGGCCTTGCGTCCGCCCAGGGCACCTACCCGAACAAGCCGGTGCGCCTCATCGTGCCGTTCGCAGCCGGCGGCTCCATTGACACCGCGACGCGCATCCTAGCCGAAGGCCTAGGTGAGCGGCTTAAGACGCAGTTCGTTGTCGACAACCGCCCCGGCGCAACCGGTAGCATCGGTGCGCAGATAGCCGCTCGCGCGGCCCCCGACGGCTATACCCTCGTGGCGAGCTACGACGGCACTTTCTCCATATTGCCGGTGCTCCAACCGCTGCCGTTTAACCCGCGCCTGGACTTCGCGCCTATCGCGCGCTACGCCGATGTGGAGTACGTCATCGCACTGCACCCGAGCGTGCCGGCGCGCAACATGAAAGAGCTCATCCAGTACACCAAGGCAAACCCGGGCAAGCTGTCTTACGCCTCCACCGGCATCGGTAGCACCACCCACCTGCAAAGCGAGCTGTTGCGTCTGAAGGCGGGCCTGGACTGGACCCATATTCCCTACGGCACCGGCAGCGGCAAGGCCATCATGGACGTGGTGGCGGGCACAACCCCGTCGACCTTCATCTCCGTGTCCGTTGCGTCGCCGCACGTCGCCGCCGGCAAGCTGCGAGCCCTGGCGGTCGCCTCGCCGCGCCGCAGCCTGTCCCTGCCCGACGTGCCCACGCTGCGCGAGGAAGGCCTCCCGGGGCTGGACCTTGTGTCCTGGTTTGGGCTGTTCGCACCGGCCGGCACGCCGCGCTCGATCATCGACACGCTCAACCGCGAGATGAAGTCCGTGCTCGAAAGCCCCGCAGTGCAGAAGAAGTTCCGCGAGGTCGGCCTGGTGCCTTCGCATGGAACGCCCGAGGACTTGCGCGATACCGTCGCGTCAGACATCACCAAGTGGACAGCGATCGTCACTGAAGCGAACATCAAGGCCGAGCCGCAGAAATGACCCACGCCGACCTGCAACCCAGCGTTACCGGAGACATTTCATGACCGCACGAGACCCCGCCGCTGCGGCACCGCAAGCCGATGACCTTTCTGATTCCGACCCGGCGCTCGCCGGACTGCGTGTGCTCGACCTAACCCAGTTCGAGGCCGGCACCTCGTGCACCCAAAGCCTGGCCTGGTTGGGCGCTGAAGTCATCAAGGTCGAGCCGCCCGGCACCGGCGAGCAAGCACGCAACGCATCCGCCGCCAAGTTCGGCACCGACTCCTACTTCTTCATGGTGCTGAACGCCAACAAGCGCAGCATGACGCTGAACCTGAAGAGCCCGCAAGGCAAGGCCATCCTTACGCGGCTTATCGAGCGCTCGGACGTGTTCATTGAGAATTTCGCGCCCGGCACCATCGAGCGACTGGGCTTCTCGTACGAGGAGGTGTCGCGCATCAATCCGCGTATCGTCTACGCGCAGATCAAGGGCTTCGCGCCCGAGAGCCCTTATGGCGAGTACCCTGCCTTTGACATGATCGCGCAGGCCTGCGGCGGCGCAGTGTCGATTACCGGTGAATCCGACGGCCGCCCGCTCAAGCCCGGGCCGACGATTGGCGACACCGGCACTGGGTTGCACTGCAGTATCGGCATCATCGCCGCGTTGTACCAGCGCATGCGCACCGGCCGCGGCCAGCGCGTGCAGGTGGCGATGCAAGAGGCCGTCATCAATTTTTGTCGGATGGCCTTCGCCGCCCAACTGATGTTCGACAAGACCACGCCGCGCAACGGCAACCAGAGCCTGCTGGGCGGCACCTCGCCGAGCGAGCTCTACCCCTGCAAGGGCGGCGGCCCGAACGACTACTGCTTCATCTACGTCTCTCGCGCTGGTGACCGCCAGTGGAAGAGGCTGCTCGAGGTCATCGGCAAGACCGAGCTCGCCGCCGACCCGCGCCTAGGGACTGCCGACATGCGCTATGCGCACCGGGACGTGATCGATCCCATCGTGCGCGAATGGACGCTCAAGCACGATAAGGCCATGGTCATGAAAACCCTGGGCGACGCGGGCGTGCCCGCCGGCGCGGCCTTCGATACGCAGGAACTCATCAATGATGTGGACCTGCGCAACCGCGGCGCCTTCGCCACAGTCGACCACCCGACGCGCGGCACCTTCACCATGCCAGGCTGGCCGGTGCGCATGTCGGACTCGAATGTGAAAGTCACCGCGGCTCCCCTGCTCGGCTCCGACAATGACTATGTCTTCGAGCAACTGCTCGGGATGGGCGAGGACGAGATCCGTACGCTGCGTGAGTGCAACGCCACCTGAAGAACCCATGACCATCATCAAAGCCTATGAACTCGTGGGACGCACCCTCGCCCGCCTCGGTGTGGACACCGGCTTCTTCCTCATGGGTGGGCCGACCCACGGCGCAGGCAACGCTTGCATCGCCAATGGCATTCGCCTGATCGATGTGCGCCACGAACAGGCCGCGGCCTACATGGCACAGGCCTATGCCCGCGTCTCCGGCAAGCCGGGATTCTGCATGGCCGCGTCGGGCCCCGGCATCGTCAACCTTGCCGCTGGCCTGATGAACGCCCTAGTGGATTGCGCGCCCGTTATCGCGATCGGCGGCGCCAGCCCCATCGGTCAGTCCGGCAAGGGTGCCTTCCAGGACATCGACCAGCTAGCGGTGATGAAGCCCGCAACGAAATGGGCCGAGCGTGTTACCGACCCGCTGCGGATTCCCGAAATGATCGCCGCCGCTTACCTCCAGGCCATGAGCGGCAAGCGCGGACCAGCCTACCTCGACCTGCCGGGAGATGTGCTCTATAGGGATGTGGACGAGGCTGCCGTCTTCTGGCCCGGTTTAGCGGCGACGGCATTGGCAGCGCCCGCAGCCACGCAGGACAGTGTCGAGCGCATGATGGAGTTGCTGGCTCAGGCGCGGCGCCCGGTCATTGTTTCGGGCAGCGGCGTTATCTGGTCGGGCGCGTCGGCGCCAATGCGCGCCTTCGTCGAGCAGGCCGGCATCCCGTTCTACACGACGCCGCAGGGCCGCGGCGTGGTGCCCGATGACCACGCGCTGTCTTTTCCCGCAGTCCGCACACGCGCTCTCAAGGATGCCGACCTCGTGATCGTCCTTGGCACCCGGCTCAACTACATCTGGAACCATGGCGAAGCGCCCCGCTTTTCCGCCGATGCGCAGTTCGTGCGTGTGGACATCGACCCCGCCGAAGCCATGATCGCGCCGCGCCTTGCGCTGGGCATCGCCGCCGATTGCGCCACAGTGCTGCGCCAGTGGTCCGAGGCGCTGGGGTCTTCGTCCGCCGGCCGTTACGCCGCCTGGACGAGAGAGCTCGCGGCGTCGAATCAGCCCAAGCTCGCCAAGGCGGAAGCGGCGCTCGCAACCGAAGCTGTGCCGATACACCCGCAACGCCTGTGCAAGGAAGTTCGTGACTTCATCGACCGGGATGCTGTGCTGGTGGTAGATGGCCAGGAAATTCTCAACTTCGCGCGGCAGTCCATCCCGACCTTTCAGCCAGGGCACCGCCTCAACTCCGGCCCCTTCGGCACGATGGGGGTCGGCCTGCCGTTCGCACTCGGCGCCAAGGCCGCGCGGCCAGACACCCAGGTGGTGGTGGTGCACGGCGACGGCTCTTTCGGCTTCAACGCCATGGAGCTGGACACCGCTATTCGCCACAAGCTTCCGGTGCTGGTCGTCATCAGCCTGAACGGCGGCTGGACTGCCGACCCGCAGTCCGCCAAGCCCGGCCGTCACCTTGGGTATGTCCGCTATGACCTGATGGCCGAGGCGCTCGGCTGCCACGGCGAATACGTTGAGGCGCCCGATGAGATTCGCCCTGCTTTAGAGCGGGCCGCCGCCGCCGTACGCGCTGGGCAGGCCGCCGTTGTCAACGTCAAGACCGACCCCAACGCCGGCGCTCGCACGGCCGAATTTACCAGCTATGTCACCTGACTTTCCACAAACAAAACACAAGCTTTACGCATTCAACACAAGGCCACCATGACCTCCAAAACCATACGCCCGGCGCTGCCCGCCGAAGAAGAACGACAGTTGCTCGACGCTATCGAAAAATGGGTGCAAAAGTCGGTGATACCCCAGGTTCGCCACCACGACCATGAAGACCTCTACCCCACCGCGATCGTCGAGGAAATGAAGGAGCTGGGCCTGTTCGGCGCCACCATCAGCCAAGAGTATGGCGGCCTCGGCCTGCCCGCGTCCACCTATGCGCGCATCGTGATGAACGTGTCGTCCTACTGGATGGCTATCACCGGCATCTTCAACTCGCACCTCATGCTGGCATTGGCCGTCGAGAAATTCGGCACCGAGTCTCAAAAGCAGTACTGGCTGCCCAAATTCGCCAGCGGTGAAGTGCGCGGCGGTCTGGCGCTCACAGAGCCCGACGCGGGGACCGACCTGCAGGGCATTCGCATGGTGGCAAAGCGCGACGGCGACGACTACGTCATCAACGGCACCAAGACCTGGATCTCAAACGGCATTGAAGGTTCGTGCTTCGCGCTGCTCGTCAAGACCGATCCGGCGGCCGACCCGCGTCACAAGGGCATGAGCCTGTTTATCGCGCCGAAGCAGGAGGGCTTCACAGTCGGCCGTAAGCTCGAGAAACTCGGCTACAAATGCATCGACTCGGCCGAGTTGGTTTTCGACAACTACCGCATCGGCGTTGACCACCTGATCGGCGGCGTGGAAGGACAGGGCTTCTACCAGGCCACTGGCGGGCTTGAGCTTGGCCGCATCAACGTTGCGGCACGCGGCGTCGGCATCGCTGAGGGCGCACTGCGCCTGGGAGCCAACTACGCCCAGATCCGTAAAACTTTCGGCAAGCCCATCGCAGAGCACCAGGCCATCGGCCTCAAGATCGGCGAGATGGCTACGCGCGCGCGCGCCGCGCGCCTGCTGACGCTGGATGCGGCGGAGGCCTTCGACCGGGGGGAGCGCTGCGACATGCAGGCGGGCATGGCCAAGTACTTCGCTTCGGAGGCGGCGCTGGAAAACAGCATCGAGTCCATGCGGATTCACGGCGCCTACGGCTACTCTAAGGAATACGACATCGAGCGACTGTATCGCGACGCTCCACTCACCTGCATAGGCGAGGGCACGAACGAGATGCAGCGAATCATCATTGCAAAACAATGGATTCGCCAGAACCCGGCGGCATGAGCATGTCGAACAAGCAAAACCCTCCCTTGCACGGCGTGCGTGTGCTGTCCATCGAGCAGTTCGGCGCGGCGCCTTACGGCTCCATGTTCCTGGCTGACCTGGGCGCCGAAGTCATCAAGATCGAAAACCTGCCTGCCGGCGGCGACCCATCGCGGCGCACCGGCCCCTATTTCCTCGGCGACGCCGACAGCTACTACCACCAGACTTGGGGCTCCAACAAGGAAAGCGTCGCGCTGGACCTGAAGCAACCGGAGGACCGTGCCGCCTTCGACCGCCTCGCCGCCACGGCCGACGCCGTCGTGAACAATTTGCGCGGCGACCTGCCCGCCAGCATGGGCCTCGACTACGCGAGCCTTTACCGCGTCAACCCGAAGTTGGTGTGTCTGCACATCTCAGCCTACGGTCGCGACAACGCGCGCGCTGCCTGGCCGGGCTATGACTTCTTGATGCAGGCTGAGGCCGGCCTCATGAGCCTGACCGGCGAGCCCGCCAGCTCACCCGCGCGCTTCGGGCCCTCAATCATCGACTACATGACGGGCATGACGGGCATGGTCGGGCTTTTGTCCTGCCTCATGCGGGCGCGCGAGACGGGCCTTGGCTGCGACGTGGACACCAGCCTGTTTGACGTGGCGCTTCACCAGCTGGGCTACTCCGCAACGTGGTACCTCAATACCGGCTTCGCGGCGAGCCGCCTGCCGCGTAGCGCACACTTTTCCGTCGGGCCGGTGCAGACCTACCCGACGCGCGATGGCTGGATTTTCGTCATGTGCATGACGCACAAGTTCTGGGAAGCGTTATTGGACAAGCTAGGCCGCCGCGACCTGGCTGCCGACGCCCGGTTCGCCTCGCCCAACCTGCGCGGGCAGCACCGTGAGGCGCTCAGCGAGATATTGGACGCCGAGTTCCGTAAGCACGACAGCAGCCACTGGCTCGGTATCCTGGGAAGCGTGCTGCCTGTGGCGCCAGTGCTGGACGTGGTGCAGGCGCTGGAAAATCCCTTCGTCAGCGAGAACGGGATGATCGCCTCTGTGCCGCATCCGCTCAATCAGGACATGCGTATGCTGGCGAACCCGTTGAAAATCGACGGCGTGCGCCCGGCCCAAAAGCCCTGCAGCCCGCTGGGTGCGGGCAATGCCCGGCTGGTGCCGCAACAGACAGATGCTCCGCCATCATCGGCCGCGCAGCGCGAAAAGGGAGTGCTGTCGTGAAGCTCGAAGGCCTGAAGGTCATCGACCTGTCCAGTTTCCTTCCGGGACCCTATCTCACCATGGCGCTGGCCGACCATGGTGCCCAGGTCGTCAAGATCGAAATGCCCGGAGAGGGCGACGCCGGCCGCCACATCGGCCTGCCCGACGGCGGGCATAGCGTGTTCTTCCGCAACCTCAACCGCGGCAAGCAGAGCATCGTGCTGGACCTCAAGAGCCCGGCTGGCCGCGAGGCGCTTTTGGGCCTCTGCGCCGAGGCTGACGTTTTCGTCGAGTCCTTCCGCCCCGGTGTCATGCAGCGTCTAGGCATCGACTATGAGCAGGTGTGCGCTGTGAACCCGCGCATCGTCTACTGCTCCGTCAGCGCGTTCGGACAGGACGGCGCATATGCGGGCCGGCCGGCGCACGACCTCGCGGTGGTGGCTCTGTCGGGCGTGCTCAGCATCACGCTCGGCGACGACGGGGTGCCCACGGTCCCCGGCATTCCCGTTGCCGACCTGCTGAGCGGGTTGCATGGGCTCTCGGGCGTCCTCATGGCACTGCTTCGTCGTGAGACCACTGGCCAAGGCGACTACATCGACATTTCGATGCTCGACTCCATGGCCTCAGCCTGCGCCAACATTACAGGGCCGACGTTCGCGGAGGACCGCCAGCCGGTCGCAAAGCACGAGCGCACAACCGGCGGCTCGGCCTTCTACCGTCTTTACACGACGCGCGACGGCCGGCACTTAGCCATCGCCGGCCAAGAGGCGAAATTCGTTCGCACGCTGTTGGCGGCGATCGGCCGCGAGGACTTGGTTCACTTGGTGCTGCGTGGGCCGGGCCCGCACCAGCAACCTGTGACTGACGTGCTGCAGACCGAGATCGGCGACCGCAGCCTGACCGAATGCGAGGCCTGGCTGTCGGGCATGGACGTCTGCTTTGGCGCCGTGCGCACGTTGCCGGAGGCGTTCGCCGACGCGCACCTGGCGGCCCGTGGCATGCTGCTGCGGGACGCCGACGGCAGACCGCACATTGGCACGCCGATCCGTTTCCTGCGCGAGCCCGCGCACATCGACCTCACGTCGCCAGCACTGGGCGAGCACAACCACCTGCATGCCGCGCTTCAAGTCGGCGCGGCAGACTGAATTTCAGGATACCCCCATGGTAAACAAAACCCCCTTCCCTGACGCCCAGCCCAACGCCGGCCGACGCATCCGCTCCGGGCAAGGCCGGTGTTACGAAGAGTTTACTGTCGGTGACACCTACGAGCACCGCCCCGGCCGCACCATCAGCGACACCGACAACACCTGGTTCACGCTGTTGACGATGAACACCCACCCGCTGCACTTTGACCACGCCTACGCCGCGAAATCCGAGTTCGGCAAGCCACTTGTCAACAGCTGCCTGACGCTGTCCATCGTCGTCGGCATGAGCGTTAACGACGTGAGCCAGAAGGCCATTGGCAATCTCGGCTGGAACGATATAAAGCTCAGCGCACCGGTGTTTGCCGGCGACACCATCTATGCCGAATCGACGGTGCTGGCCAAGCGGGAATCCGCGTCACGTCCAACGCAAGGCGTCGTCACGGTGCGCACCGTTGGCAAAAAAGCCGACGGCACGGAGTTCATGAGCTTCGAGCGCACGGTGCTCGTGCCCAAGCTCGGACACTCCATCGAGTCCTGAGCAAACTCGAGCTCGCCTGCCATGCATTCCTTTCTATTCGTTCCCGGCGACCGGCCCGAGCGTTTCGCCAAGGCCCAGGCCGCGGGCGCACACGTGGTAATTCTCGACCTCGAGGACGCCGTCGCGCCCCAGTCCAAAGACGCGGCTCGCGAGGCCTGCAGCGACTGGCTTGCGTCGGGCCGCCAGGCGTTGTTGCGCATCAATGGCGCCGACACGCGCTGGCATGCCGACGACCTGGCGCTTTTGCGCCTGCAAGGCCTGCGCGGCGTCATGTTACCCAAGGCGGAAGATCCCGACGCTGTTGCGGCCATCGCTGCGCTTTTGCCGCACGGCGCCTTGCTGGTGCCGCTGCTCGAGACGTCCGAAGGCATATGGAATGCGCGCGAGATCGCACGTATTCCAGGTGTGAACCGGTTAGCTTTCGGTTCGGTGGATTTCCAACTCGACGCCGGCATCGAGGGTGACGACGATGCGCTGCTCTACGCCCGCTCGCGCCTGGTGCTGGCAAGCCGGCTCGGCCGGCTTGCTTCTCCGCTCGATGGCGTCACCCTGGCAATCGGCGATGCCCCCGCGCTGGCGGCCGATGTTGCCCGCGCGCGGCGTCTCGGATTTGGCGGCAAGCTGTGCATCCATCCGTCTCAGGTGGGCGCCGTGAACGAGGGATTTGCGCCGGCCGCGCATGAACTGCGCTGGGCTACCGAAGTGGTCACCGCCGCAACAAAGCAAAACGGCCCCTTCGTGCTGCGCGGCAAGATGGTGGACCGCCCCGTCATCGAACGCGCGCACCGCCTGCTGGCCATGGTGCCGTTACCCGTTATTGCCCCTTCCACCGCATGAGCCGCGGACCAGTTCCGAACCACCCATCAGACTCCAACGAAAGGTACAAGATGAGACAACCTCTTTTCACCACCCCACCGCCCCGTGCCTTTCGCATGCTGCTGGCTTGCGTCGCGATTGCATTCGCCGTGATGCCCTCCGTGCAGGCACAGGATGCTGCTGTCGGCTACCCGGACCGGCCGATCAAGTTCCTCGTACCATTCGGCCCGGGAGGCGCGGCCGACGTCGTCGCCCGCGTCCTGGTGGAAAAACTCGGCCAACGGCTCGGGCAGCCTGTGGTCATTGAAAACCGGCCGGGTGCCGGCGGTGCCCTCGGCTCGGGAATTGCCGCCAGGTCCAAGCCTGACGGATACACACTGCTGCTCGGTTTCGACGGCATCCTCACCGTCGCGCCGACGGTGTTGAAGAACCTGCCCTACGACACGGTGAAAGACTTCCAGCCAGTCACCAAGCTGGTGGACATCCCGATCATGGTGGTGGCCCATCCCTCGGTCAAAGCCAAAAATCTGGCCGAGCTCGCCGCCCTGTCGAAAAAGGAGCCAGGCACCATCACCTTCGCCACCACCGGTTCGGGCACCACCATGCACCTGGCAGGCGAGCTGCTCAAGAAACGCATCGACCTCGACTGGCGCCATGTGCCTTACGGCAGCGGCAGTGGTAAGGCGCTCATCGACTTGCTTGGCGGATTCACCTCGACCGGCTTCTTCGCGGTTTCGGTGCCCGCTCCGCACATCAAGGACGGCAAGCTCGTGGGCCTGGGCGTGGCCAGCCCGAAGCGCTCGCCGGTCCTGCCGGACGTGCCGACCTTCCGCGAATCCGGCATCACCGGCATGGATGCTTCGGCCTGGATCGGACTATTGGTACCGGCCGGTACGCCGCGGCCCATCGTCGACAAACTCAACCGTGAAGTCTCGGCCGTGATGAACTCGCCCGAAGTAGCCGCGCGCCTGCAGGCCATGGCGCTGGAGCCCGCCACCGGCACACCGGAGGCCTTTGGCGAAGTGATTAAGAGCGACCTGGCCCGTTGGGCGCAGGTAGTTAAAGACGGAAACATCGTAGTAGAGCAATGAGGCAGCTATGAAAAATAATTTATCCCCTGTCACCCCTAAGCCTCTGCCACAGGGTGTGTCGCCCGAGGAATGGCGCGTCCGTGTGGACCTCGCCGCGGCCTACCGGTTGACGCACCGCTTTGGCATGAGCGACCTCATCTACACGCATATTTCGGCGCGTGTGCCGGGGCCAGAGCATCATTTCCTCATCAACCCCTACGGCTTGCTGTTTGACGAGATCGACGCGTCCTGCCTGATCAAAATCGACCTGGACGGCAACATCGTGCACAACCCCAACCCGGAGCTGAGCTTCAACCCGGCGGGCTTTACCATCCACAGCGCGGTGCATGCGGCCAGGCCTGAGGCCCACTGCGTCATGCATACCCATACCCGCTCAGGCATGGGCGTTGCCGCACTAAAGTGCGGCCTGCTGCCGCTATCGCAGGTGGCGATGCGTTTTCACGGCAAGGTGGCCTATCACGACTATGAGGGCCCGGCCTTCAACCTGGACGAGCGCGCCCGGCTCATCGCCGACCTCGGGCCGGAGCGCTTCCTGTTCCTGCGCAATCACGGAATCCTGGTGGCCTGTGCCACGGTGGCCGAGGCCTTCAACGCCATGTACTGGCTTGAGCGCGCCTGCCAGGTGCAGATGGATGTTCTGGCCTGCAATTCAGAAATCAACATGCCTCCCGAAGGCGTGCCAGAGATCGTCGCACACAGCTACCTGCCCGAGACACGGCGGCCCTACGGCGTGCTGGAATGGCCGGCCATGCTACGCATGCTCGACCGCCATGACGGCTCGTACCGCGATTAAGGGGTAGACGATATGAGCTCAATCGACACGCGCATTGAGGGGCAGCGGCCGCCCGGTATCAGTCTGGAAGAATGGACCATCCGGGTAGACTTGGCGGCCGCTTACCGACTGGTGGACCGCTACGGCTGGTCCGAGCTCGCGGGCAACCACATCTCGGCCCGCGTGCCGGGGCCAGCGCACCACTTCCTCATCAACCCGCACGGCATGCTTTACGACCAGATTACGGCCTCTTCGCTGGTGAAGATCGACTGCGACGGCCGCATCGTGGGCGAGAGCCAATACCCGGTCAATCCTGCCGGCTTCGTCATCCACAGCGCCATCCACATGGGGCAGCCGCACCTCACCTGCGTTCTGCACAGCCATGCGCCGGGCGGTGTCGCGGTCTCGTGCATGAAGGAAGGCCTGCTGCCGCTCAGTCAGCATTCGCTGATCCTCATGGGCTGGCTGGCTTACCACGACTACGAAGGGGTGGCGCTCGACGAGGACGAGCGCACCCGTATCGTGCGGGACCTGGGCGAGTGCCGGCTGCTGATCCTGCGCAACCACGGCCTGCTGACGGTCGGTGAATCGGTTGGCGAGGCGTTCGTCTGGATGCACCGGCTAGAGAAAGCTTGCAAGTGGCAGATCAGCACCCTCAGTGCGGGCCGCGAGCTCAACCCGCTGTCCGATGTGGTGCAAAAGCGCTCAGTCGAGCAAGGCCTGGCCATGTTCCGCAAGGGCGGTCCTTATGCTTGCGGGCGCGAATGGCCAAGCCTGTTGGAAGAGCTGCGGCGCGCGGGCTCCGACCACTGGCAATGAGCGACCTGCCATCAATTTTCGAATATTTGCCATAACGACGCTAGGAATCCAAATGAAACAGAAAGAGCACATCCTCGCCACCTTCCATTTCGACGAGGACATCCTTGCGATCATGGAGAAAGAGTTCATCGTCCATCGCCTCTGGGAGGCACAGGACAAAACAGCCTTCATGCAAGGACTGGCCGGCACCGTTCGCGCTGTCTTCACCAGCGCGACGATCAAGATCGACCCCGCCTTCATGGACGCGTTGCCGAAGCTGGAGATCATTTGCGGCTTCGGCGCGGGTTATGAGCGCATCGACCTCGCGGCCGCGAGCGCGCGCGGCATCAAGGTCACCAACGTGGAGGCGACCAACTCGGGCTGCGTCGCCGACTTCGCGATGGGCCTGCTCATCAGTACGGCTCGCGGCATGATGCCCGCGGTGCGCTTCGTGCGAACAGGCAAGTGGCCGGCGCGTTTCGGCGGCGCGGACCCGCAGCTCTACCCGATCACGCCGCGCTTCTACGGCCGCAAGCTGGGCATACTCGGCATGGGGCAGATCGGCCTGGCCGTGGCCCGTCGGGCGGTCGCCTTCGACATGGACGTCGGCTATCACAACCGCAAACCTCGTGCCGACGTGAATCACAGTTACTTCGGCAGCCCGCTGGAGCTGGCGGAATGGTGCGACTACCTCGTCATTTCCGCCCCGGGTGGAGAGGGCACGAAGCATCTCGTCAACGGCGCGGTGTTGGATGCTCTGGGCCCGAGCGGGGTGGTGGTCAACGTGGGACGGGGCAGCATCATCGACCAGCAGGCGCTCATCGAACGGCTCTCGGACGGCAGGCTCCGCGCTGCCGGTCTGGACGTGATCGACGGCGAACCCGCTGTGCCAGCGAAGCTGCTTGAGTTGGAGAACGCCGTCATCACGCCCCATTGCGCCGGCGTCACCCGGGAATCGTCCGAAGCCTCCATGGACACGGTGCTGCGCAACATACGCGCCCAGTTCGCGGGGCAGCCCTTGCTGACGCAGGTCAACTAGGAATTCGCGTGCTGCCGGCTCACGGATGAGCGAAGGCAGCGTGCCCAAGCCCATGATCGCAACGCTCAAACAGGCTCAGGCGGTGCGCCGGGCCTGAAGCAGGCCCCGCATCGTCGCGACGTCATCAAGCGTATCGATCGCCCACACGGTGTCGGCCAGTCGCCTCGACCGCCGCGCGCCCAGCACGGGCGCGAGCAGGCCCATGCACTTGGCGTCAACTTCGGCATCGGTCATCGGATTCTCCGCGGCGCCACGAACCGCGTGGGTGTGGTGGCGCAGGACGCCCTTCGTGGTAGTCGCCACCTCGAGTAGCGCCTGGCGACCTCCCGCCTCGCGCAATGCCACGCTGCCTTCAAAGACTACCCGCTCGCGCAGGGCCATCACGCGCGGGTCGCGCATGCGCCCGAAGTCGTGCGAGCTCGCAAAATCCAGACCCTGGTCGACCACCATAAGCGCGATCAGGTGCTGCAGGTTGATGTTTGGCGCATCGCGGCCGTCCACGATACCGGCTTCGTCGTCTCGCACCTGCACATGGATACGCTCGATGTCGTCAGCCGTGAGCCGGTGCGCAGTCATGAGCGAGTGCATGGAGTCGAGCGCCGCCTGCACCGGGCTTCCTACCGACCACTTCTTGATGTTCGCGCGCATGATCTCGTGGCACTCGCCCAAGCCTGCGACCAACAACTCCATCGAGGCTGAGGGGTTGTAGGTGGAGAAGAAATTCGGCGATCCGGCAAAAACGTCGTCCACGCCGCTCATACCGGACTGCACCATGGTGGCCGTGTACACCGCGTTGCGCGCTGTCATTCCGCCCAGCACGAAGGCCTTCTCCACATGGCTCGGGTCGCGCATCCAGCAGGAGACACCGGAGGCCTGCTGCGCGGTGTATGACAGCAGCCAGCGACATTGCTCAGGTGTGAGGCCCGCCAGCGTGCCCGCTGCGGCCGATGCGCCAAACAGTCCGCCAACGCTGTGCGATGAAAACCCCCGCTGGTGGAATGCCATGGCGCCCAGCGCCAGGCTGATGCGCGCGCCGACCTCATAGCCCAGAACCACTGCGCGCATCAGCTGTGCGCCGCTTGAATGTTGACGCTCGGCCATGGCTAGCGCTGCTGGCACGATCGCGCAGCCCGGGTGAAAGAACGCCGGCTGGTGTGAATCGTCGGTCTCGTCGGCATGGGCGCAAATGCCGCCGGCCATGGCTGCGTGCACCGCGCAGGTCACGAGGCGCGAGCCGGGAACGCAGGCCTCGCGGTTGCCGCCCAGATTGGCGGCGTAGGCTAGCGCAAGTTGGCCGGGCGGTAGGACAGCACCTGACACCATCGCGGCGATGGTGTCGAGAAGGTGGTGCTTAGCCTTGGCCGCTACGGTGGCAGGAATCGGGACCACGGCCCCGGCCGAGATGTATTTAGCCAGAGCCCGCATCGCGGGCGAGATGGCCGCGGCGGCGGCGCTGGGTGGGGCGCTCATCGGCTAGTCGGGCTTCGTGCCAGACACTTTGATCGCCCGGTCCCAGTTCACCAGGTCCTTCTCGATCAGTGCCCCGAACGCCTCGGGGGTCATCCGGTTCACCACATAGCCCTGACCCGTTAGGCGCGCGCTAACGTCGGGCTCTGCAATGGCAGCCGATATCGCGCTGTTGAGCTTGCCGACGATGGCGGGCGGTGTACCGGACGGGGCGAGCACGCCATACCAGTTGAGCGCCTCGAAGCCCACAATGCCGGCCTGCGCCATCGTCGGCGTTTCCGGCAAGTCGGGTGCCCGTTCGAGCGAAGTCACCGCCAGAGCGCGCATGCGCCCGGCTTTTATATAGGGCAGTGCGTTGGGCAGAATGTCCATCATTGCGTCCACCTGGCCGCCCAGCAGGTCGTTGGTTGCGGGCGCGGTTCCCCGGTAGGGCACGTGCAGCATGTCGAATTTGGCCATGCTTTTGAGCATCTCCATCGACAAGTGGCCCACCGTACCGTTTGCCGCAGAGGCATAGCTGATCCGCCTGACCTTGGCCTGGTCCATAAATTCGCCCAGCGTGCGAGCCTGCACGGATGGATGGACCACAAGTACCAGCGGCGCTGTTCCTATGAATGCCACGGGTGCAAAGCTCTTTGCCAGGTCGAAAGGCACCTTGGCATACAACTTGGATGCAATGGCTTGGGTGGTACTTACCAGAAGCAGCGTGTGGCCGTCTGGCGGAGACTTGGCCACGGAGTCGGAGCCGACGATACCGCTGGCACCTACGCGGTTGTCAACGATGACAGGCTGCCCAAGGCTTGCCGTCAGTTTCTGCGCCACGGCACGCGCCAGCACGTCGGCGCCGCCGCCTGCCGGGAAGGCTACGACGAGGTGTATGGGTCGGCTGGGGAAAGCTTGTGCGCCGACGCCGCCGGCAAGCGTACAAAGAAGAAGCGCCAGAAAGCCCCGCCGCAAGATCGAATGTTTCATTTTTTCCCCTTATGACATCTAAGCCAGACCGCCGTCATGTTGAACATATACGTACAAGTTTGACGAATTTATCAGCAATGTCAACAGTTATAATTTTAGGGAAAACGCCACTATTTTAAATTGTTGTACGAACAAAAATAAAGATTCCGCGATAGTACGTAAACAAGGTGAGGCGCTTCGTAGACCCACGATAATGAAAATGTTGGCGTAATAAAGTCAATGCAGTAAGCACCTCTCAAAAACAGCTTTCCTCTATCCCGTAAGCAATAAGCACTCCTGGCGGCCTGCCTATTCCGTAAGACCTGAAAGCCAGCCCGACCATTCCTTCTGGACCGTCAACTTCTCTGAGTTGGCCACACAGTTCGCACTGTTTTCTTTGACTAGTTTTGTTAACCTACTCAGGGCCGAAATTTAGGAATTGCATGCAAGATCCGTAAATTGAACAAATGCCACGCCTAAATTTCTCCACCAAAATCATGCTCATCAGTGGCTAACGCGACAGAACCAAAACAAATCGGCCCCGCCTACGCAGCCTTGGCTAATTGCTTTTGAACCCCTTCGCGAAGCAAGTTGCGCTCTTTCGCTACGGCCTTAGCGTGCCGTTCCCTTACACCCCCGTAGCCTCTCACCTTTTCTGGCCAGCTAGCCAACGCGATCGCGGCCTCCGCATCTCGGGCGTGATCGAGAAGATGCGCGATGTCCGCCTCGTACTGCGCCAGCAGCTCAGTCGCCAGCTTGCGCTCAGGCGAGCGACGGAACGGATCCAGTGGCGTCCCGCGTAGGCACCGCAGATGTTGAAGCACACCCATTGCCTTGAGGACCCACGGACCCAGCTCACGCTTGCGCAGATCTCCGGTCAACGGGTCTCGGCGCGCCAGCGGCCAAGCTCCAAGGTGGAAGTGGACCTTATAGTCGCCTTCGAACTGTGCCTGCAATTCGCGCTTGAACTCAGGGGCACTGTAAAGCCGTGCAACTTCGTACTCGTCCTTGTGCGCCAGCAGCTTGTAGTACGAACGCGCCACCGCCCGGGACAGACCACCGCCCGCGCCCAGCTCTTCGTCTTTGACGCAAACATTGTTCACCAGCGTTCGGTAGCGCGCTGCATAGCGCTCATCCTGGTAGGCGGTGAGTCGGCGTGCGCGATCTGCGACTATCTCGTTGAGATGAAGCAGCTTGCGCGGTGCGAACTCGATCACGCTCGAGCCCTCCTGCGGACCGGCGGCCGCTTTCAGCACCGCCTCGGGCTCAACCGCCATGCGGCGTCCCCAGTCGAAGCTCGAGCGGTTGAAATCGATATCCACGCCGCTCAGCGTAATCGCCTGCTCAAGCGACACCAAGCTCACCGGAATACGGCCATGCTGCCATGCGAAGCCCAACAGGAACATGTTGGTGGCGATCGAGTCGCCGAGCAGTGCCGTGGCGATCCCCTCCGCGTTTACGGCGTGCAAATCACCGCCAATGCGCGTCTGGATGCGAGCCAGCAGACTGGACGCGTCCGGGTCCCAGTCCGGCATACGCGTGAAGTCGCCGGTCGGGATAACAGCCGAGTTGACTATCACAAACGTGCGACCCGGTGCCATCTTAGAAAGAGCCTCCTGACCCGCCGTAACTATCAAGTCACAGCCTATAACAGCGTCTGCCTCGCCGGCCGCGAGGCGGGAAGACGGCAAGGTCGAGCCAGCAGGCATGAAGCGCAGGTGGGACATTACGGCGCCGTACTTCTGCGCCATGCCGGTCAGGTCAAGCACGCTGGCGCGCAAACCATCGAGATGGGCGGCCTGAGCTAGCATTGCGCCAACGGTTACGATGCCAGTCCCGCCGATACCGGCGAGTACAACGTTGTAGCCATGCTTAACGGTCGGCAGGTTGGGAGCCGGCAGCGCAGGCCACGCTTGCGCGGTATGTCGCACCTTGCGCCGCAGCCGTCCGCCTTGCACTGTTACGAAGCTCGGGCAGAAGCCTTGTACACAAGAGAAGTCCTTGTTGCAGGTCGACTGGTTTATGCGGCGCTTGCGTCCAAGCTCGGTTTCCAGGGGCTCGACCGACATGCAGTTCGATTTCACACCGCAATCGCCGCAGCCTTCGCACACCTCGGGATGGATCCATGTCCTCTTGGCGATGTCGAGAGCGGGATCTTTCTTGCGCTGGCGTCGCATTTCGGTCGCGCAGGCCTGGTCGTAAACCAGCACCGAAACGCCCTCGAATTCGCGCAGCTCGCGCTGTACGGCATCAAGCTCTGTGCGTGGTCGCACTGGGATTCCGTCAGGTGGTGGAGAGTCCCTGTAGCGCTGCGGATCGTCGGCAACCACTACGATTTTCCCCACACCCTCGGCGCGTGCGATTTCTATAACCTTCTTAACGGTGAGGTCCCCATCGTGCGGCTGTCCGCCGGTCATCGACACGTAGCCGTTAAAAAGGACCTTGTAGGTCATGCTGGCCTTGGCTGCGACGGCCTGACGAAGAGCGAGGCTGCCGGAATGGAAAAAGGTGCCGTCGCCGATATTTACAAAGACATGCCGCTCCGCGGTGAACGGCGACTGCCCGACCCACAGCATTCCTTCGCCGCCCATGTGCGTGATGGTGCCAGTGCTCTCAGGCCGAATCCACATCGCCATGCCGTGACAGCCGATTCCGGCCATAGCGCGGCTGCCTTCGGGCACAACAGTCGAAGTGTTGTGCGGACAACCCGAGCAGAAGTTCGGCATCCGCACAGAGCCGACCGGCGCTTCCTGCAAAACGCTGACCGATGACAACGGCACACCGGCCAAGGCCGCAATAGACTGCGCCACGACCTGGGGCGACATCTCGCCGGCGAGCGGCAAGCCGCCGTCGCCTGAGCGGACTGTCTTACCGGAGACCCGCACGCGCCCTGCGGCAGCCGAGTTGAACAGCAGAGACTTTACCTGCTCCTCGAGGAAGGGCATTTTCTCCTCGACCACTAAAATGTGCTCCAGCCCATCGGCGAACCGGTCGAGAATTTCAGCGTCGAGCGGCCAAGTCATGCCAATTTTCAGCAGCCGAATGCCAGCCGCCGCCGCCGCCACATCGTCCAACCCGAGCAAGGCCAGTCCACCGCGTACATCCCCCCAACTCTTGCCGGCGCCGACGATGCCATAGCGCGCATTCGGCGGGTCAAGCTCAATCCGATTAATGCCGTTAGCACGCACGTAGGCCAAGACCGCCGGAAGTTTGTGTTCGAACAGGCGCGCCTCCATATCTTGCGGAGACTCGTTGGGCCGGATGTGCAGGCCGCCCGGCGGCTCGTCGATCATGGGCAGTTTTACCGCCGACATAGTTCCAACCTGAACTTCGCTGCTCGTTTCGACCACGTCGGTGGCGAGCTTGAGTGCGATCCAGCACCCGCTGAAGCGGCTCATCGCGATGCCGTGCAAACCGTAGTCGAGAATCTCCTGCACGTTTGAAGGGTAGAGAATCGGGATACCACTCGACTTGAGCTGCAGCTCCGACTGCCCGGTGCGCGAGGAGGACTTGGCAGCATGGTCGTCACCCGCTAGCGCGAGCACGCCACCGGTCGGCGAAGTGCCGGCTGTATTGGCGTGGTGCAGCGCATCGGCGCTGCGCTCGACGCCGGGCGTCTTGCCGTACCAGATGCCGAATACGCCGTCCACTCTCGCCCCTGGGTAGAGGTTAACGTACTGCGTGCCCCAGACCGCTGTGGCGGCCAGGTCCTCGTTGATTCCGGGCTGGAAGCGCACGTTCACCGCTGTCAGGCGCTCCTGGATCCGCCAGAGCTCAAGGTCGTAGGTGCCGAGCGGCGAGCCGCGATACCCGCAAATAAAGCCGCCAGTGTTCAGTCCATTTCGCTGGTCGCGTTGCCGCTGCTCAAGCGGCAGACGGGCAAGCGCCTCAGTACCGGAAAGCACGATTGTACCCTCCACCAAGTCATATTTTTCGTTGAGAGAGCTCATGAACGTTCCTTGGAAGATGTAGGCACGGCATAAGCCGCCGCACGTTGTGCCACGTCGAGCAAGGCGACACCGGCCTCCTTGCGGTCCCAGCAATCGCCAGCGGCCAAGCGCAGCTGGGACTTAATCACCTTATTGGTCGGCGTGCGCGGCAACTCCTCGACAGTCTGCAAGTAGCGCGGAACCATAAAGTGGGGCAGTAGGCGCACGAGGTGCTCAAGCATCTCCTGCGGAACCCATAGGTACCCTGGACGCAATGCCACAAACAGTTTGATGTCGTCATCTGATTCGAAGCCGGAGGGCACGCCGATCGCGGCGCATTCGAGCACCGCTGGGTGCAGCGCCGCCGCCGACTCGATCTCGTAAGAGGAGATGTTCTCGGCGCGCCGGCGGATCCTGTCGCCCAGGCGGTCGACGAAGTGGAACCAACCTTCGGCGTCAATGTAACCGGCATCGCGGGTGTGGAACCAAAGGTTGCGCCAGGCTTGCAGAGTTAGCTCGGGCATGCCGAAGTAACCCTGCATCATGGTCCAGGGTAGGCGCGCCCTGACGACGAACTCACCGACCTGCC
Source organism: Limnohabitans sp. Rim8 (assembly GCA_945901045.1). Classification (GTDB taxonomy): domain Bacteria; phylum Pseudomonadota; class Gammaproteobacteria; order Burkholderiales; family Burkholderiaceae_C; genus Limnohabitans_A. The sequence goes on from CAMDKK010000029.1 coordinate 25,202, forward strand.
CCACGGGCAGCTCGAGATCGGTCTCGGGATCGACGACGCGCACGTCCGCCCATTTGGTGTTCAGCTTGCCGCACGTGCCGGTGCGAAGCGGCTCGTCTAAAGGGCACCAGCAGGGATTGTTGATTTCTGTCATACCCCACAATTCGACGCCGCGCACGCTGAAGCGACGCTCGAAATCGGCCGCGATGCGGCGCGGAAATGGGGATGCCATCAGACGCTTAAGCGGGTTGTCGGCATCATCAGCGGCGGGCGGTTGCGCGTAGACCATCTCCAGCATCGCGCCGTGAGCGAGCGTCGCGGTGGCACCGCATTCACGGATGCGAGCTAGCCAGCTTTTGGCGCGAAATTGCCGGTCGAGCACCACATGCGCTCCAGACAGCAGCCCGGCATAGATCGAGATGAACTTGCCGGCTGTGTGAAAAATTGGGTGAAAAGCGTAGAGCGTGTCCCGTTCACCTAGCCTAAGCCCTTGCACCGTCTGCAACGCCAGCGCATAGGCCTGTGCGTGCGGCATCATCACGCCCTTCGCCGGGCCGCTGGTGCCCGAGGTAAAGATGATGGAAGCGAGCGTCGAAAAGGCAGGTTCGTCCTGCACGTCTTGCACGTCCAGCTCTCTCGGCTTCAACGACGCAAGTGCTACGAGCTCGATCCGCGAGAACGGGGTCGGATCCGGTTCGCCGGCGAAGTCCCCTAAGCGGAAATGGACGATGCGCTGCAGATGCTGCAGTTGCGGCTCGACCTCGCGCAGCACACCAAGGTAGCGCTCTTCGACTAGGATAACTTTCGCCTTGACGAGGTTCAGCGCATGCTCGAGCGGGCTACCGCGGTAGCCCGTGTTGATCATCACGTCGACCGCGCCAAGCAGGTTCGCGCCCATCCAGGCATGGACCGCGGTCCGGCAATTTGGCGCGATGACGGCGACCAGATCGGTGGCGCGGACACCCGCGGCGCAAAGCATACCGGCCATCAAGAAGGCTCCTGCCCGGCACTGCGCAAAGGTCTGCGTGCCCTCTCCCTCAGTGGTCAAGAACGGCAGGTCGGGTGTCTGCGCTACGCGAGCATCAAGCGCCCGTGGCAAGGTCCAGGATTGCGGCTCGAGATCGGTAAACGATGTCACGCGTTGAGCTGCTTTCGCAAGGCGTGCGTTGCCAGCAGGAAGAAGCCTTGTCCAAACTGTGTGCTACCGAATGGAACGCCAGGCCCCCCGGGCGGCACCGCCACGCCAGGTACGGCGCCATCGCTGCCGATCGAGAGCGCTACGGCGCGCCAGCCCTTTAATGCCGACTCGAAAAGCTCGTCGCCGACGATGCCTAGCTCCGCTGCCTTGGCAGTGGCGTAGGCGAACATAACCGTCGACGAGGCCTCGAACTTGGAGAACGGATCGTCCAATATATGGCGCAGGAAGCCGCTGCGGTCCTGAAGCGACTGCATCGCAAGCAGCGCTGCGCGGCATGTGTCGGTCAGGTATTGCGAGCGCGCATGTTTCGGCGCGATCTCGAGGAGGTCAACAGCTGCGCACACCAGCCAACCGTTACCGCGCGCCCAAAGGGTAGATTGCGGGAAGTGGTTCGGCGTCTCGCACCATGCGTGGCGCGCCAAGCCGGTGAACGGATCGATCAGATGTCTCGCCTGGATTTCGTATTGGGAAAAGGCCTCGTCGATGTGCTGTTGCTCTCCTGTGATCTGACCATAGCGAGCAAGAAACGGCGCCATCAGATAGATGAAGTCGACCCAGAGCTCCTTTGCTTCAAACCGACAAGAGATGCCGCCGTCCCGTGTGCGCGGGGCACGCAAGATTGCCTCGACCTGAAGCTTCGCTGCCTCAAGGTACCGGGGGTCCTTGGCGCGGGAGTGGAGTTCGAGCATCGGATAGCCGATGCTCGCGGACAGCGTGCCGGTAGGGGTAAAGGTGCGCACATGCCCATGCATCAGATCGATCCGCTCGCTGTAGCAGAGGTAACCGTCACTGCCTTGGGTATCGACGGCGCGGTCGATCCAGCGTTTGACGCAGGCCACTGACTCGGGATCGTTCCAAGCTAGCACACCGGTTATGGCTGGTGCCTTCTCCCAAGGATCGCGTTCCTCGGGATGGGCGAGCGCCCAGCGCGTGACGCGGGCAACGAGTTCGTTCGGATCGAGGGTCATGAAAGGAGTCCTTGCGTAAATTACTTCGTCATTAAGAATCAGCGGTGCTTGTACTCGGGTGCACGCTTTTCGATGAAGGCGACAGCGCCTTCGCGCTGGTCGGCGAAAGCGAATACAGATTGGGCGAGGCGGCGCTCGAAGCGGACTCCTTCAGAAAGCGTTGTCTCGTAGGCGCGGTTCACCGCCTCCTTCGTTAGCATCACCATCGGTTGCGGATGCCCGGCGATCTTCTCAGCGGTTCGGATAGCCTCTTCAAGAAGCTGGTCGGCCGGCACAATACGACTTACCAGCCCGCATCGCTCGGCCTCGGCTGCGTCCATCATGCGACCACTGAGGCACATCTCCATCGCTTTCGACTTGCCAATGAAGCGCGCAAGCCGCTGAGTGCCGCCTGCGCCGGGCATCACCCCAACCGTGATCTCGGGCTGGCCAAAGCGCGCGTTATCTGCGGCGAGGATAAAGTCACACATCATTGCCAGCTCGCAGCCGCCACCGAGCGCCAGACCGTTTACTGCCGCGATGACGGGCTTGCGGGTGCGCGTTATCCGCTCCCAATTGCGAGTGATGAAGTCCTCGCCGTACGCCTGTGGATAAGTCTTGAAGGCCATTTCCTTGATGTCGGCGCCAGCGGCAAATGCACGCCCGCTGCCGGTAAGAATGAGACATCCGATTTCAGCGTCGGCCTCTAGCACATCCACGGCATGCGTCAGCTCGTCCATCAGGCGCTCGTTAAGCGCGTTGAGGGCATCGGCGCGAACCAGCGTGACGATGCCAACGCGCCCGCGTCGCTCCAGCCGCAAAGTCTCGTAAATCATGAGGGTGCCGTAATGACTTCGTAGGGTAAAAACTTGATCAGGTGGTCACCCGCTAGGACCTGTTTGCCATGTTGGTTCGTCACCTTCAGCTCGGCGTGTGTACGCTGCTTCTCACGGTCGATGTGCGAGATCCGATACTCGATGCGGATCGTGTCGCCAAAGAAGACCGGGCCTAGGAACCGCAGTTTGTCGTAACCAGCAGCGACGCCGTCGACGCCGTACTTGATGCCGAACATCGCCGCTGCAGCGGAAGTGAAGCCCACCACCAACGCGCCCTGGGCAATGCGGGTCTTGTAGACCGAGCCCTGCATGTAACGCTCGTTCACGTGGTTGGGTGAGAAGTCACCGGTGATCCCTGCGAACTGGTAGACGTCGGATTCACTGATGGTCTTTTCGAGCACGACCGAATCCCCGACCTGGATGTCGTCAATTGACGCGTGCTTGTCGCTTGGTTGCAGCATATATTTACCCTTTAGTTGATGATTGCGGCCTCGCGCAGTTTCGCGATCCGCTCCGGTGCGATGCCCAGCTCGCGTAGAACTTCTTCGGTATGCTGGCCCAGGGTTGGCGCGGGCCGCAGCGCGATCCGCTCGACACCGGAAAAGTTGAGCGGGTTGCCAGTGGTGCGGACCTCACCGTGCACGGGGTGGTCGAAGCTAACAAGGATCCCGTTAGCCTCCACCTGCGGCTGCTTCAGGGCCTCGTCCAGCGATAACACCGGCGCGCAGAGAATGTCTGCGCGGTCGAGCCGATCGATGCATTCGGCGGTGGAGTGGCGCGCAAATCCAGCGCCGAGCTCGAGCCAGAGCGCAGTTCGATTCTGCATTTGCAGCGCCAGCGTCACGTACTCCGGCCGCAGCGAGAGGTCGTCGATCCCGAGCGCCTCGCACACCAGTTGCAGCGGATTTGGACGAAAGACTCCCACGAGAGTGACCGACCCGTCTGCGGTGCGAAAAATGTCGATTAGATTCTGCGTGATCCAGTTGACCGGTCGGCGGCGTAGCATCCATTGCGTCGCTTCCTGCTGCTGCAGGGCAAGCAGCGTGTCAAGCAGGCAGACGTGCAGGCATGCGCCCTGGCCAGTGCGCTCACGCTGATAGAGAGCGAGTAAGACGCCCTGCGCCAGGATCATTCCTGCCGTGAAGTCGCCAAGCGCGGTCGGGAAGAGTCGCGGCGAACCGTCCTCACCGGCATTGCGATGGGCCAGGCCCGACATTGATTGAGCGAGTAGGTCTTGACCGGCCTTGTGTACCAGTGGTCCATCGGGGCCAAATCCAGAACCTGAGGCGTAGATGAGCCGAGGGTTGAGCTGTTGCATGCTCGCATAATCAAGGCCGAGCCTCTCGACGACTCCAGGGCGGAAATTGTGCACCAGCACATCTGCCTGGCGTACAAGCTCGATCACGATCTCGCGGCCCTCGCCGCCACTCAGATCGATCGCGAGGCTGCGCTTATTTCGGTTCAGCGCCATGAAGTAGGCGCTCTGCCCTCCTCGCTCGGTTATGAACGGATCGGTCGAACGGCTCAGGTCGCCCACACCGGGCCGTTCAACCTTCACGATCTCGGCACCGAAGTCACCCAGGACCTGTGTGGCACAAGGACCGAGCTGAACCTGGGTCAGATCTACGACCCGGATGCCTTCGAGGGGTAGACCGGTTGCCACGTTAGAGGTTCTTGAACTTGCCATCGCGCACGGTCACGAAGATCAGGGTCTCTGGGCCCCAACTGTCATGGTCGGTCGGCGAGTACTTGATCGGTCCGGCCGCATAGCCCTTGATACTGCCGATCTTCTCCATTGCGTCTCGCACCTGCGCGCCAGTCGTGGCACCACTTTTCAAGGCTGCGACCACGCCTGCTGCTGCATTGGCCCCGAGCACGGCGCCGAAACCGTCGACTCCGCCGTTATCCTTCATCAGCGCGAAAAGCTCCTTAAGCGGCCCCGCTTCGTCGGGGTTGACCAGGGCGGGTGCGATCAGCATCTCGGCCGCGGTGCCGCCACTGGTGATGATTTGCTTTTGAACGATGCCCGCCATGCCGTAAACCGGCACATTCAGCCCAACCTGTTGGAGCTTGCGCAGGAACGCACCACCAGATCCGGTCGAAGCAGTTACGAGGAGCACAGCATCGGGATTGGCGTTGCGGATCTTTGTGGCCTGTGTGGTGAGGTCAGTCGCGGTCTTAGGGGCGGAGATGTTCTCCACGACTTCTACTCCCAGCTTCTTGGCCAATTCGACGGCCATCGCCGCGCCTTGCTGACCGTAGGCATCTTCCTCGGAGAAAATGGCCATCCGCTTCTTGCCATCCTTGACCATGCGGTGCATCGAAGCCGGAAGGTCAGTCGAGAGCGGCACCGACATACGGAACACCCACTTTGAATACGGCTTCTCGGGGTCAGTCACTGATGGTGTGCCCACCATGGGAAAAAGCGGCACCTGCGCGCGCATCGCAACATCGGCGAAAGCGAGAGGTCCCCGTTCTATCCATTGAACTACGGCGGCGTAGGGGTGGATTCTAGGGACTGGGTGGGGGTTGGGGCTGTTGGGGTGCTTGGTGGGGTGAGGTGGGGTGAGGTGGCTGAGCTGTGCTTTGGGGTGCTGTTTGGTTCTGCTGGGTGCTGAGCCGTGGTTGGTGGTGGCTTAGGTGGTTTTGATCTATTTTTTTGCGGAATATGTATCGTATTTCTCATATCGAACAGGCTTTAATTTACCGTTCAAGTGGTGACCAACGAGATCCCATTTGCCATCGTAATCAGTATCAAATACAGAAAATTCGATAAAGTTAGTCCGCTTGTAATCAAAATATATTGCATCCGGTTTGCTGTCACCATTGTTATCAAATGCCAATGTTATGGGTTTACTTGTATCATTGGGAACACGTACCTCCACATCAGTTTTGCCGTCGCAATTAATGTCATAACCAGTCAACTTAACAGTTTTATCAATATTAAAGTCAGAATAAGTTTCTTTTGGATCTTCCGAGCAGTTTGCAGGAGTACTTGCCTGTTGCGAATTAGTCGGTTTAACATTTTGGGCGTATCTAGTGGATGTAGATGCTAAAAATCTTTGTACATCTTCAATGGAGACAGCAAAGTTCAAGCCTTCCCCCTTAGATTTGAAGCTATTGACACCAATAAGCTTGCCGTCATCAGTAAATAACGGCCCCCCAGAATTTCCCGGATTAATAGGAGTCTGAGTTTGGATCACAGTTGCTTCATGAGCCTTATTACTTTCAGATGTCCACTTGTAGTTACGACGAATTTGACTAACTACGCCTTTTGTATAAGTCCATGACTCACCTGAGGGGTGTCCAATTGCATGGACATCCGCACCCACAGCAAGATCATTTTGTAAATTACCGAATGAAATTGGAAAGATTCCTTTGGGTATGTCAATCAACCTAATTAGTGCTAAATCAGATACTTCGTCGTACTTGACAACTGTAGCTCTGCGCACATCACTTTTTACAGTTTTAGTTCCCTCAACTGAAGGTTTAAAGATGATTCCTACTTCCTTGGCACCCTCAATGACATGCCAGTTGGTAAGAATGTCACCATTTGAATTAATTACTGAGCCAGATCCAATTCCAGATTCATTAACCACAAGAACAACCGATGGCGACATCTTTTTGTATAACTGAATTTCCTTTACACCTCTTAAACCTCCTGCTGCGTCGCCTTTGACACGACCCAAAGCAGAAGCTAACGAATTGATGATGAGAGATTCAGATCGAAAATCTCTAAGTTGAACAGTGTCCAACACGTAGGAAGAATTGTTTTGTAAAGGGATCTTGGACAATTGAAGAGAAAAGGAGGAAGATTGCAACTCGGTATCTTGTAAGCTAGGAGCACAAATACCAATAAGGTGAGTAGTAACAACAATGGAGAATAAGATTTTTTTCATGAAAAGACATCCTTATACAAAAGAAGTGACTACACAAGTAGCAATGTTGCGCTATGTATTTGCCCTGCTCCTCATACTACTGCATTTGGGAAATACTGCAATAGCCCAAAGTCAAGAACTTGTGAATGGGGTCATAAATTTAAACACAAAATTTGGTGCAGGGCAGTACAAGTCTGCAATCGAAGTAAGTGAGGATGTTATAAAGATTGCGGAAAAGGAGCATGTTGATGCCGTAATATTTCTAAGGCATTTATTAGTGGATTTTTGCATGCGTGCCTATGATCCAGACTGTGCGGCCAAGAATATTTCAAAGTCAGCAAATTTGATTGCAGGAAAGCTTAAGGATGCCGTAGGCATAGAGAGGGAAAAATACACAGGACTATTAATTAATGATATTGCAAAATCCATAATGCTAACGAATTTGACGAGAAATTACCAGGGTGTTGACAAATTAATATTGCCCTTAGAACAACTGCTATCCCAAATGGTGGCGCTAAGTAATCCGATCGCATATATTGACGGTCAGCTAGCTTTGACTTATTGGTTCTTAAAAGATGGAGATAAGGCGAAAGCAAGTCTTGCTATTGATAAAGCTTGGTTGTACTTTGTTGCCCTAGAGAACACCTCGGTTCCAGACTTGATAAAGTATGGAACGCAGTTTTCAACTGCTTTTCAAATAATGGGGATGCAAAAAAAATCAATTTATATTGCGCAAATAATAAGACCACTGGTGGTTAACAATGGAAATCTGAATAAATATGACACATTAAGGTTTGCTTTAATAAATCGAAATATATCAGTTGGAGTAAATAACATGGTTGGTTCTATAGCGTCCATGGAGTACGCTCTAGAACTAGTAAATGGGATTGAGATGCCTGATTACCAGGCGGAATATTTTAAAAATATGACAAAGGCGTCAATATTAATAGATTGTGCACAGTTCGTATCAGAAAAAATGTGTGGCAAATCTTTTGCATATGAAACAGATTTGTACAATTACTTAGAAAATAGAGTTAAAGATTTAAGTATTGATCCGGGGTATAAGGTCATGATTGCACAATCTTTGGCTTTATACAGGATTTTTAGTAATAAAAAAATTGATGGGACCATCGTAGATGGCTTATCTCTTACCTTACCAAAAAGTGTTTGGGATGATGGAGCAACAATTTCTCATGCCTCAACTGTAGAATTATCTAAATTTCTTTTGGCCATAGCTCAAGAGGATAAGGAGGAGGCGAAAAGAAGAATAATAAATTCTGCGGAGTTTGAGGTAATCAGAATGAAAAAGAATATATCGCTTAATCCGCTCGAATCAATATCTCTTAATTCACACCAGAGAACTTTATTCGGGCTTGCTTCTCTAGCGATAGCTGAATTTAGCAAACCAAATAGTGAAATGAAGGAGTTAATGTTTGACATGATGGAAATGTCAAACTTGACTACAAGAAACATTGAGGCGCAGTATTTAAAAATATTGAGCGCAACAAGTGACAGAGCTGAGCAAACAGCTTTACAAGCGTATTACAGGTTGCGGCAAGATGGCGAACTGATGGAAAGAAATGTGCTGGCTAAAAGAATCAATGGATCGATAAGTGGAAAAGCATATAAACCTGATGGCAATTTAATTAATAGCGAGCTATTAGTAAAACTATCAAATATACGTGAGGATTTAGAGCAGTTTAATTGGATTACCAAGGGTAATGTAGATGGTCAAAATTTAAATAATTCTGGTTTAAGAAATTTGCAAAATATATTAAAAGATAGTGAGGCTTATATTAATTATATGCCCACCAGTCAGGGCTTGGTAATTTCATGCACAGTAAAAGATCATATCATGATATCGGTTTCGAGGGTAAATGAAAAGCTTAATACTGATATTAAGTTATTGCAGGCGGCATTAAGTAATCCTAGCCCCCCATCTAAAGAGGTTGATGGGAATTTTCCAACAGGTTCGGCTGTGAGAATGACTGAATTATTACTGGAACCTATTAAAGATTGCATAAAAAATAAAAGGCATATATATTTTATCCAAGATGATAGTGTGGCCGGTCTATCTCATCATATCCTATTAGATCCTCACGATATTAATTGGAAGAATATAACAGAAGACAGTCCAAAAAAGATACCTTGGATTGGGAAAAGGTATTCTATTTCATTGCTTTCAGGGGCAAGCCACTTAGTGTCATCAAGAAAGATTATTAGTAGCAGTAATCCAAATAAACCCTTTTTGGGGGTAGGTAATCCACTGTTAACAGGAGAAACCTCCGACGGTCAAGTGAGAGGTAGAAGTATTATTAGAGGAGTTAGAGCAGGAGATACTTTAAAAGAATTGGATGAATTACCGGATACAGAGCATGAGCTAAAGGCAATGGCAAAGTATTTCGGAGTTAATTCAAAACTGCTAACCGGAATTGAAGGAACAGAGCTTGCCGTAAGGCGAACGCCATTGAGATCGTATGATGTAATTTCTTTTGCTACTCATGGGCTAACTAAAGAGGAGATACCAGGTTTGACCGAGCCAGCACTCGTCTTAACTCCACAAGACTCAACTCAGGAAATGGATGATGGACTTTTAACTGCAACCGATATTTCAAGATTAGATTTGAATGCAAGATTAATAATACTATCGGCATGCAATACGGGAAGATACACGAGTGATATGTTTTCAACAGAAGCTGCAAGCCTTTCAACAGCTTTCTTTTTAGGTGGGGCTAAAGCGACATTGGCATCTCTCTGGAGTGTGAATTCAGTAGCGACAAGATTGTTGATGGAGAAATTCTCGGAAAATTACATATTAAAAAATAATACTGCTTTTGAGGCACTTAAGGCATCAATGAATAACTTGATGGAAAGTGATACTCAAGAAGGAGATTTTTCACACCCGAGATATTGGGCATCATTCATGTTTTATGGGGATGCTGGCATTACTTCATTTAATAACGAGGAAAATCATAACAAATTAAAACTTATTGTCGATGAACAATTTTTAAATAAAAAGGGACATATACGGGAGGCATCTATTTTAAAAGATGAAGTATTTCTTGTCGGAGCTTATCCAGTTGATGAGGGTAATATATACACTGGAAATTTAAGGGGAGTCGATAGTAAAGGTAATGTTAAATGGAGTCACTCTCTTAGCAGGCACTTTTTTAACATCGTTAAGGGCCAGAAAAGTGGCGATTTAATGGTGTTGCAATACCCATATTATGAAGATGTAGGACCATTCTCTATATTAAAAATACTTAATTCAGGAGAAATTATACAGAAAATAGATGTTGATCGTAATGTGGGCGAAGCGGGATATTCGGCTATCTTCAGCGGAACGATAGTTTATATATTTTCAAAAAACCTAACCAATTCGAATTTAGAAGAATCAATAACAGTTAGGGCATGGGATTTAAAGTCGAACAAACTTGTTGGGTTGCTGCAAATTAAACCTCAAGGGCAATTATCCAATTTAAAATTGATTGGAATTAATACAAATTATGGGGTAAAGTTAGCGCTTTCAGGAACAAATTACGTTTCTAAAAGTTCGACAAAGATAAATGATTTGGGTTTGATAAATCCCTGTCTCGGGGACAAGTACACGGAAATTATTTCACTAGATAGTAATTTACAAGAAAATTCCAATAGATTTGTCTATAAAAACATAGAAATCACAAGTATGCACAATACATGGGATGAGAAAGAGCTGTGGGGATTTACCGAGCTCAGAGAATGCAAGCCTTACGAAATCAAAATTGCAGGAATACTATTGCCGGATAATCTTGGAAAGCTTAATCCGATCTTCGTGGACTTTAAAGGATATAAGGCAGCGCCAACAGTAATTACTGAAACAAAAGAGGGATATGCTGTTGCTGGATATGTAAGTAGAAGATTCGTGAGTTCAAGTATAGACAATACAAATATATCAACTAAAGAAAATGTAGGGCTGATTAACTCAGATCCAGATAGACAGACTGGCGTATTTGTTGTTGGTTTCGATAAAAAATTCAATCAGCTTGGATTAGATATACTCTTTAATGGGATAGATGTTTTTATGGAGGATGCAGTTGAAAAGTTCGATAAAATAACTTACTTTGGATCCTCTGGAGATAGGCAATTCTCAGCAGATTATTATTTTCGGTGAGGCTTTGCTGTGATGGGTATGTGACTCAATAAAATTTTGAAATAGTCTTTAATAATGCCTGTTTTATAGACATACAGTTGACACTTTATTAATTAATTGGTGTGGTATTTAAACGCATCTCATCAAGTGGGAGATTTCTCATGCTGCTTTACCCCCATGCACCGGCACCCATTTAAAACGTCATTTAAACGGTCAATAAATACGTTTAAACGGAGGTGCCAATGGTTACAACAGCAAAGAACAAGAACGAGCTGATCGAAGGTCTGAAGAAGGAAAAGGACTTTGCCGTATTGGCAGTCCATACGGGACCAGCATCAACAGTTGCCAAGGAAGTTGCCAAGCTTGCAACCAGGCACATATCAGTGATCATTACGGCTGCCAAGTAGTCGTTTGATCGGAATCTCTACCAGGCGTGATTTGGATGCACTGGAAACACCACTGTTGATGCGGTATTCCTTACATGTTCTGGAGACTTCTAGAGTCCCAGTTCTACGTTTGTCAGACACAGAAACTGGAACCTAGTGGCATGAATCAGTTAACACTAGCCAATGCCACAAATGGGCAATTGGCACCGGTGTTCAAGATCACGGCATCCTCGCCTTCCAAGGTGTAAAGAAGTTCATCGACATTGAGAGTAGGAAATATCTCCACCAACTTGGAAAGCGCTTGCATCACTTTGTTGGTCCTGGGAACACGTTGGGCATGAAATTCCTTCTTATTACCGTTCTCAACATCGGCCTTGGTGCATTTAATGCCAGCTGAATTGAGCAAATCAGCAAACTCGATGGCAATCATGGGGTATAAAAAATCGGACATTCCAGCCTTGCCATGCTTCCACGCAGAACAAAGCGTTTGTCGCAGCCTCTTGATGTCCCCCCCTGATGGCCACCTCAAACTGCTCCACCTTTGGCCAGTCAAACTGCTCCAGGCAGGACAGCCAGATTATGACGCTTCGGGGTTGATGGCCAGTCGGGCTGCCGCCTCCTTGAGCCTGTAGCTCTTGCCTTCAAAATCCAGCATCGCGCAGCGGTGCATCAGCCTATCCAAGATCGTGCTGGCCATCGTTACATCCCCCAGGTACTTGCCCCAGTCCTGAACCACCCTGTTGGAGGTCACCACCAACGCTCGGCGCAACTTGTAGCGCTGGTGCACGATGGCCTGCAGCGCCTCCGCTGCCTCCGCCGTGATCCGCCTGGCCAGAAACAAATCGTCCACGACCAGCAAATCCGGCTTGACCCACTCCCGCAACAAATTCGCCCTGTCCTGGCTGCCCGCCAGCGCATACCGTGCAAACTCGGTGTCCGCCTCCAAGTACCGCACGTCATAGCCTTGCAGCGTCGCCTGGTAGGCCAGCGCCTTGGCCACATGGCTCTTGCCCGTGCCCGGTTTGCCCACAATCAACGCATTGGCCCCTTCGGTGATGAACTTCAAGGTGTGCAATTCAAAGCACGCGGCCCGGGGTATCTTGGGGTTAAAGCGCCAGTCCAAGTCCGCCAATGAGGCCTTCTCGTCCAGCCCCGAGCGCTTGTAGCGACGATCCATCAGGGTTGATTTGCGCCTGTCCAGCTCGTCTTGCAGCAAAGCGGCAAATGTCTCCAGGAACGGCTCCTGGCTGGCCTGGGCCTGCATGGCCCGGGTGCTCAGCGTTTGCTGCATCCCCGACAGGCGCAACTGGCGCAAAGTGTTGTCGATCTCGGTCATGTTCATGCTTGACCCCCTTGCACGCCGTCTGCCTTTGGCCCCGCTTTGGCTTTACTCACCACCGCGCTGGCGGCCATGGCCGCGTGGGTGAACAAGTCTGCGTACTCATCAGCTTGGCGGATCAAGTCGTGCTGCTGGGCCAGATGGGCATCCTGTCCTGTGCCGTCCGCCAGCGCCGCGCTGCCCGTGTTGGTGGCCTCGGTCATGCTCGCCATGGCGCTGACAAACAAACCCTCGCTTAAGGCCTGCACGCGCTTGTAGCTGTAAATCCCTTGCTCCAAGGCCTGGGCGCAAGCGCTGTCAATGCAGCTGGCTGGGTAACGTTTGGTCAAACCCACGATGCCCCAGAGCTTTCTTTGGCCCACCCGACCTTCGGCCGCAAACATCAGCGCACACAAACGACTTGCGTGCTCACCAATTTGCCCTGCCTGGCGCAAGATTTGCCGTGTCTCGCGTGACGGGTTGAACACCCGCTCGTCTGCGGGCAGCACCACAGAGCCTGGCCGCTCGGCTTTGGCATGAGTGCGCAGCAAAGCGCCTTGCAAATCTCGGATCTCGATGCGCCGCTCAAAGATGCGCACCAGCACCTTCGAGCCAATGGCTGCCGGACGTGCGGCGTAGCTGCTGTGGTCGACCCGCACGCAGCTGTCGTCGCACACGGTACGCACCCCTTGTGTGAAGTACTGCATGCCCAGCAGGGGCAGGGGTTTGAGGTGAGCGCGTTCGGCCTCGAACATGGCCTGTACCTGTTGGCGCTCGGTGCCGTGGATGCGTTTGGCAGCCCAGTTAGTTTCCCAATGCTCCAAGGATTCGTTCTGGGCCTCGATCGATTCAAAGCGTTTGCCCTTCAAGGCGGTGGCCTGGGTGTGGCCGATGGCGTGCTCCACCGTGCCCTTGCGGTTGGGGTCGCGCACGCGGGCGGGGTCGGCCACGACGCCGTAGTGCTCAAGCATGGCCGCATAAACCGGATTGAGTTCGGGCTCGTACAAATCGGGCTTGAGCACGCCCTCCTTGAGGTTGTCCAGCACCACGTACTGGGGGCAGCCACCGAAGTAGCGAAACGCTTGCTCATGCAGCTGGGCCCACACTTGTTGGCTGGACTTCCAGACCACCCGGCGGAAACTGCGCCGGGAGTGGCGCAGGGTGGCGACAAATAAACGGGGCTTCTTGTAGCGCTCGGTGCCAGGCACCAAGGTCGGTGCACCCTCGCCGTAGTCGACCTGCATCTCCTCGCCTGGCAGGAAGGACAGGCGATCGAACTGCTCGGGCGTCTTCTTGTGCAAGTTGTGCACAAAGCGCTTGACGCTGTTGTAGGCACAGGTGAAGCCGTGGGCATCGACCAGGTCTTGGTAGATGGCCATGGCGTTGCGACGCAAGAGCAGTTGGGCCTGGATGAAATCGCGGTGGACTTCGCACAGGCTGGCGGCCATCGAGGCAGGAGCCGGTGGCCAGGGTGGGGTAATTTGAGTGGCCACGGCCTCAGAGTCGGTGGCCACCCCGGGGCAGTTTGCTTGCTCAGCGTCAAAGCGTTGTTGATAAGCGCGAATGGTGTGGCGGGAAATACCCGTCACCCGCGCGATCTCTCGTTGGCTGGCGTTGGCCTGCAACAGTGTCCAGATGGTGGTTCGAAGATGTGGTTTCAAGACGTTCACTCCAGTTGTCTCCTCGTTGGTGAGGGGGTAAAAGTAACGTCCTGCCGATTGGCCTGCGGGTGGCTGAAGCACCCAAATTAGTGCATCAAACTACCCCTGGCCAGGTGGAGCAGTTTGGGTGGCCATAAGTGGAGCACTTTGGGTGGCCATCAGGGATGTCCCCAGACTCCCGCTTGAGATATCGACGGGATTCTGGATCCAGTAGCAGCCGTGCCTCTGCGAAATCAGCAAACCTTCCAAAGTCTTCGACAGTCTTAAGGCAAGTAAATTCTTTGCCAACATACTCGTCCCAAGTCTCACGAACCGACAGGAACTGATTGATGTTTTGCCAGGGCCGAGTACTAAAGATCAGATGGCCAGATTGGGGATCAATTGAAACCCCATATGGAGTACGTTTCCAGTCATATTCCATCCCCAAACGCTTGAAGAACTTGCGTTCAACAAAGTCTGCATCAAATGTCATGATGTCTCTGAGTCCCACACCACTTAAAACCAAGATGTGTTTGTTCGGATCCCTTTTGAAGAAAAGGTTGATGATGTAATCATTCTTTGATGCATCACTTTCCTTGTATTTGGGAACATGAATGCCACCCTTGGCAAGAACAATATTTTTAGATTCAATTGTTCCTGGCTCCTCAAGATAATCCCCTGGAATCAATGTCGCTTGACCCCTTGTTCGCCAGCCCAATGGTTGAAGCACCTTGTGTTTCACTTCCCACACTAATGGGCTACCAGTCAACCACTTTCTCGTTTGTGAGAACAGTCGAAAGAGGCTTCCTTGCTCAAGCGTTCCCATTTCAGATTCGGTTGCATTGGTGAGGAAGCCATCGGTTGTACAACTGAAGACCAAACGATTCGCTGGAAGCCCATTCATCATCTCCCCAAGCACGGCTCGCACAGCAGATGTTATGAAAGCTGCCAGATAGGCATTGGTGATTGGTGAAGGCCCCAATGGTGTTGTTTCATCATCTTTAAGGTTGTACAACCTCTTTGGTCTCAACCCTTGAGCGGTCTTGCCATAGGTAGAGTTGGTAATCTCTTTCCAGAACAAACCGAGAAGGGTCTTGCTGCCAGCAGCGGTTCTCTTGGCAACCAATTCCTTTGTGAATTGAGCAAATGGTTTGATATCGGAATTGGTCGGAACAACCAAACCAAAAGCAATTTCAAGCTTTGCACCTAGCTTGCGTGCCAGATAAATTTCAGGTGAAGCACAGTTGCTTCTCCCACTGAGGGGAAAGATGATCCCGTTGTCTGTCCTAACAGGTATGGATGGATAGCGGACATTGGGCGGAAATTCAAATTTAACATCAGCATAGCCAAGCGTATCAGCACCAAAGTCATCCAGGTCTGTAGTCATAGGCCCTTGTGATGTCCTACTCCCTGCCTCCCTCCAAACTCGATGCGATACGCCCAGTGCCTGCACGTCTACAACGGGCAAATGCACGCGCTGCCAGCGTCGGGAAAACGTTTACGGAGTCGGAACTATCGACCGCCGACAAGATCATCAAGGCCGCAGCCGAGTTCTTCGCCAGCCACGGTTACGTGAACAGCACGCTCGACGATGTGGCCGCTCTCGCGGGTTTCACGAAAGGAGCTGTCTATTACCATTTCAAGGACAAGGAAAGCCTCCTGCTCGAAGTACTCAAGTGCATTGAAGTTCGCTCAATCGACACGACCGCTGCTGCGGTTCGCGAGCGAAGTGGTTCTGCGACGGATCATTTGGAACTGTTCGTAAGGTACCAAACGCGCTGGGCAGCGCAGCACCCGCGGGACCTCGCCGTTCTAATGTTGGTCTCAGCCGAAACTCCGCATACGTCAGAAGCTGTACGTGCCCAAGTCCGTGAAATCTATCGTAAGCTTGGCTTGCTTCTAGAAGAAATCATTGAAGCGGGCAAGCGTTCAGGCGAGTTCAGCAAGCGTCAGATCACCGGCGACATAGTGTTGTACCTGCAAGCGGTCCATGACGGCAACATGATGCTCTGGTACAGAAGTGGTACCGATCCGGAAATCGGACGCCGCTTAGGGAAGGCCACAATATCTGGCTTCTTAAAAACGGTGAAGGATTAAAAACCGCACCACGCGAACTGTTTGCGCCAACAAGCAAGCCGATCAAAAATGAGCAAATGAGCCTGTTGTAGTGGTAAAAAAATAGGGCGACTTATTTGAATCAACAACTTGCGTCATTTGATGTCGAACTCGGGAGCGGTGGTTAGAAATGAATTTTGCAGGGACGATTAGCAATCAATAAAAATCAATACGCAACATTTCTTTCGGGCCCCGCACTAATGGTGGCCATCATGGCATCCATGTGATATTTCAATCGATCCAATTTAAGCGATTGTGCATCGGCCACATCCCACAGATTATTAAATTCCCCAGGGTCATTTTTTAAGTCATACAACTCACCAATTCGATGCCCGTGATAAACCACGCTTTTAAATTGACCATCAAATACCATTGAACCATGCGAATGATCACTGTGTTGAGGCCCTCCAATGGAGTCTTTAAACTCACTGATCACGTGTTTTTTATGTGCGTGTTGGGCTGCTTGACCTTTGAGCAATGAATGCAATGATTTGCCCTGCATATATCGAGGAACCTCCAAGCCTGCAGCCTCAAGCAATGTTGGCGCCACATCAACAGATTCAACCAACGCTTGGCTTTGCAAATTGCTTTGCCATTGTTGTGGCCAAGAAAATATCATCGGAATGTGTACCAAACCTTCAAAAAACCGACACCCCTTGAGAATCAAACCATGATCGCCCAATAATTCACCGTGATCGCTCATGTAAACAATAATGGTATTTTCTAATTGATTGGTGTCACGCAATACATCGACAATTCGACGCAATTGATCATCGATCAACATGATCATGGCGTAATAATTAGCCTTAATCTCCAATGCATCGTAGGAATCAGGCGCTGCAGAAGCTACCAAATCATGCTCCTTCTCCAACGCGACTTGTGATTTTTGACGCAGATACGGATCAATGGCTATCTTGGTTTGCTGATCAATAGCGGCAAAGTCTTTTTGTCGTTCAATATCGGTAGGCCTAAACAAAGGCATTGGTAAATCTTGCATATTTATTTTTGCAAGGTATTCGGGTGGCGCATCAAATGGCGCATGAGGGTCAAACGGATTGAGTGAAAGCAACCATGGCTTGTCTCGCTGTTCGGTTATGAAGCGAATGGCCATTTCGCTGACCCATGTGGTTTGATGATATTTGGCAGGCACACCAGGACCACAAAATTGATTATGTGGCGCATACAACTCCACTGGGTCCACTTTCATTTCATGTCGCAACCAATTTTCATAATCGTGTCCATGAGCAAAATCGGGATGTGGATGATGACTCCATAAAAAAGAGCGATATCCATCGTCGGGACGTTTTTCATAATATTTTGCAGCAGTGAGATGCAACTTTCCAACCAATCCACAGTCGTAACCAGCATCAGCAAACAATCGAGTGACGAGTTTTTCGTGCGATGGAAACCAAGCGTTGCCATTGCGATAGACGTGATGACTTGCGGGATATCGCCCTGTCAAAAAACTGGTTCGTGCAGGTGTACAAATTTGACTTTGTGTATATGCTTGACTAAACGCAACACCACTTGCACATAACTCATCCAGCATGGGCGTATCAATGTGTTTTTGTCCAAGTGCACGAATCGTGTCGTATCGTTGTTGATCCGAGCAATACCAAAGAATATTTGGTTGTTTGTTTTTCATGAAATTTAATGATCAGTAAAAGCTGTTTGAATCAAATCTTGCGCATTGTCGGGTGCATCTTCATGCAATTGAACAATCACTTCATGAATCAATCCCGAAAACCGAAAAGGTGATTCATATTGTCGTGTCACAGGAAGTCCGCTGTCATAACCACAGCACAATCCCTCGCCCGAGGTTTCAATCACTGCAGGAATCATGCGCGGCAATAAGCCACGTCCAACCTCTTCACCATTGATTCGCAACATTCCGTAGCCTTGGTGTTCTTGCGTTCGAACAAATTCAAACTCAAGACTTACTTCACCTTCAGGTATAGGATTTGTTGAAGTAATTTCGTACTCTTCAATGCCAACATAATTGTGGACATAAACCAGCTTGTTATTTTTAACAAAAAGAGAGTAGCCTGCAAACCAACTACCGTGCGCTAACAATACACCTTGCGCACCACCAGGGGGGATCAAAACCTTGGCAGTAATCGTATGTGACTTATTTTTAACATTAACCGCCGTGTATTCAAACTGAGCCGCACCATCTGGTTCGTAAACATACCTTGAGGTAGGCTCGCGCGAACTTGGCTTTCTCTCACCCATTCGCATTTGCATTCGAGAATCCAATGGCAGTACGTTGTATTTTTCTGCCTCTTTCCACCAGAGATCAATCAATTCTTGTAACTTTTCAGGATATACATCTGCAAGGTTGAAACACTCTGAGAAATCTTTTTCAACATGGTAGAGCTCCCATTTTTGATTTTGCAGCATTTCTTCAGTCAGCATTTCTCCTTGAGGTTGCTCAACAACGGCTTTCCAACCATCGGCCCATAGCGCGCGCGAAGCAATCATTTCATAGTACTGGACTTTTTTACGGGTGAGAACTTCTGCATCTGTAAATGTATGCGCAAAACTAACGCCCTGCATTGGCGTTTGCGCTATGGAATTTAAAACTGTCGGTGCAGAAATACCAATGGCCTCTAAGATAGTCGGCGTGATGTCAACTGCATGCGCGTATTGACCACGAATTTGATTTTGAGATTTTATTTTGTTAGGCCAATGAATAATGAACGGATCACTCATCCCGCCCTGATGCAAATAGCGCTTCCATCTTCGCAAGGGTGTATTTCCTGCCCAAGCCCAACCCCATGCATAGTTGGGATAAGAATTAACGCTTCCCCACTCATCTAGGTGTTGAAGATTTTCTTGAATCGTTGGCTCAATGCGATTTGGAAATTGACATTCGTTAAATGACCCATGCTCGCCACCTTCAGCAGATGCACCATTGTCAGAGGCTAAAACAATGATCGTGTTATCCCACTCGCCTCTTCTCTTGAGGTCATCAAACAATCGACCCAAGTGATGATCAGTTTGCTCTAAAAACGCCGCATAGACTTCCATTTGCTTGGCATACAACCGTTTTGCATCCCCACTTAAATCTTCCCAAGCTTGCACCCACTGAGGTCGCTCACTCAATTGAGTTTCATTTGGAATAATTCCTATTTCAAGTTGATTTTGATATATTTTTTTACGCCATTTTTCCCATCCCATGTCGAATCGACCTTTGTATTTTTCAATCCACTCGGGTTCGACATGATGGGGCGCATGACCTGCACCTAAACAATAGTACATAAAAAATGGTTTATCTGGCGATACTGCTCTCAAATCGGTGATGTATTGCATCGCACGATCGGCTAAGTCCGCATTTAAATGGTATCCGTCTTTGTAACTTTTAGGCGGTTCGATGTAATGACTGTCATGAACCAATGTGGGTGACCATTGATTGGTTTTTCCACCTAAAAAACCATAAAACCGCTCGAAACCGCGAGATAGAGGCCAACGCGCCTTTGATGCGCCCGACGCATATTCACCCGCCAAGGTTAAGTGCCATTTTCCAATTGCAAAAGTTGCATAACCTTGATCCAACAGTATCTCGGATAAAAAACCATTTTCTTTGGGAACCATGCCGTTGTACCCAGGATAACCCGTTGCCATTTCTTGAATAATGCCAACGCCATTGGAATGGTGATTTCTACCTGTCAACAAGCAGGCACGCGTTGGTGAACAAATAGCCGTGGTATGAAAATCGCGATAACGCAGTCCGCCCTTGGCCAAGAGATCAATGTTGGGGGTACTGATATCAGAACCAAAGCAACCGAGTTGCGCAAAACCTACATCATCTAAAAGAATAACCAATATATTGGGTGAATCTTTGGGTGGCTTTTTAGCAACAGGCCAAGAGGGCTCTGAAGTCGCGGCAGTTAGTGAAATTTTTCCGTTAAATGTGCCGCCTTGAGGATAAGTTTTTATTGAGCTCATTGAGTCATCAATCTATGGTTATGTTTGAAGACTTCACTGCTGCCGACCAACGGATATGTTCTGCATTCAAAAATTTAGAAAAATCCTCAATTGAAGTGGGCGCAGGATCTGTTCCTAAGCCTTTTAATTTTTCTGCCATTTCTGAGGTTTTTAAAATTGCAACAATATCAGCATTCAATTTGTTGACAATATCTTTGGGTGTATTTGCAGCTACAACAACACCAAACCAAGCGTAGGCTTCATAATTTTTATAACCTGACTCTTTGATCGTTGGAACTTCAGGCCAATAGCTCAAACGTTGATCAGAAGTAACGCCCAATACTTGCAATTTTCCAGACTTGACATGTTGCATAACCTCAAGTGGACTGGCAAACATAAAAGCAATATGTCCACTCACCAGATCGACAACCGCAGGCCCACCCCCTTTATACGGAACGTGTAATGCTTCAATACCAGACTGCATGCGAAATAACTCCACAGCTAAATGCGGCAAACTCCCATTACCAGGCGTTCCATAGGGAAGTTTTGAACCTGGTACTTTTGCAAGCGTTACAAAATCTGCAAATACTTTTGCTTTCACCTGATTGGGATTAATCACAGCCACCAGTGGATTGGTCACCAGTAAGCTCACAGGCGCAAAATCTTTTCGGCTGTCGTATGGCAGCTTAGGATAGGCATATTGAGTGATGACAAAAGGCGCCGGTGCCAATAGCAAGGTATAACCATCTGCAGGTGCCTTGGCAACGATATCCGTACCTAAAGTTGTTGCTGCACCCGCTTTGTTATCAACAACAACGGGTTGCCCCCAACGTTCTGATAATTTTTGCGCCATTAATCGAGCCACGATATCAGACTGCCCTCCTGGCGCAAACGGAACGACAAAGCGAACGGGTTTGTTTGGATAAGACTGCGCGCCCACCCATGGTGAGTGAAAGCCAACAACAATTGAAATCAACAAAGAACAACTGAAACGAAACATGTTTGACGCCTTTACTTTAGTCTGATACTGAAGTGGACCCCAAGAGCAAGACGAACTTGATGCCAGTTTAAGCTGCAGTCAGATTTTATGCAGCTGCTCGGCGCTGCCCCGATTTTTTTAATTCTATTCCTAATCGCAGGAATCGAGAAGATGCACATGATCAGCAAGGCTCAGATGGACTGTCCCGCCGGATCACCCGCGTCCGCAGCCAATCAGTTCTAAAGCCTTGCTGCTTGAAAACGTGGCTAACGAAACGCCCTTTCTCGGCCACACTCCACTAACGCGACAGAACCCCCGGTGGTCCTGCTCGACGATGTTGTTGTTCAGGTATTTGTTTTGGCGCATCAGGATGTCGACGCAGGCGTCGGCCTTGACGCTTTCAATGGCGGCTGTGTTGGCGCCGCTCTTGTCAATGGTGATCTTCTCGGGCACATCGTGCAGGTTGATCGCGCGCTCCAAGAACCGCCGGGCCGCAGCCAAATCGCGCTTGGCCGTGAGCAAAAAATCCACCGTCTCGCCCTCCCGATCGA
>CAMDKK010000030.1 GCA_945901045.1 Limnohabitans sp. Rim8
CTCGCGGAGGAAGCAAAGAAGACGCGCATCGTTGGGGCTACACTGAAAAATCGCTTGTTCACATTCTCATGGATCTGGGTTT
Organism: Limnohabitans sp. Rim8; assembly: GCA_945901045.1. Classification (GTDB taxonomy): domain Bacteria; phylum Pseudomonadota; class Gammaproteobacteria; order Burkholderiales; family Burkholderiaceae_C; genus Limnohabitans_A. The sequence continues at coordinate 83 of CAMDKK010000030.1, forward strand.
TACAGACGTCCAACGGGTTCTAGAAGGCGTAGACAGCGAACCCTGGCATCTTCATTTAATCGCACGACGACAATCAACCACTTTTGTCAATTAAGTCAATTTGTCTCAACTGAATTTTTTGCAGGTTTCTGAACTGAATTAATCCTAATTGTGCTTGCTTAAAAGCATTCCTCGCCTCCTACCCACAGTCAGTCGCCCTCATGCAGTTGCACTTCGTTCGCCGTGATCAACTTGCTACGCGACTTGCAACCATAAGAGTGCGCCCAAGCTGGGCGAACACAACAAAAAACCCGGCAGAGCCGGGTCTTGGAGCCGAACTTGGGTGGCTTGAATTTAAGCGAAATTGGCTTCGGCAAACGACCAATTGACCAATTTGTCGAGGAATGTTTCAACAAACTTAGGGCGCATATTCCGGTAGTCAATGTAGTAAGCATGCTCCCATACGTCCACAGTCAACAAGGCTTTGTCAGCGGTCGTTAAAGGCGTGCCAGCTGCACCCATGTTCACAATCTCGACAGAACCGTCTGCCTTTTTGACCAACCATGTCCAGCCGGAGCCGAAGTTGCCAACAGCGCTCTTAACGAAAGCTTCTTTGAAAGCACTGTAGTTGCCAAACTTGGCATTGATGGCATCAGCCAAAGCACCAGAAGGCTCACCGCCACCCTGTGGCTTCATGCAGCTCCAGAAAAAAGTATGGTTCCAGATCTGGGCTGAATTGTTGTAAACGCCGCCGCTTGATTTTTTGATGATCTCTTCCAAGCTCATAGCCTCAAACTCAGTGCCTTTTTGCAAATTATTGAGGTTAACGACATAAGCGTTGTGGTGCTTTCCGTGGTGGAATTCGAGCGTTTCCTGGCTGTAGTTAGGGGCCAGTGCATCGATGGCGTAAGGCAATGCGGGCAAGGTATGTTCCATGAGATCCTCTTGAAAGTGTAGAAAAATTATCGGCCTATTGTAGGTCGATACAGTGAGGCCTGCCTCACTGCAGTCAAATGGTCTTAGGTCTTGAGGGGTTGTCCCGCCACGTTCAAGGGCACCTGACCATCTGCAAGCGTGGCCATCAGCGGCTGCCCGAGGTGAATGTTTTGCACCGATGTTAAAGCCTGCCCATTCTCTTGGGTTAACCATGCGTAGCCCCTTTGCAGTACCAAACGGGGGTCAAGCAAATCCAGACGCAATTGCGCTCTTGCCAGCCTTTCACGGCGTCCACCCACATCATGGTTGACAGCTTGCGGCAACTGCTGCGCCCAACGCAACAGTGCTTGACGATGCTCTCGTACAGCATGCGTTCCACCGAATTGAAGCTGCTGAGCAAACCGGTTCAACATCAAACGATGTTCCGCCATGCGCGATGAAGGACGACCCAACCGAGCCGACAGGGTATCGACCCGCTGAGCATGCCTGTCCAAATGCCTGTGCACCGCGCTGTCTAGCTGATCGCGCATGAGTCCCAATGCATCGCGCCAGACTTGCAAGGGCTGAGAGGCCATTTCAGCGGCTGCAGTGGGCGTAGGGGCCCGGACATCGGCCACAAAATCGGCCATCGTGAAGTCGGTTTCATGCCCTACGCCGCACACAATGGGAACCGGACTGGCCGCAATGGTTCGCGCCAGCTGCTCGTCATTGAAGGACCACAAATCTTCCATAGAGCCGCCGCCACGCACCAGCAAAATCACATCAACACCATGAATACCTTTCTCGATGTGGGCATAGAGCTTCAGCAAAGCACCGACAAGGCTGGATGCTGCGCCGGCCCCTTGGACTGCTGCGGGTGACAAAATGACCGGTATGTGGGGCGCCCTGCGCTGCAGGGCTGTGACAACGTCGTGCCATGCGGCAGCACCCAAGGAGGTGACCACGCCGATGCTGCGAGGCATCACAGGCAAGCCGCGTTTGCGAACGGGATCAAACAAGCCTTCTGCTTCCAGCTTGGCTTTGAGGCGCAAAAACTGCTCGAACAATGCGCCTTGGCCCGCCTTCTGCATCGACTCCACGATCAGCTGCAGGTCACCTCGGGCCTCGTAAACCCCTAGTCGGCCACGAACTTCGACCAACTCACCGTCTTTTGGTGAAAAATCGAGCAACCCAGCAGATCGCTTGAACATGGCGCAACGAATCTGGCCGGTGGCATCTTTGAGAGAAAAATAACAATGACCACTCACAGCACGAGAAAACCCCGAAATCTCGCCGCGAACCGCGACAGGATTGAAGCGAGACTCCAAAGCATCAGCAACGGCGCGGCACAGCGCCCCAACCGCCCAGACACGCCCTGAATTCAGTGGGTTGTCGCCGTTCATGCTTTGCTCCAGTGGGCCAGACAAGCCCTCTGGCGGCTCGAAAAAAACGCAAACGCAGAAAGGTATTCCACAAAATACATCAAATGGATTAAGCTTTTAAATTTACATGGGAAAAACATGATAAAAAACTCTAAGTCAATGATTTAATTTAATAAAAAAATTATTTTATTTTCTAAAAACGACAGAACCAAGAGAAAATTCAGAAGGATTTCAAGACAATGAGAAAGTTATTCACAATCTTATCCACAGAAATTGTGTGTAAGTGCAATGGACAATAGCTTGTGCCTAACTGTCCAGAGGTTCGTACATAATCGGGGCATGTTTGAAAGCAATGTGTTTGCTTTTGTGTGATGGAAATCATGGGAGGGATTTAACTTTGCTGACCATCATACAAGCCACTGCCCAGTCCTGCGAGGGCTCGGCGTTTTGAAGCATGGTATGGAACTTGATTTCAAAAAACTGTTGCCAGAGATTTGGCTGACCAAGGGATGGCTTTCTAATTTGTTGTGCCCTTTTTCTTGGTTTTATCGATTGTTGGTCTGGCTGCGCCGGAGTTTGTACCGGTGGGGATTTTTCAAATCAGAAAAAGTCAACGCGCTGGTAATCGTCGTGGGGAACGTCGTTGCAGGGGGCGGCGGAAAAACACCTCTGACGATGGCCATCGTTGAGCATTTGAAAAATTCAGGCTTTCGTGTCGGGGTGATCTCTCGTGGCTTTGGTCGCACCAGCAAGAACGTACGCGAAGTCGACGCCAATGACAGACCTCTTGACGTTGGCGACGAGCCCTTGATGATTCACCTGCGCTGCCAAGTGCCCGTTTTTGTCGCTTTGCAGCGCCTCGATGCCGCCAAGGCATTGTTAGAAACCTATCCCCAAACAGATATCGTGGTCTGCGACGATGGATTGCAGCACTACGCCTTGGCGCGCGACATTGAAATTTGCGCAATGGACGCCAGAGGGACAGGCAATGGCCGTCTCTTACCTTCAGGCCCTTTGCGGGAGCCCTGGCCTCGCAAAGTCGACCTCCTGATTCACACCGGCCATCGCGCCTTACCTGAAGGCTTTTCGTCAACAAGGCAATTGTCCGACCAAGCCATCAATTCAAAGGGCGATGTCATCTCTTTGCGTTCTCTGGAAAAGCAATCACTCAACGCTGTCGCTGCGATCTCTCAACCGCAAGCCTTCTTTGACATGCTGGAAGCCCACGGAGTGCATCTGGATCAAAAATGGGGTCTGCCGGATCACGACAGTTTTGAAGGATGGACGCCTCCGCCCAACGGTAACTTATTGGTGTGTACAGAAAAAGATACCCTTAAATTATGGGCCATATGTCCTCATGCCTTCGCCATTCGATTGGAGTTTGAGCCTGAGAAATCGTTTTGGTTGGCGTTAGACAAACAGGTCAATGCTGCCCTGGAAGCGTAAGGCTTGCCAATCTCCTTTATCATTCCATGATGGACTCTAAAATGTTGGAACTGCTGGTTTGCCCCGTGACCAAAGGACACTTGGATTGGGACAAAGAACGACAAGAATTACGCTCACGCAGTGCCAGGTTGGCGTATCCGGTGCGTGATGGAATACCGGTGCTCCTTGAAAATGAAGCCCGTGTTTTATCGGACGAAGAAATAGAAATGATCCCCGCCCGAACACCTTTGGTTTAGAGGCATTCAGACATGAGCTTACTCACCGAAATCACGCCCTTCATGGTCGTGATACCCGCTCGATTGGCATCGAGCAGACTGCCCAATAAGCCCTTGGCCGACATCGCGGGAATTCCGATGGTTGTGCGCGTTGCCCAACGCGCACAACAATCACAAGCCTCTAAGGTGGTGGTTGCAGCAGACCACCTCAGCATCGTTCAGGCATGTGAGGCGCATGGCGTATTCGCCGTAATGACCCGAGAAGACCATCCAAGCGGAAGCGATCGTTTAGCAGAAACCTGCCAGCAAATGGGCTGGGATGACAGCACCATTGTGGTTAACGTTCAAGGTGATGAGCCCTTGATGAGTCCCGATTTAATCAACCAAGTTGCGTCACTGCTCAATGAGCGTCCCGAAGCCAGCATGAGCACAGCAGCGCATGCCATTGAATCGGTAGCCGAGTTTGCAAATCCGAATGTGGTCAAAGTTATCTTGGATGCACGCCAATTGGCGATGTACTTCAGCCGGGCACCGATTCCTTGGTGGCGGGATGGCAACTTGCAGGGTCTCACAGCACTGCCTGCTCACTTACCTCTTAGGCACATTGGCATTTATGGGTACAGAGCAGGGTTTTTAAAAAAATTCCCTCATTTGACGCAAGCCCCCGTGGAAATCATTGAGGCTTTAGAACAAATGCGGGCCCTGTGGCATGGCCATAAAATTGCCGTGCACGTGACGGACCAAGCTCCTGGCCCTGGTGTAGACACCCCGGAGGATTTGCAACGTGTCAGAAGCTTGTGGTCGCAGTCTAAGATGATTTAAACAGACCCTGATCTCCGATCGGAGACGTAAGCCCGTTGAGAGAAACGCGTGATATTCTTCGAGTGCAGGTTGTGATTCTGTTTCTTATAAATAGCGCTCCAACGTGCCATTGATTTATAACAATTCCAAAGGACCCTCATGAGACTGATCCTGTTGGGCGCTCCCGGCGCCGGTAAAGGTACACAAGCCACCTTCATTTGCCAAAAATTCGGCATTCCACAAATATCAACTGGTGACATGCTCCGCGCTGCAGTCAAAGCCGGCACTCCGATAGGGCTTCAGGCCAAAGCCGTCATGGAGTCTGGTGGATTGGTCAGTGATGAGTTGATCATCAACTTGGTCAAAGAACGCATTGCCCAGTCCGACTGCGCCCATGGCTTCTTGTTTGACGGCTTCCCACGCACACTTCCACAAGCAGATGCCATGAAGGCTGCTGGCGTGAAATTGGACTATGTGCTGGAAATTGATGTCCCCTTCGAGGCCATCATCGATCGCATGAGTGGTCGCCGTTCACACCCCGCATCAGGCAGAACTTACCACCTGACATTTAACCCTCCCAAATTGGCGGGCCATGACGATGTGACGGGAGAGCCCTTGGTTCAACGTGCAGATGACCAAGAGGAAACCGTGAAAAAACGTCTTGACGTTTACAGTGCACAAACGCGACCCTTGGTTGACTACTATTCGACTTGGGCCGCGCAAGAACCCTTGGTGGCCCCTAGGTACCGCGCCATCAGTGGCATGGGTGAAGTTGCCGATATCACCGCTCGCGCAATGAAGGCACTCGCCGACTGAGCACTCAGGGCATCAGAGAAAGCATCAATGCGACTCGCGCTTTAACAGGGCTCAAACCTTGCGAATCCGGGATCAGTGCATCGGGAATGCTGACCACGCGCCCCAAGGAACACCTTGTGGCGCGAACCACTTTGACGCCTTGTGACATCGCCCGCAGTAAAGAAGCCATCAAGGCATCAGAAACCGTGCCATTGCCGGTACAAGCAACCACCAAGCCTTGAATGCCGTGAGTCACCAGAGCATCAACCACTTTGCCATTCGCACCCACACAGTTCAAGACAATCTCAACCTGCGGCCATGACCCACTCTCCGGCAATGACAGTGCATCTCGGTCAGGCAAGGCCAACGCAATTGGGCCCACCGACCAGCGGACCCGCCCCTCTTCTGTCCAAGCTAATGGGCCTGCTTCACCCGAGTTGAATGCATCGAGTCGGTAAGGATGAATTTTTTGTACATGCTCAGCAGCATGGACAACACCTGCACACACCACAACCACACCACATGCTTTGTCATCCATCACCACAGACAAAGCGTCCAGCAAGTTTTGCGGACCATCTGGGCTCAGAGCACTGGCGGGGCGCATGGCACAGGTTAAAACCACAGGCTTGACTGAAGGCACGACAGAACGAAGGAAATACGCTGTTTCTTCAATCGTATCGGTTCCATGCGTAATCACGATACCTTGAACATCAGGCTCGGCAATGTGCAGGGCGACGCGGCGGGCCAAAGCCTCCCAGATTGCAAAATCCATGTCTTTGCTATCGACTTGAGCCACTTGCTCAAATGCCAACTTAAACCCCTCCACATGGCTTTTAAAACCCTGAATATTGCGAGCCAACGTTTCGATGTCAATTTGGGCGGCATCATAAGAAATGTTGTCATTTACCAACGCTGAATACCCGGCGATCGTTCCTCCGGTGCCCAAAACGACAATTTTTCGACTTGAATTCGTATCAATCACTTGCAGAATCCTAAAAACTGGTTAAAAATACAGTTACTGGATAAGAAAACAGTACCCTCAAGGAAAACCAGATGATCACGTCAATGACAGACCACCCCAAACTGACGGCACGACAGCAGCAGATCTTGGAGCTGATTCAAAACAGCATAGCCGAAACCGGTGCACCGCCAACACGCGCGGAAATTGCACATACTTTGGGGTTTAAGTCTGCCAATGCAGCCGAAGAACATTTGCAAGCCTTGGCGCGTAAAGGTGTGATTGATTTGGTCAGTGGAACCTCCAGAGGCATCCGGCTGAAAGGCGCTGCACGCAGCCCATTGCGACACAACAGCGATCCAGCCAACAGCTTCATGTCCCACATCACTCAATGGGCATTGCCCCTTGTAGGTCGGGTTGCCGCAGGCTCACCCATTTTGGCGCAAGAGCATGTGGACACCACCTACCATGTTGAAAACAATCTTTTTCAAGAACGTCCCGATTACCTGCTGCGCGTAAGAGGCATGTCCATGCGTGACGCTGGCATCATGGATGGCGATTTGCTCGCCGTTAAGTCAACCAAAGAGGTTCGCAATGGTCAAATCGTCGTGGCCAGACTGGGCGATGAAGTGACCGTCAAACGGCTACGCCGTACTGGCAGTTTGATTGAATTACTGCCCGAAAACCCTGACTACAGCATCATCGTCGTTGACCCTGAAGAACCGTTTGACATCGAAGGCCTTGCGGTCGGGTTAATCCGTAATACCTTGCTGATGTAAGTTAAATCCCCTTTTTTAACGTACCGCTTCGGGTGGCGGGCGCTGGTGGTGATGACCTCCAGCCCTGGAGAGGTGCGTCCAATTGTCAATCCTGCCTGTGTTCAACCTCCTGCATTCACGAAAGGTTTCACATGGGAATCGCACTCTTCTCCTTTTCTTCGGTATTGGCTCAAATGAGCACTTGGGTCAACAAAAAAAAACCAGCCAAAGCAGCTTGTATCCGCCCTGCATTGCGCGTTCAACGCCGCGTCACGCCACAAGCCTGGGCGCGCAACACGTTCATTGGAGGCTCAAACGGCTTACTTTTGAACGACAACCTCGCCGCACCCCAGCCATTGCGTGTTGTTCGACTCAGTGAGGCCGACACAATCACAGAGGGCTCAGGTCGCATGAGAATTTCAGGCCGGATGGCCGACGTTTGCGCTGAACTCGATCGTCTTGCGGCAAAAGAGGCACAAATCTTGTCACATTGAAACGTCTGCCCCCCTGACTGAGCCTTCCGTCAAGGCACAATACGTGTTATGAACATTGTGATACTTGACGACTACCAAGACGTGGTTCGAAAACTCGACTGCGCGGCCAAACTCGATGCCTTTCCAGCCAAGGTGTACACCAACACTGTCAAGGGCATCGGGCAACTCTCTGTTCGACTGAAAGATGCTGATGTGATCGTTCTGATTCGCGAGCGCACACCTCTGAATCGCCAGCTGATTGACAAATTACCACGCCTGAAACTGATTTCTCAAACAGGTCATGCCGGCCCCCACATCGATGTAGATGCCTGCACCGAACGCGGCATTGCAGTGGCGCAAGGTACCGGCTCGCCCTATGCACCTGCTGAGTTGACATGGGCGCTCATCATGGCCGCGACTCGCCGACTCCCCCAATACATTGGGAATTTGAAACATGGTGCCTGGCAACAATCGGGCTTGAAGTCAGCCTCCATGCCTGTCAATTTCAGCATTGGTACCGTCCTGCGCGGTAAAACCCTGGGTATTTGGGGCTACGGCAAAATTGGTCAGTTGGTTGCTGCTTATGCCAAGGCTTTTGGCATGCAGGTGCTTGTGTGGGGAAGCGAAGCCTCCCGCGCGCGGGCGGCCCAAGACGGATTTATCCCGGCAACAAACCGCAACGCTTTTTTTGAAGAGTGTGATGTCTTGTCATTGCATTTGCGCTTGAACGATGCAACCCGCAGCATCGTCAAATTGGGAGACCTCTCGCGGATGAAGCAGACGGCCCTGATAGTCAACACCTCCCGCTCTGAGTTGATTGAAACTGATGCATTGATCAGCGCTCTGAATCGGGGTCGCCCCGGTTTGGCTGCCATCGACGTGTTTGAAAACGAGCCGATCTTGCAAGGCCATGCTCTATTGCGGTTGGAAAACTGCATCTGCACCCCTCACATCGGCTATGTGGAAAAGGACAACTACGAGTTGTATTTTGGTGCGGCATTTGACAACGTTGTTAATTTCATCAAGGGCACCCCGACCAACATCGTCAACCCCGGTGCTTTGCAAGTTCGCCGATAAGCGGGTCGAACAATCCACATCGACTGGTCAATGAATAATCCGTTGCCGCAAGTCCTGTGGCCTTTGATGTTTGGTAATGTAGTGATCGGTACCGGTGTCATGATGGCCATTGGAACTCTGGCCGAGATCAGCACCTCACTCGATGTTTCCGTCGCAACCACCGGACAATTGATTTCGACTTCGGCGCTCTTTACCTGTATCGGTGCGCCTGTTTTTGCAGCTTGGCTTGCCGGTTGGGATCGAAAAAAACTCCTTACAGCCAGCTTGTTCTGGTACGCCGCTTTGCATGCCTTGGCGGCCATGTCAGAACAGTTTTCCACACTCTTGATATGGCGTGCATTGGCCATGGCGGGGGCTGCAATTTATACCCCGCAAGCGGCATCGTGCATTGGTTTGCTGGTCCCTGCGCACCAGCGCAGCAGGGCCATCACTTTCATTTTTCTAGGATGGTCTGTCGCCTCGGTGATTGGCACACCTTTAGGGGCTTGGCTTGGCGGCACCGTCGGCTGGCGGTATGCGTTTGCATTGATCAGTGTCTCATCCTTGTGCAGTGCCCTGTGGCTCTGGCGCTCGCTGCCTTCTGGGATTGTTCCTGTAGCCCTGTCTCGTACTGCATGGTGGACCACCTTCAGCTCACCCACTTTGATGTTCACCGTCTGTGTGACGATGGTCTCTGGCGCTGGTCAGTTCGTATTGTTCAGTTATTTGGCCCCTTATCTGAAAATTCACTTGGGCGTGACGGCTGCAGGCTTAGGTCTTTTGCTGCTGCTCTATGGCGCTGCAGGCTTCGCAGGCAATATGTTCATCGCACGCTATATTGACCGCATAGGGGCCTCACAGAGCGTCATGCTGTCGCTGGGGCTCATGGTTTTGGGACTGGGGGTCTGGTCCTTGGGGAACTCAGTGGGCTGGATCATCGTGGCCTTGATACCTTGGGGGCTGGGGGTATTCGCCACAAACTCAGCACAGCAAGCCAGGTTGTTGCAACTTTCACCCTCACTGGCATCTGCATCCATTGCTTTGAACAGTTCCGCTATTTATGCAGGTCAAGCCATCGGTGCCGCGGTGGGCGGATGGTTGATCCTTGAACAAGGAATGACCAGTTTGCCTTGGTTCAGCACCCTTGGCTTGATCTTGTCCATGGGCGTCAGTTGGCAAGCGAGTCGGTATGCCATCAGCCATCCCCTGCCCCGCGAACCCCAAGTGGACGGATAATGCCCTTTTATTTGTTTTTTGTTTTTTGTTTTTTGAATTGATATGACCCTTGCTTTCCAACATGTAGCCATCATTGGTGCTGGTGCCATGGGCCGTGGCATCGCTCAAATTGCCGCTCAAACGGGCAGCCGAGTCTGGATCTTTGACACCCAGCCCGAAGCCATCCAAAAAGCCCGTGACTCCGTTTTCGACCAATGGGACAAAATGCAAGAGAAAGGTCGACTCAGCCCAGAAATGGTGGCAGGTCACAAAAGCCGACTCTTGGTCGCCAGCAGCATGCAAGACCTCGCTCAATGCGATCTGGTCATCGAAGCCATCGTCGAACGCCTGGACATCAAACGCAACTTATTTTCTGAACTCGAGGATGTGGTCAAAGCCGAATGCGTGTTGGTCACAAATACATCTTCTTTGTCCGTAACCGCCATTGCGGCAGGTCTGAAGCGACCCGGTCAATTTGCGGGTTACCACTTTTTCAACCCTGTACCCCTGATGAAAGTCGTGGAGGTGATTGCGGGAATCAGAACAGTTCCCGGCGTCTGCGATCAATTGACTGACTATGCCAAGCAAATGGGGCATACCCCCGTGCAGGCGCAAGACACCCCTGGCTTTATCGTCAACCACGCCGGTCGCGGCTATGGCACTGAAGCGCTGCGCATCGTCAATGAAGGCGTGGCAGATTTCGCAACCATCGATCGCATTCTGAAAGACCAGGTCGGCTTCAAACTGGGACCCTTCGAATTGTTCGATCTGACAGCTTTGGATGTCTCACATCCTGTCATGGAGTCCATTTACAACCAGTACTATCAAGAACCACGCTACCGTCCGAGTGTCATTACAGCGCAGCGGTTGGCCGGCGGCATATTTGGAAAAAAAGTGGGCGAAGGTTTCTACAAATATGTGGACGGCAAAGCCCAGATACCAGCCGAACCGACCGTAACGCAAGTGCATGACATGCCGCCTGTTTGGGTCTCTCCCCGTGCTTCACGTCGCTTGGAGTTGTTGCAACTGCTTAAAGATTTAGGTGCCCAAATTGAAACCGGTGCATCACCCTCCCCAACTGCACTTACCATCGTGGCACCGCTGGGTTTTGACATCACCACGGTCGCCGTGGTCGAGCGTTTGGACCCGGCACGCACCGTGGGCATTGACCTGCTGTTTGAAGATGCAGCCACCAAACGCCGCGTTTTGGCGACCAACCCTGCCACGCGCCGCGACATGCGCGATGCAGCGCACGCCCTGTTTGCCCGCGATGGCAAAGCCGTTAGCGTCATCAGAGACAGCGGTGGCTTCGTCACCCAGCGTGTGGTGGGCAATATTGTGAACGTTGCTTCAGACATGTGCCAACAAAATGTATGCAGTCCGCAAGACCTGGATACAGCAGTCACCTTGGGACTGGGCTACCCTGTAGGACCCTTGGCTTTGGGTGACAAATTAGACCCTGCTAACGTACTTGAAGTTCTGTTCAACTTGCAAACTGTCTATGGCGATACCCGTTACCGCCCCAGCCCATGGCTGCGTCGTCGTGGGGCCATAGGCTTGTCACTCATGCATACAGAGGCCTGAGACATGGCTGCACAATTGCGGGGCTCTTCGGAAGGCTCCACCCTGATACTGACGATAAGTAACCCTGAGTTTCGCAATGCTTTGGGCCCTGAAATGTTCGCCGCTGGCGTGGAGGCCTTGAATGCAGCAGAGTCCAGCGCCGAAGTGCGCAGCGTCATCATCACTGGCGAGGGTGGGCTGTTCAGCGCTGGCGGTAACTTGCAACGATTACAAGACAACCGTCAAAAATCACCCGAGCATCAAGCGCAAAGCATCGAAGTTTTTCACAACTGGATTGAAGCGATTCGGGCTTTTCCAAAACCCGTGATTGCCGCTGTCGAAGGACTTGCCGCTGGCGCTGGTTTTTCATTGGCCTTGGCCTGCGACATGATCGTAGCTGCACGTGACAGTGTGTTTATGATGGCCTACAGCAACATGGCCTTGTCACCTGACGGCGGTGGCACATGGAATTTGACGCGCACCTTGCCCCGCCAATTGGCCACCGAAGTGCTCATGTGTGCTGAACCGATTTCAGCCGAAAGGCTTTACACACTTGGGGTGGTCAACCGTTTGAGCGAACCCGGGCAAGCCATGTCATTGGCATTGGCTTTGGCCGATAATTTGAATGACCGCGCACCCAATACATTGACCAGCATCAAGGAATTGATAAGTGATGCCGATGGCAGCAACCTCAATCAACAACTCGCCCGAGAACGTGACCATTTTGTCAAGAACCTGCACCATCCCAATGCAGGCATGGGCATTGGCGCTTTTTTGAATAAACACAAACCCACTTTCGAATAAATCGCCAGGTCCCCCAGGCGACAATTTTCAATTCGACAGTCACTCAAAAGACAGACCATGGACGAACCCATTCTGACAATGGAAGAAAGAGAAGCGGTCAATCAAGGTCGCTGGTTTTCAACCCTTTCACCTTCACTTAGACACGACATTCTTCGATGTGCCTACGTCAAACGTTACAAAGACGGCGAACTGATCTGCGCGCGGGGCGATCCGCCCGAGCAGTGGATCGCCTGCGTCAAAGGTGCCGTCCGCGTCAGCTCAACCTCGGTGTCGGGCAAACTGATCACACTGACCTATGTGGAGCCAGGCATTTGGTTTGGCGATGTGTCGATTTTCGACGGAGATCGGCGCACGCACGATGCCTACGCGCATGGCGAGACCACAACATTGAATGTAGCCAAAGCGGACTTCAAGAAAATTCTGGCCCAACACGTCGAGTTTTACGAAGCCATGCTGCGCTTGCATGCGCGTCGTATTCGTCAGCTTTACGGCTTGGTCGAGGACCTGAACACCCTGCCCCTGCGCGCACGGCTGGCCAAACAACTCAACCACTTGCTGCGCAGCTACGGTGTGCCAAGCCTGTCGGATGCAAAAGCCATTCGCATCAGCCTGCAACTGGCGCAAGAAGAATTGGCGCAACTGCTGGGCGCATCACGCCAGCGCGTCAACCAAGAATTGAAACAAATGGAGCGCGAACAGGTCATCAAAATCGAACCCGGTGGTTTGCTGATTTTGGACCGCGTCGCTTTGTTGAAAATTGTGGACGCCGACCACTAGACATTTCCTCTTCTTTTCACGGCGGTACCCACCCATGAGCCAATTTGATCATTTCGTGGGCACCCGCCCTGTCTCTGGGCAGCATCTCTTTGATGTGCCCGATTTGCAGGCGTGGTTAATCCAAAACTTGCCTGGCTTTGAGGGGCCTTTGACTGCTGAATTGTTCAAAGGCGGCCAATCCAACCCCACCTACAAACTCCTGACACCCAGCACCAACTATGTGATGCGGGCCAAACCTGGACCGGTCGCCAAGTTACTGCCCTCCGCCCATGCCATTGAACGCGAGTTCACTGTGATGAAAGGTTTGGCTGGCACCGGTGTACCGGTCCCTCAAATGCATGTGTTGTGCGAAGACGAGTCCATCATCGGTCGTGCCTTCTATGTTATGCAGTACATGGAAGGCCGGGTGTTGTGGGACCAGTCCCTGCCGGGCATGACCGCCCCGCAGCGAGGTGAAATTTATAACGAGATGAACCGGGTCATTGCCGCACTGCACTCTGTCAGTACAGAAGCACAAGGTCTGTCGAGTTTCGGCAAACCGGGTAATTACATCGAACGCCAAATTGGCCGATGGAGCAAGCAGTTTGTGGCCTCCGTCACCCAACAAATTCCTGAGATGGACAAACTGATGGCGTGGTTGCCTGAACACATTCCCGCAAGCGCCAAAGACACCAGTTTGGTGGGCGTCGTCCATGGCGACTATCGATTGGACAACCTCATGTTCCACGCCACGGAACCCCGCGTGATTGCGGTACTCGATTGGGAACTCTCCACACTCGGCCATCCTTTGGCCGACTTCAGCTACCACTGCATGGCCTGGCACATCTCGCCCGGGACATTCAGAGGCATTGGCGGTCTGGATCACAAGTCGCTCGGCATACCCGAAGAGGCCGAATACATTCGCCTTTATTGCGAACGCACTGGTTTTACCACCCCTGAAATTTTGGCCAAAGACTGGAACTTCTACCTCGCCTACAACATGTTCCGCATTGCGGCGATTTTGCAAGGCATCGCCAAACGCGTGGAAGACGGTACAGCCTCGAGTGATCAAGCACGCGCATCTGGCGCAGGCGCTCGACCCATGGCCGAATTGGCCTGGCAATTTGCCAGCAAAGCCTGAACCCTTTTCATCACTACCCCCGATTACACCACAGGAAATAATCCATGAACTTCGAATACACCCCCAAAGTCAAAGAGATGGAGGCCCGTTTACTGGCTTTCATGAATGAGCACATCTATCCCAATGAAGCGCGCTTCTTTGCCGAAATTGCCGAAAATCGCGCCAAAGGCAATGCATGGGTGCCTACTCAAATTGTGGAAGAACTCAAACCCAAGGCCTTGGCTGCAGGCTTGTGGAATCTGTTTCTCCCCAAGTCATCGCGCGCACCACAAGGTTTGTCAAACTTGGAATACGCCCCGATGTGCGAAATCATGGGTCGCGTCCCCTTTGCTGCTGAAATCTTCAACTGTTCGGCACCAGACACGGGCAACATGGAAACACTGGAGCGCTATGCCAGCGAGGCCATCAAAGACGAGTGGCTCGAACCTTTACTCAGAGGCGAGATCCGCTCTGCCTTCTTGATGACCGAGCCCGATGTTGCGTCATCAGATGCGACCAACATCCAGTGCGAAATTCGACGCGAAGGCGATGAATACGTCATCAACGGTCGCAAATGGTGGTCGTCCGGCGCAGGGGACCCACGATGCGCCGTCTACATCGTCATGGGAAAAACCAACCCCGAGGCGGGACGCCATGAACAGCAGTCCATGATCGTGGTTCCAGCCAACACCAAAGGCATCACCGTGCTGCGTGCTTTGAGCGTCTTTGGCTATGACGACGCTCCGCATGGCCACATGGAAGTCTTGCTGGAAAACGTTCGCGTCCCCGCCGGCAACTTGTTACTCGGTGAAGGCCGTGGATTTGAAATCGCCCAAGGCCGCCTTGGACCTGGCCGCATTCACCACTGCATGCGCAGCATCGGCATTGCTGAACGTGCCCTCGAATTGATGTGCAAACGCTTGAACACCCGCGTTGCCTTTGGCCGCGAAGTTGCCAAACAAACCGTTTGGCAAGAGCGGGTGGCTGATGCACGTTGCATGATCGAGCAAGCCCGTTTACTCACACTAAAAGCAGCGAACATGATGGACACCGTGGGCAACAAAGTTGCCAAAGCGGAAATTGCCATGATCAAAATCGTGGCACCCAACATGGCTTGCCAAATCATCGACTGGGCCATTCAGGCGCATGGCGGTGGTGGCGTGTCGCAAGACTTTCCGTTGGCATATGCCTATGCGCATCAACGCACTTTGCGCCTGGCCGACGGCCCCGATGAAGTCCACCGCAACTCATTGGCCAAATTAGAACTGGCCAAACACTTGCTCATGCCAGGCAACGTCGAAATGCCCGTCACACGAGGCAGTTAACGCGCGGTCCGACAGAAAAAATAACGCGTGACTGAGGATCTGTCTGATCACGCGTTACAATAAACCCTTGTCGGAGCGTAGCGCAGCCTGGTAGCGCATCTGCTTTGGGAGCAGAGGGTCGCGAGTTCGAATCCCGCCGCTCCGACCACCCTTTAAAAAAGCCCACTCGTGGGCTTTTTTTCTTGGTATCCTTTCTTCCATCTGCCCGTAGCTCAACTGGATAGAGCAGTTGCCTTCTAAGCAACAGGTCGGGGGTTCGAGCCCCTCCGGGCAGACCAACTTCTCCCCATCCGTGTCGCCCACATGCAAGCTTTGCTAAACGCCATTGCAGCCATGGCCATGCCCATTGACGCTGAACGTATTTTTCATGGCCGCGGTGGCCTCTACCCTGGGTGCGAGCATTGGGTCTTGGACGCCTTCCCTCCGGTACTGGTATTGACCAGTTTCAAACCCGTAACGCTAGAAGAATTGGAAACCGTACAGGCGTCACTGAGCCAAAGGTGGGCACAGATTGCGCCCAAGGCACCCCTTAACTGGGTGTTCCAAAACCGGCATGATGGAGAGCCAGAGACTCGGTTGATGGCAGGCCAAGTCCCTGAGCCCCACGAGGTGACCGAACAAGGTGCTCGCTTTCGGGTGCACGTGCTCAAGGGACAGAACCATGGCCTTTTCCTTGACATGGCCGAAGGTCGCCGCTGGGTAAGTGAACAAGCAACGGTCAATCCAAAATTGAGAGTTCTTAATCTTTTTGCATACACCTGTGCTTTTTCAGTGGTCGCCTTAAAAGCAGGCGCCCAACAGGTGGTCAATGTCGATATGAGCCAAGGAGCAATGACGATTGGACAAAAAAACCACCAACTCAATGGTCTGACACATGGCGCAAGCTTCCTGGTCCATGACATTTTTAAAACATGGGGCAAGATCAGCCGGAGTGGGCCCTACGACCTGATCATCGTGGACCCGCCCAGTTTCCAAAAAGGCAGCTTCATTGCGACAAAAGACTATGCCAAGCTGATGAGAAGACTGCCTGATCTGCTGATGCCAGGTGGACAGGCACTGCTGTGTCTGAACGCGCCTGAATTGGGCACAGCCTTCTTGCAAGACCAAATGAAAGAATTCGCCGGTGAGTTGGACTTTGTCCAAAGACTTCAGAATCCCATAACGTTTGACGATGTATCCAAAGATCGATCACTCAAGGTGCTGATTTACAGGGCGCCTGGCTGATCAATCAGCGCTCCAGTCCATTCAATACATCCATAAATGTACAAGTCCTGCCGCGCACATCAGCGTGCAGCACGACAAGAGGAACATGATGATGGTTTCAAAGAAATTTTCGAACATACACCAGCTTCAGTTGATCAATTGACGCATGTCTTGAATGGCATCCAATGCACGGCGGGTGTTGGCCATGGCGCGAAGCAAATTACCATCATTGGCGCGCACGTGATGGAGTGCCGTGACCAAGGCGTTTTGCGCAATCGCAAAAGCTTGGATTTTTTCGCGCTCCAGCGTTTGCTGGTAAAGAAAATGAACTTTGGGTGCCGAAGAGGCTTTTAATTCTGCTTGGCTCATGATTTGCACTCCTGTTAATGAATTGAATGTCCATTTGCAAACTCAAGTATCGGCATTGTTTCCGTTTCCTGAAGGACGTTCACAAATTAATTACAGATACTTTCGAATTCAACAAGGCCATCCTACTCAAAATAACAATATCAAAACAAGTGCTAAAAATAATAAATTGAAACTAATTGTATAAATTTAAAAGTGTTTAAATCTCAACCAGAGAATGTGCAATCAAGTCATGCAAACGCCTTCGGAAGGCATGTGGCGCGTGTTGAGCGCGACCCGCATAGACGCCGTTGGTTAAGCATGCGACCACACATTGGCGAGCAGGATCAACCCACAGCGTCGTCCCCGTAAAACCCGTATGACCGAAGGTTTGAGGGCTGAAATGGTCCCCTGCCGAAGCATTGTGTTCTGACTTGATCACAAAGCCCAGACCCCGACGCACATCGTCCGTGCAGGCCAACTCCGATTTGGCCAATGCCGCCAGAGTGACATCAACACCCATTTTTTGGGGTTGACTCAACCACGCTTGGCCGAATACTGCGACATCCATGGCGGTCGAAAAAAGACCTGCATGACCTGCAACGCCGCCCAAGGCGCATGCATTTTCGTCGTGAACCTCTCCCCACACACGGCGCTTTCGCCAGCGCCTGTCTAACTCGGTTGGTGCAGTTTGATCCAGGCTCGCCCATCCTTTTTGAACCGGATTGAACAGCGTGCGATTTAAGCCCAAGGGATCCAAAACCTGTGCCTGTATGGCCTGCTCCAGGGTCACACCCGATATCACTTCCAAGGCATGCCCAAGCAACATCAGCCCGATGTCGCTGTAAACCACGCGACGGCCTGGCCTGTCAATGAAGGGGTATTGGTACAGAGTCGGCAATGACGTTGCCCAACGGGCCTGGCCATCCAAGGGCTGATGCAGCTGCGGTGGCATGGGCACGGGGCCTGCAACAGCATAGACATCACGCCATGCAGGCAGTCCGGATGTGTGAGTGAGCAAGTGACGAAAGGTCACGCTCGAAGGGTCCACGGTTTGGCCCTGCAAAGAAAAGTCCAGGCCCAGCCGTTGCAAAGTATGTGGATCTTGTCCACCCTCAATCGCCCGAGAACCCGTCAACCCGAAGCCAGGCAAAACTGACACCAAGGAATCGTCCAGCCCAAGCTTGCCACGACTGACAAAGGCCAGAAAGGCCGTCGTGGTGAACAATTTGGTCAGGGAAGCAATGTCAAACAAAGTCTCCGTTGAAGCGGTCAGGCTTTCGCATTGACCCCAAGCCTGATTCACGATAACCCGGCCCTCTTGCAAAACCGCCAAGGCGCAGAGTGGAAATGTCACGCCTGCATGCGCCTGAAAGAGCGAAGCAAGATCTTTGGCGAGTTCAGGAGACGTCTTCATTTCAAAATTTCAACACCACGGTTTTTTCAGACGACGGGCTCCACTGTTGCGAAGGCTTGTAATTAAGCACCATCAAGGGTTGCCAGCTAGGGGGCATTTGTAAGCGTGCAGACCGCAAACTCGCACTTGAGATGACCTCACCTGCAACGACACTCAACTCCGTGTGAGCATGGGCAGTTCCGGTCAAGTTGGCCATCATTTGCAATTTGATTTGATTTTGCAACGTGGCCCCATCAGGCCAGCGCCAAACGGGCGAAGAAAGAGCAATGCCCGCAGAATTTTTGAGCTGCCATTGTTCCAGCCACAGACTGATGCACTGTCCCCAGGCTTTTTCAAACAACGGCAAGGGCATGGCCGAATACTTCATTTCAAAAGACGCAGTGCTCAGGCTTGGCTCTAAGGTTTTCCTCATCGCATGGGGTATGTCTAGCCATAAGCTGAGTGATAAATGACGATCATCCCGAAGCACCAGTTGCAATTTATTCGCTTGCAATTCATGAGCCTGAAGACTTGCCAAAGCAAATACCCAAAGCACACACACCAACGTACAAAAACGTCTCATCGGCAGTAAATCTGAGCAGGCTGTGAGCTTGCACCCGCAGTCGTCAGAAATTCAAAACGCCAGCAACTTGATTTGCCTTTATTGGCACTCAAGGCCAAGGCGGCCACCAGATCCACGCCACTCAAGGGCGTGTAGCGAATTTGGTAAGACCCGGCTTTATTGACCACACTGTCCGAACCCGTGGCGGTGGTCGTAAAACTTTGGCTCGAGGTGAACTGCAGGGTTTGCATGCCATCCACAGCGCCCGTCAAGGACATGCCAGAGACGGCAAATGGCGTAACAGGGGGCTGCCGAATGGGCGAGTACTTAGCCCCCTGGCCTGCCAAATCAGGGCTGGGGGTACCCCTGAAACAAGAAAGCACGTAAGGGGATGTGTCAGTCACATGGTAGCTGTAGCCGGCAGGTGCATTGGGAGTTGAGACCGTGTTGCCGCCGCAAACCGCATCGCGCGTGGCTTTTGTGCCGTCTGGGTTGTTGTAGCCCATGATGGCAAATCCATCCAGTGCCCAGCCCACAGGATGGGTATCCCAATAATTGCTGGCTTTGCCGGCCATCATGCAAACAGGTGCAGCATGGTAGTGGTAATCGTCCGCACGACCCGCATGACCATTGCAAGAGTCCAACTCACCCAATAATTTGGTGTCACCGTTTTGGCACCCACCTTGTTTACAAGGATTGAAGATAGGCACGCCATTGATGGCCACGCCAATCGGTCCGTCCACAGCCGATGTGGTCGTACTGGCGATGGCTGGATTCAAAGGGATACGCCATGCATTGCTTGCCCAGAAATTTTGGGCAATCGGTACTTGCAAATTGGTCGCAGTGATGCCGTTCATCATCGTGTGCGAAGGCAAAGCGCTTGAAGCCATGTAGGCATAACTTGCATCGCAACTGATGGCCGGGGTCCCCGTTGTTGACCCCGCGACAGAATTTCTGACATAGGTGCAATGGGTCGCCGCAGAACTGGGCGTGGTGCGGGTGGCGCTCACGTTCAAAGAAGCTTGCGACAGCGTTGATGCACTGATCGCGCTCAATACTTCAGAGCCACCGATACCGCTTCCCGACAGCGAGACAGGTTTGGACAAGGCATACAACGTGAAGGTATAGGTTTTGGCCCCCGGCCCTTGAGAACAAGGCGCTTGGTAACCCAGCAAGGGGCCATCACTGCCCAAGCCTGCGGTGCCAATGGCGTAATTGTCTTTCGCCAAATCAGTCACAGAAGAGGCAATTTTGTAGAGCACCCAGTTGTATTTGACGGTTCCTGGGCTCGGGATGGTGCTCATCATCAGGGCAAACTCTTGCGTGCCCGCCGGCGCATTGCGCCAAGACAGTGCAGGGGACGCACTGAAGCCATCGCAGGTGTAATCGACAGGCAGCGTTCCCCCTTCTGCTGCCACCGGGCTCGTTAAAGTAAATCCGTTCATCGGCAAAGAGGATGCGACAGGGGTCACGTTCAAAGCAGAGGACGCACTGCCCGTGCCTTGTGCATTGGTGGCAACAACACTGCAGGCGTAGGTTGAGCCATTGGTCAAAGCTGCCACAAGCAAAGGACTGGTTGTGCCTTGCTGGGTCCCCTTGGCCGAACCATTGGTGCAAGTTGCTGTGTAAGACGTTATGGCTGAGCCCCCATCAGAGCTTGGGGCAGAAAAATTGATTGTTGCCAAGGCATCGCCTGCAGAAACAGTGATGTTCAAGGGCGTACCTGGAAAGGTCAAGGTCGAAACTGGATTGCTCGGTCCACTGCTGCCACCACCACATGCAGTCAAGAAAACCACAGCGCCACAAAAGATCCAAGGCAATTTGTTCATGTTCATAAAGTTACTTGAGTTTTATTCAGCATTATCTCGTCAGTTGGATTTGATTTCTGATAAGGGTTGCACTTCTTCACCCCGCAATGGCATGAGTGATACCCCTGATCGCCCGAGAAAAATGGCGGATTTTCAGCCTGATCAAGGAAAGCGGGATCAGCGCCATCATTGTGGACAAAAATTGGCGACATGTGACCCAAATTTCAGACCGCAACCTGATTTTGATCAAAGGTGAATTGGCCTATGAAGGCAGCTCGGAACAATTGCTTTAGACCCCCTCGGTGCTGGTGCAGCACCTGGGCTTTTAAAGCAAAGGCCGCAACGCCCGCGCGGCATCGAGCAACAGCGGTAACCACTTGCGTTGCACCGTGGCATCGGCCAACTCTTCAGCGGTGCCCACCACATTGATCGCGGCCAAGGTCTTGCCCTGCATGTTGCGCAAAGGCACGGCCAAGGCATGAATGCCCAGTTCGTGCGCTTCTCGGGCCAAGCAATAGTCGTCCTGGCGCACCCGGGCAATCAAGACTTTAAAGGGGCTCAAGCCCACTTCGGTCTGCGAGGTGATGCGCGCCAGCGCACGACCCTTGAGCCATTGCGCAAAATCTTTCTTAGACAAATTGGCCAACAAGACCCGGCCGGTGGACGTGGCATGCGCAGGCAAGCGTGCCCCCAAATGCAAGCCATAAGCCAGATGCCGCACCGGTTCGGCCAAACCCGCACTTCGAGCCACAATCACACCTTCGCCACCGTCCAGCACCACAGCAGAAAACGATGCATGCGTTTGCTGCGACAGCTGATTGAGCGTGGGTTGCAGGGTGCGTGGCAGGCGCGAAGTGGCCATATAACTGCCTGCAAAGCGCAGCACCCGCGCCGACAACCAGTAATAGCTGCCATCGGTTTCCAAATAACCCAGCTCGGCGAGTGTGAGCAAATGCCGCCGCGCCGCTGCACGGGTAATACCCGTGCGATGCGCGGTCAGCGTGGCGTTCAGCCGTTGACGTTCGGTGTCAAAGGCCTCAAGCACAGACAGTCCTTTGGCCAGGCCCTCTATGTAATCTGCTTTGGCGATGGTCATGCTTGTGGCTTGTGGCTTGTGGCTTATGGCTTAGGAGACCAGGTCATTGTTCTGCGTTAAATTGCGCGATATTCGCACAACATGGCCAATCATCGCACAAAGTCTGCCACGGCAATTAGCCAGCTGACCCGTCATTGCCTAAGCTAGAACGTATCGTTCTGAAAGACCTTGCCGGAAAAACACCCATGCCCAAACCCACCCGTACCCAAGTCGTCATCATTGGCGCAGGCCCTTCCGGCCTGTTGATGGGGCAATTGCTCTACAAAGCCGGCATCGACACCCTCATCCTGGAGCGCCAGACCGGTGACTATGTACTCTCTCGCATCCGCGCCGGTGTGCTCGAACAAGTCTCGATCGACCTGCTCGATGAAGTCGGTGTCGGCAAGCGCATGCACCAAGAAGGCCTGGTCCATGGCGGCTTTGACTTGCTGTTCAAGGGCGAGCGCCACCGAATTGACATGAACAAGCTGACGGGCGGTAAAAATGTCATGGTCTATGGGCAGACCGAACTCACCCTCGACCTGATGAACGCCCGAAAGGCTTTGGACCTGCCCACCGTTTACGAAGCGGAGAACGTGCAGGTTCACGAGTTCGACACCGCCAAACCCCGCGTCACTTACCAACAAAACGGCATCGCCCACAGCATCGAATGCGACTTCATTGCAGGTTGCGATGGCTTTCACGGCGTGTGTCGCGCCAGCGTACCCAAAGACAAAATTCGCGAATACGAAAAGGCCTATCCCTTTGGCTGGCTGGGCGTGCTGTCCGACACACCGCCCGTGCACCATGAGCTTATTTACGCAAACAGCACCAGAGGCTTTGCGCTGTGCTCGCAGCGCAGCAAAACCCGCAGCCGCTACTACCTGCAAGTGCCATTGACCGACAAAGTCGAGCAATGGTCTGACGAAGCCTTTTGGGAAGAACTGCGCAAGCGCCTCGACCCCGAAGCCCGTGCCCAACTGGTCACAGGCCCCAGCATCGAAAAAAGCATCGCCCCACTGCGCAGCTTTGTCACCGAGCCGATGCGCTTCGGACGCATGTTCCTGGCTGGGGACGCGGCACACATCGTGCCGCCCACAGGTGCCAAGGGCCTGAACTTGGCGGCCACCGACGTCAAGTACCTGTCCACCGCCATCATCGAGTACTACCAAGAAAACTCAGAGGCAGGCATCGACCATTACTCCGAACGGTGCCTGCGCCGCATCTGGCGTGCGGAACGGTTCAGCTGGTGGTTCACCAGCCTGATGCACCACTTTCCAGAAAATGGTGAGATCGGCCAAAAGTTCCAAGACGCCGAGCTCGACTACCTCATCCACAGCGAATCAGGTTCTCGTACTATCGCTGAAAATTATGTGGGTTTGCCGATGGATTTTGGCGATTAATTGGCACTCAATAGCCGCATTGGCACCCACATGACAAGGCCGCGCAAGCGGCATTGCTCATAATACGGATCTTGATTCATTAAGGCCCATCATGTCCTCTACCAAACCCCTGCAAGGCGTTCGCGTTGTCACCTTGGCCTTGAACCTGCCTGGCCCCGCAGCCATCATGCGCTTGGCGCAAATGGGCGCTTCGTGCACCAAGATCAACCCGCCAGCGGGTGACCCGATGTTCAACTCAGCGCCCGAGGCCTACGCCATGTTCCACAAAGGCGTCAAAGGAAAAACGCTGGACCTCAAGAGTGCGCCAGGCCAAGCTGCCATGCACGCACTGCTGGCCAACACTGATGTGCTGCTGACCTCATTTCGGCCCTCGGCCTTGACCAAACTGGGCCTGAGCTGGAAAACCTTGCGCAAGCTCTACCCTGCACTCAGTTTGATTGAAATCGTGGGCGCCCCAGGCCCACTGGCCGAAATCCCCGGCCACGATTTGACCTACCAAGCCGAGGTCGGTCTCGTCAATGGCATGGACCTGCCGCCCAGCCTGTTTGCCGACATGGGCGGCGCGCTCATGGCCAGCGAAGCCACGCTCAAAGCGGTGCTCTCACTTAAGTCCAGCGGCAAAGGCAGCCGGCACGAAGTCGCCCTGTCCGAAGCCGCGGCCTGGCTCGCCATGCCGCGCCGCCTGGGTATGACCATGCCCAAAGGGTCTGTGGGCGGTGCCCACGCGGGTTACCGCGTGTATTCCTGCAAGAACGGTCGCGTGGCCGTGGCAGCGCTAGAGCCGCACTTTGCCGCCAGCCTGTGCGAAGCCGCAGGCGTGCCCTACAGCCATCCCTACAAAGACATGTTCAAGCCCAGCACGCACAAAGCCATAGAAAGCTTTTTAGCCAGCCAAACCCGTCAGCAACTCGACAAACTGGCGACCGCCAGAGACATCCCCATGCTGTCGCTCACATGATCAGCTCAAACCACTGACTTGCCGCGGGCCAAAAAGGCCTGCGTAGCGGGTTGCTCCAGCAGTTGCCGGCTCCAGCGTTGCAGCACTTTTTCAAGGCGGGGCGCGGCCACACCCAGTTGCACCATGGCCACACCGCCGTTAACCGACTCGCTGTAGTCGCAAATCAAGCCATCCCGCAGCGCAAAGCGGCTCATGCCGTCAATCACCACTTGCCGCCCTGCAAAATCAGGCACCCGTGAGGTGAAGCTCGACAAAGACCGCGCATACGCAATGCGGCCATTGCAAACCGGCTCAAACATTTCCCAGCGGTAGTCGGGCCCTGCGTCGCGGTGAAACAAATCGCTCATCATGTGGGCAATGTCGGCGCGGCCCGTGTGGTCGCCATAAATGTAGTCGTGGTAAACACCATCGGCGGTAAAACATTCGGCAAAGGCCGGACCATCCCCGCGTTCGGCTGCGCCAGAAAAGCGTTTGAGCAAGGCTTCAAATTCAACTGTGTTCATACCGTTCCTAAATAATCGGGCAAAAGTAAATTGGGTAAAGCTTAACCGGGCAAAGGGTCAGGCAAGTGCTTCAAGGTGCGCACCTTGGACAGGGTGATGATGATGCCCTGCACACCAAAACCCAAGACCACCAACCACAAACTCACAGACACGGGGAAATGAACACCCACCAAACCGCCCAATGCCGCACCCAAAGGACGCCCACCCGAGCTGACCATGATGTTAATTGACGTCACCCGGCCGATCATGGAGCGCGGCGTTACCGTCTGACGCAGCGTGGTGGAGGTGATGGTCCAGATGATAGGCCCCACCCCGAAAAAGAAGTACGACAAAGCCGCCATCCAGCCCGACGGCCAATACAAAGACATGGCCATGGTCAGCGCCGCCAGCACCGAAAAATAAGGCCCCAGCAAAATCGCTCGGCCAAACGGCAAAACCGCCACCACACGCGGTGCCAGCAAAGCCCCCAAGATCATGCCCACGCCATAGCAAGCCAGCGTCACGCCAACCCCACTCGCCTCCAGACCCAAATCATGGATCGCATACGGCACATAGGCCACCTGCAGCATGAACCACGAAATATTCCAGGCGATGGATGTGAACATGATGGGCCGCAAAAACTCACTTTGCCAAACCCACTGCGCACCGTCTTTCAGTTCCAACACAGGGTGACGCGGCGGCAAAGGGGCTCGTTCAGGCTCCAAAATGCCACGCAAAAACAGCACCGCCGCCACCGACAACATCCCCGACAACACAAACGCCGTAGAAGCGCCAGTCCACGCAATCAAGGCTCCCGCCAATGCCGGACCGGCTGCAAACGCCGAGCTGCGCGCCAACTCCAGCCGCCCGTTAGCGCGGGCCAAGCCCTCCACCGGCACCAAGGCTGGCACCAGCGATGGGGCCGCCACACTGAAGGCCACCGTGCCCACGGCCGCCATGAACCCGATCACCGCCAAAGCCATGATGCTGACCTGCCCCATCACGATCAAAAAGAACAACAGCAACAAAGCCAAAGCCCGCAGCGATTCGGCCAAGATCATCAAACGCTTGCGCGAAGTCCGGTCAGCCAACAAACCCAAAGGCATGGACAGCAGCAAAAAGGGCAAAGACTGGACAGAGGCCACAAACCCGATCTCGCCAGGCCCCGCCTGCAGCGAGAGCACAGCCACAATCGGCACCGCTGCCAAACTGAGCTGTTCTGCCGATTGGGCCAACAAATTGGACCCAGCCAAACGACGAAAAGAGACAGACAGCATCACACACAATCAAAAAAAGAGGCCACACAAAAGATGACCTACGCGACTCATTCTGGGTCTGTGGACCCTGCTAACTTGTCACCAAGGCGGCTGACTTGGCATGAATAAGTCAACACGGCCGGCCCACCGGCTTTGACGCTGTTAAAAAATATCAACAAATGAATGACAAATTTTTTACAGAATTCCGACCTCAATGACAAAACCCCGATGATTCAACTGGAGTTCACTCACTTTTTTTGCACCGCTCTGCTGGCGGCCAACAGTTTGTTGGCCAGTACGGCAAGCCTGGCGCAAACGGAGCGCGTTGGCGGCGATGTCGATGCGCATGGCTGCAGACCCTCGGCAGGCTATGTTTGGAGCGCACAACTTGCACAATGCGTGCGCCCCTGGCACCAACTACACACTGCTGAAAGTTTTGCCATGACATTGCAACAAAAAAATCAGGGACGATGAACGCATGCATCTCCGCCATCATCTTCGTTTGCAGCGCAGCCGGACTGGTCGCAGCCTATGGCATGTGGGGCAAAGACCAAATGGCGATGAACCAATGCGTGGACGCAGGCGACGTCTTCAACGAAGACTGGGTCACCTGGGAAAAACACCGCCGAAAAACCCCGAACCACGTTTTCTGTCTGCACCGGTCAGGTTGACGTTGGCGTGCTCAAGGGCAAAACAGTCCGACTCTCATTACGAGACGAGCTGCTAAAGTACCAGATGATCGAAGACGGCCTGCGCATCGTGGGCGACCTCAACACCGAAAAAGGGATTGAGAAAGACGACAATGCTACAGTCTACGTCCTCAACCCCAACGCGGAAGATTCAAAGCAAATCAGTTTTGTGGCTTCGACAAGCGGCGGCAAACCAGAACTGATGCTGATCGTACACAACGATCAAGGCCCTGGAACTGTCGATCAAGGTAGGCTGTCACTGAGTCAATGAGTTCGATACCGTATCGAAAAGCATTTGCCAGGCGTGCGTCAATGGGGGGCACATCCCCCAAGAGAACCCCCCATGAAAAATCACCAAACTTTGCAAGCAGCCGTCTTGCGCCTTGGCCTGCTGACACTCAGCGCAGTAAAGGCCGAGAGGATCAGCAAGCCCGACTACAAAGCGGGCAAGAAGCACATCAGCGAGACCTACAAGGCAGACACAACCGCTTGCCATTCGCAGTCAGGCAATGCCAAAGACGTTTGCGAAGAAGAAGCCAAAGAAAAATGCGACGACCTTGCAAGCGAAGCCAAGGCAAGCTGCGTGGCTGCAGTCAAGGGCAAGTTAGGTAAAAACTGCGTTTTTGGTTGATACAAGAACGGCGCCCGAGGACGTCGTTGTTTTGGACAGCTGCGCGCTCAAAGTGCTTAAACCAGGGCCTGCTTCGCGGCCACACGCGCCCGCGCCGCGTGCATTTTTTTGTAGCTGTCGAGCAATCGCTGATGTCGGTCCAGGGTTTCCAGCTTGAGGCTGGTAGGCGTGAGGCCATGAAAGCGCACGCTGCCGTCCGCCGAGCCGGTGGCAGCCTCCATGCGTTCATCGCCAAACATGCGCCTGAAGTTCACCACGTAGTCTTCCAAGTTCAAGTCCTCGTCCAGCGACACTTCCAGAACCACGTTCAAGGCTTGGTAAAACAAGCGGCGCTCCAACGTGTTGTCGTTGTATTGCAAGAATGCGCCCACCAACTCGTGGGCTTCTTCCAGCTGCTGCAAAGCCAGGTGGATCAGGAGTTTGAGCTCCATCACCGTCAGCTGGCCCCACACCGTGTTGTCGTCAAACTCGATGCCAATCAGGGTGCCAATGTCCAGGTAATCGTCCAGCTCGTTGTTCTCTAAGCGGTCCAACAAAGCCGCCAGGGCCTCGTCGTCCAAGCGGTGCAGGTTGAGCACATCGGCTCGGAACAAGAGCGCTTTGTTGGTGTTGTCCCAAATCAGGTCGTCGACGGGGTACACCTCGGAATAGCCCGGCACCAAAATACGGCAAGCGGTGGCGCCGAGTTGGTCGTGCACCGTCACATAAGCTTCTTTGCCCATGGCTTGCAAGATGCCGAACAGCGTGCCGGCCTCTTGCGCGGTGGCGTCTTCGCCCTGTGCAGAAAAGTCCCACTCCACAAACGCATGGTCAGCTTGGGCGCTGAAAAACCGCCACGACACCACGCCACTGGAGTCGATGAAGTGCTCCACAAAGTTGTTGGGCTCGGTCACCGCATTGCTTATGAACGTTGGCGCGGGCAAGTCGTTGAGGCCCTCAAAACTGCGGCCTTGCAGCAGCTCGGTCAGGCTGCGCTCCAGAGCCACTTCCAAACGGGGGTGCGCACCAAAGGACGCGAACACACCGCCCGTGAGCGGGTTCATCAGGGTCACGCACATCACCGGGTACACCCCGCCCAGCGATGCGTCTTTGACCAAGACCGGGAAACCCTGCGCCTCTAAGGCCTCGATACCGGCCACGATGCCGGGGTACTTGGCCAACACGGCCGGCGGCACGTCGGGCAAGGCCATTTCGCCCTCCAAGATCTCGCGCTTGACGGCCCGTTCAAAAATTTCCGAAAGGCACTGCACCTGCGCTTCAACCAAGGTGTTACCCGCACTCATGCCGTTGCTCACGAACAGGTTTTCCACCAGGTTGGACGGGAAGTACACGACCTCACCGTCGGACTGGCGCACATACGGCAGCGCACAAATTCCGCGCTGGGTGTTGCCCGAATTGGTGTCGAACAAGTGCGAAGCACGCAGCTCGCCGTCGGGGTTGTAGATGGGCAAACAATGCGCGTCCAACAAGCCTTTGGGCAGGGCGTCGCGCTTGCCGGCTTGAAACCAGCGCTCTCGGGGGTCGTGCACGAAGTCGGCCTGCGCGAGATCTTCACCAAAAAACACGCCCGCGTAAAAGTGGTTGTTGTTCAGCCGCTCGATGTATTCGCCCAGCGCCGAGGCCAAGGCGCTCGCTTTGCTAGAACCCTTGCCGTTGGTGAAGCACATGGGGGAGTGCGCGTCGCGGATGTGCAGTGACCACACGTTAGGCACCAGGTTGCGCCACGAAGCGATCTCGATCTTGATGCCCAAGTTGGCCAACACCGCCGTCATGTTGGCGATAGTCTGCTCCAGCGGCAAGTCTTTGCCCGCAATGCGGGTCTGCGCCTGCGCATCGGGGTTGAGGGTGAGCAAGGCCTGTGCGTCGGCGTCGAGGTTGTCCACCGCTTCCACCACAAAAACCGGCCCGGCTTGCACCGCTTTTTTGACCGTGCAGCGGTCGATGGAACGCAGAATGCCTTGACGGTCCTTGTCGGACATGTCAGCGGGCAACTCCACCTGGATCTTGATGGTCTGCAGGTAGCGGTTATCAGGGTCAACGATGTTGTTTTGCGACAGGCGAATGTGCTCGGTGGAGATGCCGCGCGTCTCGCAGTAAAGCTTCACAAAATACGCTGCGCACAAAGCCGAGGACGCCAAAAAATAATCGAACGGCCCCGGGGCCGAGCCATCGCCCTTGTAACGGATGGGCTGATCGGCCAGCACGGTGAAGTCGTCAAATTTGGCCTCTAGGCGCAGTTTGTCGAGAAAGTTGACTTTGATTTCCATGCAGCAGTTCCAAAAAATCTGCGCCCACGGCGGGGCGACTGGTGTGTGTCATCCAACGGCCAAGGCCTCAAACGAAGCACAGGCGCAGGGGCCTCAAAAGATGCGGCCTGTTCATGGTCATGTCCTCAAAGCGGGGAGTGCTTGGCCTTCTGGCACAAACGCCAAGGCCACACCGTTGTTGCAAAAGCGCTTGCCCGTGGGTCGGGGACCGTCATCAAACACATGACCGTGATGCCCACCACAGCGCGAACAGTGGTACTCAGTGCGCGGATAGATGAGCTTGAAATCGGTGGTGGTGCCCAAAGCGCCAGGCAAGGCCTGGAAAAAACTGGGCCAACCTGTGCCGCTCTCGTATTTGTGCGCCGCGCTGAACAAAGGCAAGTTGCAGGCCACACACACAAAGGTGCCGGGCCGCTTCTCGGCATTGAGCGGACTGCTGCCCGGGCGCTCGGTGCCGTGCTCAAATAACACCTCATACGCGCTCGGCAAGAGCAACTTGCGCCACTCGGCTTTGGTTTTCTTTAGAGGAAGGTCGGCCGCAGCCACACTCATGGGGACCGTGGCGTTGGCCAACCAGGCCCAAAAAATTTGGAACATGTTGCGTCGTTTCATAGGAATACCTTATTAGATGGTGAAACACTGGGCTTCATGACGCCATTCGTGCAGGAATGACGGAAAGTTACAGCGCGGTCCGCATTTGCAGCTTGATTGT
This sequence comes from Limnohabitans sp. Rim8, assembly GCA_945901045.1. Classification (GTDB taxonomy): domain Bacteria; phylum Pseudomonadota; class Gammaproteobacteria; order Burkholderiales; family Burkholderiaceae_C; genus Limnohabitans_A. The sequence continues at coordinate 30,431 of CAMDKK010000030.1, forward strand.
CCTGTTTTTTACGCCGCAAGCGCTGATGCCTGAACGTGACGAATGGCCGCAGGGTGTTTTTCACACCAGTGACCCGAGCGATCCATCTGCTCCTTCAGTCTCCTGGCGCTTCGCCGCCCCGTGCAGACGCAGGCAGACCAAAGACCCGATCGAAACACCAGGTGAACAGAATGGCATAAACGAAGAAGAACAGCAGCAAGCCGAGGTTGGCCGCCAAGGCGATGGCCACCGATATGTCCAACCACAGCGACATGACCGGCAGCAAAATGATGGTCAAACCGCCTTCAAATCCCGCCCCGTGGACCAGTCGCCTGGCGAACGAACGGCCACGAACAATTTGACGCGACTCCCAGCGCTCGAAGAGCGCGTTGAACACAAAGTTCCACACCACCGCGATGCTGGACAGCACAAACGCCAGCCCGAGGGTCGAAGCGAACGGCTGGTCGAACGCCAGACTGAGAAGAGGCCCCACCACGCTGATGGCGATGGCCTCATAGAAAACAGCTTGGAGAATGCGTCGGGTACGGGGGGTCATCATGGTCTCATTGGTTCAACTGCAACCAAGCCTTCTCCAGCCGCTTGATGCTGACCGGCTGCGGGGTACGCAGTTCTTGCGCGAAGAAGCTCACGCGCAGCTCTTCGAGTAGCCAGCGGAACTCCAGCATGCGCGCGTCTTGGGTGCCTTTGCGTTCGGCCACCAGGCGCCAGTAGCGTTGCTCTTGCGGTTTGAGTTCGGCCAGGCGCAGGCCGTCTCGGGTGGGGTCGGCGCGGTATTTGTCCAGGCGCAGGCTGATGGCTTTCAGGTAACGGGCGTAGTGCTGCAGCTGCGGCCAAGGGGTGGCGGCCATGAAGTTTTTCGGTACCAAGCGTTGCAGTTGCTGCGTGCAATCTGCCGTCGCATCAGCTGCGTTTTTGGTGTCTTTGATTTTGCGGGTGGCGGCGCCAAACTCAAGCAAGATGGCGCCCGCCAGCCGGGCCACTTCGTTGGCGATCAGGGTCAATCGGCCCCTGCCCTCGTCGATGCGGCGCTTGAATGTGGCTTCGTCGTTGGGCAGCGGGTCGAGCAAAAAGGCGCGGTCCAGCGCCACATCGATGATTTGGGTTTTCAGTTCGTCGGCAGTGCCCAGCGGCATGTAGGCCACGGCCATTTTTTGCAGGTCGGGGATGTTTTTTTCCAGGTACTTGAGCGCGTCTTTGATCTGCAGCGCAAACAGGCGACGCAGGCCTGCACGGTTTTTGGCGGTGGCCACATCGGGCTCGTCGAACACCTCGATGGTCACGGCGTCCTGCATGTCCACCAGCGCAGGAAAGCCTATCAGGGTCTGGCCACCTTTGCTGATTTCCATCAGCTCGGGCAGTTCGCCAAAGGTCCAGGCGGTGTAGCGTTGGGGAGCGACGGGGGCTTGTTTGCCGGAGACATGGGCACTTTGAGCTCGAGAGAAATTGGATTCTGACCCCAATTTTTCCAATTTTTCTGCCCCTAATTTTTCATGGCTACCTGCGTTCGCGGGTCTGAAAGATGAACCGCGTATGGCAGATGAGGCCACCTTCAATTGCGCCAGCGCCTGGAACGCGCCGCGGGCTTTGGTGCCGAGTTCGCCTTTGAGGGCACCCAGGTTTCGACCTGTGCCCATTTGGCGGCCGTGTTCGTCGACCACCAGCAGGTTCATGAACAGATGCGGGCTGAGCATGTCGTGTTTGAAGTCGGTGCGCTTGATGTCGAGGCTGGTTTCGTCGCGGGCTTTTTTGAGCAGCACGTCGGTCAACGAGCCACTGCCAAACAGCTCAGGGACAGACAGTTCTGCGGCCAGGCGTGCGGCCGATTCGGGCAGCGGCACAAAGCGGCTGCGCGGGCGCTGCGGCAGGCTTTTGAGCAGCGCTAGAATTTTGTCTTTGAGCAAGCCGGGCACCAGCCATTCGCAGCGGTCTTCGCTAACTTGGTTCAGCACAAACAGCGGTACCGTCACGGTCACGCCATCTCGCGCATCGCCCGGTTCATGCAAATAGGCGGCGCTGCAATCGGTGCCCCCCAATCTGATTTGTTTAGGGAAGGCTTGGGTGGTGATGCCAGCGGCTTCGTGGCGCATGAGCTCTTCACGCGTGAGCATGAGCAAGCGCGGCTGCTTGGCGCTTTCTCGGCGGTACCAATCTTCAAACAGGCGGCCGCTGCACACATCCGCAGGGATTTGCTGGTCGTAAAAAGCGTAGATCAGCTCGTCGTCCACCAGCACGTCTTGGCGGCGCGACTTATGCTCCAGCTCTTCGACCTTGGCGATCATTTTGTGGTTGCTGGCCAAAAACGGCAGCTTGGTTTCCCACTGGTCGCCCACAAGCGCTTCTCGAATGAAAATCTCACGCGCCCCGTGCAAGTCCACCCGGCTGTAAGGCGTGCGTCGGCCACTGTAGACCACCAGGCCGTAGAGGGTGGCGCGTTCCAGAGCCACCACTTCGGCAGACTTCTTTTCCCAATGCGGGTCGAGCAGTTGTTTCTTCAAAAGATGCGCGCCCACCTTCTCCAACCATTGCGGCTCGATGGCGGCAATGCCTCGGCCAAACAAGCGCGTGGTTTCCACCAGTTCAGCCACTACGATCCAGCGGCCCGGTTTTTTGGAGAGGTGCGCGCCGGGGTGTTTGTGGAACTTGATACCGCGTGCACCCAGGTAAGCCTCTTCATCTTCGAGCTTGTAACCCACGTTGCCCAACAGGCCCGCGAGCATGGACTGGTGCAGCTGCTCGTAACTGGCGGGTTTATCGTTGAGCTTCCATCGGTGCTCGGTCACCACCGTCAGGAGTTGGGTGTGTGTGTCACGCCACTCGCGCACCCGGCGAATGTTGATGAAGTTTTGACGCAGCAGTTGCTCGTATTGGCGGTTGCTCAACTTGTGCTGCGGCCCTTCAAGCCCCGCCATTTGTCGCCCTTTTTTTATCGGGGTCAGATCCCGATTATTTTGCTCTGGCTGGTTTGCCGAAATTAATTGGGATCTGACCCCAATTGAATTAGACTGGCCGCCACGGGCGGCTTGAATCCATTTCCACAATTTAAGGTAGCCACTGAATTCGCTTTTGTCGTCGTCAAACTTGGCGTGTTGTTGGTCGGCTTGGGCTTGCGCTTCCATGGGGCGGTCGCGCACGTCTTGCACGCTCATGGCACTGGCAATCACCAGCACTTCTTGCAGGGCATTGTGGTCACGTGCTTCCAGAATCATCCTGCCCACACGCGGGTCCAGTGGCAGGCGGGCGAGTTCTTGGCCTGTTGTCGTCAGTTCGTTGTCGTCGTCCACCGCGCCCAACTCGGCCAACAGTTGATAGCCATCGGTGATGGCGCGACGCGATGGCTCTTCGATGAACGGAAAGTCTTCCACCACGCCCAAGCGCAGGCTCTTCATGCGCAAGATCACACCGGCCAGTGACGAGCGCAAAATTTCGGGATCGGTAAAGCGCGGCCGAGCGGCAAAGTCTTTTTCGTCGAACAGGCGGATGCAAATGCCGTCCGCCACACGGCCGCAGCGACCTGCGCGTTGGTTGGCGGCAGCTTGGCTGATGGGCTCGACCATCAACTGCTCGACCTTGCTGCGCAGGCTGTAGCGCTTGACGCGGGCGGTCCCAGCATCAATCACATAACGGATGCCGGGCACCGTGAGCGAGGTTTCAGCCACGTTGGTGGCCAAGACGATTCGACGACCGGTGTGGCCATCAAAAATGCGGTCTTGCTCGGCTTGCGACAAGCGGGCAAACAGGGGCAGCACCTCGGCGGTGCGCGTCCATGCGTTGTGCGAAAGGTGCTTGCGCAAGTGATCGGCGGCTTCGCGGATTTCGCGCTCACCCGGCAAAAAGATCAGGATGTCGCCACCTGCCCCGCCCAGCCAGAGTTCGTCGACGCCATCGGCAATGGCGCTGTTCAGGTCGTAGTCGCGCGACTCTTCAAACGGACGCCAGCGCTGTTCGACCGGAAAAGTACGACCCGAGACCATGATGATGGGCGCTGGGCCTGTTCGCGATGCAAAGTGTCTGGCAAAGCGGTCAGCGTCAATGGTGGCCGAGGTCACAATGACTTTCAAGTCAGGCCTGCGCGGCAATATTTGGCGCAAGTAGCCGAGCAAAAAGTCGATGTTCAGGCTGCGTTCGTGTGCCTCGTCGATGATGATGGTGTCGTAGGCTAGCAGCAGCGGGTCGGTTTGGGTTTCGGCCAGCAAGATGCCGTCGGTCATGAGCTTGACGGACGCGTTTTTGCTCAATCGATCTTGAAACCTTACCTTGAAGCCCACCACCTCCCCCAGCGGGGTTTTGAGTTCTTCGGCAATGCGTTTGGCCACCGAACTGGCGGCAATGCGGCGCGGCTGAGTATGGCCAATCAAGCGACCGCGCTCGCCCGGTTTCGCATTGATCTTGCCGCGTCCCAGCATCAGGGCGATCTTGGGCAGTTGCGTGGTTTTACCCGATCCGGTCTCGCCGCACACGATGATGACCTGATGCTGCTCGATGGCGGCCATGATTTCTTCTCGACGGGCCGAGACCGGCAGGCCTTCAGGGAAGTCGATTTGGAGAGGGATGGGGTTTGCTGACTCGGTCACGGGTCGGATTATCCCACGGCACATATTCACGTGCTACACTTGTTCACGTGATCTTTCAGACGGAGATTTTTCATGACCAACCTGACCATTTCCCTTGACGAAAACCTGGTTAAGCTGGCCCGAATCAAGGCGATCCAAGAGGGCACGTCCTTGAGCGCCAAGGTGCGCGAGTTGCTGTCCATCTATGTTCGGCAAGACATGCCCAGCACTGCGCTGGTGATTCCCAAACTGCCCACCAGTGGCAGCGGCGGCTTGCTGCCAGGCATCGACCCCTGCAGCAACCGCTCCATGTTCGATGCTATTGACGCCGCCGAGTACAAATTTCCGACATGACCCCCGATGTCAATCTGCTGGTTGCGGCCATGCGGCTGGATCATCCGCACCATGTACTCGCCTTTGCGCATTTACAAGCCCAACTTCAACAGGCGGCAAAGCGTCCAATTCATCCAAACGTCGTCTTATTGGGATCGGTTGTCTCAGGATTTATCAGGATCGTGACCAACGCACAAATTTTTTTCAAACCCAGCTCTTTGCAACAAGCGATGGACTTTGTAGATGCGCTGCTGATTTCACCCGGCGTGGCATTTCAGGCCGCTGGCAGCCAGTGGCCTGGCTTCAGAGACATATGCCTTCAGGATGCCGTAACGTCCAACCTGGTATCCGATGCGTGGATCGCAGCATCTGCTTTGCAGTTGGGCGAGGTTGTTCATACGTTCGACCGTGACTTCAAAAAACTCCTCCCCGCTGACAATCTCTATTTGTTGAGCCGTTAGACCATGTCCACAGTTTTCAATTTCACTTTTGTGCCCTGGTTCCGTTCAGTGGCGCCTTACATCCACATGCACCGAGGCAAAACCTTTGTGGTGGGCATTGCGGGCGAAGCCATTGCGGCAGGCAAACTGCAAAACCTGGCGCAAGATTTGGCCTTGATTCAGAGCATGGGCGTCAAGATCGTGCTGGTGCACGGGTTTCGCCCCCAGGTCAACGAGCAATTGGCCGCCAAGGGGCATACCCCCAAATACTCGCACGGCATGCGCATCACGGATGAGATTGCTTTGGACTGCGCCCAAGAGGCTGCCGGCCAATTGCGTTACGAGATCGAAGCCGCTTTCAGTCAGGGCTTGCCCAACACGCCTATGGCGGGCTCCACGGTGCGGGTGATTTCGGGCAATTTCATCACGGCCCGTCCTGTGGGGATTGTGGACGGTGTGGACTTTATGCACTCGGGATTGGTGCGCAAGGTGGACGTGTTGGGCATCACCCGAACGCTGGAAATGGGCGCCATGGTGTTGCTGTCGCCGTTTGGTTTTTCGCCCACGGGCGAGGCTTTTAACCTGAGCATGGAGGAAGTCGCTACCAGCGTGGCCGCCGAGTTGCAGGCCGACAAGCTGATATTTCTGACCGAAACACAGGGCATTCGGGTGCAACCGAATGAACCGGCCAGCGAAAACAATCCGATTGACACCGAACTGCCCTTGGCCATGGCCAAGCAATTGCTGGCCTCAGCCCCCAGCCCAACGCAGCCAACCGATCTGGCGTTTTATTTGCAGCATTGCGTGAAGGCTTGTGAAGAAGGTGTAGAGCGCTCGCACATCTTGCCTTTCTCAGTGGATGGCGCTTTGCTGTTGGAAATTTATGTGCACGACGGCATCGGCACCATGGTGGTCGATGAAAAGCTCGAAGAATTGCGCGAAGCCACCGCGGACGATGTGGGCGGTATTTTGCAATTGATCGAGCCGTTTGAAAATGACGGCACTTTGGTCAAGCGCAACCGCACCGAGATCGAGCGCGATGTGGACCACTTCACCATCATCGACCACGACGGCGTGATCTTTGCCTGTGCAGCCCTCTACCCTTACCCCGAAGCCAAAACAGCCGAAATGGCGGCACTGACGGTGTCGCCCCAGTCGCAAGGCCAAGGCGACGGAGAAAAGATTTTGAAACGCGTAGAGCAGCGTGCCCGCGCCATGGGTTTAAACAGCATTTTTGTGTTGTCCACGCGAACCATGCATTGGTTTCTCAAAAGGGGCTTTGTGCAGATGGACCCCGATTGGCTACCCGAAGCCCGCAAACGCAAATACAACTGGGACCGCAAAAGCCAGGTGCTGGTCAAGAAGATCTGAACAGGTTCATTAAAAAAAAGCATGCTCACCGGGCTCAGTCTTAAGCGCCCTTACTGCTTTGACTCAGGGTGCGCATCACTTTGCGCCATTCAGTGGCCGATTTTTCGCCACAGATTTCAAATACAGCGGCCAATTGCTTCATTTGAGTTTCAGTCAAGCGATGCTCAAGCGCTGAACCCGCCCCTGTAAGTTGAAGTTCTTTGACACGATTGTCATGCTCAGACGCGAACCCTTCGACGAGCTTTTGTTCAAATAACTGCCGAAGTGGTGCATTCATGGCTTGCTTGGACACGCCCAATAATTCACGCAATGCGTTGACTGGGATTTTGGGATTGCGTCCAATGAAATAGAGCAAACGATGATGTGCTCGGCTTAATCCAAGCTCTTCTAAGATTTGATCTGGCTGGACTGTGAATGCTCTGTAGGCAAAAAAGAGCAGTTCAATGGATTCAAGCAACTTATTGTCTTTTTTAAGGTCAATCATATTGACATGTTAAAACACCCTTCCCTATCATTCATATGGGTCAACATTATTGACGTATATGATGAAACAACACGACACATCTCCAAAGTACTCTGAAAGAGTTGCTGACTTGCACGCCTCACCCATTCGGGAGATGCTTTCTGTCATCCACAAACCCGGGATGATTTCATTTGCAGGGGGTTTGCCTAGCGCAGAGAGTTTCCCTGACTTCTCATTGGAGAAAATTCCAAGCCATTGTCTTCAATACGGCGCGAGTGAAGGCGATGATTTTTTGCGACACCAAGTTAGCCAAGAGCTACGCGACTTGGGCGTTGACTGTGACATGGAGCAGGTGATCATCTTGTCTGGCTCACAGCAAGGACTGGATTTGGTGGCCAAGCTCATGATTGACCCGGGCACTGATGTACTTGTAGAGTCGCCAACCTATTTGGCAGCGCTGCAAGTATTTCGCTTCTTTGGTGCAAATTTCATAAGTTTTCCGATTGGCAAAGCTTCTGAGACTCCATTAGGTCAAAAAAAACCAGCATTCCTGTACGCAATTCCTACGTTTCAAAACCCGTCAGGGCATTGTTACAGTGAATCAGAAAGACAAAATTTGGCTCAATTTTGCGATGAACATGGCATTCCGTTACTGGAAGATGACCCCTATCGAGATTTGGCGTTTGACCCGTGCGAACGTCGACCCGTATGCAGTTTGATCAAAAAAGCAGAATGGATTTATTCAGGTTCATTTTCCAAAAATCTAGCACCTGGCTTGCGCTTAGGCTTCATGGCTGCTTCACGTCAATTGATGCCTCACTTGATTCGATTGAAGCAAGCTGCCGATCTGCACAGCAATCGATTGAGCCAATGGTTGGTACATCAGCAATTAACTGCACCCAATCGCCACGAAAGGATGACAAACTTGACCACGGCCTACCGACGCAAAAGAGATGCCTTTGATGCCACCTTACAAAGGTATTTTTGCAAGTTGGCAACATGGCAAAAACCGGCGGGTGGTCTGTTTTTCTGGCTTCAACTCAATCAAAAGATAGACACACGGCACTTACTGCCCAAAGCTATAGAAAACAACATCATCTTCATGCCGGGAGAATTTTTTTTCGCGCAAAGCAAAGAAGGCATAGGTTACATGCGCCTTAACTTCAGTTGGGTAGACGAACTTCAAATGGAAATTGGTTTGAAGAAATTGTCAGAGTTGCTTCAGTAGCCCTCATAAAGACAATGCGCCCCATCGCACGTCTGCCGCATGCCTGGCTTAAAGATTCAGATCTTATGAACGCGAAAAGCTTTCAAGGCTATCGCCAATCCCACCAAGGCATAGCCGACAAAGCAGATGAATGACCAGTTGGCGATCGAGCCACCTAAGAAAGTCCAGTCGACCTGGGTGCAGTCCCCGCTGCCTTTGAAGATCATGGGCACCACACGGTTGATGGGAAAGTTTTCGACCATACCGTAAAAATCACGGCCACAGGTCGCGATCTCGGGGGGGTACCACTGCAACCAGCTTTGTCGAGCTGCCACAAAAGCGCCAAAACCGGACACCAGTGTGACCAAGCCGCCAATCACCATGAAGCCGCGCATTCGTTTGACTCGCCAGCCTGCAAGGGCTAACAAGACCACACCGATTAAGGCGTAGCGTTGCACGATGCACATGGGACAAGGGTTCAAACCCTCCACATGCTGGAGATACAGTCCAAAGGCCAGCATGCCCAATGCGGACAATGCAAACAATCCAAAGATCTGGCGAAAGGGTGGCGGTTTTAAAAACATGCGCAGAGTTTAACTTTCAGCGAAGGCTCGCTCGATCACAAAGGAACCGGGCTTGGTGGTGTTGCCTTCGGGCAATCCGCTCTTTTCGCACAGTGCTTTCAGATCGCGCAGCATCGCGGGACTGCCGCAAATCATGACCCGGTCTTCTTCGGGGTTGAGCTTGGGCACGCCCAAATCTTCAAACAGTTTGCCACTTTCCATCAAATCCGTGATGCGGCCTTGGTTTTTAAAGGGTTCACGCGTGACAGTCGGGTAGTACTTAAGTTGCTTGCTGACGATTTCACCCAGAAACTCATTGTGCGGCAGTTCTTGGTTGATGAAGTCCTGGTAAGCCAGTTCATTGACCTGGCGCACACCGTGGCACAAGATGACTTGCTCAAAACGCTCGTAGGTTTCGGGGTCGCGGATGATGCTCAGAAAGGGGGCTAAGCCGGTACCTGTGCCAATCAGGTACAGGCGCTTGCCGGGTAGCAAGTAATCGATCAATAAGGTGCCGGTGGGCTTGCGGCCCACCACAATGGTGTCTCCCACCTGGATGTGCTGCAATTTGGAGGTCAACGGGCCATCGGGCACTTTGATGCTCAAAAACTCCAGATGCTCTTCGTAATTGGCACTGGCAATGCTGTAAGCGCGCAGCAAAGGTTTGCCGTTTTCGCCGCGCAAGCCGATCATGGTGAAGTGGCCATTGGAAAAGCGCAAAGCTTGGTCCCGGGTCGTGGTGAAACTGAACAGACGATCCGTCCAGTGGTGAACGCTCAAAACGCGCTCTTCTATAAATGCACTCATAACAATGGGTATGGATGAAAAAAGACAAGGTCTTGCGAGCTTTTTGGAAATTAAATGCCCAAAGCTTGCTAAAGTGAGGCCCTGTTGAGGGGGGTGCAACAACCATTTGACATGGTCATTTGATATGGTCGGTGGTCGTTGCAGCAGGCTTAATTTTGCCGCCTAATCCATATTCTTGGAAATACGGATATTTTATATCCCTATAACCACAGCTTCTTAAGATAAATCAAAGGACTTCAGATGGCACGCATGATCAACTGCATCAAACTGGGCACCGAGGCCGAAGGCTTGGACTTTCCGCCCTACCCTGGAGAATTGGGCAAGCGGATTTGGGAGGGGGTGAGCAAAAAAGCATGGGCGGACTGGCTCAAACACCAGACCATGCTGGTCAATGAGAATCGTCTGAACTTGGCCGATCTGCGTGCCCGCCAGTACCTGGCCCGTCAGATGGAAAATCATTTCTTTGGTGACGGTGCTGACGCTGCGCAAGGCTACGTGCCACCACCCAGCCCCTGAGTGCTGACACCCACTTCGCCTGAATCACGGGACCGCCACATCGCGGTGGTCGGCGCAGGCATGGCGGGTGCCGCTGTGGCTGCAAGCTTGGCGCAATTGGGCTGGCTCGTCGAGGTGTTGGACGCTGCCCCTGCATTAGGTGCAGGGGCCTCGGGACTGCCCGTGGGTCTGGCCGCCCCGCACGTGTCACAAGACGACAATGTGCTTTCGCGCATCACCCGCATGGGTGTTCAGGCCACACTCCAACGTGCAGCCCTGTTGACTGAAACAGGCTTTCTGACCCCTGCTGATTGGGGGCTGTCAGGGCTCTTCGAGCATCGGGTGCAAGGCAAACGTGCCTTGCCTTCAACCGCAGCCTTGACCTCTGAAGAAATGCGTTCGAGCACCCGCGCCAGCCCTGCGCGCACAGAGGCGGCAGGATTTTCAGCACCGGTTCCGGCGCTGTGGCACAGCCAGGCGGCTTGGCTGCGACCTCGCCCTTTTGTTGCAGCGCAGTTGGCCACGGCAGGCATTACTTTGCGCTTGGGTTGTGCGGTCCATCATTTGAGCCAAAGCGAAGGTCATTGGCATGCCTGGGATGCCGACGGCCTGCTTTTGACCCGAACACCGCAGCTTGTTTTGGCCAGTGCGTATGAAACACAAGCCCTGTTGCAGGCACTGGTCGTCAGCGACGCGGGGCTTCCTCTGCACTTTTCGCTGACCCCCTTGCGCGGACAAGTCAGCTTCGGGGCTGTTGCCCATTTGAGTGAGGCCACACGCCGTTCTTTGCCTCGCTTTCCAGTCAATGGGCACGGCAGCTTGATCAGCGGGGTTGCAGCCCCCAATGACTCGGCTGCGCATTGGTTCGTGGGCTCGACGTTTGAACGTGACTGTACCCATGCGACTGTGCGCACCCAAGACCATGCAGTAAATCAAACCCAATTGAACACCTTGCTGCCGCATTTGGCGCAAGGTATGGCCCAGGGGTTTTCTGAAACGCACATTCAAGGATGGGCCGGCATGCGTTGCACCCTGCCCGACCGATTACCGGCTGTCGGTGCTTTAGATCCGGTGCGCTGGCCGGGCTTGTTGGTTTGCACCGGTATGGGTGCGCGGGGTATCAGCCTGTCGGTGTTGTGCGGCGAGCTGATTGCCGCTGAGCTGGAGGAAAACGCCTTGCCCTTGCCCCCTGAGTTGGCCAAACACATGGCCGCAAAACGGTTGGGCCCTTCGAGCGCGCGGACCCCAAGCAACTGATGTCTGCAATGCCATTCGACGCTCTAGGCCAGGTGTCACGTAAAAGCTGACAGGCAGCCCCATGCGCTTAACAATCCGTCAATGAAACAAACCGATTTATCCCGTCACCAAATAGCATTCATTTTGGGGGGAGCCGCTTTGATGCTCAGCTTGGCCATGGGCATGCGCCAAAGTTTTGGACTGTTTCAGCCTCACTTGATTCGCGAGATCGGCATCACGGCGGCTGATTTTTCATTGGCCATTGCCCTACAGAACATCGTTTGGGGTGCAACGCAGCCCTTCATGGGTATCTTTGCCGACCGCTATGGTGCGCGCCCTGTCACTTTGTTTGGCGTGGTCATTTATGCCTTGGGCCTGGCCTTTGCCATGACCGCCACTTCGGCTTGGAGCGTGACGCTGGGCATGGGCTTGTGTGTGGGCCTGGCGCTGTCTTGCACGGCCTCCAATATTGCGATGAGTGTGACGGCCAAAGCCGTGTCACCCGCCCAACGCAGCATGGCCATGGGTTCGGTCTCGGCGCTGGGCTCTTTGGGTTTGACATTGGCTTCTCCGATGGCACAGCACTTGATTACAAGTGCGGGCTGGCAAATTGCTTTGATAGGCTTTCTGGGGTTGGCCTGTGTCATGGTTCCGGCAGCCTGGATGGCCAGCCGCGCAGACCACATTGAAGTGCCCGCCAATTTGGGCGTACCTCAAACCGTGACAGAAGCAATCCGGGAGGCCTTGGGGCACCGCGGTTACGTGGTGCTGGCCATTGCATTTTTTGTCTGCGGATTGCAATTGGTCTTTATAACGACCCACTTGCCGACCTATCTTGACATCTGCGGCATTGACCCCAGCATTGGCAGCACGGCTTTGGCCTTGGTCGGATTGTTCAACGTGATGGGCTCGTATTTGTTCGGTTGGCTGGGCGGCTTGTATTCCAAACGGTTCTTGCTGGGGGGTATCTACGTGCTGCGTTCGGCCTTTATCGCAGCCTATTTTGTGGTGCCGCCCACGCCTACCAGCACCTTGGTCTTTGCGGCAGCCATGGGTACCTTATGGCTCGGCGTGGTGCCTTTGGTATCGGGCCTGGTGATTCATTTGTTCGGTTTGCGCTACATGGCCACCTTGTCGGGCGTGGCTTTTATGAGCCACCAGATGGGCTCTTTCATCGGCGCCTGGGGGGGCGGGCTTATTTACAGCAGTTTGGGCAGTTACGACTTGGCTTGGCAGGGCTCGGTAGCCATTGGTCTGGCAGCCGGTCTGTTTCAAATGACCATGAATATGAAGCCCTCTGAGCGAATTCTGGCCGAACGTACGCCTTCTGTGGCGACCTGACCGGCGCTCTTATGCTCTATAAGCATATAAGTACAACCAGAAAATCGTTTGTTTTGATATAAAGCGACGTTACAGTCGCACCCATGATTGATTTGGGCTATGTCTTTGCGGGTTTCTTTGTCGGCACCATTGTGGGTTTGACCGGGGTGGGCGGTGGCTCCTTGATGACACCCCTGTTGATTTTCTTTTTTGGCGTTAAACCCTACATGGCGGTTGGGACCGACTTGCTGTTTGCGGCTTTCACCAAGTTGGGTGGTACCGTCAGCTTTGCCCGGCAACGCATCGTGCCTTGGCGCGTGGTGGGTTTGCTGAGCGCTGGCAGTATTCCGGCTTGCCTTACGACCATTGCCGTCTTGCGCTGGGCCGGTCCTGCTGACCCCCAAGTACAGTTCTTGATGACCCACACCTTGGGTGCCGCCTTGTTATTGACTGCTGCTGCCATGCTGTACAAATCGGTTCGCGGCAAACAAGTACCACGCGAACTGGCGCCTGCTGACGAAAAGCGTGCCAGTACCCCGCGCCACTGGAGCTTGCCCGTTTTATTTGGGGCCCTGATCGGTACCCTGGTCACATTGACATCGGTCGGCGCTGGTGCGATTGGCGTGACGGTTCTGCTGGTGTTGTATCCTCTGCTGCCTTTGCCTCGGATCGTGGCCGCGGACATTGCTTATGCCGTGCCCTTGACCTTGGTGGCTGGTTTAGGCCATGCCTCTTTGGGGTCGGTCGATTGGCCGCTGCTGGCCAAGTTGTTGACAGGCTCTTTGCCTGGCATTTACTTGGGTTCACGCCTGGCCCAGCATACGCCTGACCGCGTGATCCGATCCTTGCTTTCCGTCTTGCTGGCCTGGGCCGGCACCAAACTTGTTTTGATTTAACGCTCCACCATGTACCAATACACCGAATTTGACAAGCAATTCGTGCGCGCCCGCGCCGCACAACACCGCGACCAACTCGAGCGCTGGCAGGCGGGAGAACTTTCCGATGATGAATTCAAGCCTTTGCGCCTGCAAAACGGCTGGTACGTGCAACGCTATGCCCCCATGCTGCGTGTGGCCGTGCCTTATGGCGAAATCTCGGCCCCTCAGCTCCACGTATTAGCCAAGATTGCGCGTGACTTTGACACGCCCGAGCCAGTGCTGTTGGCGCAGGCGCAAGCCACGCAAGACAAGATTATCGGTTTGGCCCCCAAGCTGACAACCAACTACGGTCACTTCACCACCCGGCAAAACGTGCAATACAACTGGATTCCGTTGTCCCAATCGGCTGATGTGATGGACCTTTTAGCCAAAGTCAACATGCACGGCATTCAGACCAGTGGCAATTGCATCCGCAACACCACCACCGATGAGTTGGCCGGTGTGGCGGTGGACGAAGTGGTGGACCCCCGCCCCTATGCCGAGTTGATCCGCCAGTGGAGCACGTTGCACCCGGAATTCGCCTTTTTACCCCGTAAATTCAAGATCGCCATCACTGGCGCAACCGAAGACCGCGCCGCCATTGGCTGGCACGATGTGGGACTGCAAATGGTCAAAAATGCGGTCAATGAGGTCGGCTTCAAAGTGTTGGTGGGTGGCGGCATGGGCCGCACCCCGGTGATAGGCTCGCAGATCCGTGCATTTTTGCCCTGGAATCAAATCATGAACTATCTGGAAGCGGTGGTGCGTGTCTACAACCGCTGGGGTCGCCGAGATAACCTCTACAAAGCCCGCATCAAGATTTTGGTGAAGGCCGAAGGCCAGCGTTATTTCGATGAAGTCGAGACCGAATACCAGGAAATACTGCAGCAAGACGGTGGTCTGCACACCATTGCGCAAGCCGAGTTTGATCGAATCAACGCCTGCTTTGTATCGCCTGCACTCGACCTTCCCAACATGACCGACGAGTGGCTGGCAAAGGCAGAAGCCGACATCAGCATAGAAGCCGCTAAAAACAATGCATTTGCCCGTTGGATGGTGCAAAACGTGGTGCTACACAAGAACCCTGCGCTTCGCGCTGTCAAGCTGTCCTTCAAGCGCATGGGCCAAGCTCCCGGTGACGCCACCGCCGATCAGCTGGACGCTGCAGCCGCCTTGGTGAGCAAATATTCTGCGGGCGAAGCCCGTGTGACGCACACCCAAAACCTGGTGCTGCCGTGGGTGCGTCTGGAACAGCTGCATGCACTTTGGCAAGAAGCCAAAGCCTTGGGCCTGGCCCAACCGAACATTGGCTTGTTGACCGACATGATCGCTTGCCCCGGCGGCGACTACTGCGCATTGGCCAATGCCCGTTCGCTGCCATTGGCCGCCGCCATCACAGAGCGTTACCAAGACCTGGACGAATTGAACGACCTCGGTCATATTGATTTTCATATCAGTGGTTGCATCAACTCCTGCGGCCACCACCACAGTGGTCACATCGGGATTTTGGGGGTCGATAAAGACGGCAAAGAGTGGTACCAGATCACATTGGGCGGTTCGGATGGCAAAGTACTGTCGGGCGCCGCGGTCGCGGGCAAAGTGGTTGGCCCTTCTTTTTCATCAATTGAAGTGCCAGATGTGATCGAAGCGATTTTGACCACCTACAAAGAACTGCGCCTGCCAGTGCTGGGCCGCCATGAATACTTTATCGAAACCCTGCAGCGTGTTGGCCAAGACCCTTTCAAGTCCGCAGCCAACGGCGCGCGTCATCCAGCCGAAGCACAAACCGCCTGACAACAGAACCCGTAGGAGTTGCCTGCAAGCGATTGCCAGCGTAAATCGTCATCGCCGACATAGCCGGACATCGCCAGCAGGCTGACTCCCACATCACACAAAACGACCATGAAAATCATCTCCGCCCCAGAACACCAAGTTGTTGAGTCGCCCGCTGTGCTGGCGGTGACCAACGACATCGATCCGCGCACGCTGGACCTGCAGGGCGTCACGCGCATCGACCTGAAGTTCCCGAAATTCACAGATGGTCGCGCATACAGCCAGGCCTTTTTGCTGCGTCGCCGGCTTGGTTTTGAAGGTGAATTGCGTGCTACAGGTGAGGTGCTGATTGACCAGCTCG
Source organism: Limnohabitans sp. Rim8 (assembly GCA_945901045.1). GTDB lineage: Bacteria > Pseudomonadota > Gammaproteobacteria > Burkholderiales > Burkholderiaceae_C > Limnohabitans_A. The sequence goes on from CAMDKK010000030.1 coordinate 46,267, forward strand.
TTCAAATGCAACGCACAGGTTTTGACGTGGCCGTCTTACGTGAAGGCGTCGATGCTTCTGCCGCCCAACGCCAATTCGATCGCTTTGCCGGTTTCTACCAAGGCTCGGCCGTTGACACCCAACCTCAATTTTCGAAGTCTTCCTCAAAAAATATGTAGGAGCCAGCCTGCTGGCGAATTGCATTGACAAGGGGCTGAGTTCTTCGCTTGCAGGCAAGCTCCTACAAAATTCAAATGACCTCCATCATCGCCAGCAGTCTGGCCCCTACAAAACTCAAATGACCTCAAGCCTTATTTCTTCTCGCAGTGCAACGGCCAAAGCCTCCGAGCTGCTGGCCAAAGCCAGTGCTGAATTTGCCGCCAAGCTGGCCGAAACGAAAGCCCTGCTCCAACGCGCTGCGGCCGATTACGCACCCTTGACCCAGGCCTCCAGCCTGGGCGCTGAAGACGTGGTGATTACCCACATCATCAACAGCCTGCAGTTGGACATTCCGGTCTTTGTTCTGGAAACCGGCGCTTTGCACACCGAGACCCTGGCCCTCCTGGAGCGCACTCAGGCGCA
>CAMDKK010000031.1 GCA_945901045.1 Limnohabitans sp. Rim8
AATGCCCCTGATACTTTCAATGTCATCATTGAAATTCCGATGAACGCTGACCCGGTCAAATACGAGGTGGACAAAGAAACGGGGGCCATTTTTGTAGACCGTTTCATGGGAACCGCCATGCATTACCCCACCAACTACGGTTATGTGCCGCAAACCATTGCGGGGGATGGTGACCCGGTAGATGTTTTGGTCATCACGCCCTTTCCCTTGATTCCGGGTGTTGTGGTCAAGTGCCGCCCGATTGGTATCTTGCTGATGGAAGACGAGGGAGGGCAAGATGGCAAGGTTTTGGCCGTACCTATCGACAAGATTTTGCCCATCTACACCCATTGGCAAAAACCGGAAGACATGAATAAATTGCGCTTGAGTCAGATTGCCCATTTCTTTGAGCATTACAAAGATTTGGAAGATGGCAAATGGGTCAAGATCAAGGGATGGGCAGGCCCAGACGCGGCCCGCAAAGAAATCACTGACGGTATTGCCGCATACCATTCGTCAAAGGCGTGAGTTAAGCTTGGCGCAATGGCGTGAGTTAAGCTTGGCGCAATGGCGTGCGCAGGTTTAAGTCTTGCAGGTAGGCTTCCACGCCTTGGCCTTCTTGTGCCAGAAAACGCGCTACCGCCTCTGAAAATCCGGGGTGTGCCAACCAGTGCGCGCTGCTCGTTTGAACGGGCAGCAGTGCACGGGCCATTTTGTGCTCACCTTGTGCGCCTCCTTCGAACCGAATAAATCCATGGGCAATGCACCATTCAATTGGCTGGTAGTAACAGGCTTCAAAGTGCAGACAGTCAACGCGTTCCAAGGCCCCCCAATACCGACCGTATGCGATTCCCCCTGCGTCAGAGGTTGATTTGGATGTTTCCAGCCCCAAAAGACTGCAAGCTATTGGATGGTCTTCACGCAGTGCAATAAATAGAAGCCAATTGCCAGGCATATCTGACTGCATCAAATTAAAAAATTCTCGGCTCAGGTAAGGCTTGTTGCCGTGCTCTAAGTAGGTTCGTTCATAGCATTTGTAAAAGAATTCCCAATCTGAGCTTTTAATTTCAGTCCCGCGCAGCACCCGAAAATGCACGCCTGCGTCCTTAACTTTGCGACGTTCTTGTTTTATTTTTTTTCTCTTTTCTTGGCTGAGACGGCTTAAAAAGTCATCAAAGTCAAAGTAATTGCTGTTGTGCCAGTGAAATTGAACGGTATGGCGCAGCATCATGCCGGCCTCCATGCAGGCTTGAAGATCATCATCTTCGTCCCCAAACAGCAAATGCACTGACGACAAACCATGCTTTTGGGCGAATTCGATTACAGCCTTAGCTAAGGCGTGGCGTGCATGGGCATCCACAGCCAATAAACGACTGCCAGGTACCGGTGTGAAGGGCACGGCAATGACGGCTTTGGGGTAATAGCTCAATCCATGGCGTTGATAGGCCTCGGCCCAAGCCCAGTCAAAAACGTACTCCCCATAGGAGTTGCCTTTCAGATACAGGGGACAAACGGCGCAAAGGCGCTGCCCACTGGGCGTTTCCTGCCAAACAGCGATGATTTGAAGCCGCCAACCGGTTTGGGGGCTGGCGGCCTGACTTTCTTGCATGGCCCGCAGATAAGCGTGCTGCATGAAGGGGGTGGGTTTTTTTTGCAATGCAAGCAGTTCGTTCCATGCGTGTTCATTGATTTCATGCACGGAATCGTGCACCTGGATGACATAATCGAAGAACTTGTTTTCCTGCACCTGTATGACTCTCAATCTTTGTGTGGCTCAGCTCAATTTTACAGTGGGCGATATGCTGGGCAACGCCCGAAAAATCATCGATTCCGCTCACGCAGCCTACCAAAAAGGCGCGCGTTTGCTGATCACACCCGAACTGTCCATTTGCGGCTATGCCGCAGAGGACTTGTTGTTGCGGCCTGCATTCATTGATGCCTGCGATGATGCCCTGAAAACAGTGGCGCGAGAAACTGCTGGGTTAAAAGGCATGGCGGTGGTCGTGGGTCATCCACAAGGCGGCGGCATGCGAACCCGTAGTGTGGCCGTTACCCGGCGCTTCAACATGGCTTCTGTTTTGGTCGAGGGGCAAGTGGTCGCCCATTACGCCAAGCAGGAGTTGCCTAATTACCAAGTTTTTGATGAACGTCGTTATTTCACGCCAGGGGATCAAGCGTGCGTATTTGATGTCTCAGGCGTTCGTGTTGGCTTGCTGATTTGTGAAGACGCATGGTTTGAAGCTGCAGCTCAAAAAGCCAAAGAGGCGGGCGCGCAAGTGCTGGCGGTATTGAATGCCTCGCCCTTTCATGCGGGTAAAGGACTGGAACGCGAGCAGCACATGCGACAGAGAGTTCTAGCCTGTGGGTTGCCTCTGGTTTATGCACACTTAGTGGGCGGTCAGGATGAGGTGGTATTTGAAGGCAGATCCTTTGCACTGGATGCAAAGGGTATCGTGCAAATGCGTGCACCTGCTTTCTTGGAGGATCTGCCTTGTGTCGCATTCAAAGCGCAGTCAGACAGTCTGGAGGTGCTGCCCGCCACAGTGACGCCTGTTCGCAGTGACGAAGCTGATTTATGGGATGCCTTGGTGTTGGGCGTTCGGGACTATCTTGGAAAGAATGGTTTCAAAAAAGCGATTCTCGGTTTGTCTGGTGGGATTGACTCGGCTTTGGTTTTGGCCATTGCTGTGGACGCTATAGGGTCAGATCAGGTGCATGCGGTGATGATGCCTTCACCTTATACCGCAGACATCAGTTGGATTGATGCACGGGAAATGGCCAAACGAATGGATGTGCGTTACGATGAAATCTCGATAGCGTCCTTGTTTGAAGGATTCAAGCATACGCTTGTTGGACAATTTGTGGGTTTGGCAGAAGACACCACTGAAGAAAATATCCAAGCCCGCATACGCGGTACCTTGTTGATGGCGATGTCGAACAAAACCGGCGCCATTGTTCTGACCACGGGCAATAAGAGTGAAATGGCCACCGGCTATTGCACTTTGTATGGCGATATGGCTGGTGGCTTTGCAGTTATCAAGGATGTGGTTAAAACATTGGTTTTTCGGTTGTCTCACTGGCGCAATGAAAATGATCCTTATGGGACATGCAGTCGGCCCATTCCAGAGCGGATCATTACCCGCCCACCCAGCGCCGAATTGAGACCAGACCAAAAAGATCAGGACAGCCTGCCCGATTACGAAGTGCTGGATGCCATCATTGCCCGATACATGGAAAATGACGAGGGTATCGAGGCATTGGTGGCCGATGGATTTGATCGTTCCGATGTCGAAAAGGTAACCCGTCTGATCAAACTCAACGAATACAAACGTCGCCAAGCGCCTGTTGGAATTCGTGTGACGCACCGAAGCTTTGGCAAAGATTGGCGTTATCCTATGACCAACAAGTTTCGTGCTTAAATTTCATTTTCAGAGAGAAATCCAGATGAAGCAAATCACCGCCATTATCAAGCCGTTTAAATTGGAAGAAGTTCGCGAAGCCTTGGCCGAATGCGGCGTGACGGGTTTGACCGTGACCGAAGTTAAAGGTTTTGGTCGGCAGAAAGGACACACAGAGTTGTACCGTGGTGCTGAGTATGTGGTCGATTTTTTACCTAAAGTAAAAATCGAAGTGGCGGTCAAGGATGAAGATGTCGACCGTTGCATGGATTCAATTGTGAAGGCCGCACGAACCGGGAAAATAGGTGACGGTAAAATTTTCATCACCAACGTTGAGCGCGTGGTGCGAATTCGAACAGGTGAACTGGACAACTCGGCGATTTAAACGACTGGCCTAAATCGCCCCGCCCCTAACGCTGTAGTGCAGTCCGGCGGACTGCACCAATTGAGCCAACAGCCTCGGGGCTTGATTGTTTACACTGATCAACTCCATTTGCCAATTCCCCATAAACTGGTGAGTTACAGCGCTTTGAAGGAACGTCAGCAAGCCATCGTAATACCCGTTGAGGTTGAGTAAGCCGACGGGTTTGTTGTGGTATCCCAGCTGGCGCCAGGTCCAGATTTCAAAAAACTCTTCAAATGTGCCAATGCCGCCGGGCATTGCCAAAAATGCATCTGCACGTTCGGCCATCATCTGTTTGCGCTCATGCATGGTGTCAACAACGTGCAACTCGGTGCAGTCCTGATGGGCCCATTCGTTATCAACCAAAGCCTTGGGTATGATGCCCACGACACGGCCACCTGCAGCCAATGTGGCATCCGCCACAATGCCCATCAAACCACTGCGTCCTCCTCCATAAACCAGTTGGCCCCCATGGTGGCCAATCCAACGTCCGACTTGCCGTGCAGTTTCTACAAAGGCAGGGTCATCGCCCGGTTTGGCGCCGCAATACACACAAATAGAAAAAGCCGGGTCTGATGTCAAGCTTGGTAAGGACATAGCGAAATTAGGAAGTTCATCATCAAGCGCCATGCTAACGGGGATGGGTGACAACTGTACGTTCGTCCTTTATCAAGTAGGTTCGCGCCCATGCATCGTGCCAAAACTGACCATGGATTTGGAAGCGGCTCAGCATGGCCCAGAGAGCAATCCAGCCCACCATTAGAATCAAAATTGTCATTGCCGGAATATCAAATGCATTGGCCATGGCAATCGGAGGTAAGAACCAAACCCAACTCAAAAAATAACGTATCAGCGCTTGAATTTGAGACAAGGCTCGACCTTGCTGATTGACAACCCGGATGTGCCAGGTTTTCATTGCCAATGTTTGGCCTTTTGACCAAAACCAGCAGAAATAGATGCCTAACACCAAGAAAATAAAGGCCTGCAAACCATGCCGATTGTCCAATGCATTTCGGGTTTGGCTGAGTGTACCAAAGAGGTAGCCCGTGATGAATATCACGCCGAATAAGAGCATGCCTTCGTAAAGCCAGCAAGCCATTCTTCGTGATAAGGAGGGGGCTTCAAGGGTCTGAAGTGTGGTGTCAGTATCACCAACATCGCCAACATCATTTGTCACGCTGCAGGCACGTCCACTTTGGATTGCAAGGTTTATTGGTCGGCAATAAAGTTTTCTGATCCAAGTCTTTGACGCCTGGTGTTTTGCCTTTCAGGGGGGGCTGCCCAGTGGGGGAGTGGACATGAGAAAGCTTGTCAGAAGAGGCTGGTCTTTTCGCAGGTGCTGCGCCCCAAACCGGAGGTGGCTGGGAATCACTCAATTTCTTTTTTTCTTCATCAGACAAGGCTTGATAAGCATCCCACTGCGCTTTCTTTTCGGTCAATGGGAGCTTGTTTGTTTCACCAAAATTCAAGCGAGCTTGCATGCGTTGTTGAGGTGTCAGCGTTGCCCACTCTGCCATTCGACTGTGCAAGACGATTTGTTCACTCTCCGGCAAAGCGGCAAAGTTTTTTGAAATAGCCAGCCATTTTTTTTTCTGCGGTTCACTCAAAGAAGACCATAAGGCTGACAATGGCGCGAGTGCGCTTTGTTGGCTCTCCGTTAACTCAAGCCATGGGACTTTTTTGACTTCTGCAGGCTTTTTGCTTGCACTGTTGTTTGGCGTAACTATTGCCGGATCAGGGGCGATACGGGCACCAGAATTCCCAATCTGGGGAACTTGCGCCATTGCGCAAGCGCATAAAAAGCAGCCCGCTGTGAGGCCAACGAATTTACTGCGGATTGTTTGTGTAAAAACATCAGACACTTCAGTGCTTCTCCGAAGCTTCGGTTTGGTTGACTTTTAAGAATTGTAAAAAACCAGGATCGGTGTAGGCCAAAGGGGGAAGTTCGTCCAGCAACAGGGCTGAATCAATTTCTGCAATTTCAGTGGTATTGCTTTCAGATTGGATGATCTGTATAGAAATTAAACCAATAATTAGCGCTACGAAGGGTAAAAATGAACCCAAGCGGTTCCAGAGGCTACCGCCTTCTGCGCCCCAAGTTAAAGTTGCTTGACCTGCTGACAGAGACAGGTCTACAGCGGGCGCGATCGACAACTCGGACTTTCGAGCAGCCAAGGCTTGCATTCGAGCTGCCCTTAAGCGCTCGGTCACGTTGTAAGACAGTGGGGGCGAGTCATTGTCTAGTCTTAGAGCAATGGCTCGACCCAAATCATCTGTGTTTTTTTCAACGGTTGAAAATTGATTCATCATGGTTGTATTCCCTTCGCTTTGAGCGATCGGCTCAAGGCATGAACAGCCCGTGAGCAGTGTGTTTTGACACTGCCTTCAGAGCAGCCCATCGCGGCTGCAGTTTCTGACACGTCCATCTCCTCCCAATAACGCAGCAGGAAGGCTTCTCGTTGACGTGCGGGCAATTCTTGGATGCCAGCTTCAATTTGCTGGAATATTTGCTTGCGTCGGATGTGATCTTCTGCACTTTCGCCCATTTCAGCGTCTGAGCTGCCCTGAAAGGTTTCGAGCAGATCGAATTCTTCGGAATCACCGTCGGCGCCAAAGTCACTCAGATTAGAAAACAGGGCTTGACGGGTTTTGCGACGACGGAACCAGTCGAGCATGGTGTTTGACAAGATGCGCTGAAAAAGCAGAGGCAACTCCGCAGGTGGTTTATCGCCGTAATGGGTTGCAAGTTTGATCATGCTGTCTTGCATGATGTCCAGCGCAGCTTCTTCATCTCTTACATGGTAGAGCGTGCGCTTGAAAGCGCGCTTTTCCACGTTTTTGAGAAAATCTGAAAGTTCTTTTTCTGTAGCCAACTGCCTGCCGCACCCGGGTTGAAGGGTGACATCTCCTGTATTTGAACCAGATTATCGCATTCCTCTTCCGTAAATTATCTCTGGTATCGATGGGTGACAAGTCGGTGCGATAATAATGGGTTGCAATTGAAAAAAAGCAAACGGGTCACCGTCCAGTGCTGTTACATGTGGCGCTCATGTCTGTGGTCCAAAGTCCCAATGCGGCTTCAAAAGAGTCCTGCAAAGGGGCACCCAAGGTTTTTCGTTAGAGAAATTCACAAAGGTTGAATATGGAAACTTCTAAAGCCGAATCGGCATCGATATCTGCCACTGCAGGTCAATCTGTACCAGAGCTTCGTGGCGCAGAAATTTTGGTCAAAGCATTGCAAGCCGAGAACGTCAAGTTCATTTGGGGTTACCCAGGCGGGGCCGTATTGCACATCTATGACGCACTGTTTAAACAAGAAACCATGCAGCATGTTTTGGTTCGGCACGAACAAGCTGCGGTTCATGCAGCCGATGGTTTTGCCCGGGCAACTGGCGAGGTGGGCGTCGCACTGGTGACTTCTGGGCCTGGCCTGACCAATGCGGTGACCGGGATCGCAACCGCTTACATGGACAGTATTCCCATGGTGATCATCAGTGGTCAAGTGCCTACAGCTGCCATTGGACTTGACGCTTTCCAGGAGTGCGACACCGTGGGCATTACGCGCCCGATCGTCAAACACAATTTTTTGGTCAAAGACGCACGTGACATGGCTGAGGTCATGAAAAAGGCATTCCATATTGCTCGAAGTGGTCGTCCCGGCCCCGTGGTGGTGGACGTCCCGAAAGATGTGTCTTTCAATAAAACACCTTTTCCCGGTTACCCTGAAACGGTACACATGCGTTCTTATAACCCTGTGCGCAAAGGACACAGCGGTCAAATTCGCAAAGCCTTGCAATTGCTCTTGACAGCTAAACGTCCCTACATTTATACCGGTGGCGGCGTACTGCTGGGCAATGCCTCACATGAGTTACGGACCTTGGTGGATATGTTGGGTTTCCCTTGCACCAACACCTTGATGGGATTGGGGGCTTATCCTGCAACCGACCCCAAATTTTTGGGGATGCTGGGCATGCATGGCACCTTGGAAGCCAATAATGCGATGCAAAACTGCGACGTACTTTTGGCAGTTGGTGCACGGTTTGATGATCGCGTGATTGGAAACCCCAAGCATTTTGCCCAAGTTGAGCGCAAAATTATTCACGTTGACATCGATCCCTCCAGCATTTCCAAACGGGTTAAGGTGGATGTCCCCATCGTCGGTGATGTCAAAGACGTGCTGCAGGAATTGATTGCCATGCTCAAGGAGTCCTCAGCCAAACCGGATCAGCAGAACTTGAGTTCATGGTGGTCGATGATCGAAAGTTGGCGTGCACGCGATTGCATGAAATATGACAACACCAACACAGATGTGATCAAACCCCAGCGCGTAATTGAAACACTATGGGAATTGACCAAAGATGCTGATGCGTACATTACTTCTGATGTCGGCCAGCACCAAATGTGGGCTGCTCAGTACTATAAGTTCAATGAGCCTCGGCGATGGATCAATTCAGGCGGCTTAGGGACCATGGGGGTGGGCATCCCCTATGCCATGGGCATCAAACTGGCCAAACCAGACAGCGAAGTGTTTTGTGTCACGGGCGAAGGTTCTGTGCAGATGTGCATCCAAGAATTGTCGACTTGCTTGCAATACAACACGCCAATCAAAATTTTGGCATTGAACAACCGATACCTTGGCATGGTGCGGCAGTGGCAAGAGATTGAGTACTCAGGCCGCTACAGCCACAGTTACATGGACGCCTTACCCGACTTTGTCAAATTGGCCGAAGCCTATGGTCATGTTGGAATCTTGGTGGAGCGCCCGGAAGATGTAGAGCCGGCTTTGCGAGAAGCTCGGAGACTGAAGGATCGGACTGTTTTTTTGGATATCCGGACCGATCCCGCAGAAAATGTATTCCCGATGGTCCGCGCCGGCAAAGGCATCACCGAGATGATCATGGGTGCTGAAGACCTTTGAGGTTTTTGGCCCTGACACTCTATTTTTGAAGATTCTATTGACCGCCAAGCTTGCACATTACCGTGTGCGGGGGAGGGCGGCGAAAAGAGGAATTGCATATGAAACATATCATCGCCGTCTTGCTCGAAAATGAACCAGGCGCCCTGTCCAGGGTAGTGGGACTTTTTTCTGCACGGGGCTACAACATTGAGTCTTTGACCGTCGCACCAACTGAAGACCCCAGTCTGTCGCGCATGACGATACAGACCACCGGATCAGACGATGTGATTGAGCAAATCACCAAGCATTTGAATCGTTTGATCGAAGTGGTCAAAGTGGTTGATTTGACCGAGGGTGCTTACACAGAGCGTGAGTTGATGTTGGTGAAAGTGCGTGCGGTTGGCAAAGAGCGCGAGGAGATGAAGCGGATGGCTGATATATTCCGTGGCCGCGTCATCGATGTCACTGACAAGAGCTACACCATTGAGCTGACGGGTGATTTGACCAAAAATGATGCCTTTTTGGAGGCTATCGATCGAAGTGCCATTCTTGAAACCGTGCGCACAGGTGCCTGCGGTATAGGTCGTGGCGAAAGAATTTTGCGTGTCTGAACTTTAAATTTTTGTAGGAGAAAATCATGAAAGTGTATTACGACAAGGACTGTGACCTGAGTGTCATCAAAGGCAAAACCGTAGCCATCATTGGTTACGGTTCTCAAGGGCATGCCCATGCACAAAACTTGAACGACAGTGGCGTTAAAGTCGTGGTCGGTCTGCGCAAGGGAGGTGCCTCTTGGGACAAAGTCGGCAAAGCCGGTTTGAACGTGATGGAAGTCAATGACGCCGTTAAGGCCGCAGATGTGGTCATGATCTTGTTGCCTGACGAAATGATCGCCGAGGTCTACACCAACAACGTGGCCCCTCACATCAAGCAAGGTGCTTCGCTGGCTTTTGCCCACGGCTTCAACGTACATTACAACCAAGTCGTGCCCCGCGAAGACCTGGACGTGTGGATGGTTGCACCTAAGGCCCCTGGCCATACGGTGCGTAACACCTACACACAAGGCGGTGGCGTGCCTCACTTGGTGGCTATTCACCAAGACCAGAGTGGCAAAGCCCGCGCATTGGCGCTGAGCTACGCAATGGCCAACGGTGGCGGCAAAGCTGGCATCATCGAGACCAACTTCAAAGAAGAGACCGAAACCGACTTGTTCGGTGAGCAAGCTGTTCTTTGCGGAGGCGCTGTTGAACTGATCAAGATGGGTTACGAGACCTTGGTCGAAGCCGGTTACGCTCCTGAAATGGCTTACTTTGAGTGCTTGCACGAGTTGAAGTTGATTGTGGACCTGATCTATGAAGGCGGTATCGGTAACATGAATTACTCCATCTCGAACAACGCCGAGTATGGTGAGTATGTGACAGGCCCGGAAATTATCAACGAAGAATCACGTGTCGCTATGCGCAACGCTTTGAAGCGCATCCAGACAGGTGAATACGCCAAGATGTTCATCTTGGAGGGTCGAACCAACTACCCAAGCATGACGGCTCGTCGTCGCTTGAACTCAGAGCACTCGATTGAAGTTGTGGGCGCTCAACTGCGCGCTATGATGCCTTGGATTGCCAAGAACAAACTGGTTGACAAGACCCGTAACTGACCATGGTGACGGATTGAACAAAGGCCACCACGGTGGCCTTTGTTGTTGATGCAAGCGGCTGAGAGTGGCATAAACTCAATGGCCATGGTCTTTTCAGTCGGGGAAGTCCAAAACCTATCAACCCAACGAATGTGAGTTATGCGAGAAGAAAATGAAAACGTTGAGGATTCAGGCGTAACGCCCTTACAGCGAAAGCCGCGCAAGGGCATCTACATATTGCCCAACATGGTTACGTTGGCGGCTTTGTTTGGCGGGTTTTATGCCATTGTGATGGCGATGAATGGCCGTTTTGATTTGGCCGCAGCAGGTGTTTTCTGTGCCATGGTTCTGGATGGTTTGGATGGTCGTGTGGCCCGCATGACCAACACGCAGAGTGCTTTTGGCGAGCAAATGGACTCCTTGTCGGACATGGTCTCCTTTGGTGCGGCACCGGCACTCATTGCTTATGAATGGGCATTGAAGGGACTGGGCCGTTGGGGCTGGATTGCCGCGTTTGTTTACTGCGCCTGTGCAGCGTTGCGTCTTGCGAGATTCAATGTCAATACGGCTGTGGTGGATAAACGCTTTTTCCAAGGCCTCCCTTCGCCAGCGGCGGCGGCTTTGGTGACCGGCTTTATTTGGACCATGACGGAACTTGATTACACGGGACCTTCTGTGGCATGGCCTATGCTGGTCATTGCCATGTTTGCTGGCTTGACGATGGTGACTAATGTTCCGTTTTATAGTTTTAAGGACGTCCATATGAAGAAAAGCGTGCCCTTTGCCGCGATCGTATTGGTTGCATTGGGGATTGCCGTTGTCAATATCCATCCTCCTACTGTCTTGTTCGGATTGTTTGTTGCCTACGGATTGAGTGGGTATATCTTGTACGCCGTACGCAAGGCCAAAGGCCAACCGACCAGCATGATCAGCACCTCCACCAAAGAGCCCGATGAACGCGGGCTGCACCAAGACTGATTCCCTCCTGTTGAATTTGTGATAAAGTATCTTGCATGAATTTGATTACGCTGACGCTAACGCTGCTATCGCCCAACGGGCGGGATTTGTAGCGCACGCGATCATTTCCCCTAAAGGCCCGTTTGCACAACCGCAACGGGCCTTTTGCTTTTATGTTTTGAAGTTGCGGTTTTCATCATTGGAGAAATTAAATGGCTGATAAATTGATCATTTTTGACACAACTTTGCGAGACGGTGAGCAGTCTCCCGGGGCTTCAATGACCCGTGATGAGAAACTGCGCATTGCCCGTCAACTTGAGCGGCTGCGTGTAGATGTCATTGAGGCGGGTTTTGCTGCGAGTTCCAATGGTGATTTTGAAGCAGTTCAAACCATTGCCAACGCCATCAAGGACGCCACTATTTGTTCTCTTGCTCGCGCAAATGACCGTGATATTTCGCAGGCTGGTCTTGCCTTGAAAGGTGCAAACAGTCCTCGAATACACACATTCATAGCCACTTCGCCATTGCACATGGAAAAGAAGTTGCGAATGACACCTGATCAAGTTTTTGAGCAGGCCAAACAATCGGTTCGCTTCGCACGCAATCTTGTCGCTGATGTCGAGTTCAGTCCTGAAGACGGTTACCGCAGCGACATGGATTTTTTATGCCGCATACTGGAAGCAGTCATTACCGAGGGCGCCACAACCATCAATGTGCCTGACACTGTGGGGTATGCCATACCGGAGTTGTATGGTGAATTCATCAAAAACCTTCGGGAGCGAATTCCCAACAGTGACAAAGCCATTTGGTCGGTTCACTGCCATAACGACCTGGGAATGGCTGTAGCCAATTCCCTTGCCGGTGTGAAAATTGGCGGAGCCCGGCAAGTGGAGTGCACCATCAACGGGTTGGGCGAGCGCGCAGGCAATTGCTCTCTCGAGGAAGTGGTGATGGCTGTAAAAACCCGACGCGACTACTTTGGTCTTGAGATGGGCATTGATACCAAACATATTTTGGCAGTCAGCAGAATGGTCAGCCAAACCACAGGCTTTGTGGTGCAACCCAATAAAGCCGTGGTAGGTGCCAACGCATTTGCACACGCTTCCGGTATTCACCAGGATGGCGTTCTGAAGGCGCGCGATACCTACGAGATCATGCGTGCCGAAGATGTAGGTTGGACAGCCAACAAAATCGTGTTGGGCAAACTCAGTGGGCGCAACGCTTTTAAGCAGCGTTTGCAGGATTTGGGGGTATCGATGGAGAGCGAAACGGAGTTGAACTCTGCTTTTGCACGCTTCAAAGAACTGGCCGATCGCAAGAGCGATATTTTTGATGAAGATATCCTGGCCTTGGTGAGCGACGAGAGTGTTGCCTCAGACCATGAAAAGTTTGGCTTTGTGTCCTTGTCTCAACACAGTGAAACAGGGGAGCGCCCTCAGGCCTCTGTGGTTTTCACTATCGCGGGTAAGGAAATTCGCAGCGCTTCGGACGGCAACGGCCCTGTTGACGCTTCACTCAAAGCTATCGAGTCCCAAGTGAAGAGTGGCGCAGAAATGGTGCTTTATTCGGTCAATGCCATCAGTGGATCAACAGAAAGTCAGGGCGAAGTTACAGTGCGTTTGCAAAACAGTGGCCGTGTTGTCAATGGTGTGGGGTCAGACCCAGATATTGTCGTAGCCTCTGCCAAAGCCTATTTGAGCGCATTGAATAAATTGCAGAGCAAAGCGGACAGGGTTGCCGCACAGGGTTAATGTAATTCCAAATTATTCTTAAGTAGCTTGAATAAAGTCACGCAAGTGTTTGATCTTGCGTGATTTTTTATTATTGGGTACACTGTACTTATTGATTTAATTTTTGTTACACACCCACTTATGCTTACTGATCTATTGCGAAAAGCCATGCCGCCTTTAAAGTCGGCAGCTCTTTCACTTGTTATTCCTTGTTTGATGGTTTTTGCGCCTCAGGTGGAGGCCAAGCAGAAATCTCAAGCGGATGGGCAGAAAAAAATGGTCGTGGCAGCCAAGGTGAAGCCTGCAGCCTCAAAAGCACGTAAGGGTTCGCGGGTGCGTCAATTGGCTGAAGTGCCCGCTAAGGCTTCGTTTGGGCAATTGGCCGGGCTTCATTCTGCGTCTGATCCTTTGGATTTGCGCTCCAGTGTCGCTTTGGTGGTGGACCAGGACACTCAGGAAGTGCTTTTCCGAAAGAACGATCAAGTCATTTTGCCTATTGCATCCTTGACTAAATTGATGACGGGCTTGGTCATGGCGGAAGCTAAATTGCCCTTGCATGAAATGATCACCATTTCGCAAGAAGATGTTGATACTGAAAAGGGCAGTTTTTCTCGATTGGCAGTTGGCACCCAACTCCCACGGGGTGATTTATTGCATCTTGCCTTGATGTCCAGTGAAAACCGTGCAGCACATGCTTTGGGGCGTACCTTTCCAGGTGGCCTCAATGCTTTTGTGTTTCGTATGAATGAGCGTGCTCAATCCCTGGGCATGCGTGACACGCGGTATTCTGAGCCTACGGGCTTGTCCAGTCGTAACCAATCCAGTGCCAACGATTTGGCCTTGTTGGTTGCTGCCGCCTACAAAGAGTCCATGCTGCGTGAACTGTCTACTTCACACGGCCGAGAAGTGGATGTGGGGCGTCGAACTTTGAAATACAAAAATACCAACAGATTAGTCAAAAGCCCAGAATGGGAAATTGGTCTTCAAAAGACGGGTTATATTACTGAAGCAGGGCAATGTTTGGTCATGCAGACCAAAGTGGCCGGACGCAAACTGATCATGGTGTTTCTGGATTCCGCTGGCAAACTCAGTCGCATTGGTGATGCAGAGCGTGTGCGTAAATGGCTTGAAACAACGCCCATTTCAAGAGCCTCGGCATCTACTGGCAGTCACAACGGATGAAGCTTGGTTATTTCAACTAACTTTGTGACCCAGAGCATTTGAAATTTCGTCAGCCGTGGCCTGAAGCTTGGACAGCCAAGCTTCATCCATGCGATCTGCAGGGGCTGAAATCGATAAACCCGCCAGCAGCTTGCCTTGGTCATCGTAAATGCCGGCTGCAATACATCGCACGCCAAGCTCCAACTCTTCATTATCGCGGGCAATGCCATATTGACGCACTTTGGACAGCTCCCTTTCAAGCACTGGCAGCTGAGTGATGCTGTTGCGTGTATGGCCTGATAAGCCTGTGCGCGTCGCATAATTTCGTACTCTGAGTGGATCGTCGATGGACAGAAACAACTTGCCCACCGAGGTCAAATGCAAAGGGGCACGCCCACCAATCGCGCGAACAACTTGCATGCCTGAGCGTTCGCTGAAAGCACGCTCAACATAGACAATTTCATCGCCTTGACGCATGCTCAAATTGACCGGTTGTTGGATCTGTTTGTGCAGTTCGCGCATAGGGGTCATGGCTGCATCGCGCACATTCAATCGGGCTTTCACCAAATTACCTAACTCCAGCAGGCGCATACCCAAACGGTATGAGCCTGCCTCAGGACGGTCCACATAACGCCCAATGGTCAAATCATTCAGGATACGGTGTGTGGTCGAGGGATGTAAGCCTGTTTTTTCACTGATTTCTTTCAGGGAAATAGGCTCCTCGCGAGATGCCAAAACATCCATGAGCGCAAACAAACGTTCGATGACCTGGACGGTTGGTGTCGCAGCGGCTGCGCGGTCGTGTTTGCTCATGGGTGTACTGCTTGAAGTGGATTCATTCTACAGCGAGGGATCAAAAAAACAGCTGAACACGCTCACAACGGATGCGGTAAGGCCCCATAAGGGAGCCACTGACCGTCGCGTAATACTTCACAGGGCGAAAAGCGCTGTTTGTAATTCATCTTTGGACTTTCCTTGATCCAGTAGCCCAAATACACATAAGGCAGCTCCAGTTGACGGGCTTGCTCAATTTGCCATAAAACACCGTAAGTGCCATAGGACGCATGGAGATCGGGCTCGTAAAAAGTATAAACAGCAGACAAACCATCGCTGAGGACATCGACAATACTGACCATTTTCAAGATGCCTTCAGGGCGGGAATCGCTTTGCGCTCGGTACTCGATCAAGCGGGAATTGACCCGGCTTTGCAACAAAAATTGCTTGTACTGCTCCACACTGTCCTGGTCCATCCCTCCCCCCGCGTGGCGGCTGTTTTGGTAGCGCAGGTACAACTCGTAATGTTCAGCTTCAAAACATAGACTGGAAATTGTGACTTTCAGCGATACATGTTGGCGCCATGCACGCTGTTGACTTTTGTTGGCTTGAAATGTTTCGGTTGATACCCGAAGGGGTACACACGCGTGACAGCCATCGCAGTAAGGACGGTAAGTGAAGACGCCGCTTCGACGAAAACCTCGACTTACAAGGTCAGAATAAACCTCGTTGTGGATCAAGTGACTGGGCGTTGCAACCTGAGAACGTGCCACCCGACCGGCTAAGTAGCTGCAAGGGTATGAGGCCGTTGCATAAAATTGCAGCGACTCAAAGGGAAGATCTTTCAAATGCGTCATTCTTAAACGGCCTTGAACGCGGCCCAGTCGATCGTTTGACTTGACCAATCTGGGCTGGTGGCTAACAGATTGCGCCTGACCCGTGTTAAAAAATCACTGCGTGGCATTTCACTCGCACCAAGGGATGCCAAGTGTTGGGTGTTTTGTTGGCAGTCAATCACATCGACATCATGCCGTAAACAGACGTGAACCAATGAACTCAGTGCTATTTTGGAGCCGTCCTTGATGCGAGTGAACATGGACTCACCGAAAACAGCTTTTCCCAAACAGACAAAATAAAGGCCGGCGACTAACTCGCCATCCAGCCAGACTTCTGCACTGTGTGCAAAACCGGCATTGTGTAGTTCTTTGTAAGCCTTAACCATGGCTGGAACAATCCATGTGCCAGCTTGTTTTTGACGTGGTGCTTCGGCACAGTTTTGAATAACTTGATCAAAATCACGGTCAAAGCTTAATTCAAAAGATGGTGCAGATCGATAATGCCGCAATGTTTTCAACAGCGACCGATGCAGCCTGAATTGATGGGTTTGCAAAACCATTCGAGGAGCCGGACTCCACCACAAGATGGGTTGGCCCTGGCTGAACCAAGGGAAAATACCTTGAGAATAGGCGGACACCAGGCGCACCAAGCTGAGATCGCCCCCGGCGGCAAGAAGGCCTGGGGCGCCGGAGTCACTGTTCCATGCCTTTGTGACGGACGGGAAAGGGGTCTCGAGTTCGAGCCATTGCAAGGGTGGATTGAGGTGTTCTCCTGACATGGGTAGATTACACAACAAAGCAACTTGAGTTGTTGTCACTTATTGTGCATTTCCGTTTATCCTATTGGACATGAAACTCTACAACTACTTTCGCTCATCTGCGTCCTTTCGGGTTCGGATTGCTTTGAACCTCAAGGGCTTGGCGTACGAATACATACCCGTTCACATTGCCAAAGGAGAGCACAAGTTACCCGCTTATGTAGCTGTTTCTGCAGATCTTTTGGTCCCAACGCTTGAAATCAATGGCCGTCGCCTGAGCCAATCGATGGCCATCATCGAATACCTCGATGAAATGCATCCCGCCCCGGCCTTGATACCTTCTGAACCATTTGAACGGGCCCAAGTTCGCGCTTTATCCCAATCGATCGCCTGTGAGATTCACCCCATCAATAATTTGCGCATCTTGAGATACTTGTCGGCTGAACTCAAGGTCTCTGAAGAAGACAAAAACACGTGGTACCGCCATTGGGTAAGAAGCGGTCTTGAAGCTTTTGAGCGTCAGCTGGCATTGTTGCCCGATGCCCCATTCTGTTTTGGCAGCGCCCCGACACTTGCTGACTGCTGTTTGGTTCCTCAGATTTTCAATGGTCAGCGATTCAAAGTTAATTTGGAGGGATTGCCCAGAACCATGGCTGCATTTGATGCTTGCATGCAATTGGATGCGTTCATACGGGCGCAACCTTCGGCTTGTCCGGACAACGAAGCTTGATGTCAGGGCCACCAGGGTCAAATTGGACCGTGCCTGATTGGCCCGCAGCGGGCCATGTTAGAGCCCTTTGTTCAACGCGACTCGGTGGTGTATCCGTGCCACCCTACGACACATTTAATTTGGGCGATCATGTTGGAGATGCCCCTGAACTTGTGGAGAAAAACCGCCATTTACTGGCGCATAAAATCGGGGCGAAACCAGTTTTTTTGAAACAAGTCCATGGCGTTGAGCTTTTGGATCTTTCCTCGCATACCTCAAATGGTTTGATTGCAGATGCCTGTTGGACCCAACAGGCTGGCGTGGCTTGCACGATCATGGTTGCTGATTGTTTGCCCATTTTGATGACGGACAGACAAGGGACATGGGTTGCCGCCGCACATGCCGGTTGGCGGGGCCTGGCGGGTCAGAGGGGGCGAGGTGTTTTGGAGACATGCATTGAGCGTTGCCGGCGTGCCATGGATGGTGAAATTCATGGAGCAAACAATGTATTGGTTTGGCTGGGGCCCTGCATCGGTCCTGCTGCTTTTGAAGTCGGCTACGAGGTCAAAGCCGCATTTTGTGATGATTACCCCGATGACGCCATTGCGTTTCAACTGACATCAAATGGCCGTTATCTCGCGGATTTGGCGATGTTAGCGCGCCTTCGTTTGCAACGTTCAGGTGTGGCTGCAATTTTTGGAAATGACAGTTCGTCAGCTTGGTGTACCCATACTCAGGAATCATTGTTCTTTTCGCATCGGCGGGACGCTGCAGTTTGGGGTAACACGGGTCGCATGGCCGCTTGCATCTGGCTCGACAGGTAAAGCGCTGTCTGAATCTTCGGGGTTCTTTTGAATCGCCCAAGCTGCT
Source organism: Limnohabitans sp. Rim8 (assembly GCA_945901045.1). Lineage (GTDB taxonomy): Bacteria > Pseudomonadota > Gammaproteobacteria > Burkholderiales > Burkholderiaceae_C > Limnohabitans_A. The sequence goes on from CAMDKK010000031.1 coordinate 18,106, forward strand.
TCTTTGGCCTTTCGTGCTTTGTTCCTTTTTGGCGCACCCATAAGGTAAACCATGAGTGCAGTTGGAAGGATTCCGTAAAGAATGAAGGTCACAATGGCTCCCAACAGGGTTCCATTGGTGTTGTTGGCTTCGGCCACACTCATCATTAATGTGACGTAAATCCAAGCAATAACGATGATGTACATGGTGTTGCTTAACGTAAAATATGAATTATTAAATTTAAAAAAATTAAATTTAATTAAAAAATGAAAGAGACATTCGGATGACTTCTCATACGCCTGATTTCTGGTCCAAAATCAACGAGGACTTTCAAAACAAACTGACCCAAAGTTGGGGCCAAGCCTTGCAAGCCTTCCAAACAATGGACTTGGGGGGTATTGTGCCCTCTGATGCATCTTCCGCTAAAGCGGCGCAGCCTCAATTGAAATTTGAGCAGGAAAAATTGCAAAAACTCCAAATGCAATATTTGGAGGAGGCGTCAGCATTGTGGAATGGTGGCCTGAGCGGGAAGCCTGAGCTCAAAGACCGTCGATTTTCCACGGAGGCTTGGACCAGCAATCCAGTGGCTTCATTTACGGCGGCCACTTACTTACTCAATTCACGAACATTGATGGGCTTGGCCAATGCCGTGGATGCGGATGAACAGACTCTCAACAGAATCCGTTTTGCCGTAGAACAATGGGTGGCCGCTACAGCCCCCAGTAATTTTTTGGCTTTCAATGCAGATGCTCAAAAGAAAGCCATTGAAACCCAAGGAGAAAGCTTGGCCAAAGGATTGCACAACCTGATGCATGATTTGAAGCAAGGCCATGTCTCCATGACTGACGAGAGTCAGTTCGAAGTGGGTAAAAACGTGGCCACCACAGAAGGGGCTGTTGTCTATGAAAACGCGTATTTTCAACTGATTGAATACAAGCCACTAACGGCGAAGGTCTATGAAAACCCGTTCTTATTGGTGCCTCCTTGCATCAACAAGTTTTATATTTTGGATCTGCAGCCAAACAACTCCTTCATCCGTTATGCGGTCAGCCAAGGCCATCGCACCTTTGTGGTGAGTTGGCGCAATCCGGATGAGTCCATGGGCCAAAAATCGTGGGATGACTACATTGAAAATGGGCCCATTCAAGCCATAGAGACTGTCCGCGATCTCACGGGGGCCAAGGAAATTAACGGATTGGGTTTTTGTGTCGGCGGCACGATGCTGAGCAATGCATTGGCTGTGCTGGCTGCACGTGGTGAAAAACCGGTCGCGAGTGCCACTTTTTTGACCACCTTGATTGATTTCACCGACACCGGCATTCTGGATGTGTTCATTGATGAAAATTTTGTCAAGTTTCGCGAGATGCAGATGGGTCAGGGCGGCTTGCTCAAAGGTCAAGACTTGGCGTCTACCTTCAGCTTCTTGCGGCCCAACGACTTGGTTTGGAACTATGTGGTGGGCAATTACCTCAAAGGCGAATCGCCACCTCCCTTCGATTTGCTGTACTGGAACAGCGATTCAACCAATTTGCCAGGGCCTTTTTACGCTTGGTATCTGCGCAACACCTACTTGGAAAATCGATTGGTCAAGCCAGGTGAAGCGACCGTCTGCGGAGAAAGGATAGACTTTCGCAAGGTCAAGTTACCGGTCTACATCTATGGTTCACGTGAGGACCATATTGTCCCCATCGGGGGTGCCTATGCTTCAACGCAGTACTTGCCTGGTCAAAAGCGTTTTGTCATGGGTGCCTCGGGCCATATTGCAGGCGTCATCAATGCACCATCGGCCCATAAACGCAGCCATTGGCTGCGTGAAGACGCCAAGTTTCCAGCGGATGTGAATGAATGGATCCAAGGCGCCAAGGAGCTCCCTGGTAGCTGGTGGACCGATTGGTCTGGCTGGCTCAAAAAGCATGCTGGCAAGCAAATTGCTGCACCCAAAACCTATGGCAAGGGCGCGCGCTTTAAGACCATTGAAGCTGCGCCTGGGCGTTACGTCAAAGCCCGAGCTTGAATTTTTTAAAACCGACAGGAGACCTCTGTGAATATAGACATCGTTATCGTTTCTGCAGCCCGAACGGCTGTAGGTAAATTTGGCGGTTCATTGGCCAAAATTTCAGCCCCTGAATTGGGGGCCATTGTGATTCGCGAGGCGATTGCACGCGCAGGCCTCCAGCCTGATCAAATCGGAGAAGTCATCATGGGCCAGGTGTTGACCGCTGGAGCGGGTCAAAATCCCGCCCGTCAAGCCATGATGAAAGCCGGCGTGGCCCAAGAAACGCCAGCATTGACCATCAACGCCGTTTGTGGCTCAGGCCTGAAGGCAGTCATGCTGGCGGCTCAAGCTGTGGCTTGGGGTGACAGCGAAATCGTGGTTGCAGGCGGTCAGGAAAATATGAGTGCGTCACCCCATGCACTGGTGGGATCGCGTGATGGTATGCGCATGGGCAACTGGAACATGGTCGACACCATGATCGTGGACGGACTTTGGGACGTTTACAACCAATACCATATGGGCATAACGGCAGAAAATGTGGCCAAAGAACATGGTATAAGCCGCCAAATGCAGGACGAGTTTGCATTGGCCAGTCAGCGTAAAGCTTCTACCGCCATCCAGGAAGGACGTTTCAAGGACGAGATCGTTCCGGTTTCTATTCCTCAGCGTAAAGGTGATCCCCTGATTTTCGACACCGACGAATATGTGAATCAAAAAACAAATGCTGATGCTTTGGCAGGTTTAAGACCAGCCTTCGACAAGGCAGGCAGCGTCACCGCCGGCAATGCTTCAGGCATCAATGACGGCGCCGCCGCGGTGGTCGTCATGTCTGCATCCAAAGCCGCTGAGCTCGGACTCAAGCCGCTCGCCCGCATTGCCGCCTTTGGCACCAGCGGTCTGGACCCTGCCACCATGGGCATGGGCCCTGTCCCTGCTTCTCGCAAAGCCTTGATGCGAGCGGGTTGGAGCGTTGGCGAGGTCGACCTCTTTGAATTGAATGAAGCCTTTGCTGCGCAAGCTTGCGCAGTGAACAAAGAGCTGGGCATTGATACTTTGAAGGTCAATGTCAATGGCGGCGCTATTGCAATTGGTCACCCTATTGGTGCATCCGGTTGCCGCATTTTGGTGTCTTTATTGTACGAAATGCAGCGTCGTGATGCTAAAAAAGGCTTGGCTGCGCTGTGTATTGGCGGCGGCATGGGCGTTTCATTGGCACTCGAACGTCTTTGATTTTTTAACAGAATTTTTTAAACCAACTCATTTTTCAGGAGACAACCCCATGAGTCAAAAAGTAGCGTACGTCACCGGCGGCATGGGCGGCATCGGAACCGCCATCTGCCAACGCCTTCACCAAGAAGGTTTCAAGGTCATTGCCGGTTGCGGCCCCACCCGTGATTTCACCAAGTGGCTGGACGAACAAACATCTCAAGGCTATACCTTCTATGCTTCTGTCGGTAATGTGGGTGATTGGGTCTCCACTGTGGAAGCGTTTGCTAAAACCAAAGCTGAACATGGACCTATCGATGTACTGGTCAATAACGCCGGCATCACCAAGGACCGCATGTTCTTGAAGATGTCCCGTGAAGACTGGAGTGCTGTCATGAGTACGAATCTGGACTCCATGTTCAATGTGACCAAACAGGTGGTACCCGATATGGTTGAACGTGGTTGGGGCCGAATCATCAACATCTCCTCAGTAAACGGTGCAAAAGGCCAAGCCGGTCAAACCAATTACTCGGCTGCCAAAGCCGGTATGCACGGTTTCTCCATGGCTTTGGCGCAAGAGATGGCAACCAAAGGCGTGACGGTGAATACCGTGAGCCCAGGGTACATTGGCACTGACATGGTCAACGCCATTCGTCCTGACGTGCTGGAAAAAATCGTCGCTACCGTGCCCGTCAAGCGTCTGGGCAAGCCCAGCGAAATCGCTTCCATCATTGCCTGGCTGGCCAGCGAAGAGGGTGGTTATGCGACTGGGGCTGACTTCGCGGTCAACGGCGGTTTGCACATGGGTTAATTCCTTTATGAACTGAGCTTTCAAACCCCGTCTGGTGCGGGGTTTGTCTTTTATAGCGCTAGAAGTTAAGACGCTCACGATGGCAGGGATAATCCTCGCATGTCTGAAGTTTTTTCACCCGTGGCATCACCGCCCTTCAACCCATGGCTCCTGTCGGTTGCCCCCATGATGGATTGGACCGATCGGCATTGCCGATTTTTCCATCGACTGCTCACACGCCACACACTTTTGTATACCGAGATGGTGACCACAGGCGCACTGCGCCATGGCAGCACAGAACGGCATTTACGCTTCAATGGTGAAGAACATCCTGTTGCCCTGCAACTGGGGGGGAGTGACACCGCCGATCTGGCGCATGCCGCCAAACTGGGGCAAGACTGGGGCTACGACGAGATCAACCTCAACTGCGGTTGCCCCTCAGACCGTGTCCAGCGCGGCGCGTTTGGTGCCTGTTTAATGAACGTGCCTCTCACGGTGGCCGACGGCGTGAAAGCCATGTTGGATGTGACTGGATTGCCCGTGACCGTCAAGCATCGCATAGGCATTGACCGAAATGAAAGTTATGACTTTGTGCGCGATTTTGTGGGTACCGTCAGTGATGCGGGTTGCCAAGCTTTCATTGTGCATGCCCGCAATGCGTGGTTGGATGGACTGAGCCCCAAAGAAAACCGCGAAATCCCACCCCTGCGATATGAACTGGCGTATCAACTTAAAAAAGAGTTTCCCACCTTGACCATTGCCGTCAACGGTGGCATCAAAACCAATGACGACATTGCAAAGCATTTGCAAGGCGCGGACGGCGTTATGGTTGGCCGAGAGGCCTATTACAACCCTTGGCTTTTGAGCACTTGGGACGCCACATTTTTTAACGACAACCATGCGGTGCCCAGTCGAGGAGAGGTTGAGGAATTGATGGTCAATTACATGGAGCGAGCCTTTGCTGAAGACGGCTGTCCGTGGTATGCCATTGCCCGCCATATGTTGGGCCTTCACCATGGTCAGCGGGGAGGTCGCTTATGGCGTCAGGTCTGGAGTAACCACAAACTCAAGCCTTTGCCTCCCCGAGAGGTATTTGTTATTGCACGCGAAGCTTTGGCACGCGGTGCCGAAAAGCCGGTAGATGTCTGCTGAATTGCTGCGCCAACAGGCGCATACCCGCTTGGCATTGATGTTGATATGGCTAACCCCTATGCTCTGGACGGTGAACCAAGTCGCGGCGCGACTTGCCCCCGGAGTCGTCGCGCCCCATGTCTTGGCCTTTGGCCGCTGGGGTATAGCGGGCTTGATACTGATGTGGTTGGCCCGTCGTGAACTGTGGCTTATGCGCGATCACATATGCCGCACTTGGTACCAATCGCTGGTGTTGGGAGGGTGTGGAATGTGGATTTGCGGTGCCTGGGTGTACGTGGCGGGTCAGAGCACCAGTGCGATGAACATCTCACTCATTTATGCCTCTTCCCCCGTGATGATCGCGGTAGGCTCAGTCTTGTGGCTCGGTGAGCACTTCACCAAACGTCAAATACTCGGTGTAGCGCTGTCCGTGGCCGGCGTCATGCATGTGCTTGTGCGAGGCCACTGGTCCGCGCTTGCGCAGGTTGAGCTGGTGGTTGGCGATTTATGGATATTGGCGGCAGCTATTGCTTGGGCTGCCTATGCCTTGCTGCAAAAACATTGGCACAGTCCACTCAGCGCCACGGCGCGTTTAGCTACGATTTGCATGGGGGGTATCGTGGTATTGCTGCCGTTTACGATTTGGGAGTTAAGCTTGTCGGCGACGCCAGAGTTGGGTCAGCAGGCCTACTTTCTGATTGGCTTGACCGCCTTGGTGCCAGGTTTGGGCGCTTATTGGATTTACGGATGGACTCAAAGAATACTGGGTACCAGCCGCGTGGCGGTGACACTTTATTTAGGGCCTTTGTATGCAGGCTTAGCAGCTTGGTTGTTGCTCAACGAACCCTTGGGATGGCACCATTTGGCCGGAGGTCTTCTGATCTTGTCAGGTGTCGGCTTGGTCATGGCGACTCAGAAAAAGTCAGAGCTGGGTCATGCTGAATAAGCGAAGCCTTATTGCGCGGCTTGCAAGCCGTTCATGAAATGGGTTGACATCTTTTGCGCTGCAAGCTCGGGTTGGCGAGATAACAAGGCTTGAACGATTTCTTTGTGCTCTGCCAATGACTGTTCAAGGCGACCTTCTTTCAGCAAAGAGTGGTGTCGGTTGAGCTTCATCACTTTGCGAAGATCGGCCACCATTTGATCTCGCCAACGGTTGTCGGCGATCTGAAGCAAGTACATGTGGAAGGCCTCGTTGATGGCAAAAAAGCGATCTCGGTGGGTCACGGCCTCTTCAAGTTCTTTTTGCAAGGCCTTAATTTGAGCTATTTGTGCTTCGTTCGCAGTGGAGGCCACAATGCGAGCGGCATCGGACTCGAGCAGGGCCATAAGATGATATACATCTCGAAGGTCTTTTTCGGATACCTCGGTCACATAGGCGCCACGCCTGACCTTCATGGTCACCAGGCCCTCGGCGGCCAGCACTTTCAGTGCTTCGCGTAATGGAGTACGACTGATCCCCAATGCTTGGGCAATGCGCAATTCGTCTATCCAGCTTCCTGCTTCCAATTCCCGCGCAAAAATCCGTTGGCGCAGAAGTTCAGCCACTTCTTCGTACAGAGCGCGAGGGGCTAATGAGAGGGCTGGCATGCTGTGAATCAGGGCTTTTGAAGGGGGAACCGATACAGTTTTTGTAGGGGTTTGTATTTTCTCATTTTAAGCCGGTTAAAATATTTTGCATCAATAATTATGAATCATGACTTGTGTAAGCAGATCGAGGGGAGAGTCCTTCAAAATCTACACCCAGTCCTTTTTGTCTCGAAAGTGGTGAGCCATGTCGTCCAAATCCTTTGAATTCAACGCTTCTAACTTGGATGCCTGGCAAAAAGCGGCGGTCAAGTCGGCCCCTGGCGGTGACGTGAATGCCTTGAATTGGAAAACCCCAGACGGCATCATCGTCAAACCGCTTTACACGGCCGCTGACACCAACGACTTGCCTTACGCCAACACGCTGCCGGGCTTTGAGCCCTTCTTGCGCGGGCCTCAGGCCACCATGTACGCGGTGCGACCCTGGACGATCCGCCAATACGCCGGTTTTTCCACCGCCGAAGAGTCCAACGCTTTTTACCGAAAGGCGCTGGCCGCTGGCGGTCAAGGTGTGTCGGTCGCCTTTGACTTGGCCACCCACCGTGGCTACGACTCCGATCACCCCCGTGTGGAAGGCGATGTGGGCAAGGCCGGTGTGGCGATTGACTCGGTCGAAGACATGAAGATTCTCTTTAACGAGATCCCGCTGGACAAGGTCAGCGTCTCCATGACCATGAACGGTGCGGTGTTGCCGGTGCTGGCGGGCTATGTGGTCGCCGCCGAAGAGCAGGGCGTTAGCCAGGACAAACTCTCCGGAACGATCCAGAACGACATTCTGAAAGAGTTCATGGTGCGCAACACCTACATTTACCCGCCCGAGCCGTCGATGAAGATCATTGGCGACATTATCGAGTACACGGCCAAGCACATGCCCAAGTTCAACTCGATCTCGATTTCGGGTTACCACATGCAAGAAGCTGGCGCCAATCAGGCATTGGAGATGGCGTTTACCTTGGCAGACGGTAAGGAATACGTGAAAACCGCGATTGCCAAGGGCATGGACGTGGACGAATTTGCGGGTCGTCTGTCCTTCTTTTGGGCAGTGGGCATGAACTTCTATCTGGAAATTGCCAAGATGCGTGCGGCCCGTTTGCTGTGGTGCCGCATCATGAAAGGCTTTGATGCCCAGAACCCCAAGAGCCTCATGCTGCGCACGCACAGCCAGACTTCGGGCTGGTCGCTGACTGAACAAGACCCCTACAACAATGTGGTGCGCACCACCATCGAGGCCATGGCCGCGGTGTTTGGCGGCACGCAATCGCTGCACACCAACTCGTTTGACGAAGCGATTGCCTTGCCCACCGAATTCAGCTCACGGATAGCCCGAAACACACAGCTCATCATCCAAGAAGAAACTCACATCACCAACGTGATCGACCCCTGGGCGGGCTCCTACATGATGGAGTCGCTGACCCAAGAAATGGCCGATAAAGCCTGGGCCATCATTGAAGAAGTGGAAGCCATGGGCGGCATGACCAAGGCCGTGGACAGCGGCTGGGCCAAGCTCAAGATTGAAGCCGCTGCCGCTGAAAAGCAAGCGCGTATCGACTCAGGCAAAGACGTCATCGTAGGCGTGAACAAATACAAGCTGGACCAAGAAGATCCCATTGAAACCCGTGACATTGACAACGTGGCTGTGCGCGATGGTCAGATCACCCGGCTGAAAAAGATCAAAGCCAAACGCGATGCTGCCAAAGTGGATTCTGCCCTCAAAGCCCTGACGGCATCGGCCGAATCGGGTCAAGGCAACTTGCTCGAGTTGACGATACAAGCCATGCGCCTGCGCGCTACAGTGGGCGAAGTCTCTGACGCCTTAGAAAAAGTGTTTGGCCGTCACCGCGCCGACACCCAAAAGGTCACCGGTGTTTACGCCGCTGCCTACGACGACGGCGAAAGCGTGGGTGACACCATGGCATACTGGAACGCCCTCAAGGCTGAGATTGCTGCGTTTGCAGACCAACAAGGTCGCCGTCCTCGCGTGATTATTTCCAAGCTGGGTCAAGACGGCCACGACCGTGGTGCCAAAGTGGTGGCTACCGCGTTTGCTGACCTCGGCTACGACGTGGACATGGGCCCCTTGTTTCAGACCCCCGAAGAGTGCGCCCGCCAGGCCATTGAAAACGATGTACACGCTGTGGGCGTATCCACCCTCGCTGCCGGTCACAAGACCCTGGTGCCGGCCATCATTGCCGAATTAAAGAAGCAAGGCGCAAACGACATCATCGTGTTCGTGGGCGGCGTGATCCCGCGACAAGATTACGAGATGCTGTACGAAGCAGGCGTCAAGGGAATTTACGGTCCCGGCACACCGATCCCCGCCAGCGCCAAGGACGTGTTGGAGCAGATCAAAAAGGCTTTGGCCTGAACTTCGAAGACAGGACACCGGCGTGATGCTCGATCAGTTATTGGAAGGTTTGCTACAGGGCGATGCGCCGGTGCAGCGCCGAGCCATGGCTAAAGCCATCACGCTGCTCGAATCGACGCGTGCCGACCACCGCGCACAGGCCGACGAGCTGCTCACGGCCATGCTGCCGCACACGGGCAACTCTTTTCGTCTGGGCATCAGCGGTGTGCCGGGGGTGGGCAAATCCACTTTTATCGAGGCATTGGGCCTGTATTTGATTACGCATGGCCACCGCGTGGCAGTGCTCACCATCGACCCGTCTAGCACAGTGTCTGGCGGCTCCATTCTGGGTGACAAAACCCGCATGGAACACCTGTCTGTGCACCCTCAGGCTTACATCCGCCCCAGTCCCAGCAGCGGCACCTTGGGCGGTGTCGCCGAGAAAACCCGAGAATCCATGCTGGTCTGTGAAGCCGCAGGCTATGACGTGGTCATCGTCGAGACCGTGGGCGTAGGGCAGAGCGAGACGGCTGTGGCCAATATGAGCGACATGTTTGTGCTTTTGCAATTGCCCAACGCGGGCGACGATTTGCAGGCCATCAAAAAAGGCGTGATGGAGATCGCCGATCTGGTGGTCATCAACAAGGCAGACATCGACGCCATCGCCGCGACCCGGGCGCAGCTGCAGATCACCAGTGCTTTGCAATTACTGGGTATGCATGCGTCATCAGGGCATATGCATGGCGACGACAGCGTCTGGCACCCCAAGGTCGTGCAACTGAGTGCCTTGCTGAACCAAGGGGTGGACACCTTCTGGGTGGCGGTGAGCGAATTCAAGGCCATCCAGCTGAAGAACGGGCGGGTTGGTATCCGCCGCCAACAACAAGCCCTGTCATGGATGTGGGAGCGCATTGACTCGGGGCTCAAGCAAAACTTTCGGTCGCAGCCTCGTGTACAAACGCTGTTGCCCCAACTGAGTCAACAAGTCGCATCAGGCCAGTTGGCTGCTTCGACTGCCGCCCGTCAACTGCTCAGCGCTTACCAAGCTCAGGGCTAATTTTAGTATCTTCCCGGAGAAAAGTGAGCATGCAAGACATCAACGAACAACTGGAACAAAAGCGCGCCGCGGCCCGCTTGGGTGGCGGGCAAAAGCGCATTGACGCGCAGCACGCCAAAGGCAAGCTCACCGCGCGTGAACGCATTGAAGTGTTGCTGGACGAAGGCACATTTGAAGAGTGGGACATGTTCGTTGAGCACCGTTGCACCGACTTTGGCATGCAAGACAACAAGATTCCAGGCGACGGCGTGGTCACGGGCTACGGCATGATCAATGGGCGCTTGGTGTTTGTCTTCAGCCAAGACTTCACCGTGTACGGTGGCGCTTTGTCTGAAACGCATGCCGAGAAAATTTGCAAAATCATGGACCAGGCCATGAAAGTCGGAGCGCCGGTGATCGGCCTGAACGACTCGGGCGGTGCCCGTATCCAAGAAGGCGTCGCCTCTTTGGGCGGCTACGCCGATGTGTTCCAGCGCAACGTCATGGCCTCGGGCGTGGTGCCCCAGATCAGCATGATCATGGGCCCCTCGGCCGGTGGCGCGGTGTATTCACCTGCACTCACCGATTTCATCTTCATGGTCAAAGACACGTCGTACATGTTTGTCACAGGTCCTGAAGTGGTCAAAACCGTCACGCATGAAGAAGTTACAGCTGAAGAACTCGGCGGTGCTTTGACACACACCACCAAGAGTGGTGTGGCCGACATGGCGTTTGAGAACGATGTTGAAGCCTTGCTCATGCTGCGTCGCCTGTACAACTACCTCCCGCTGAACAACCGCGAAAAAGCGCCTGTGCGCACCAGTGGTGATCCATCAGGACGCCTTGATATGAGCTTGGACACCTTGGTACCCGAGAATCCCAATAAGGCATACGACATGAAGGAGCTCATCCTCAAGACCGTGGACGATGGCGACTTCTTCGAGTTGCAGCCAGATTATGCCAAGAACATTTTGATCGGCTTTGCCCGCATGGAGGGTCAAACTGTGGGCATCGTAGCGAATCAACCCTTGGTCTTAGCGGGTTGTCTGGACATCAAGAGCGCCATCAAGGCAGCGCGTTTTGTGCGCTTTTGCGATGCATTCAATATCCCTGTCATCACCTTTGTGGACGTCCCTGGCTTCATGCCTGGTACTTCTCAGGAATACGGCGGCATCATCAAGCACGGTGCCAAATTGCTTTATGCGTTTGCCGAATGCACCGTACCGAAGATCACCGTCATCACGCGCAAGGCCTATGGCGGTGCTTATGACGTGATGTCGTCTAAGCATTTGCGTGGTGACGTGAACTTTGCCTGGCCCAACGCTGAAATTGCGGTCATGGGCGCCAAAGGCGCGGTGGAAATTATCTTCCGTGAAGACAAGGGCGACCCTGAAAAGTTGGCCGCCAAAGAAGCTGAATACAAAGCCCGCTTTGCCAACCCCTTTGTGGCCGGCGCACGAGGCTTCATCGACGACGTGATCCAGCCGCACGAAACCCGCAAGCGCATCTGCCGCTCTCTTGTCATGCTGAAAGACAAGAAGATTGAAAACCCTTGGCGCAAGCACGGGAACATTCCTCTGTGATCGCTACCCCGTCATGGCGGACTTGATTCGCCAGCCATGAATCCCGGATCAAGCCCGGCATGACAGATTAAAGGATTCCCTATGTTCACCAAAATTCTGATTGCAAACCGCGGAGAGATTGCTTGCCGCGTCATCGCTACAGCCCAAAAGATGGGCATCAAAACCGTGGCTGTCTATTCTCAAGCCGACAAAGAAGCGCGCCATGTGCAATTAGCTGACGAAGCCGTTTTGATTGGCCCAGCGGCTTCGCGCGAATCGTATCTTGTGGCCGACAATATCATCGCGGCGGCCAAGGCCACCGGCGCACAAGCCATTCACCCGGGCTACGGCTTTTTGAGCGAGAACGCCCAGTTCTCTCAGCGCTGCGAAGACGAGGGCATTGTCTTTATTGGCCCGCGACATTTTTCGATTGCCGCCATGGGCGACAAAATCGAATCCAAGAAGCTGGCTAGCGCTGCCGGCGTGAACTGTATTCCGGGTGTCAACGACGCGTTGGAAACGCCAGAAAAAGCAGTTGAAGTTGCAAAAGCTATTGGTTACCCTGTGATGATCAAGGCTTCGGCGGGAGGCGGTGGCAAGGGCCTGCGCGTGGCCTATAACGACAAGGAGGCGTTTGAAGGTTTCACATCGTGCCGCAACGAAGCGCGCAACAGCTTTGGCGATGACCGCGTGTTCATCGAGAAGTTCGTTGAAGAGCCCCGTCACATCGAAATCCAAGTGCTGGGTGACAGCCATGGCAACGTGATTTATTTGCACGAACGCGAGTGTTCGATTCAGCGCCGTCACCAAAAAGTGATTGAAGAAGCGCCGTCAGCGTTCATCAGTGACACCACCCGCAAAGCCATGGGCGAACAGGCGGTGCGATTGGCCAAGGCGGTGAAATACCAATCGGCCGGAACGGTGGAGTTTGTGGTCGGCAAAGACCAAAGCTTCTACTTTCTCGAGATGAACACCCGCTTGCAGGTGGAACATCCGGTGACTGAGGCCATTACCGGCCTCGACTTGGTGGAGATGATGATCCGTGTGGCCGCTGGCGAGAAATTGCCTATCGCGCAAAAAGACGTGCAGCGAAATGGCTGGGCTATCGAGTGCCGCATCAATGCCGAAGACCCGTTTCGCAACTTCTTGCCGTCCACCGGTCGCCTGGTGCGTTTTCAAACGCCCACACAAACCATGTTCCAGGGCAACACCGCAGACCTGTTCGGCGTTAGAGTGGACACGGGTGTGCAAGACGGCGGCGAAATTCCGATGTTTTATGACTCGATGATTGCCAAGCTCATCGTGCACGGTAAAGACCGTAAGGACGCGATTGCCAAAATGCGCGAAGCACTGAACGGCTTTGTCATTCGAGGCATCAGCTCGAACATTCCTTTCCAAGCCGCACTGTTGGCTCACCCGCGATTTGTATCCGGCGACTTCAATACCGGTTTTATTGCAGAGCAATACAGCCAAGGTTTTCGTGCAGAAGATGTGCCTCACGAGGACCCTAACTTTCTTGCCGCTTTGGCCGCGTTCGTTCGGCGCAAATCACGTCAGCGTGCGGCCAATCTGAGTGGCCAATTGCCGGGTTATGACGTCCAAGTAGGTCAGGACTACACCGTGGTCGAACTAGGGCAAGCGGGTAAGAACCGATATGTTCAAGTGCATTTGCATGAGTTTGTGGGCAAGCCTGGCGTCGCGCAAATTGTGATTGAAGGTCAAATTTATGCGATAGAAAGCAATTCCCGTTTGAACGACATTCGCATTGAAGGTATCTGCAATGGCAAACCGTTTACGGCACAAATGGAGCGGGGTACTTTAAAAAATCCATTGGCTTTGCAAGTGCAACACAACGGCACCCGCATCCAAGCTTTGGTCATGTCGCCTCGGATGGCGCAGTTGCATCAACTCATGCCTTTCAAGGCACCGGCGGATTTGAGTCGCTATGTGCTATCACCTATGCCTGGTTTGCTGGTGGATGTGGCGGTGGCTGTGGGGCAAAAAGTACAAGCTGGTGAGCGCGTGGCCGTGATTGAAGCCATGAAGATGGAGAACGTTATCTTTGCTGCGCAAGACGGCGTTGTCAAAAAAGTGGTGGCATCCCAAGGGGAGTCGCTCACAGTGGATCAAATGATTGTGGAGTTCGAATAAATGTTCCGTCCTTTCAAAGTGCTGGGGGTTCAGCAAATCGCCATTGGTGGTCCTGATAAGGGCCGTTTGAAAACACTGTGGGTGGACATGTTCGGTCTGGAAGTTACAGGCACATTTCAAAGCGAACGCGAGAACGTGGACGAAGACATTTGCGCAATCGGCACCGGCCTGTTCAAAGTTGAAGTCGATCTGATGCAACCGCTGGACCCTGAGAAAAAACCTGCTGTGCACACCACGCCGCTGAACCACATTGGCTTGTGGATTGATGATCTTCCCGTTGCAGTCGAGTGGCTCACATCGCAAGGCGTGCGCTTTGCGCCAGGTGGCATTCGCAAAGGCGCTGCTGGATTTGACATCACGTTTTTGCACCCCAAGGCCAGCGACGAATTCCCTATCGGCGGCGAGGGTGTGTTGATCGAATTGGTCCAGGCACCGGTCGAGGTGGTCAAGGCATTTGCAGCTTTGGCAGCTAACGCGCAATAGCACCGAAACTCCGAAAATTGCTCAGTTCCCTGATTGACGGGTTTTTGCTTTGGCTAAAGCCGCTTCAATGATGGTCCGCTTACGCTGCAACTCCGCTTCTTGAGTGGGCCCGGAAGGTGACTTGGTGTGCATTTCCAGGTCGGCCAGTTTCATTTCGGCTTTGGCCATTTTTTCTTGCTGATGAACGCGATCTTCATACTGGAGCCTGAATTGGCGCTGTGTGTAGCGCTCACGTGCAACCAAGGCGGCATCCTGACTCCACGCTGCCCAACCGGTTTTTTCTCCAGTCACTTTGACCATTTCAATGCAGTCAACAGGGCATACCGGTAGGCATAATTCGCAGCCTGTGCACCAGGGTGCAATGACCGTGTGCATGAGCTTGTTGCTTCCCAAGATGGCGTCGGTGGGGCAAGCTTTGATGCAAAGTGTGCATCCGATGCACCAGTTCTCGTCAATCACTGCCAAGGCTCTGGGGCCTTCAACGCCGTGAGCAGCACTCAAAAATTGAACAGGCTTTTCGGTAATTTGAGCGATTCGCTCAATACCCTGCGCCCCGCCTGGAGGGCATTGATTGATAGGGGCTTGTGAAAGGGCGATGGCCAATGCGTAAGAGGCGCAGTCAGGGTAACCACACCTTGTGCATTGTGTTTGGGGCAGCACGGCGTCGATGCGTCCGGCCAGCGCGCGTTGCGCGGGCGTGATGCCCACGCTGTGCATTGTCAAGCCTTGGCCTTTGCACGTTCTGTCTTGGATTTAACGGCTGTTTTGAGTGTCGTTTTCACAGCGGTTTGCACCGCTTTTTTGGCAACCGGTTTGGTGCGCTTGGCTGTGGTTGCTTTCGGAGGGGTGGCCGCATGGTCCAGAATGAATTGGCGCATTTTCGGGTACACAATATCGCGCCAGCGGCGGCCACTGAAAATACCGTAATGTCCGGCTCCGTGCACTTCAAGGTGCTGGCTGTTTTTGTCTGAAACGCCACTGCACAGGCCATGGGCTGCTGCAGTTTGACCAGAGCCTGAGATGTCATCCAGTTCGCCTTCAACGGTCAGCAAGGCGGTGGTTTTGATGTCTTGAGGGCGAACCCATTCGACTTTGCCATCAATGCCTTTGACCTGCCAAGTGCCATAGACCAAGTTGAAATCCTGGAAAACGGTTTTGATGGTTTCCAAATAATAGTCTGCGTCCATGTCCAGAACCGCGTTGTATTCGTCATAAAACTTGCGGTGCGCTTCCACGCTGGCATCATCGCCTTTGATCAAGTCTTTGAAGTAATCATAGTGGCTTGTGGCATGGCGGTCAGGGTTCATTGCCACAAAGCCGGTGTGTTGCAAGAAACCAGGGTAGACGCGGCGACCTGAACCAGGGAAATTGCCGGGCACACGGTAGATGACGTTGTTTTCAAACCAATCGAAGCCTTTGGTTGTTGCCAGGTTGTTTACAGAAGTTGGTGATTTCCGTGCATCTATTGGGCCACCCATCATGGTCATGGTCAGCGGCGTTTTTTCTCCACGACTGGCCATGAGCGAGACTGCCGCCAAAACCGGCACGGTGGGTTGGCAGACGCTAACCACATGGCAGTTGCCATAGATGGATTGCAGGTGACGAATGAATTCTTGTACGTAGTTGATGTAATCGTCCAAATGGAATTCGCCGTCTTCGAGTGGTACCAAACGCGCATTTTTCCAATCGGTGATGTAAACCTTGTGATCACCCAGCATGGTTTTGACCGTATCGCGCAGCAAGGTCGCGTAGTGACCAGACAAAGGTGCCACGATCAACACGGGGGGCTGATTTTTGAGCTTGGTCAGCGTTGCGGTGTCGTCAGAAAAACGTTTGAAGCGCAACAATTCACAAAATGGTTTTTTGATTTCTATACGTTCATGAATTGCCACATCCACGCCATCCACGTCTACCGTGCGAATACCGAATTCGGGTTTGACGTAATCTTTTCCCAAGCGGTGGATCAGATCGTAACCAGCGGCCACCCGTTGAGCCAAAGGGGTTTGACCAGCCAGATTGCTCGGATTGCTGAACAGTTTGGCTGCGGTTTGCGCCAACTCTGAGAAGGGCTCCATGAAGGCACGTTGAGTTTCATAGATCTGATAAAGCATGGCGAATCCGTCCCTAAATTTGTTGCGCTGCAGCAATATACCAGTTGTCTCTCTGAAATGTTGGAGTGAAAACACTAATTCACTGTCGCTTGGGTGCCCCTGTTAAAAAGCCGCTTACCCTGCAAGAGGGTCAGCGGCTTTCCGGGCCATTGTCAGAAAAATAGTCAGTTCAAAAGACTTTGGCGATGGCTTGGCAGACATAGTCAATGTTTTTGCTGTTCAGCGCAGCCACGCACATACGGCCAGTATCGGTGCCGTACACGCCAAACTCGGAGCGCAGGCGCACCATTTGCTCCTTGCTCAGGCCGGAGTAACTGAACATACCGATCTGGCTGGTGATGAAGCTCATGTCTTGCTTCACACCGGCGGTCTTAAGGCTGTCGACCAGTTTTTGGCGCATGGCCTTGATGCGCAATCGCATTTCGCCAAGTTCCTTTTCCCACATAGCACGCAGCTCAGGGTTGTTCAAGACTGCAGCGACCACCGCGCCACCATGGATCGGCGGGTTGGAGTAGTTGGTGCGAATGGCAATTTTGAGTTGCGAAAGCACGCGTGCCGACTCTTCCTTATCGGTGGCGACCACAGACAAAGCGCCTACGCGCTCCCCATACAAACTGAAGCTTTTGGAGAAGGACGTAGACACCAAAATGTCCAAGCCCGCAGCCACGAACTTGCCTATCACAGCGCCGTCCTCGGTGATGCCATGGCCAAATCCTTGGTAGGCCATATCCAGAAAAGCCGTCAGTCCATTGGCCTTCACGACGGCTATGACCTGTTGCCACTGGGCGTCCGTGATGTCGTAGCCGGTGGGGTTGTGGCAGCAAGCGTGCAGCACGAAAATGGTGCCTGGAGCAGCAGCTTTAAGGCTTTCCAGCATACCTTCGAAGTTCACGCCGCGCTTAGCTGCGTCATAGTAGGCGTAGGCATCGACTTCAAAACCAGCATTCACGAAGATGGCGCGGTGGTTTTCCCAGCTGGGGTCAGAAATCATCACTTTGGCATTGGGGCTGATTTTTTTCAGGAAGTCGGCACCGATCTTCAGGCCGCCCGTGCCGCCAATGGCCTGTACGGTGGACACACGGCCGGACTGGACCACATCGGAGTCGGCGCCAAAGACCAGCGCTTTGACCGCGTTGTCATAAGCCACAATGCCGTCGATGGGCAAATAGCCACGGGCCGTCGGGCTGGCCATCATGGATTTTTCGGCCGCTTGAACGCATTCCAGCAGAGGAAGTTTGCCGTTGTCGTCGAAATAAACACCCACGCCCAAATTCACCTTGTTGGGGTTGGTGTCAGTGTTGAATTGTTCGATCAGACCCAGGATGGGGTCGCGCGGGGCCATTGCGACGGCGGAAAACAGAGACATGAAAAAAATCCTTGGGTAAAAAGGTATGAACCAAAGTCAAGGGGCTTCGGTTACGCTTGCGGGTTACCCCTTATTTTAGCGGGACACAGGGGCCAATCCAACCCAGCCCTGTTCCCGCTGCACAATCCTCACCATGTCTGAAATTGCTGAAGTCATTACCGAGTTGCCGCAGGGCCATTTTGTGAGCTATCCCGGCTCGCCGTTTGAGTTGTTTCAGCCCTATCCTCCTGCCGGCGACCAACCCATGGCCATCGAAAAACTCGTCGAAGGGGTGCACGATGGGGAGGTTTTTCAAACGCTGCTTGGCGTGACCGGCTCTGGCAAGACCTTCACCATGGCCAACGTGATAGCCCAATTGGGACGTCCGGCCATTATTTTTGCGCCCAATAAAACCCTTGCGGCGCAGCTTTACAGTGAGTTTCGCGAATTTTTCCCAAAAAATGCGGTGGAGTATTTTGTCAGTTACTACGACTACTACCAACCTGAAGCCTATGTGCCGCAGCGCGACCTGTTCATTGAAAAAGACTCGGCGATCAATGAGCACATAGAGCAAATGCGTTTGAGTTGCACCAAAAGCATCATGGAGCGCAGAGACGTGGTGATCGTGGCTACCGTTTCAGCGATCTATGGCATCGGAGAGCCAGAGAGTTACCACCGCATGATCATGACATTGCGCAACGGCGACAAGCTAGGCCAGCGCGACGTGATTGCTCAACTGATTCGCATGCAATACCAGCGCAATGACATGGATTTCAGTCGAGGCAAATTTCGGGTAAGGGGCGATACGATTGATGTGTTTCCCGCAGAGCATTCCGAGCTGGCCATTCGCATCGAATTGTTTGACGACGAAATTGAAAGCCTGCAACTCTTCGATCCGCTGACAGGTCGTATTCGGCAGAAAATTCCGCGCTTCACAGTCTACCCTTCCAGCCATTATGTGACACCGCGAGACAAGGTCTTGGCGGCAGTCGAAACCATCAAAACGGAGTTGTCAGATCGGCTCAAAGAGTTGGTCGGTATGGGCAAGCTGGTGGAAGCCCAGAGGCTGGAGCAGCGCACCCGGTTTGACCTGGAAATGCTCAGCGAAGTCGGCCATTGCAAGGGGATTGAAAATTACACCAGGCACTTGTCAGGGGCCGCCCCGGGCGCCGCGCCCAGCACATTGACGGATTATTTGCCGTCTGACGCGATGGTATTCCTCGACGAAAGTCACCAGATGATCGGTCAGCTCAATGCCATGTACAACGGTGACCGAGCGCGCAAGACCACCTTAGTTGAATACGGCTTTCGCTTGCCCAGCGCCTTGGACAACAGGCCCCTCAAGTTCGAAGAGTTTGAAACCAAAATGCGACAGTGCATATTTGTGTCCGCCACGCCTGCCGACTACGAAAAAACCCATGCTGGGCAGATTGTTGAGCAGGTGGTTCGCCCTACCGGACTGGTGGACCCCTTGGTGGAAGTGCGCCCTGCCATCCACCAAGTGGATGATGTGCTGCAAGAAATTCGCATCCGTGCGGACAAGCATGAGCGCGTGCTGATAACTACGCTGACCAAGCGCATGTCGGAGCAGCTCACCGATTATTTAAGCGACAACGGTGTGCGCGTGCGGTATTTGCATTCTGACATCGATACGGTTGAGCGCGTAGAAATATTGCGCGACCTTCGCCTGGGCGCTTTCGATGTGTTGGTCGGTATTAACCTGCTGCGCGAAGGTCTGGACATTCCTGAAGTCTCATTGGTGGCCATTTTGGACGCGGACAAAGAGGGTTTTTTACGCTCTGAGCGCAGTTTGATTCAGACCATAGGCCGGGCGGCCCGTAACCTGCATGGCAAAGCTATTTTGTATGCTGACCGAATGACCGATTCCATGAAGAGAGCCATCGGTGAGACGGAGCGGCGAAGGGAAAAGCAAATTGCCCACAATCTTGTGCACGGCATCACGCCACGAAGCATTGTCAAACAAGTGCGCGATTTGATTGACGGTGTTTACAGCGACAAATCGGGCAAAGAAGCAGAACGTCTTGAACTGGCCGCGGTGCAGCGGGCCAAAGTTGAAATCATGAGCGAAAAGGACGTGATCAAAGCCATCAAACAGCTTGAAAAGCAAATGATGGAGCATGCGCGTAATTTGGATTTTGAAAAGGCCGCTGGTGTGCGAGACCAACTGGCTATTCTCAAAGAACAAGCTTTTGGTGCAACCGGGACCGATAACATCCTGCCTTTTATTAGGCCGACAATCTGAAGGGTTAACCCGATCCTTAACCCGACTAATTTAATCGGGTTCTGCTATAGTTGACTGCGTTAGTAGGATAAGTCTTCCCCACCCTTTAGGAGCCTGACATGCGTTTAACCACCAAAGGCCGATTTGCAGTGACTGCAATGATCGATTTGGCTTTGCGCCAACACAGTGGTCCCGTGACCTTGGCCGCGATCAGCCAACGCCAGCACATTTCGCTGTCCTATTTGGAGCAGCTTTTCGGTAAATTGCGCCGACATCAATTGGTCGAGTCGACTCGAGGCCCGGGTGGTGGGTATTCATTGGCTCGCAAGGCCAGCGAAATCACTGTGGCCGACATCATTGTTTCAGTGGACGAGCCCATCGATGCGACCCATTGCGGCGGCAAAGAAAACTGCCAGGGTGAGTCTGGACGTTGCATGACGCATGATTTATGGGCCGCTTTGAATAAGCGCATGGTTGAATTTCTTGACTCCGTGACCTTGCAAAAGATGGTCGATGATCAATTGGCCAATGGGGTGAAGATCGACGAGAAGCCCGCCATCAAGCGCGCCATCTCTGCCATGCCGGTGACCAAGCCCATTCGCATCAATGCCCCTAACTCTGTCTTTGCCTTGGGCAATATGTTTGCCAAGTCCTAAGCAATAGCCGTTTATTTTTTATTGAATTTCAAACTGACACCATGGACCATACCCCTCATTTTCCCATTTACATGGATTACAGCTCTACAAACCCTGTAGATCCACGCGTCGTTGCTGTCATGATTCCTTGGTTGAGTGAGCATTTTGGCAACCCTGCGTCCCGAACTCATGCCTGGGGTTGGGAAGCAGAAGCAGCGGTAGAAAAAGCACGCGTTGATGTGGCTGACCTGATCGGTGCTGACCCCCGTGAAATAGTTTGGACCAGTGGTGCCACCGAGTCGAACAATTTGGCCTTGAAGGGCGCGGCTAACTTTTATAAGTCGCGCGGCAAACATCTGATCACCGTCAAGACCGAGCACAAAGCGATTTTAGACACCATGCGAGAGCTGGAGCGCCAAGGCTTTGAGGTCACTTACCTGGACGTGCAAGAAGACGGCTTGTTGAATATGGACGTACTCAAAGAGTCGATCCGTCCAGACACCATCCTGATCAGCGTGATGTTCGTGAACAATGAAATTGGCGTGATTCAAGATATCCCGGCCATTGGCACTTTGTGCCGCGAGAAAGGTATCATTTTCCATGTTGATGCCGCTCAGGCTACTGGCAAGGTCGACATCGACATGGCCACCTTGCCAGTTGATTTGATGAGCTTGGCCTCCCATAAAACTTATGGGCCTAAAGGAATTGGTGCCTTGTATGTTCGCCGCAAACCCCGCGTGCGACTTGAAGCCCAAATGCACGGTGGTGGTCACGAGCGTGGCATGCGCTCGGGCACCTTGCCTACCCATCAAATCGTGGGCATGGGTGAAGCTTTTCGCTTGGCAAAATTGGAGATGGCGCAGGACAACGCCAAAGCCCGTGCCTTGCATGACCGCCTAATCAATGGCCTTAAAGATGTTGAACAAGTCTTTTTGAATGGTCACCCCACACAGCGAGTGCCGCACAACCTCAACATGAGTTTCAACTTTGTAGAAGGTGAGTCATTGATCATGGGCATTAAGGGCTTGGCTGTCTCATCCGGTTCGGCTTGTACATCGGCCAGCCTCGAGCCCAGCTATGTGTTGCGCGCTTTGGGCCGCAGCGATGAATTGGCGCACAGCAGCTTGCGCATGACGGTTGGCCGCTGGTCCACCGAAGAAGAAATAGACTTTGCCATCGAGACCATCCGTACCAATGTGCATAAGTTGCGCGAACTCAGTCCTCTTTGGGAAATGTACCAAGATGGTATTGACTTGAGCACCATACAGTGGTCTGCCCACTGAAATCGAACTAGGAGAAAAACATGGCATACAGCGAAAAAGTCGTAGACCACTACGAAAATCCCCGTAACGTAGGGTCCTTCGAAAAAGGAGACGACTCGGTCGGTACCGGTATGGTGGGTGCACCCGCCTGTGGCGACGTGATGAAGTTGCAGATCAAGGTCAACCCGCTGACCGGGGTGATCGAAGATGCGCGTTTTAAAACCTACGGTTGCGGTTCGGCTATTGCTTCGAGCTCCTTGGTAACCGAGTGGGTCAAAGGTAAAACCTTGGACGAAGCGGCCGCTTTGAAAAATAGCCAAATCGCTGAAGAACTGGCTTTACCACCGGTCAAAATCCATTGCTCTATCTTGGCTGAAGACGCCATCAAGGCTGCAGTGGAAGATTACAAAAAGAAACACGCACACTGATATGTCTGTCTCTTTGACTGATGCTGCTGCCCGTCACGTCACCCGCTATTTGACCAAGCGCGGTAAAGGCGTCGGCGTTCGCTTGGGGGTAAAAACCACGGGCTGTTCTGGTTTGGCTTACAAGCTCGAATATGTGGACGAAATTGCCCCTGAAGACACGGTGTTCGAAGACCATGGTGTCAAGGTCTTGATCGACCCCAAAAGCCTTGCCTATATTGATGGCACTGAGCTTGATTTTGTCCGTGAGGGCTTGAACGAAGGTTTTCGCTTCAACAACCCCAATGAACGCGACCGATGTGGTTGCGGAGAATCATTCCGCGTGTGATCTCGCTTCAGGCTAACGACTTTGAATTGTTTGGTATTCCCATTCAGTTCTCCATGAAACGAGATGCGCTGGATGCTCGCTGGAAGGAACTTCAACGCGAAGCACACCCAGACCGTTTTGCCGTCGAAGGCGCTGCAGCTCAGCGCATTGCCATGCAATGGTCTGTTCGCATCAACGAGGCTTACCAGCGCCTGAAAGATCCCGTCAAGCGTGCGGCCTATTTGTGTGAGATCCATGGGGTTCCCGTCAATGCAGAAAACAACACGGCCATGCCCACTGTTTTTTTGATGCAACAAATGACTTGGCGAGAAACCTTGGACGAGACGCAAACCCAAGCCGAATTGGAGATGCTGCTCAACGAGGTGGAAATGACGCATCAACAAGCCTTGGTTGACATGGCGCAAGCAATTGACAATGCCTGCGACTACCACTTGGCAGTGGGGCAGGTCAGGGCGCTGATGTTCATTGACCGCTTTGCCAGCGAAGTTCGCCATAAACTCGACGTTCTGCTTGACTGAGCAGGCACATAACTTTTTCATTTCACTCATGGCGTTACTACAGATTTCTGAGCCGGGCCAAGCCCCTGACCCGCACCAGCGCCGAATCGCTGTTGGCATCGATTTGGGTACAACCCATTCCCTGGTGGCCTCCGTGCGCAATGGCGTGGCCGAATGTTTGCCAGACCACGAAGGTCAAGTGATCTTGCCGTCTGTCGTGCGCTATTTGCCGGGTCAAGGTCGACAGATCGGTCATGAGGCCGTTGCCGCAGCGGCATCAGATCCGCAAAACACGATTGCTTCGGTCAAGCGCTTCATGGGCCGCAGTCTGAAAGATGTGCTCAATGCAGACAAACTTCCCTATGTGTTTGTGAACAAAGACAAAGGCATGCTGTCTTTGCAGACGGTACAAGGTGAAAAGTCCCCGGTTGAAGTCAGTGCAGAAATTTTGGCCACACTGCGTTTCCGCGCAGAAGACACTTTCAATGACGATGTCTATGGGGCCGTCATTACCGTTCCCGCTTATTTTGACGATGCACAGCGCCAAGCTACCAAAGATGCCGCGCAGTTGGCGGGTCTGAACGTTCTGCGCTTGATCAATGAGCCGACAGCTGCAGCCATTGCCTACGGGCTGGACAATGCCAGTGAAGGTGTTTACGCCGTGTTTGACCTGGGTGGAGGAACCTTCGATATTTCCATCTTGCGCTTAACCCGTGGTGTGTTCGAAGTCATGGCCACTGGTGGCGATTCGGCTTTGGGGGGGGACGATTACGACGAAGCGCTGGCCAAGTGGTTGCTGGCGCAAAAGGGCGCGCAGGCCATCACCCCGCAAGATAAAACCCTACTCAAGGCAGCAGCTCGACAAGCTAAAGAAGCATTGACACTTCAATCTAATGTGAGCTTGAATGTTGCTTTGTCTGCCCACTCTTTGACGGCATCAATCAGCCGTGCCGAATTTGAAGCCGCAACCGACGCGCTCACCCTGCGCTGCATGTCTGCCGTGCGCAAAGCTTTGCGTGATGCCCAGTTGAGCAAGGACGAAATCCAGGGCGTGGTCATGGTGGGCGGGTCGACCCGCATGCCTCAAATTCAATCAGCTGTTGCCAACTTCTTTGACAAAGCACCCCTCAACAACCTGAACCCCGATGAAGTGGTTGCATTGGGCGCGGCCATTCAAGCCAACCAGTTGGCAGGCAACGACACTGCGGGGGATCTGTTGCTGCTCGACGTGATCCCCTTGTCATTAGGTATTGAGACCATGGGTGGCCTGTCAGAGCGGATCATTCCACGCAACCAGACCATTCCCACCGCTATGGCGCAAGACTTCACCACCTACAAAGACGGGCAAACAGCTTTGGCGCTTCATGTGGTTCAAGGTGAACGTGACTTGGTGCAGGATTGCCGAAGTTTGGCCCGCTTTGAGCTTCGCGGTATCCCGCCCATGGCTGCGGGGGCAGCGCGCATTCGCGTGACTTTTACTGTTGATGCCGATGGTCTGCTCAGCGTGGCGGCCAAAGAACAAATAAGCGGTGTGGAGGCGCAAATTGACGTCAAGCCTTCTTATGGTCTGAGTGACGACCAAATTGCCACCATGCTCAAAGAGAGCTTCACCACAGCCGAAGTAGACATGAAATCACGCGCCATCGTCGAAGCCCGCGTAGACGGCGAACGCATGTTGCTGGCGACCCAAAGTGCCTTGAATGCCGACGGCGACTTGCTCAGCGTTGATGAGCGTGCACAAATTGAACAACTCATGCAAAGTCTGCGTCAAGCCGTGATGACCGAGCAAGATGCCCAAATTCTGGAAAATGTGACTATGGAGTTGGCCAAAGGCACTGAAGCTTTTGCCGCCGAGCGTATGAACCACAGTATCCAAAAAGCCCTGTCGGGTCAAAACATTCAGTCCCTGTAAGGGGCTTTGAGCTACCAATTAAACGATATGCCCATCATCAAAATTCTGCCTCACCCTGAATACTGTCCTGCTGGAACAGAAATTACTGCGCCATCCGGCACCAGTATTTGTGAAGCTTTGCTGGACCACAAAATCAACATTGAACATGCGTGCGACATGAGCTGTGCCTGCACAACCTGCCACGTGATCGTGCGCGAGGGATTCAACAGCCTCAACGATCTCGAAGAAACTGAAGAAGACTTGCTCGACCGCGCCTGGGGCCTGGAGCCCAACTCGCGTCTGAGCTGTCAAGCGTTCTTGGCCACAAAAGATTTGGTGATCGAGATACCGCGTTACACCATCAACCATGCCAAAGAAAACCACTGATGCGTCAAATTTTTCTGGACACTGAAACCACGGGGCTGTCTGCAGAGGGCGGTGACCGCGTGATTGAAATCGGATGCGTAGAGTTGTTCAACCGCAAGCTCACCGGTAATAACTTGCATTTCTATCTCAACCCTGAGCGTGACAGCCATGAGGATGCGCTCAAGGTCCACGGCATCAGCAATGATTTTTTGCGCGACAAACCTAAATTTGCACAAGTTGCTCGAGAGGTGCTTGACTACCTGCACGGTGCAGAAATCATCATCCACAATGCCGCTTTCGACGTTGGTTTTTTAAACAAAGAGCTCGAGCGTGTTGGCGAGGCACCCTTCACCACCCATGTGTCGAGCGTGATCGACACCTTGGTCATGGCCAAGCAAATGTTCCCTGGCAAGCGCAACAGCCTGGATGCTCTGTGCGACCGGTTGGGCGTGGACAATTCGGGCCGCACTTTGCACGGCGCTTTGCTGGATGCAGAGTTGCTGGCCGACGTCTACATCAACCTCACGCGCGGGCAGGAAGCTTTGTTGATTGACATAAGCGATGACCAACCCCAACACCAATTAATCGGGAGTATCGACCTGTCAAGTTACCACCTGCCAGTCTTACGCGCTAATGCGCAAGAGTTGACCACGCATGAAGACCTGCTTAAACAATTGGACAAAGCCAGCGGAGGTAAAACCGTGTGGCGAAATCTGGGGGAGAGTCTTGGAA